>DSCS01000027.1 GCA_011048995.1 Bacillota bacterium
ACCTGTATCCTTGACAGTAAGCCAGGCGCGGGTGTTCTCTTTGGAAAGAGAAACTTCAATGGAACCGTGATCTGTATATTTCAGGGCATTTTCCAGAAGATTGATCATCATCTGTTCGAGCCGGAAGGAGTCGCCTTTTATCAAAAGGGGTTCCTCAGATAAAGATAGTTGAAAATCAAGAGATTTATCACGGACCCGCTTTTCAAAGAGAAGAGAGACATTGCGAATGATCGTGTCAAGCGAAACTATCTCTTCAGGTTTTTTCTCCCCTTTTTCAAGAGAGGAAAGAGCACTGAGATCCCGGACAATATGGATCAGCCGGTCTGTGTGGTCAGCGACGATTTCAAAATAGCGCATCTGATCATCTCTGGCTGTTTCCTGAAGAGTTTCTATGAACCCTTTAATGGCTGTCAGAGGTGTTCGGAGTTCATGAGAAACATTGGCTACAAGATCCCTTTTTAATTTTTCAGCCCTTTTGATAGGCGTAATGTCGTGGAGGAGAATGATCGATTCTCCTGAAAGGGTGTGGTTAACGGCCGCCAGCCATATTTTTTCTTCAAAGGAGATCTCTTGCACGGCGTTCTCCTTTGTCTTATGCTTCTCATCTGTAAAAGCCAAAAGTTCAGGCCATGGGATGATATCTTCGGCTTTCTTGCCTTCCGGTTCCGGACAAGACGTGATGTTGCAGAAACTGTTATTAGCAAGAGTAATATTCCGATGGTTATCGACAACGAAAAGAGCTTCATCTAAAGCTTCAATGATATTGATAATTTTTTCCTCTCCTGTCCGTGCCTGTTGAAAAAGAAGCGATAACTGATGTGTCATATAATTGAAGTTATCCGCCAATATTTTTAGCTCATCGTTGTTTTTTAAATGAACCTTGACACCGAATTCACCCCGGGAAACAGCCATAGAAGCCCCGGCGATGGCTTTGATCGGAGCAGACAATGTGCGGGAAAGAAAAAAGGCCAGCAGAAGGGCCAGAAGAATAAGAACACTCAGAAAGCCGACAAGATGGCCGGTCAATTCCTTATTGAGTGCGGTAATGTCCTCCAGATAAAGACTTGCCCGTATCACTCCTCGGGCGGTTCCTTCTTCTGAGGCGGTCCTGATAGGGACAGCCGTATAAAGCATTCTCTTTTTTTCTGTATCGCTGTAACGTATGGAAAATCCTTCCCCTTTGAGCAGAGCCCGGCGTATCTCAATGCGATCTTTATGGTTTTCCATGAGTCGGGGGTCATTTTCTGAGTCAGCTAAAACAAATCCCTCTGTATCGATGACAGTGAGCCGCGTATTGATCTTTTTCCCCAATATTTTGATCTCACGATCCAGTTCGCCGGGATCTGAAAGCAAGGCGGAAGGGGGAATGGCGGCAACTGCGATTTTTCTGAGGTCTCTTTTCAGAATATGGGTCATATGATCTTCAATAGAGCGAAAAGAAAAAAGAGAGAGGGGAATGACCAGCAATGCGATGATGATGCTGAAGAAAAGAATGATTTTTAAAAAGATAGAGCGTATCATAAGTCCAACTTATACCCGACGCCTCTGATATTTTTGATCAGGTCGCCGTAGGGCTCTATTTTTTCTCTAATATGTTTGACGTGAACATCGACTGTACGTTCTAACACAGCCTTTTCATCTCCCCAGAGATGATCCAGAATCTGCTCCCGGGTAAAGACCCACCCCCTGTGGCGGGACATGTAAAGAAGGATATTAAACTCAGTGGCCGTCAGCTCTCTGTCCCGTCCGTCAACTAAAACCATATGCCTGTGAGGGTCGATTTGAATATGTTCTGTCAGTGAAAAAGCCTCTTTCCCCACCGGTTCATCAGAGGGATAACTCCTTTTAATAAGATTCTTAACGCGTATTGTGAGCTCTCTGACGGAAAAAGGTTTTGCAATATAATCGTCTGCTCCGATTTCAAGTCCTAAAACACGGTCGATCTCATCACTTCGGGCTGTGACCATGACGACGGGAACTGAATGCGTCCTCTCATTTCTCTTCAGTTCTTTGCAGGCTTCCATGCCGTCCCCGTCCGGAAGCATCAGATCCAGCAGGATAGCCCGCGGTAATTTTTGCTCCAGACGAAGATGAAAATCATTGAGGTTCAAAAACGTTTCTACGGAAAACCCCGCATTTTTTAAATGAAGGCTGATGAGATCGGCAATATCCGTCTCATCTTCAACGACAAAGATAAGGTCATTCATAAAGACTCCCCTTTCCCTTCTATGATATTATCATAAGTTAAAAGGAAATTGAATTTATTGTTAATATTCCGTTAAGAAGTTTGTTTTCAGGAATTCACGTATTTTTAACATTTCGTTAATTTCCGGTTCACAGGAAGAGCGTATGGTTTAAAAAGACAAAAGGAGGTCTTATGAAAAAAGTAATGAAGTGGATTATGTTAGGTTTTGTTCTCATGGGAAGTTTGAGTTTTGTAGAAGCAGCTGAAAAAGAGCTCATGGGTGCAGGTGCATCGTTTCCCTATCCTTTATATACGAAGATGTTTTCTGAGTATCATAAAGAGACGGGTGTCAAAGTCAATTATCAGGCCATCGGCTCCGGCGGTGGAATCAAACAGGTCTTGGCAAAAGTCGTTGATTTTGGCGGGACAGACGCCTACCTTGATGATGCGAAGCTTCGCGAAGTCAAAGAAGAGATCCTTCACATCCCCACTTGCCTCGGGGCTGTGGCCGTAACGTACAACTTACCCGGAAGCCCCACACTTCAGCTGACCGGTGATGTCATCGCTGATATTTTTATGGGGAAAATAACACTCTGGAATGATCAGCGGATCCAGAGTCTGAACAAAACAGTGAATCTTCCGAAGATGCGGATTACCGTTGTCCGCCGCTCTGACAGTTCAGGAACGACATTCATCTTTACTGATTATCTTTCAAAAGTGAGCGCTGATTGGGAAACAGGGATGGGGCGAAGCAAGACTCCCTCCTGGGGCGCTACGGCGATCGGGGCAGCGAAAAATGCCGGAGTCGCAGGGCAGGTCAAGAATATTCCCGGCTCTATCGGATACGTGGAAGTGATCTATGCTCTTTCCAACGGTATGCCTGTCGCTTCTGTGAAAAATAAGAGCGGACGTTTCATAGCTCCTACTTTGGAAGGAGTCGGGCTGGCAGCAGATACTGATATGCCCGCAGATACACGGGTGACCATTACCGATACGGCAGCTACCGACGGCTATCCTATTTCCAGTTTTACCTGGGTCATCTTGTTCAAAGAACAAAACTATGGGGGCCGGACATTGGCTCAAGCAAAGGAGACCCTTGATCTTCTCTGGTGGATGATCCATGACGGACAGCGTTACAATGAAGAGTTGAAATATGGGGAATTGTCCAAAGAAGCCGTAAAAAAAGCAGAAGCAGTATTGAGATCGACTCAGTACAACGGGAAACCGATTTTGAAGTAACTGAGATGATGAAACGAAAGAAAAATAATGAGGAGGGGCGCATGAGCGCTTCTCCTCTTAAAGTTCATAAGGTAAAAGAAAAAGGGTTTTCCGCCTTTCTTCTTTTTTCAGGAACCCTGGTTCTTATGGTCCTGGGAGCCTTTTTTGTAACACTTGTCCTTCAATCTTTTCCTCTTTTCAGAGAGACGGGTCTGAAGTTTTTTACGACATCCCGCTGGGTCCCCATGGAAAATGCTTTCAGCGTTCTCCCCTTTATCGCAGGAACACTTATGACATCTTTTCTCAGTATTTTGATAGCTTTTCCTTTTTCCATGGCCTTGTCGATTCTTTTGGGGGAGTATATTAAAACAGGGCCTTTTGCAGCGGCGTTTAAAAGTGTGACTGAATTATTGGCGGGGATCCCCTCTGTTATTTATGGGTTTTGGGGGATCATGATCCTTATGCCTTTGGTTCAATCACTTCAGATCAAATTAGGTGTTATCCCCTACGGAGTAGGCGTGCTGACAGCGTCTCTGATTCTTTCTCTTATGATTATTCCTTATGCGGCATCTCTGGGCCGCGATGTGATATCCATGGTGCCCGGTGATTTGAAAGAAGCTGCTTATGCCATGGGTGCCACGCGGTTTGAAGTCGTTGCTCATATCATTCTGCCCTATGCCCGCTCGGGAATAACCGCAGGTTTTTTTCTGGCTTTGGGCCGGGCGGTAGGGGAGACCATGGCGGTGACCATGCTTATCGGGAATTCGAATTTTATACCCAAAGGGATTTTCAGCCCGGCTAATACCATGGCCAGCGTAATCGCCAACGAGTTCGGTGAAGCGGACGGAATGCATACAACAGCGCTGATTGCGGTGGGGCTTGTCCTGATGCTTTTAACCGGAATCATCAATTCCATAGGAAAAAGCATTATGAAACGTTTTCAGGTAGGAGGGTAGATGAAAGAGTTGACTGTGAAAAAACGCATGGCCAAAGACCGTCTGTTCCACAGCCTGGTTCTTTTTTTTGCATCCCTTGTCGTGATTCCTCTCCTTTTCCTTTTGGGGTATATTTTTAAGAAGGGAATTGCCGTAATCAACTGGGATTTTATTGTTTCCATGCCCGCCGGGGTAGGGGAAAGCGGCGGCGGTATCGTCCACTCATTGGTCGGGACGCTTTTGTTGATCCTTATCGCTGTATTTCTTTCTGTTCCTGTGGCTGTCGGGGCGGCTCTTTTTATCAACGATCATCCCAAAAACAGAATATCACAATTGATTCGCTTTACCGTGGATATGCTTCAGGGAATTCCCTCGATTATTATGGGTATTGTCATTTATATTTGGATTGTCCTTCCTATGAAAAATTTCTCCGCTTTGGCCGGAGGAGTCGCCCTGGGCATTATGATGCTGCCTATTATTATCAAATCAACGGAAGAAACATTGAAAATGGTTCCGGAAAGCCTCAAAGAAGCTTCTTTGGCTTTAGGAGCGCCTTATTACAAAACAGTCCTTCGCGTCATCCTCCCCGCCGGCCTCAGCGGGATTTTAACAGGCATTCTTCTTGGAGTTTCACGTATTGCAGGGGAGACGGCTCCTTTGCTTTTTACAGCTTTCGGTAATCCCTTTTTGAACACAGATCTCTTCAAACCCGTGGACGCTTTACCGTTATTAATATATAACTATTCGACCAGCCCCTACCCGGAATGGATCAGAATCGCATGGGGGGCTTCCTTTATCCTTGTGACCTTTGTTCTTATATTGAATTTGATAACACGATGGGTGGTGAAAAAATGGCAGATAAAGTTCTGAATATCAGAGGCTTGAATGCCTTTTACGGTTCCAAAAAAGCGGTCGCTGATGTGAATATTGATTTTTTCAAAAATAAGATCACAGCGATCATGGGCCCCTCCGGATGCGGAAAAACTACATTTTTGCGTTGTATTAACCGGATCCATGAAGTCAATATCGAGGCGCGCGCCCGGATTGAGGGAGATATATTTTTGAATGGAGAAAACATCGCGAAAATGCATCCGATCCTAGTACGCAGAAGAATAGGAATGGTTTTCCAAAAGCCGAACCCTTTTCCTCATATGACGATTTATGACAATGTCATTGCCGGTTACCGGCTCAACGGAATCAAAAAGAAAAAACATGAATTTGACACTCTTGTGGAGGAATCTTTGAGGAAAATCGCTTTATGGGATGAAGTCAAAGACTCTCTCTATGACAGGGGAACATTTCTTTCAGGCGGGCAGCAGCAGCGTCTCTGTATGGCCCGGGCTTTGGCGATGAATCCGGATGTGATCCTTTTGGATGAACCCACAAGCGCATTGGATCCTATTGCTACAGCAAAGATCGAGGGACTTCTCTCGGAGTTAAAGGAACATGTCAGCATTATCATTGTAACCCATAATATGGCCCAGGCCGGACGCATATCGGATTATACGGCCTTTTTTTATTTAGGTGAAATGCTGGAGTATGGGACCACAGAGAAGCTTTTTACAAATCCTGCCCACGAAAAAACGGAAAATTTTCTCACCGGGCAATTCGGTTAAGGAGAAGAAGTATGATCGAGAAAAAAATGGCAGAAATCAATGCAAAGATCTTTATACAGGCTAAAACTGTTGAGTCTATGTTGAATCTGGCTTTGAAGGGCGTTTTCAACCGAGACAGTGAAGCCTGTCAAAAAGTTTTAGAGATGGAGAAAAGTGTCAACCGCATGGAGATCGACATTGATGAACTTTGTACAACGGTGCTCGCTTTGTATCAGCCTGAGGCTGCACCTTTGCGTAAGATCATAACAATTTTAAAAAATAATAATGATTTAGAGCGTATAGGTGATCATGCTGTGAATATTTGCGAAAGTGCCGCGGAATTGAAGACCTTTGAGAAAAAGGATGTTTATCAGCTTCTTCATGACATGTCTGACTCGGCCTTGCTGATGTTTTCGAAGGCATTTCTCTCTTTTATGAAAGAAGACCCCGCTCTGGCCAGGGATGTCTGCTCTATTGATGATTCTGTGGATGAGATAGAAATGATAATCTTAAAACGATCACTTGATGTCATGGCTTCTGAACCCGGGTTGGCTTTATACGGGTATCACATGATCCGGATTGCCCAGAACCTTGAACGTATAGCCGATCTTTCAACAAATATGGCCGAAGAGACGGTTTTTATGAAAGAAGGACGCATCCTCCGCCACGGAAAAGACGAGTCTTTGGGAGCAAAAAAAGAGAAAAAGAATAACATCTGAATATTCTTGAATATAGCGAAGAACAGTGTTAAAATGGAGTAAAAAAGGGGGGGGTGCACATGGGCCGTTCGATTTTTTCCTTTTTTATTCTTTTTTGTGTTTTTTTTCTTTTCTCCTGTGCGGGTAAAGAGTCTGCTGAAAAGCCGGAATCTTTTTCGCGCTTGACTGTGGACCTTCCGGGAGAAAAGGCTTCTCTGACGTTGGAGTATCCGGCGGGATGGAAAATTGATACCGCTCAGGACTATTGCGACCTTATCGCATACGGTCCGGAAGATGTCTATTCCATGGTTACGGCGGAGCCGTCTGGTTCTGAAGGGCTGGAAGCCTTTATAAGAAAGTTCTTTCAGGCCTTTTCTTTTCATGAAAATTTTTCAATCCACGAGGAGATAGCTGTGGATGATCCGGTTGCGGGGTCAAAAATCATCATTTATTCCTACAGGGAAACCGCACGCAACAAGCAGTTTACCGAATATACGCTCTTTTGTCCTGCTGAGCAGGGGGTCGTCGTTATTCAGTATACGGCTCCGGGGAATCTTTTTGAAAAATACCGCAGCCGTTTCCGGCAGCTTTCAAAAACGGTGGCCATCAACCCTCCGGCCCGGGAGGTATACGGTCTTTGAAATATTTTGTCCTGTTGCTGTGTTCGGGGTTTCTTTTTGTATTATCCGCTGAACCCCGTAATGCTTCACTTGAGTTACAACTTTTTAAATGGAGTTATGATGTTCGCCCTTATTGGGCGACATCAGAGTATCAGACATCACACAACCCCGTCGGACAGATTCCCATTGACGGAGAGTTCGGGCCCGGAAAGGCTTTAGACGGCCTTCCGGGGACGATGTGGATACCCGGCGGGGCCCGGAAAGGGATCGGAGAATCTCTTTATTTTGCCGTGAAAACGGATTTTCGGGGCTTTCGTATTGCCGCAGGGGCTCCGGCACGGCATGAGATCAATAGGCCTTCATCATTATCTGTCACTTTCTTTGTTGCTTTTGGGGCACCCGGAAATGAATCGGATATTACCCGTTTTTATAAAGCTTATCAGGCGGGGGATAAGGTTCAGGTTTCGCTGGAGAATACGGCCTCTCTTCAAGAGGTCTCCTTTTTGCCTGATTGGATTTCTGCTCAGGACCTGGTCCGAAAAAGAGCTGAAGAGACAGCCCGTTTCTATGATATATTGCTTGTCGATTTGGAAATCCGATACGTGATAAAGATCGACATTGAAGAAGTCTACGGAGAAAGAGAGCAGACGGGTATTGCAGAGGTCATCCCGCTTCGGGGCGAAGAACCTGATTCATTCCAGACGTATTGGTCTTTAATGGACAGAAAAATGAAAGAAAGAGTCAACCCCTTTTTAACCCTTAAATGGACAGATTTTGCACAATACTGTGAGGCAGGTGATGTCTTAAAGGCCGCGGCTTTTCTGGCTCCGGAAGCTCTTATGGAAGAGACCGGTCTCTATTATGAAGATTTGGATACAAAAGATCTCCCTGTGCTAGAAAAATTCTTTTCCGGCCTTTTTTTCCCCGATGAAGAGTTATGCTGGGCGGATATTTCAGAAATAAGGTATGTGGACTATCAGCTGCTTCGTGGGAAAGAGCAACCTTATCCGATTCTCAAGGCCCGTGTCTTGATCAAGAAGGGGACGTACACATCATTTGCTTTGGCTGTACAGCCGGAAACCGGGTTGTTTATTCGTCCCTAGGATGAAGAATGAGCTTTGAACCCGGGAACAGGAGATTGAATTCATGCCCCTGTGGACATGGCTTTTTCTTATTTTAACTCCTTTTTACCTGGGTTTCGCTCTCTGGGTGATTGGGGGTTTTTTAAAAAAGACTCAGCGTATTCAAACGGCTTTTCCTTCGCTGAGTGTGGCTGTAGTGGCCCGTGATGAAGAAGCCCAACTGCCCCATTTGTTTGAAGCTTTTAAAAAATTAAAAGGGCGGTCACTTATCAGTCGTTTTCTGCTGGTTGATGATAATTCTCAGGATAAAACCGGCAAACTCATGGATGACTTCTGCCGTGAAGAGGAAAAGGCCATGGTCATCCATCTGACGGATAAACCTTCACATCTGCCGGGGAAAAAGTGGGGAATAACCCAAATCATGGAAACGGCTCAAACTGATTTCGTGTTTTTCACCGATGCCGATTGTCGCCCGCACCCCGAATGGATTCTTCGTGGCGGGCGTTTGCTGGATGGGGAAACAGGAATGGCTATAGGGATGGTCCTTCCTGAAAACGCTTCTCTTTTTCAGTCGCTGGAAAGTTTGAGCGGTTCCCTTTTTGCTTTTTCTTTGGCTTCTCGCCGTCAGGCTCCCTACTGTTCCGGGGGCAATATGGCGGTCTCTGTTGCAGCTTTTAAAGAGGTCGGAGGGTATGCAGGAACACCGGTTATCGCATCCGGGGATGATATGTTTCTTCTTCAAAAAATCCAAAAATACTATATGATTAAACCGATGTATGAGAAGGAGACCGTTGTCCTGACCCGACGTTGGTATGCTCCGGGGGAGTATGCCGAAAAAAATAAGAGAAAATACGGTAAAAATCTCTATCTAAAGTTATGGCAAAAGACAGCGTTTTTAACGGCGGTCGTGTACTTTCTTCTCATTCCCTGTGTTTTGTGGAGACCCGGCATTCCGTTGGGATATGCGGCTATGCTTTTAGGGTTGAAAGCAGGAGCGGAGATGACGGCGTTTGCAGCCGGAGCCTTAAAGGCGGGGAGAAAGCGGGAGATTTTTTTCTTTCCCTTTTTTGCCCTTCTTTATCCTGTGAAAATCATTGTTTTTTCTTTTTGGGGTGTATGGAAAGGCTACAGGTGGAAAAGTGAGCGATCGATCCGCTAAGATTTTAATCAATGTTACAAAGATCATGCTGCTGGCAGCCGTTGTCTGGTATCTTGCCGTTAAGATCAATTATCGTCTTTTATGGGGATATCTGAGCCATATGAATGCCGGTTATTTTCTTGCCGGGGTGCTCTGCTTCATATCAGGCATGCTTTTTAATATTTTTAAATGGAAATTTCTGGTTTCTCGGTATGTTCCCATGAGTTTTAGAGAGGCTGCGACATCCATGATGGCCGGTTATACTCTTTCGATTCTGACGCCGGCCCGCTTAGGGGAGATGGGACGCTGCTTTTTTATTTCAAAATTGGAGAAAAGAAAGACAATATCCCTGGTCGGTATTGATAAGATGTTTAATCTCTCCATAACGACATTTCTCGGCATCTTTTTTCTTCAGTTTATGCCCCTTCCTTATCCGCTTCCGTTGAAAATTGTGGTTTATTTTTTTTCGGCGGTTCTTCTGACGTTTATTATCCTTTATACCCGGTATCCTAAGACGTTGTATCATTTTCTTTCGCGGATTCCCTTTCTCTATAAAGGCAAAGGGGAGGAATTTCTCATTGCCGTGAAAGACAGCAACAAAAAGGATAATATTGTATTGTTTCTGATGACCATCACGATGTATGTCTGTTACCTGGCTGAATTTGTCTTTTTTTCCTTATCGCTGAAAGCCGGGACTTTTTTAGTGGCTTTAAACGGTTATGTCATCTCTTTGTTTTTAAAAACAGCTCTCCCGTTGACAGTCGCTGATTGGGGAATTAAAGAGGTCTCTCTCATGGAGTTTTATGAATTTTTCGGCCACTCGTCTGAAATAGCTTTGGGGGCAGCTCTCTTTATCTATTTTTTCAATATTCTTCTTCCTGCGATTATAGGCCTGTTTCCTGTCATGAAATTCAAGAAAGGGGATATTTCCCATGGAAAAGAATAGTCTCTTCTTTGCGGTTTTGACTCTAGTGCTTATTTTGCTGGCGGCCCTTTTTTCTCCGGTTCTGGGGCCGCCTCTGTTGGCCTTAGCTTTCTTTTACTATTTTTATCCCTATCTTTCGTCTCACGTTTGTGTGAAACGGGGATTCGCCGTGGCTTCGCTTTTCCTGACTCTTTGGCTTTGGAATGAACTGAAAGGCATCCTTATCCCTTTTGTAACCGCCCTTTTCCTGGCCTATCTTCTGGATCCTGTGGCCGATATATTGGAAAAGAAGATGAAAAGAAGCCTGGCTGTTCTGATTATTATGATTTTTATTATCGCCCTGAGTACTCTCTCGGTGTTGGTGATCGTTCCTAAAGTTGTGGATCAGATGACACAGCTTATTCAGATGATCGGGAAAAATCAGGCGGAGATTTTCGCTTTTGCTGAAAAACACTGGAAAGCCCTTGAAAAAACAGATCTTATTGACACACAAGCTCTTCTGAACTCTATTAAAGAGTTCATGAACAATCTGACCAAACAACTGTCGCTTCTCTTTACAGGGTTCTCAACCCTTTTCCAGCAGCTTTTCAATATTGTTATTATTCCTGTTGTAACCTTTTACATTTTGCGGGATTTTGACAAAATAAAAGACTGGATATTTTCCCGGTTTGCGACCAAAGAAAGAAAAAAAGCCGAAGAGGGGTATTTTCATTTCAACCGGATCTTCGGCCGTTATGTCAGGGGCGTCCTTCTGGATTCTCTGATCGTAGGAACAGCGACTTTCTTAGGCCTTTTGATTGCCGGAGTGCCTTATGCGCTGTTTATCGGCATTATGACCTTTATCTTTAATCTCATTCCCTATGTGGGCATATGGATCGCCTTCGGTTTATCGGCAGTCATCGTCCTGTCTTCAGGATTTGGTCTAAAAACCATCCTGATCATGGCTGCCATCTATTTTTTGATCCAGGTCATCGAAAGCGTTTTTCTGTATCCGCGGATCGTGGGGAAGATGGTCGGTCTGTACCCTGTGGCGGTTATGATTATGCTTTTAATACTTTCCCGTTTTTTGGGAATTTTCGGGCTGTTTCTGGGTGTTCCGATATCAGCTTTGTTTTGGTTTTTTATTGACAGAAAGTTAATGGCTCATAAGGAGGAGTATGGAAAAAAAGTCTAATATCACAGTGGAGATGATAACACAATACGGTGCAATCAAGGCTGAACTTTTTACCAAAGAGGCACCCGAGACTGTTGAGAATTTCCTTGCCTATGTCCGGGACGGGTTCTATGACGGGACTCTCTTTCATCGGGTTATCCCGGGCTTTGTCATTCAGGGCGGGGGCCTGGATGAGAAAGGGGAACAGAAAAAGACCCGGGAGCCGGTCAGAAATGAAGCGGCAAACGGGTTGAAAAATGAGCGGGGGACACTGGCTATGGCACGGACATCTGTTGTTGACAGTGCGACCTCACAATTCTTTATTAACCTCTCCGATAATCAATTTTTGGATCATAAAGATAATACCGGAGCGGGTTTCGGATATTGTGTTTTCGGGATGGTCACCCATGGAATGGATGTGGTCGACCGCATTGCAGCCCTTCCCACCGGAGACCGCCCTCCTCACCGGGATTTCCCTTTGGAGAATGTGATTCTGAGAGGAGTTAAAATCTGCTCATGATCAAAAGGCTCAGTCCCAATACCCTTGGGTTGGTCTATGCCTTCGTCGCTCTTTTTTTATGGGGGATTCACGGCCCGGCCGGCCGTTACCTGGCTCTTCAGGGCGTGAATATGTTTGTGGTCACAGCATTGCGGTTTTGGTTTGGGACCTTTATCTTTTTTTTATATACGCTGAAGCGGGGGCATTTGCCCCATATCGATTATAAAGAACGCTGGAAACTTGTTTTGCTGATTGCTTTTGTCGGGGTGGCTTTGAATTCACTCTTTTATCATTTGACTTTGATTTATTTGTCGGGGACATTGGTGATGATATTGGAAAATTTATCCCCGGTTTTTGTGTTGTTCTTTTCATTCATGCTGGAAAAGGTCAAGCCCCGGTGGGTTGAGATCTTTTCCCTGATGCTTTCTTTAGGAGGTGTTCTTCTTATTGTTTTGGGAAAGGAACATTTTAAAGACTTGCATCATTTTTTTTATTTTGGTATTTTTTTAGGTGTTTTAACAGGCTTGACTTTTGGGATCTATGTCTATTTTTCCGCCGTTCTGGTTCGCCCTTTGCGGGGTCGCCCGGATGAAATTGTAGCGTTCTTGATGAAAATATTCACTATTACAGCTCTTCTTATGTCCCCGCTTCTCCTGACAAAGGGGCGCTGGCCGCAAAGCTTTTGGGAGTGGTTCTGGCTTATCGAGATGGGAGTCTTTCAATCAGGAGCGGCTTACATCTTATGGAATTATGCCCTTTCGCTTCTTCCGACCAATCAAACGTCTATTCTTTTCCTCATGACGATTTTATTTACGACAATCAATGAAATAATCTTTTTAGGTTTGGAACTCAACAGGTATTTGATTGTCGGGGGCGGACTTATTATGGCCGGCGGCTATCTGTTGACCCGCAAAAGAAAACGGCGCGCCGTGCCGGGAGGTGTCCCGTGAAAGCCGGTCTTTGTGTCGCTGCAGCATTGACCATTTTTCTTCTCCTATGGCCTCTTCTCCGGTCACCTGCCCCCCTCCCTTCTGATTATTATGATATCGCCCTGTATACAGGGAAGAATCCGCTGCAGGAAGAGACTTCTCAAAAAGAGTTTCCTATACGGATTTCCAACGGGACGATGATGCTGACGCCCCTGGCTGCATATGAAATCACGGCTGTCGTTCTCTCTAAGAAACGCTACTATTTTGACTGGAGCGCTAAGATCGCGCCCTTTGATTTTGTCTTAGGCTGGAAAGGGATGGCCAAAGAGTATATCCGGAAAACTGTTCGTATCCGACAACGTAGCCGATGGTATTTTTTTGAGATCAGGGGGGAAAGCCCCTATACACCGGAATATGTCAGCAGGAACTCCGCCAATACCCATGTGATTCCTGCCACAGAGAACATCAGGCGGGCATTGAGAAGGGTGAAAAAAGATGATATTATCAAGATGGCCGGCTTTCTCATCTCTGCCCATGGTTTTATCCGCGGGAAAGAAGTTCGTTGGAAATCGAGCTTAAGCCGGGAAGATACAGGGGATGGGGCTTGTGAAATTCTCTACGTACAACGCCTTTATCATGAGGGGCGTATTTACGAGTAAAGGAGTTTTTATTACGATAAGAACTGAGAAAATTATCAAGAGGAACGAAGAGGCCTTATGAAAAAAATGATGCTTTTTGTCGGATGGAGCCTCTGCCCGGCGGTCTCTTTCTATTTATGGTGCAGCCAAATGGCGGTTCAGGGTGGTGCCATTACACTTCTTGATATCTCAGCCCTGATGGGATACATTGCCTATGCTTTTTTCTTTTTACAGACAGCTGTTCTTCTTACTTTTCCATGGACAGAACCTGTTTTAGGAACATCCTTAAGCTATCGCCTTCAGGACCGATTCGCGTTGATGGCTTTGGCGGCTTTAACGGCTCATATTGTTCTTTTTGCCTCTGTATACGGGAAACTCCCCCGGGGAATCTATCTTTGGCCCGCTTATGCCGGAATCTTTTTATCACTTTTGAATACGGCTGCAAATTTCGGTTATCAGGCAGGATTATTCTCCTATGAATTGAGACAAAGCATTCATAAGACAAATGGAGCCGTTTTCCCTCTTTTTTTTATACATGGCATGATCATGCACCGGGAGAATCTATTTTCTCCTTTTACCATGTATCTCTGTGCTCTTTTTCTGTTATGGGCCGCTCTGCATGGAGCCCTTTCAGAAAGAAAAAAACGGTTGATAAAAGAATCCCATAAAATCATTGACGTCGTGAAAGAGAATCACGAAGTATGGACCGTCTTATGCGAAAAAAACAATTTTTCTTATCTGCCCGGCCAATACGCCTTTGTCTCCACTTTGCATAACGGGCGTATTTCAGCCCCGCACCCCTTTTCTCTTACATCCCATCCCGGGGAAAAACATCTTTCCTTTACGGTGAAATGGTTAGGTGAATTTACTTCTACGATTCATCATTTGACTCCCGGAGATCATTTGATTATTGACGGGCCGTACGGGCAATTCAGTTTCCTGAATTATAAGGCTTCGGAGATGGTTTTTATTGCGGGGGGAATCGGCATTACCCCGCTTTTCTCAATGCTGCGTTATGCCCATAAGGTGAAAAGCCGTCATCCCATCACTTTGCTTTGGGGAAATAAAAGAAAAGAAGACATCATCTTCCGCCAGGAATTAAAACAGATGACCCTGGACATGGAACGGTTTAAAGTCGTCCATGTGCTCTCAAGGGACAAATCGAAAAGAGGGGAGCGGGGTCATGTGGATCTGGACCGGATCAAAAAGTACGTCGATCATCCTTTTGAGGCTCATTACTTTATTTGTGCGCCGAAAGGGATGAGAGATGATATTATCCGGGGCCTGCTTGCATGGGGTGTTCCGGAGACAGGCATTCATCCGGAAAAATTTTCTTTGCCGTAACAGGCGAAGGAGAAAAGGCATCTCTTATCAAAGGAGAATATGAAAAAAAAAGATTTTGAGATCGAAATGGAGAGAGCTAAAGCGCTTTCGGTTTCAGACCCCCTGAAAGCAAAAGAACTTTTGGAGAACCTTTTAGCTACAGAAAGGATTTCAAAAGAAGAGAGAGCTCGTCTGTTGATTCAGCTGGGCCGCTCCAGCCGTCATTCCTCACATTTCAGAAGAGCATTGGAATGCTTCCGGGAGGCTTTGGCCATAGGCGAAAAAAAAGCATTGAGTGATGTCGTGAATAATGCCTTGAACGGATTGGGAATCGTTTACCGGCATCTTGGAGATTATGAAAAAGCCTTAGAAGAGTACTTTCGCCTTTTAGCTCTTTATGAAGCGGGGAAAGAGCATCAGCGTGTCGCTTTGACCTATAACAATATCGGAGTGGTTTATCGTCATTTGAAAAAGCCTCAAAAAACCCTGGAATGCTACTTTAAGGCCCTGGATCTCTATAATTTGGTCAACGATGAGCAGGGTTTTCATGATACGCTGAATAATATCGGTTTGACTTTTTGTGATTTGGGAGAATACGATGCAGCTTGGGATTATATTGAGCGCTCTCTTAAATTGCGGCAAAAAAGCGGGAATGAATACGGAGTGGCGATTTCCAGGCATAATCTCGGACTCGTATCCATGAAAAGGGCGCATTACCCCCAAGCCTTGCGCCATTATCGTGCCTCTCTTTTTATTTTGCATAAGAAGAAGGATGAATACGGAATCGTTAAAAACCTGGAAGCCCTGGGTGAATGCTTTTTCGGCCAAAAACGTTTGAACAGGGCTCTTTCTCTTTTTTTAGAGGCAAAGAAGAGGGCGGCTGCATTGAACCTTCACGAATTGAGTCTGGATTTAAATCAAAAAATATCATCGCTCTATGAAGAAAAAAAAGATTATGAAAAGGCTTTAAGCTTTTACAAAGAGTATCATCAGCAAAGTGAGGAGTTGTCTGACCGGAATAAAGAGCACACCCTGGAAATGATCATGATGAAGCATGAGATCGAGAGAGAACGTCAGGAAACAGAGATCTATCGTTTGAGAAATATTGAATTGACAAAAGCCAAGACAATGATTCAAATGAAGAAAAGGCAATTGGAAGAAGCCTATGAGCAGCTCAAAGAATTAGCCAATCATGACAGTCTGACAGGCTTGGCCAACAGGCGCTATTTCATGGAGCAGGTTCACGGTGAAGTGGCCCGCTGTGAGCGGAATAAAAAAAGTTTTGTCTTGATTGTCGGGGATTTAGACGGATTTAAGCGTTATAATGATCAATTCGGGCATGATTGCGGAGATTTTCTCCTGCAGCAAGTTGCCGAGACCATGGGAAATGTTTTGCGTAAGCAGGATATGGCAGCCCGCTGGGGAGGGGAAGAGTTCATCATCCTTCTGCCTGAAACGACGCTCAAAGGCGGCATTATTACAGCAGAAAAAATAAATCAGGCTCTCGACCGGTCTCCTTTTACCTATGACGGCCGGAATCATCATGTGACCATGACATTGGGGGTCAGTATGTTTTCCTGTGGAAAGAGTGTATCGCAAGTGATTATTGAAGCCGACCGGGCTCTTTATTTAGGGAAAGGGCAGGGGAAAAATAATGTCAAATCGGTGAAAGACCTGGAAAACAATGAACGCAGAGATCTCTGATCCCCGGGAGTCCTTAAAAGGGGCCCTTTTTGCGGCCCTGGCTTTTTCGCTGTGGGGAGGGCTTCCTGTTTACTGGAAATTACTCAAAACCGTTTCCCCTTATGAAATATTGGCGCATCGTATTGTCTGGTCTTTTCTTTTTTCTTTGGGACTTCTCATTGCGGTGAAAAGGAAAAAGGTTATTAATGAGATTATACATAGCCCTGTCAAAATGCGTTTGATCAGCGCCAGCGCTTTTTTTGTGAGCCTCAATTGGCTAGTATATATCTGGGCGGTGAATCATGACAGGATTGTAGAAGCCAGTTTAGGTTACTATATTAATCCGTTGATCAGTTTTCTTCTCGGAGTGATCGTGTTGGGAGAAAAAGTGAATAAAGCCAAAGGCTGTGCTATTGTCCTGGCTTTTACCGGAGTGGGCGTTATGGCTTTGGGACAGGGCCGGCCGCCCTGGATATCATTGACATTGGCCGTGAGTTTCGCTCTTTACGGCTTAATGAAAAAAAAGGCAAAAGCCGAGGCTTTACCGGCATTGGCTCTCGAGACCGCTATAGTGACTCCTCTTGCTGTGGCCTATATGGTATGGGCTGCCACGAATGGGGCTGCTTTAGGCCGCGCCTCTGCAGGGATTCATCTTCTTCTCTTTTTTTCAGGATGCGTTACAGCTTTCCCCTTATTTCTTTTTGCTCTGGCGGCGAACAGAGTCCCGTTAAGTACCATAGCTTTTCTCCAATATCTGACTCCTACATTGAACCTGGTTTTGGCTCTTTTTTTGTTCGGAGAACCCTTTACGCACCTGCACCAGATGAGTTTTTCCCTGATCTGGGCAGGGGTTCTGCTTTTCAGTTTTTCGCAGTGGAGGGAGTATTATCGGGGAAATCGTAAAAAAAGTATTCAGTTTAAAACGGAAGAAGGGTCCTAGATGTTTTTTCTTATTTTTTTGATTGCCGGATTGGCGGCAGGATGGGTTTTAAAACCGAAAGGCCGAGCTTTAGACATCATCCGGGGGGGTGTCTCTCTCTCTATCGGGCTTCTTCTTTTTCTCATGGGATTGAGTATCGGGTCAGATAAGACGGTTCTTCTTCAGTGGAGAAATGTGGGGAGTGAGGCTCTCATCATCACCCTTTTTTCTGTTGCAGGGAGTTTGCTTGTCGGAGTCTTCATATGGAAAAAAAGAGTACAAAAATAATACTTCTGATAGAGAGCCTTTTGCCTCTTCTTTTTTTCGGAGCCGGTCTTTTGGCTGCCGGAATGAAGCTGAAGCCTCCTCAAAAAGGAGGGATGGCAGCTCTTTCTCTTTTGGTTTTTTTGATCGGCTTGAGTTTAGGGGGAGATTCGCGGCTTTTTTCAATGTTGAAAAAAATGAAGGCGGGCGTCCTTTGGATTCCCTTTGGGGTTATAGCAGGAACCGCTTTAGGGAACCTTCTGGCATCACTTCTCTTCCCCTCAATCGGATTAAGAGAGGCTCTTCTGACAGGCGCAGGTTACGGGTATTACAGCCTGTCCGCTATTATTATCACAGAACAGGGGGAGCCGCTTGTCGGGGCTGTGGCTTTGACAGCCAATATGATGCGGGAGCTTTTAACACTTCTCGGGGCACCTCTGATAGCCCGTTATTTTACTCCTTTCGGCCCTATCATGTCCGGAGGCGCAACGTCGATGGATGTGACTCTTCCTGTGATCGTCCGCTCGTCAGGAGCGGAATTTGCTTCTCTTTCGTTTATCAGCGGCCTTGTCCTCAGTGTAACCGTGCCTTTTACCATTGCTTTTATCAACGTACTCTTTTCATGAAAGGAGAGGGGAATGAACTCTTTATCGGCCCGGATTATTGAAGCGGTGCGCTCTGTCCCTTACGGGAGTGTCGCCACTTACGGAGATATTGCATTTTTGGCCGGGCACCCCAAAGCGGCCCGCCGTGTGGCTCGCCTCCTTCACAGTTCTTCAGCGTCTCTTCAATTGCCATGGCATCGTGTTGTCGGCTCTCAGGGGAAAATATTATTGAAAGGGGCCGGGTTTGATGAACAAAAAAGGCGGTTACAGGCAGAAGGGGTCATTGTCGACACACAGGGGCGAATCGACCTGGAGCTTTACAGGGCTAAATCCGCCGACGAGGGCCCGCTGATATAGCCGAAAGAGGTTTAAACCGAGGAAGGATGTCTTGACAAAAGGCCTATTTCCTTTCACAATACTATGGATATGTAAGGAGGATTTATGATCATTGTCACCGGAGGGGCCGGATTTATCGGGAGCAATATCGTGCGGGGATTGAACCGGCAGGGCTATACCGATATTCTTATTGTCGATGATTTAAAAAACGGGGAAAAGTGCCGGAATTTGAATGCTCTTCTTTTCCGGGATTATGTGGATAAAGATATTTTCCTTCTGAAAGCAGACTCTTTCTTTGACGAAAAAACAGAAGCAGTCTTTCATCAGGGGGCTTGTACGGATACCATGGAGCATGACGGAGAAAAGATGATGTCCATGAACTATGAATACACAAAACATCTGTTCCATAAGGCCATGGGAAACAAGACCCGTTTTTTTTATGCGTCTTCTGCTTCTGTTTACGGAAATGGAGAAAAGGGATTTTCAGAAAATCCGGCCCATGAAAATCCTCTCAATGTCTATGCTTTTTCAAAATATCTGTTTGACCGTTATTTAAGAGCCAATGCCGGCCTATGTACAGCTCAGGTTGCAGGTTTGCGCTATTTTAATGTTTACGGCCAGCAGGAAAACCATAAAGGACGCATGGCATCTACGGTGTATCATTTTTACCATCAGTTAAAAGATACGGGAGAGGCGCGCCTCTTTCAGGGAAGTGAAGAATTTAAGCGGGATTTTATTTATGTGGATGATGTGGTAGAGGTCAATCTTTTTTTGCTGAATCATCCTGAAATAAGCGGTATCTATAATTGCGGGACAGGAGAAGCTGCCAGCTTTATCCGTATTGCCGAGTCCCTGGTCAAACTCATGAACAAGGGGAAACTGGCGACAATAACTTTCCCTGAAGCTTTAAAGGGGAAATATCAATCTTACACACAAGCCGATATGAGCGCTCTGAGAAAGGCCGGATTTTCGCGCCCGTTTACAACCCTTGAAGACGGTGTAACCCGTTATTATGAGTATCTTCATCAGTATGACGGTTTTATTCCCTATACAGAGAGATGCGGGGACGAATAGGAATCGTCATTTTTAAAAATAAGAAAGGACGGAGACATGGTCGTTTCATTGACTTCACTCTTACGACAGGCTTTTCAGTTTACTTCCGGATGCACGGAACCTGCTGCCATCGGGCTGAATGCAGCTGTTGCCGGGTATTATCTTGAAAAAGAGGAGCCCCGTTTATTTGAGATCGAAATCGATATTTTGACATATAAAAATGCTTTTAATGCGGGGATTCCCAATGGTGAAGATGAGCACGGAACGATTTGGGCCGCTCTTTACGGATATTTTACCGGCCGTCCTGATTTGAAACTGGAGATTTTCAACGGGTTAGACAATACGATCGTCCGGCGCAGCCATGCTTTCAAAGAATCTTTTGATATCCGTTTAAAAGTCATCGAATCACCCGGATTGTATATTAAGACAAAGATAGGCACGTCACGGGGAGAATGTGAAGTGGTGACACAGGGAAGTCATCTGAATGTCACTTCTGTCCTCTTCAACGGCCGGCAAGCGGAGATCCCCTGGAGGCAGACCGTCGACGGATCCGATGAGAAGAAAGAAGAATTCATTCTCGATGAAAGTTTTTTCCATGATGAGTATTGGGAAGAATCGGTGGAGAAGCTTTCTCAGGATCTGACGCTGATGGCTAAATTAAGAAAAGGGATTGAAATCAATCTCAAGGCAGCCGAATACGGCAAACGTTATGATTCAAGCACGGATGATTTCGGAGTAGCCGGGGCTGTTTTTGCCCGGATGCATGGCGATACCATGCCGGTCATGAGTGTGTCGGGGTCGGGCAATAAGGGATTGATCACTATTATTCCCCCGGCCCGGTATGGCCTGAATACAAAAGCTTCTCCAGAGACAACGGAAAAAGGGGCTCTTCTGGCTTCTCTGGTCACAGCGCTGATCACTTCAAAGTTTGGCTCGGTCTCTTCTGTTTGCGGAGGAGTCTATGGCGCAGGGACGGGAGCTTTAGCCGGATTGCTTTATATAGACGGAAATCTTTCTCTCTTTTTTGATGCCTTTAAGAATTATATCTCCTCGATCTGCGGTGTTTTTTGTGATGGGGCGAAAGGGAGTTGTGCCGTAAAGGCTTCTGCAGCAGTGATCATGGCGAAGCGGTCCATTGATTTAGTCAATAAAGGTTTTACCATTAATCATAAAGACGGTTTTTTGGGCGATAATTTTTACCATACAGTAGAAAATCTCGTCCGTTATAATGAGCATTTTACGCTTTTTGATAAAAGCACCGTAGAGATCCTGCAGGGGAAAGGTTGCTAGAGGACTATCCGCCCGGCAAGAAAAGGAGGACTTATGGCTGATTTGAAGACCCGGTACATGGGATTGGAATTAAAAAGCCCGGTGATTGTAGCCAGCAGCGATTTTACAAAAAATGTTGAGAGTATTAGACAATGCCGCGACCAAGGTGCCGGTGCTGTTGTTTTAAAATCGATTTTTCAGGAAGAGTTTACAGCCCGGAGTATAAAGGCTGAACTGGAATCGGGTTACCCTCAATACGCGGAAAGTTTTGATTATGTGGAACAGATGATCGCTGACCGTGGCCAGGATGCTTATCTCGCGCTGATCCGGGAAGCGAAAGAGAGTGTGGAGATTCCCGTAATCGCCAGTATTAATGCCTATTCAGCCAAAGGATGGGCTGAATATGCCCGCAATGTCCAGGAAGCCGGTGCGGATGCCTTAGAATTAAACATCGCTCTTCTTCCTTCCGCTCCTGATGAAACGTCTGCGGAGATCGAGGCCCGTTATCTTGAGATCCTGCGTCGTGTAAAAAAAGAGATCTCTTTGCCCGTGGCATTGAAGATAGGCCCCTATTTCACTTCCGTATTCCGGATTGCTGACAAATTTTCAGCCGAAGGAGCGGCCGCTTTGGTTCTTTTTAACCGTTTTTATCCTTTTGATTTTGATATTGATAAGATCGGCCTCTCTTATGGAGGGTTTTTAAGCACTTCAGCTGAAATGTCTCACACCTTAAGATGGATGGCGCTGCTTTATGGAATCGTAGAAAGCGATTTGGCGGCTGCTACCGGGATTCACACCGGAGATGATGCCGTGAAACAACTTTTGGCGGGAGCGACAACGGTTCAGGTCTGTTCGACATTATACAAAAACGGATTGGAACATCTGAAGATTCTCAATGACAATATTTCAGGCTGGATGGATAAGAAGGGGTTCGCCTCTATCGATGAATTCCGCGGGTTGCTTAGCAAAGAAAAGGCCCATTACCCTGAAGAGATCGAGCGTCTTCAATTTATGAAGGCCCTGCTGGATAAAGACGAGGGGACGAGGCGCTGAAACGATGGCGGATGTTCGGGAGCATAAAGAATATTTTATCAACCGTTTAAAAAAGAAAAAGCGTGAACTTATACCCTGGGCCCGAAAACATGACATCGAGGCTTTCCGGCTTTATGACCGGGATCTTCCCGAGGTTCCACTGACAGCCGATATTTACGGTTCATCGCTTCTTGTGTATGATTATCGGAAAGATAAAGGGGATATCGGCTGGATGGAGATGATGAAAGAAGCCCTAAGGGATGTCACGGGGTTCTCAGAAAAGGACTTGTTTGTCCACCAAAGACATTCCCGGTCCCGGGGACAGTATGATACCAACCCGGCTGATGTCCGTGAGATGATCATTCGGGAGCAAGGCCTGCGATTCCTGGTAAGGCTGGGTTGTTATGCCGATTCAGGGCTTTTCCCGGATCACCGTTTGACCCGAAGATTGATTCAAAAGTGGGCATCGCATAAAGATGTGTTGAACCTCTATGCTTATACGGGAGCTTTTTCTGTTTATGCAGCTAAAGGAGAGGCGGCTTCGACACTTTCTGTGGATCTTTCCCGGACTTATTGCCGCTGGGCCCGCAAAAACCTGGAGTTGAACGGTATCCCGGAAGTCAATCATAAAATTGAAAACAGCGATGTCTTCGCTTTTCTGAAGAACAATCTCAGCCGGAGGTGGGATATTATCATTATCGATCCCCCGACTTTTTCGGTCAGCAAAAAAATGAACTATGTCTTTGATATTAAAAGGGATCATGTCTCGCTTATACAGATGGCTTTTCCCTTATTGAAGGAGAAAGGAGTCATCCTTTTCTCAACCAATGCTCATAAGTTTAAAATGGCACAAGAGACGATGTCGGAAATGCACGTCGAGGAAATAACGGAGCAGACCATTCCCGAAGATTACCGGCAGCATCGTCCTCATCGTTGTTGGGTTATCCGCAAAGCGGGTTAAATGCGGCATAAACGCAGGGAGGATATTGTGAGCCTTGTCATAAAAGAGGTGAAATCAAAAAAAGAACTGAAACAATTTATTACATTTCCCTTTTCCCTTTACAAAAAGAATCCATTCTGGGTTCCTCCTTTGATCATGGATGAGATCAATACATTGACTCCCGGTAAAAATGCCGCTTTAGAATTTTGTGATGCCTCCTATTGGCTGGCCTATGACGGGAAAAAGCCTGTAGGACGGATCGCAGGGATTATCAATCATCGCTTTATTGAGCAATGGGAAAGCAAACAAGCCCGGTTCGGCTGGTTTGATTTTATTGATGACGAAAAGGTGTCCGAAGCTCTTCTGAAGACGGTAGAAGAATGGGCAGCGCAGAAGGGAATGGATGCTATTCACGGCCCTCTGGGTTTTACCGATATGGATAAAGAAGGGGTTCTGGTCGAGGGATTTGAAGAGTTAGGTACCTTTGCGACGCTTTATAATCATCCCTATTATTCCTCACATCTGGAAAAGCACGAATATGTCAAAGATACGGATTGGGTCGAGTATGAGATCATTGTCCCTGAAGAGCCGGTGGAAAAGCTGAGCAGGCTCTCTGAGATCGTCCTTAAAAAGAACAGATTGACCATTTACCAGCCCAAAAACAAAAAAGAGCTGGTCAAAAAATACGGACATGAACTTTTCAGCCTGATCAATGATGCTTACGGGCATCTTTACGGCTTTGTCACTCTTACAGAACAACAGATCAATCAATACATCGATCAATATCTGGGTTTTCTGCAATTAGATTATATTTCTGTCATAGTGGACGAGGAAGGCCGGGTCGCCGGAGCCGGTATTACTATGCCTTCTCTTTCTAAAGCCATGCAGCGATGCCGGGGAAGGCTTTTCCCCAGGGGAGTATTTGATGTTCTTAAAGCCACAAAAAAGGTAAAATTGGTAGACCTCTATCTGGTGGCTGTGCGGCGGGAACTTCAAGGCCGTGGTGTCAATGCCGTTTTGATCAATACCTTTCTTCAAAATTTCAAAAAACTGGGCATCATCAAAGCCGAAAGTAATCCTGAATTGGAAGATAATGCGAATGTCCAGGGGCAATGGAAGTTTTTCTCCCATCGTCAGCACAAACGGCGACGCTGCTATCTCAAACATTTGCGCCATTACGGAGATCCGGTGGAAGGGGCTTAAATGTCTCATTTTTCAGCGTTTCGCCGTCTTTTCCGCTATTTAACGGCCAGCATTCTGGGGACGGCAGCGGATCTCTTTTTTCTTTGGCTTTATACGCTCTTTGTGGAAAGTTATTCGGCGACCTATATCATCGGGCCTGTCTTTTCATTTCAGATCGCCATGCTGATTAATTTTACGGCTTCGTGTCTGTGGATATGGCCGGACAGAATTCCCAAAGGGCGGAAGCATCATTTCTGGAAAAGATTTCTCTCCTATGATATTGCCGCTATGATGATTTTAGGAGTAAAAATGATCCTTATTATTCTGCTGGAGCGTCTGACCGGATGGGGTGTCCTTCTCTGCAACCTTATTGCTTTGACCGTAACAGGGGTCCTTAATTTTTTTATTCGGGAGCGCCTTCTCTTCAGCCCCGGCTCTTTTGCCTCTCCCCTTGAAATCCATGACGGGGATGGTATAATGGGGATAAAAGGGGAATAAAAGGAGGCCATATGTCAGAAAAGGAAAGTAAAGGGACCATCCATAAAGTCTGGGAAAAGGTCAAGCAATTCGGGACTGAAGCTTATGAGAAGGGGAAAGAGTATACCGCCATTACTGAATTGAAGATAAAGATCAACTCTTTCAAAAAAGAAAAGCATAACCTTTATGGGGAGATCGGAGAATGTGTTTTTGATCTTATGGAGCGTAAAGAGACAAAATTAGAAGAGAAGACTGAGATCAAAGCCCGTTATGACAAGATCTGTGCCATTAAAGAGAAGATCAGCAATCTGGAGTTTGAGATCGATAAGATCAAGCAAGAGCACGATATTGATGATGAAGAGTTAGAACAAATGGTCAAAAACGAAACGGAGCAAAAGAGCAAAGAAGAAAAAGCTCCTCCCCGGAAGAAGGCCGGCTCTTCCCCCAAGAAAAGCACCGCTCAGAAAAAAACCGATGAAACGGCGAAAAAGAACAGCGGAGCCAAAAAGTCATGATGTCCCGTGAAGAGGCTTTTGCCCTGTTAAAAAAGCATCTTCAGACAAAGAATCTGATGAAACATTGTCTGGCCGTGGAGGGGGCTATGTCTGCTTTAGCCCGGGAATTGAACGGTGATGAAAAGCGCTGGGCTCTGGCCGGGCTCCTGCACGATATTGATTACGATAAAACCATGGACCATCCCGAGCGTCACGGCTTTGAGGGAGAGGAGATCCTCCGCAGGGAAGCCGATGTGGATGAAGAGGTCATTTACGCCATTAAGGCTCATCCCGGCGCATTGCCGCGGAAGAGTCTTATGGATAAGGCCTTGTATGCCTCTGATCCTTTGACGGGTCTGATCGTAGCTGCAGCCCTTCTTCACCCTGAAAAAAAGCTGTCGGCCCTGGATACGGATTTTGTTCTCCGTCGATTTTATGAAAAAAGTTTCGCCAGGGGAGCCCATAGAGATGTGATACAATCCTGTGAGTCTTTCATGCCGTTGGAAAAATTTATCGCGGTAGTCCTCGGGGGAATGAAGGAGATATCCTCAGAGCTCGGCCTTTAATGGAACATTATTTTAAGATATTTATTGATTGGAGAAAAGATATGTACGGGCCTTATGAGGCCTTTTTTTCTTCTGAGATGCTTCAGAAAGCAGCTATTGAAGATTACGAGGCTCTTATGGACTTGTATGGGGCGGATCCTGATGCCTGGCCGGAGGGATATCCGATCAGTGAAGGGACTGTGCGCCTCTCTTTTTTTGCGGAATCTCACCGGGAGGCGTTGATGATGCAGACTCTTCTCCAAAATCTTTTACCCGAAGGTGTCAGGGCGGAGCGAGAAGAGGGGGACGTCTCTCTTTTTCCGAGACGTGTTTTACTAACAGACACTTTCCATGTTCTTGTCGGGGACGAGATAGAACCGATCCCAGGAGAGCCCTTTTTGCGCCTCTCGGGTTCGCAGATCTTCGGAACAGGAGAACATGAGACGACCAGGCTGATGGCCCGGATGATGGAAAGGCAGTCATTCAAGAAAGCCAGGGTGATCGACGCCGGAGCCGGGAGTTGCATTTTGACGCTGTTTGCCGCTTACCTGGGGGCTGAAAGCCTGTACGCTTTTGACATCGCTCCCAATTTTCAGGAGACAGCCGTCCGGGCCATGGAATTAAACGGAAAATCTTTTCATGCCTTTCAGGAAGATCATACAGCCTTTACACGCTTTTTTACCAAATGGGATGATACTCGGTTTTTCCTGGCGAATATGCTCCCCCGTTATCTTTTCCCTCTTTTGGAGACTTTTGGAGAGAAACTTTCGCCTGACACAATTGTTCTTTTATCGGGCATTCCGGAGAAACGCCGGGAAGAATCACTTGATTTTTTCAAAAAGATAGGTTTAGATGTGATGCAGAAAGATCAGCAGGGAAAATGGCTGAGTTTTACCGGCCGTTTTCTGTGAGGACAAGAGGATGTAATGAAAGAGAATGGAGGTCATGATGGACAACACGAATGAAAAAAAAGACCCTGTTTCCGCAGAGGAGGAAGCTGCCTCTGAAAAAAAGATTGTTATTGCCGATGACATTCTTCCCCATAAGCTTTTTATTCTACCTCTGAAAATGCGGCCTATTTTCCCGGGGCTTATCGCTCCTGTCTTAGTGATTGAAGAGCCCCTTAAACAGATGGTCGATGATATCCTGGAGCGGGATCATATGATCGGCTTTATTTTCCTGAAAAATGACGTTGAAGAGATGCGCTCCATTACCCGCGAAGATTTGAATAATGTGGGCACAGTAGCGAAGATCTTTAAAAAAGTTGAATTGCCTGAAGGCCATTATAATGTCCTTGTCAATACAATGAAACGCTTTACGGTCAAAAAAATAATCTCTTTTGAACCCTATATTACGGCCGCTGTAGAGTATTTCGACGAAGAAGAGAATGATGACAATGATATTGAACTGAGGGCTTTGACCCAAGCCATGCTGGCAGACATCAAATTCGTCATAGAGAATAATCCTCTGATGACCCAGGAGATGAAACTGAACTTGATGAATATTAATGAAGAACCGGGAAAGATGGCGGATATCATTGTCAGTATCCTCAACATTCCCCCGGCCGAACAACAGAAGATCCTCGAGACCTTTGACATAAAAAAGCGTCTTGAGCGGCTCCTAATCCTTCTTAACAAAGAGAAGGAAATGCTTAAGATGCAGAACAAGATCCGCAAAGAGATCGAAGAAAAAGTTGCCAACCGCCAACGGGAATATTTTCTGCGGGAGCAGCTGAAAATGATCAAAGATGAATTGGGCATGGAAAAAGATGAAAAGACGCAGGATGTTGAGGAGTTCCGCACGCGTTATGAAAAGATAAGCTCTGCGCTGTCTGAAGAAGTCAGTGAAAAAATTGAAAAAGAGCTGGAGAAACTCAATCTTCTGGAGCCTGTCTCCGCCGAGTACGGGGTGGTACGGAATTATCTGGATACTCTCCTTTCTTTGCCCTGGGCGGAAAAGAGCACTGATAATATTGAGATCGCACGGGCCCGTAAGATATTGGATAATGACCATTACGGGCTTCAGGATGTCAAAGACCGTATTTTAGAATTCCTGGCTGTGAAAAAAATCAAGCCCGACTCCCGGGGATCGATTATTCTTTTTGTAGGCCCTCCGGGAGTAGGAAAGACGTCGGTGGGGCGTTCCCTGGCCCGTTCTATGAACAGAGAGTTCTTTCGCTTTTCATTAGGAGGGATGCGTGACGAATCGGAGATCAAGGGGCATCGACGGACCTATGTCGGGGCCATGCCGGGAAAGATCATGCAGGCAATGTCTATTGTGAAGACAAAAAACCCTGTCATTATGCTGGACGAGATCGATAAATTAGGAATAAGCTTCCAGGGGGACCCTTCTGCGGCCCTGTTGGAAGTGCTGGATCCGGAGCAGAACTATGCCTTTCGGGATCATTACTTGGATGTTCCCTTCGATTTGTCTGAAGTTCTTTTTATCAGCACAGCCAATACCCTGGACACCATTCCACGCCCGCTTTTGGACCGTATGGAGACGATCCGCCTTTCAGGTTATATTGATGAAGAAAAGACAGAAATAGGAAAACGCTATCTTGTCCCCAAATCCATGGAAAAACATGGAATTAACAAAAAGAGCGTTAAGTTTCCCAAAAAGTCCATTACCGAGATCTGTAAAAAATATGCACGTCAGGCAGGTGTCCGTGACTTGGAGAAGCTCATCGACAAGATCATGAGAAAGGTTGCGTTGAAATATGCCGAAAGCGGTGAAGCGCTTACCATGACTATTACGCCCAAATGTGTAGAGAAGTTCTTGGGGCAGCCCTATTTTACAAAAGAAGAGTGGCAGCGGATCACAAAACCCGGAATGGTCCGGGGATTAGCATGGACAGCGTTAGGGGGAACGACCCTGGTCATTGAAGCTGTGGCAGTGGAAGGGAAAAGGGGGCTGAAGCTTACGGGGCAGCTGGGTGAAGTGATGACGGAGTCGGCTAATATCGCTTATAGTTTTATCAGCGCCAATAAAGAAACATTCGGGATCTCCAAAGAGGCTTTGGATCACACGGCGGTTCATCTCCATGTTCCCGAAGGAGCAACTCCCAAAGACGGCCCTTCGGCCGGGATTACCATGGCTGTCGCGCTCTATTCTCTTTTTAAGAAGGAAAAAATTGCCAATGACCTGGCCATGACAGGAGAGCTTTCTTTGACCGGTAATGTGCTTCCGGTTGGCGGTATCCGTGAAAAGGTAGTCGCGGCGAAACGCAACGGAGTCAAGGAGATCATTCTGCCCGAAGCAAATAAAAACGATTATGACAAAATACCGGCGAAGATCAAAAAGGGGCTGAATATTCATTTTGTCCGGAAAATGAGTGAGGTGATCCGTATTATAACTGAATGATATTCAGTAAAACAGCTTGACAGAGCCTCTCTCTTGTGGCACTATTTTGCGGAGCTGCTCTCTTTGTGCAGCTCCGTTTGCTTTTGTGAATCAGGAGGTTAATTTTGGAATATCGAATTGTCGTATTAGTAAAACAGGTTCCCGATACGCATAATATTTCCGGGGACGTGATGAAGGAAGACGGAACGATCAACCGCTCTGTGCTCCCGGCCATATTCAACCCTGAAGATCTCAATGCGCTTGAAATGGCTCTGGAGATCAAAGACAGAGCTCCTAAGACAAAGATTACGGCTATGACCATGGGGCCGCCTTCGGCCGCTGAGATCCTGCGCCAATGCCTTTACCGGGGTGTGGATGATGTCTATCTTTTAAGCGATATTAAATTTGCAGGTTCAGACACATGGGCGACAGCCTATACCCTGGGGGCTGCTATCAAAAAACTGGTCCCCGATGTCAACCTCATCTTTGCAGGACGGCAGGCTATTGACGGGGATACGGCTCAGGTCGGCCCTCAGGTTGCCGAAAAAAGCGGAGTGAATCAAGTCACTTACGTTGAAGAAGTTTTGAAATTGGAACCTGATGCCCTGATTGTCAAACGCCTGATTGAAGGCGGAATCGAAGAGGCGAAAGTCGCTTTGCCGGCTCTTTTGACAGTGATGGATACGGCGAACAGGCCCCGTCCTCCGGAAGTGCGGCGAATGATGAAATACAAAAATGCCGTTTCCCGGCTTGACTTTGACAAGGTCTTAAAGACACATCTGGAGTATAAAGATGAGAAAGCCCTGGAAAGCGCAATGAAAAAGAAAAAACTGCTCATTCCCGTTGTCTGTGCTGATGAGCTGGAAGTCGATTTGAGAAAATTGGGTCTTTTCGGGTCACCTACGAAAGTAAAAAAAATTGAAAATGTTGTTCTTAAAAAAGAAGAAACCATAGAATTGACTCCCGACAGCCAGGGTGCTGAAAAATTGATCAGCGACCTGCGCCGGGCTAAAATATTGGGGTAATGATATGAAGAGACAAGGCAGTGTTATGGTCTTCATCGAACAGGAAGAAGGCCGGATCAAAGATGTCAGTTTTGAGTTGTTGACAAAAGCAGGAGAATTAGCTTCTGAATTGAAGGAGCGGGTCAGTGCTTTTGTCATGGGGGAAGGCATTTCTTCCCTGACAGAGGAGATCGCGTCTTACGGAGCCGATGTGGTCTACATCGCCGAAGACCCTGAACTGAAGCATTACAGGACTCTTCCCTATTTTCACGCAGCTAAACAGGTGATCCGTGAAGAAAATCCCCAGATCGTCCTCTTCGGGGCGACCTTGATCGGCCGCGACCTTGCGCCTCATGTCGCCTCTTATTTCTACACCGGATTGACCGCGGACTGCACAGAGTTGCAGATCGGGGAAGAAAAGATGCTTTATCAGATCCGTCCCGCTTTCGGAGGGAATATACGAGCCACTATTGTAACACCCGACTATGCCCCTCAAATGGCGACAGTCCGCGAAGGTGTTATGAAAATGGGTGCTCCCAAGAAAGGGCGTAAAGCCGAGGTTAAAAAAGTAAAAATTAAGATCCCCGCTGAAGCGGCGGCATTGACACAAGTGCTGCATCATGAGCGTAAAGAAAAGACGATTAATTTAAAAGGGGCCGAGATCATCGTTGCCGGAGGAATGGGGCTGGGAAGCGCCGAAGGCTTTGCCATGGTCAAAGAATTGGCAAAAGTCCTGGGAGCAGAAGTCGGCGCTACCCGTGCTGCAATTGATGCCGGCTGGACAGAAGCGGATCGTCAGATCGGCCAGACAGGAACGACCGTCCGTCCCAAGCTTTATTTTGCTGTCGGGATTTCCGGGGCGATTCAGCATCGGGCCGGCATGGAGGAGTCTTTTAAAATTGTGGCTGTCAACACTGATCCGGAGGCGCCGATTTTTGATATTGCAGATTATAAGATCGTGGGTGACTATAAGACAGTATTGCCGGAACTGATAGCCGCCTATAAAAAACTTCAAAAATAGGGGGATCTATGGAAAACTTTTATTTAGATAATGATGATATCCGCTTTCATTTGACACGTTTACCCTTAGAAGAGATCATTACGCTGAAAGAGAAAAATTTCAGTGAGGCTGAATCTTTTGATTATGCGCCTGCATCAGTAAAGGAAGCTTTGGAAAACTATGCGAAAACTCTGGAAATAGCCGGAGAGATCTGCGGAGAGATCATTGCCCCTTTAGCTCCTGAAATCGATGAAGAAGGAGCACATCTGGAAAATGGGGAGGTCATCTATCCCAAGGGCACAGTCATTGCCATGGAGCAGCTTAAAAAGGCCGGACTTAACGGTGTGACCGTACCGCGGAAATATTTCGGTCTGAATTTCCCGACGACTATTTACACAATGCTTATTGAGATTATTGCGCGGGCGGAAGCGGGACTGATGAATATTTTCTCTCTTCAGGATATCGGGGAGACGATCTATGAGTTTGCTGATGAAGA
>DSCS01000021.1 GCA_011048995.1 Bacillota bacterium
ATCCACCACCTGTTGTGCCAGGTTGATACGCTTATCAAACATCGTCAGAAGGATCCCCTGGATATAAAGATGAGGGTTCAGGTTTTTTTTGATGAGATTAAAAGTGTGAACCAATTGGGCAACACCTTCCAAAGCATAATACTCACATTGTATGGGAATAATGAGACCCTGAGAAGCGACAAGGGCATTAATCGTTAAAAGACCCAGAGACGGAGGAGAATCGATAACAATATAATCATAACGCTCTTTCAGTGGGGTCAGAATATTCTTCAACTGCATTTCACGGGCCATGACACCGACAAGTTCGACCTGAGCACCACTCAAATCAGCATGAGACGGAAGCAAATCTAAATTTTTAATCCCTGTTTTGACGATGACATTCTCCACAGATTCGTTTTTAATGAGGACATCATAAACAGAGACTGTAATGCTATCTTTGTTGATTCCGATTCCGCTGACTGCATTGGCTTGCGGGTCGATATCCACGAGCAGAACGGATTTTCCGTAGATAGCCAGACAGGCTGCCATATTGACTGCAGTTGTGGTCTTTCCCACACCGCCTTTTTGATTTACAATTGATATAATGCGTCCCATAATCACCGCCTCAAGGGGATTCAATGTTTCACGTGAAACACAATGTTCTTAATAATACCATTCTTTGAAAAAACGCGCAACGTTAAATTGGGGTTCGATGTTTCACGTGAAACATCAAAGGTCGGCATTTGCCGCCCTTTGATGTTGTTATCGTTTCTCTCTAATATCCTCAAGAAGAATACGAGAGAAGTCGCTGACAGAAAGGGCTCCCAGGTCTTCCCCTTTGCGATTTCGAGCAGAAACAGCGTTGTCGGCCTGTTCCTTGTCCCCGACAATAAGCATGTAGGGGGTTTTTTCAACGACTTGCGCATCGCGAATCTTTTTTCCGATCTTTTCGTTGCGGTTGTCGATATCTGCATACAGGCCGTCGGACAAAAGGGTTTCTTTGACCTTTTGGGCATAAGGGATATGCCTGTCGGCAATAGGCAGGATTTTGACATGCCGGGGAAGGAGCCAGGCCGGAAAAGAGCCGGCATAATGTTCGATGAGAATGCCGAAAAACCGTTCCAGTGATCCCATAAGTGCTCTGTGGATCATAATAGGGCGATGTTGTTCTCCGTCTTCTCCTATATAGCTCATGTCAAAGCGTTCGGGGAGATTAAAGTCGACTTGAATAGTCGTGCATTGCCAGCTTCTGTTCAGGGAGTCCCTGATTTTAATGTCTATTTTGGGCCCGTAAAAAACCCCTTCGCCCGGATCTATAGTATATGCCATTCCTGTTGCCTCAAGGGCTTTTTCGAGGGCGGAGGTGGCAATGTCCCATTGTCTCGGCTCACCGACATATTTATCCGGCCTTGTTGAGAGGTAAACGTCAAATCGGTCGAACCCGAAGGTGTGAAGGACTTTTTTTGTAAAAGAAATAAGATCGATGATTTCATTGTGAAGCTGATCCTGGCGGCAGAATATATGTGCGTCATCCTGGGTAAAGCCACGGACCCGCATAAGCCCGTGAAGGACTCCTGATCGCTCATAACGATAAACGGTCCCGAATTCGGCCGTTTTAAAAGGCAGGTCTCTGTAACTTCGTGTTTCATTTTTGTAAATGAGTATATGGAAAGGGCAATTCATCGGTTTTAACAAATACTCGTCTTCATCAACGGTGATAGGGGAAAACATATTCTCCCTGTAGAAATTCCAGTGGCCCGAGGTTTTCCATAGGTCGGATTTTGCTATATGGGGTGTGTTGACGATAGAATAACCCGATCGGATCAGCTCGTCGATGAGATAATCCTCAAGCTTGCGGCGTATGAAAGCTCCTTTGGGAAGCCAATAGACAAGACCGGGCCCATACTCCGGTTCGATGTGAAAAAGCCCCAATTGTTTCCCTAATCTTCGGTGATCGCGCAGTTTGGCTTCTTCCATCATCTGAAGATGTTGATTCAGTTCATCAGCAGAGAAAAAGGCTGTTCCGTAAATACGCTGAAGCATTTTATTCTTTTCATCACCTCTCCAGTATGCGCCGGCCAAAGACATCAGTTTAAAATGCTTGAGCCGTCCGGTGGAAAGGAGATGAGGCCCCCGGCAAAGGTCATAAAAGTCTCCTTGGGAGTAAAGGGTGATGGGTTGGTCGTCAGGGATGTCTTGCAACAATTCGAGTTTATAAGGCTCTTTTTCTTGTTTGAAAAGGGCCGCAGCCTCCCGAGCTGTCAGCTCTTTGCGATCCAGAGGGATATCTTCTTGCACAATGCGTTTCATTTCTGATTCGATTTTGAAAAGATCGTCTTCGGTAAACGTATGGTTCAGATCAAAGTCATAGTAAAAGCCGTTATCAATAGCCGGCCCTATGGCTACAGAGACAGGGGAAAAAAGGCGCTTGACGGCTTGAGCCATGACATGAGCAGCTGTATGCCGAAGAACTTCTAAAGATTCTGGGTCCTTTTCTGTAAAGATCACAATATGGGATGAAGCGGTAAGCGGTGTTGATAAATCAGCTTTTTGCCCGTCAATGGTTCCGAAAACGGCCTTCTTTGCTAATGAGTGGCTGATAGCACGGGCAGCCTCAATAAGGGAGATCCCTTGTTCCGCCTGAAGAGTCTTGCCGTCGGGTAATGTTAAGGTAATCATTGCTTCTCCTTTCTTTCAGGCTGCACAAGAGAGGACAGCCGGACTTCAACGATGAAGGCCTTTTGCTTTTTGTCCTGAAAACTATGTCTGTAAATGTAGAGACTGCCGTCAGAATAGTACCCCTGTCCCAATGGGTAGCGGATAAGCGCATAAAGGCGGTGATTAGAAGCATAAAAGAGCTCAAGGGTTCCCCCGTTCTGCGTGTTCCAGTAGGTGGCAAAATAGTAAGACCCGATTTGACCGATATTGTAGACCATGCCGTTTTTTTGGAGCGTCGGGCTCTTTTTGTCAGGAACTATTTTTTGAGAAAGAGAAAAAGTCTCCAGTTTCTTGGGTGTCAGACGATAGAGAAGAGATTCATATTGAAAAGCAAACATCAAATTGCCTGAAATGTCAGTGCTGAAAAGAATGTTCCCCGGGACAGGAGGGGAAAAAGAGCGGATTTCTTTAAGAACGGTTCCTTGATGAGCACATTGTTTCAGTGAAAAGTGATTGTCCTGAGAGACTCCGAAAACATAAAGATAATCGGATGTCGCGAATATTCTGATGATCTGGCGCATGCCGGGAATATAGCCCACGCCTTGGTAGTTCAAAGAACCTCCGGCCAGCCGGAAACGGGAAATACGATTCCCCGAGTCAGCGAACCAGAGTGTGTTATCAAAAGAAGCGACGGTATTGAGCCGTGTCAATTCCCCGTCGTTGCGTCCACGAGGAATGGAGATTTCCCGTTGCAATTCCATGGTCGCTTTATCGAAAAGAAGCAGGGCATTGTCTTTGTTATGGATGAACAGGTGGTTGTCATTAAAAACACCTTGATATTCCATCGAAGGGTGATCATAACCCGACGGGAGATGATGTAAAACCAAATAGGGTGTGATATCCGGCTGATAAGAAGCGGTTTTTTTGCTGCCTCCGAAACAGATACCCGGAAATAAAAAGAAAGAAATGAAAAGCACAAAAACGAAAAAATAGTTATTCTTCCACTGGAATATCATATCCCATATCCTCCTCTGTAGATAAGACGATAAATGTCTCGACATTGCGGATCGAAGGAATAATAAACGAGATCCTTTTCATGAGAAATTCTTCTAAAGCCGTTATTGAATCCATGGAGACATTAAGGATAAAATCATATTTACCCGTAGTAAAATAGTAAGAGCGGATCTCCTTGCAGGTGATGATCGCATCGCGGATCTTGTCCAAAGATTCCATGTTTTTCCTGTCAACAGTAATCGCCATGATGGCCGTAATCTGTTTGCCCAGTTTTTCCGGGTCTAAAATTGCCTTATATCCTTTTATAAAACCGTTATTTTCCAGTTTTTTTATGCGTTCCAACACAGCCGGCGTCGAAAGGCCGATACGTTCGGCAATGGCTTTATTTGTTATGCGGCCGTTGAGTTGGAGAATATTCAATATTTGTTTGTCGATCCTGTCCATAAATGCCTCCTTACAGGCCTTTAAAAAAACGGTGCACTGTGTCGATGACGTTATCTGATTCCTCTTCAGTGAGATCAGGAAAGAGGGGAAGGGCTAAAATAGACCGTGCAGCTTCTTCTGCAACAGAGTAATCCCCGGGGAAATACCCTAAAAATTGGAAACATTCCTGTAAGTGAAGAGGAAGGGGATAATAAATAGCATTGCCGATGTCATTTTTGTCTAAAAAAGCTTTTAATTCATCGCGGTATGGAGTAATAAGAGAATATACGTAGTATACCGGCTTGCATTGTTGTTTAATGACAGGTAATCGGACATTTTCCAATGCTGCAAATGCATTATTATATTTTTGTGCCCAATGTTCCCTTTTTTCAATATCTTGCTCCAGGCTTTGAAGTTTCAAACGAAGGATGGCTGCCTGAAGGGTGTCCAGGCGGCTGTTATAACCGATTTCTTTGTGATGATAACGGGATGTTTCTCCGTGGCGCCGAAGAATGCGAAGACGTTCTGCCAGGTTTTCGTTCTTTGTTACAGCCAAGCCGGCGTCTCCGTAGGCTCCCAGTGTTTTTGTGGGGTAAAAAGAAAAAATGCCGATATCCCCTAAAGTGCCTGCTTTTTGACCTTGATATTCCATTCCAAAAGCTTCAGCGGCATCTTCCAGAAGAGAAAGGCCGTGATTTTCAGCCAAAGTGAGAAGAGGCTGCATGTCAGCTGTTTGAGTAAAGAGGTGAATAGGTAAAAGAGCCTTTGTCTTTTTTGTGATCTTTTCCTCAACAAGGGAGGGGTTCATATTGAAGGTTTCCGGATCAATATCCACGAAGACGGGAGTCGCTCCAAGGCGGGTGATGGCGCTGACGGAAGCGAAAAAAGTAAAGGGTGAAGTAATGACTTCATCCCCGGGCCCTATGCCAAGTGCATGCAGAGCCAAAAGAAGGGCGTCGGAACCGCTGGCTAACCCGACAGCATGCGAGGTCCCGAGATAAGAGGCCGCCTCTTTTTCAAAGGCGTCGACTTCTTCCCCTAAAATATAGTCGCCGCGAAGCAGGACCGTTTCTATGGCACGGTTGAAAAGGTCTTTGTTTCGGATGTATTCACGGACTCCTGTAAAAAAGGGAACACTCATAGATCTTCCTTTCTCTTATCGGGGATAATTCAGCGGGAGGCTGACCGCACAATTATCCATATGACTTTGATAGATGGCTAAAATCAGTTCCAGGCTTTTTTTCCCTGAACGGCCGTCAGTAGAAGGATGGGCCCGGCCCTTAAGGACCTCCAAAACATTTTTATAATACTGAAGATGGCCGAAGCCGTAGACATTTGGGGGGGTGTAATCGGATTCCAGAATCTCCTTGTCTTCAGGGCGCATTTCTTCAAATTCCCATTTTTCCACTGCATTCAATGCCATACCCCCAATACGCACCGTCCCCTTTTCTCCGATGACGGTGATGGAACCTTCAAGGTTTTGCGGGTAGGTGAGCATTGTCACCTGAATGACGCCCATTGACCCATTTCGAAATTTCAAAATAGCTGCTCCGGTATCTTCTGTTTCGATTTTACGGGCCATGGTCGCTGTCTGGGCCATGACACTATCCACGGGGCCGCCGATCCACTGAATAAGGTCGACATAATGGCTGGCCTGGTTCATGAAGCAGCCGCCGTCAAATTCCCAGGTGCCTCTCCAGGGAGCCATGTCATAATATTCCTGTGGGCGTGTCCAAAAAACAGTCGTATTGATAAAGTAGATTTTTCCAAAGCGGTTTTCATCTACGGCCTTTTTCAATCCGGCAATCCCGGGATTAAGGCGGTTTTGCTTGACGACAAAAAGATGGACATTATGCCGGTCACAAGTTTCGATAAGGGCTTCGGCATCGTGAAGACGGACGGCCATGGGTTTTTCACTGAGAACATGAATCCCTCTTTGTGCAGCTTCAATGCCCATAGCCGGATGGAGGCCGGAAGGCGTACAGAGAGAGACAAGATCCATAGGTTCTTTATCCAGCATTTCCCGATAATCGGTATAATAAGGAACATGAAAAGCCGCAGCGGCTTCCCTGGCCCGTTCTTCACAAATATCACAGACAGCTGTCAATTTAACCTCATTATTAAGGTTTTTGATTGTTTCTAAATGATTTTTGCTGATACGGCCGCAGCCGATCAATCCGATCTGAATTGTCATAGCATTCCTCCTTAAGAAAACTATAATCAAATTTGTTCAACTTGCAAGGGAAAGTTAATTTGATTAGGAAAGTGAGGGGAGTTTCTTAATAAATATCAGCTTAAAAAGGTTTGTCAACAGGAGCTTTCTTCCGTAACGCCTGAAAGACATGATGAAGGTAGGTCAACTCCTTTTTTGAAAGAGGCCATTTCTGAAAAGCGTTGTGAAGCAGTATTTTGTTTTTTTTGGCTGTTATCGCTTTCTGAAAAAGATGAGAGGCAATCAGCTGATAAAGAGAAGAAAACAACAACTCTTTATCCCCGGAGGTCGCCAAAGGGGGGCCGGAAGTAAAGGCCTCTGAACCGGAAAGTGTATAGGCGGCCAGAAGGACCGCCTGGGCCAGATTCAAAGAAGAATGTTTGTGTTCTGTAGGAATAAAAACAGTTTTGGATGCGAAATAGAGTTCATCGTTGTTTAACCCGTTTGTCTCATTGCCGAAAAGAAATCCGATATGACGGGCTGTGCTCTGATTAACTTCCGATAAAAGCTCATTTAAAGAAATATGAGGATAGTCTTTTCTGGGGCGGGCGGAGAAAGCATAGATCATTTCCATTTGTTTGGCAAAGTCATGGAGAGAGCCGGCTGTTTTTAAATGTTTTAATTCTTTTTTGGTTCCCGCAGCCATCTTTTCGATCAGATCAGTGTTGAAGTGAATGGGTTCGATGACCCAAAGGTGATGAAAGCCCATGTTCAGTAAGGCCCGGAATGCGGAGCCGATATTACCTGAGTCGAAAGTTCGGACAAGAGCGAAATTGAACCGTTCAGAGGGGTGTTTCATAGATCTCCTTTCCGTCGGTGTAGAGAACTCCGGTCTCGTGAATGTAGCGGGGAAGGAATTTTAATATTTTGACATATCCTTTTCCTGCAAAAACAGCAAAAACCGCAAGAATGAAATAAAAAGAAAGAGAATTTAATAAACCGGTGTGCAGCAAGGTAGAGGCCGTAAGATGAACAATAAAGGCCGGTAAAAGGCCGGTCAAAAGTGCGGTTGCGGATGCCAGGGCCGGGGGATAATGAAAACGGCCGGGAAGAGTGCCGTAAAGAATATTTCCGTCTGTCCCGTCGAAAAGAAAAAAATAACGGGCTCCACAATACCGGTATTCCAGGATCCGAAAAGGATAGTAGAGAAGAGAAAGACGGGTATCTATTCCCGAGCGAAGCAATGTTGAAGACGTCGTGCGGGTCTCTTTCAAAAAGTGATGCTCCGTGTCAGGAGGGGGAAGAGACGGAGAGATAAAGCGTCCTTCTGCAGGAGGGGTTGTCATATGGGGCTTTAGTGTGCCGTAACCGTAAAGGGATTTTCCTGAAAAGAGCTTCAGGCCGGAAGGAAGTGGAAATGTGGCCGGCCGGGCAGCGGGGATGATGTCCCGGACCGGAGCAAGGTCAAGGGTTTTTTTAGTTTTTTTGAAAGAAAGATGAAGATAAATACCTTCTAAAAGATAAAAAGGAATAAAGTATAGTTTGTCGGATATAAGAGATATTTTCGAAACTTTATTTTTAAGGAAACGAAAAAAATGATTTTGAGCTTGCGAAGTCGAAAGTGTGTTTTTCAACCAGATCTCAGGGAATTCATCCTTACAGGAAGGGCGAAGAAAAGTCCCGCAGTAAAGACAGGAGATCTTTCGGTTCCATTGATGTTCGCTGATCTCTAAATCGGCACCGCATCGGGGACAACGGACGATATTGACCGAAATCATGGCCGGCCTCCCTGGAAAAGGGCCATTCCCAAAAAGAAAAGAGCGCTTAAAGAGAGAAGGGCTGTTAACGGGTGGTCAAAGAGGAAAAAGGCTGTAAAAAATGAAAAAAGGGAAAGAAGGAGAATCACATTCCTGTTTTTTCTTATCATTTGAACCGCATTAAGATCATTGATGTCGCAAGAAAAGACGATTCCCGTAACCCGGTCTGTAAGAAAGCGCATCGGCCGTCCGTTTAATTCCCCCTGAGATATAAAAAAGGGGATAAGAAGAAGAGTATGAGGGAGAAAGCCGCCGGGAACATAAAAAGGCGGGCATTCTGAAGCCGGTACCGGGTCTATGTTTTCAGTCTTGGGCTCATAAGAGTCAAGCTCAGCATAAAACTCTTCTCCGGCCTGAATACAATCCCCTTTTTTGTTTAATATAAAAGGAAGAGAGTGAAAACCAAAGGTAGTCTCCCGGTATGCAGAAAAGGAGTGCCCTTTTTGTTGAAGAAAGCGGCCCAAAGCCCTTTGGGACTCTTTCCGGGTTAAAAGAGGAAGGGCCCGGTAAAGGAGGGCGTTTCCCGTAGAAAAGGGATAGCAGGTGTTTGAGCACCATGGGCAGCGAAGAAGGGTATGGTAAGAGGTAATGGTCAGAGAAGCGCCGCAGGCAGGACAAGGCCGTTCCATGCTATTTAAGGAATTTTTTTATATTTTTATGGTCGCTTTTTCGGATCTTTGTATTGAATGTCTCATAGAGGGGTGAAAAATTCTGTTTCAGATGATTCATCAAGAATTCCTTTAAAAGCTGAACATGGTCTTCTTTAAAAAAGGCAACGGGGTGGTCCCATTCAAAAACCGTGAAAAGTTTGACGGCAAATTCGGAATTTTTTTGAGTAAAAAGAGCAAATTCCTTTAACGCCTCTTCGCAAAAGGGGGTAAAAGATGCGTTTTTATAATTTTCTTTTACAATTTCGAAAAGGATATCCATCGATTTTCTGTCGGCTGCTTCAGCAATACCAGGAATCATCGCTGTTTTGGCTTCAGGGGATGATTCTTTACGGATCATTCCTAAAAGCAGCGGGATAGCCTGCGGATGAGAGATGTTTTTCAATGCTGTGGCAAGCTCTTCCCGGACTCTTGGATCTTTATGCTCGGTCAGAGGGGTGAAAAGAGAGAGGTCGTCAAAAGAGCCGATCTCTCCAAGGATCTTAATCCCGTTACGGATGACAAACCAACGGCTGTCACGCAGCATGCGTTTAAGAAAAGGAATGGCTTTTTTCCCGCTTTTCACAAAAAGAGAAATTATTTGACGCCGCACATCCTTATCTTGCTCATCCATAAGAGCCGTAAGCAGCGGCGTAATAGCCAATTCGCCGCATTCAAGAAGCAGATTTTCAACCTGTACGTGTTCCGGGCTTTTAATGAGATTCCGCAAGAGAGTGATCAGGCTTTCGACCATGTCAAAAAAATCCTTTTTGCTGAAATGTTCCGTTAACCCGGTTTGAATCATCGAAGGGATCCAGCTGTTTAGCGAAGCGAGGTCCTGGAGTGTTGCCGCCCTTTTTATGGAATAAAAAGTCAACTGGGAAAAAAGATTAAAACAATGCGATGTGTATTCATTCTGATGGGCTGTGATATACAACAATAGATTTGTGAAAAGAACGGCATAGGCAGGGAAAGCCGTATCAGGAAGCTGACGGGATAATGTCAGGGCTTCTTCCAAAAGTTTATGTTTGACATCAACACGGAGGTCACCGATATTATAATCAAAAAGCCAGGTATAGTATTGAAGGACATCATTTTGCTTGGCATCGACGACGTCGTTATAAAGAGCCATGAGATCCAAGTGATCAAGGCTGTCAAAAGGAAGAGCCGTTAAAGTCCCTAAACGCTGGGTTTTTTCATAGGAATTTAATGATGAAAAAGGAAGAAGGTCATATTTTTTTTCCATCTCTTCTTCTGTCATTTCATTGTTGAGAATGGCGGCGATGTCTTCTTCATTCAACTCCACTGTTACATGACGTATGGGTTCTTCTTTTTCAGGAGTCTCGGGTTCCGGCATTGCAGAGGGCTTTTCTTCCGGAGAATAGTCTGACCCCAGGCCTATAAAATGACCTTTCTCCGGAATGGGGATCGAACCGGTTGCAGAGCCGGGAGCGATGTTTTGAAATTCATCTCCCGGTCCCCCGCTGCCCTGCCCGCCTGAACCGGCTCCGCCGCTGCCAATACCGCGTCCTTTTCCGCCTCCAAGTCGGGGCTGGTAAAAAATGATTTTGGCGTGTGAAATATCATAGGAGGTCAGTGAACGGTCGATGTCAGCCAGTTCCATGCCTTTGGAATCCGAAAGAATATGAATGAAAGCATGGTGCTCTTTGAGCGTTAATCCGGGAGTCAATACGATTCCCGTGTAACTGCGTTCAGAGAAAAATTTAAAGAGGTAATCAATAACATGCGGGTTGACTTTTGTTAATTCGGAGTTGATAAAAGCCGCATCCCGGGTGACGGTGAAAATAATATTTCCCTTTTCCTGAAAGATCTTATCGGCAAACTGGTAGTTACGTTCTACAGCATGAGCGGTCTCGGGGTGGCTGAATGTATAATAGAGTCCGTTCTGCAGTGCCGTTCCCAGTGTCAAAGCAAATAATTTGTATTCATTCACAAATCTCTCCTTAGATTTCAATGACCTTTAACATATTCGTTGTTCCCTTCACACCCATGGGCATACCGGCTGTAATAACGAATATATCGCCCGGGCAGGCCACCCCTCTCCGGATAAGAATATTTCTGGCTTCTTCGATCATGCGGTCCGTATTGTCAAAAAAAGAGGTCGTAATCGTCGTGAGGCCGAATGCTCCGGAGAGTTTTCTGGCAACATGTGAATGAGGAGTAAAAGAAATAATCGGTGCCGGAGGCCTGAATTTTGTTACGCGGAGGGCTGTGGCGCCGGAGGAAGTGAAGCAGATAATGGCTTTTGCCTGCAGAGAAAGAGCGGCTTCAACAGAAGCATAACTGATGGCATCGCTTATATTTTTCTTGTCGACAGGAATGGTGTCTTTTATCCGGCTGTAGTCGATATGAGCCTCTGTATTCAGAGCGACTTCATGAAGAGTCCGCACGGCTTCCAAAGGATAACGTCCGGCTGCTGTCTCTCCGGTGAGCATGAGGGCATCCACCGATTCATAAATGGCTGTGGCGATATCGGTGACCTCCGCCCGTGTCGCTCTTGGGTTTTGACGCATGGATTCTAACATTTGTGTTGCGACAATAACCGGTTTTCCTTTTTGACGAGCAGCGGCAATAATGCTTTTTTGAATAACAGGCAGAGAAGTCAAAGGCATTTGAACACCCAGGTCTCCGCGGGCCACAAGGATCATGTCGGCGCTGTCTGCGATAGAATCGATATTTTGAGCCGCCAACGGATGTTCGATTTTTGCAATAATGGTAACATGATCTGGGACAAGGGCCCGTATGGCATCAATCTCATCACGGCTTTTAATCATCGACGCGGCGATAAGGTCAAGCCCCTCATCAAGTGCAAAAGTGATGTCCTCTTTATCTTTATCGGTAAGGAGGGGGAAGGGGATGTCAAGGCCGGGAAAGTGAACGCTTTTGGCGTTTTCGATCGTGCCGTCGGTGAGTGCCCGGAGGGAGGCTCTTTGTGAAGTGACTTTTTCGGCGACTAATTCGACATTGCCGTCATCGATTAAAATCAGGCTGCCGGGGACAAGTAATTTATGAAGGGCATCGACGCCTGTCAATGCAAACTCCTTTTCCCCGTCAGGAGGGTCCTGGAAAACGATTGAAAGATGTGTGTCCTTACGGAAGTGCAGTGTCTCTGAACAGACGGTTCTGATTTCAGTACCCTTCAAGTCGGCCATGATCGGCATATCGGGAGATAGCTTCCGTATGCTCTTAATCAGCTCTCTGTAGGTATGATAGTCCCCATGGGAAAAATTAAGCCGAAAAAGATCTGTTCCCAGATGCAGAAGTTCTTTGAGTACAGATTCGTCATAGGACGAGGGTCCGAGAGAGACGATGATCTTTGTTTTTCTGGCGGCAGGGTTCATTTTTCCTCCGGGGGTTTCCTTTACTTTATCGCAAAAAGGCTCCTCTTTCAAGGTAATTAAAAGAAGGAGCGGTAAGTAATAGAAATATTGCGGCCGATTTTATTGTATGGGGCGGGAATCGCTACGCCGTCTTCAGGATCGGTGTTAAAATTACCGAACACATTGATCAAATGAAAATCGATGATCAGTTCCGGTACGAAGGTCCACCGGGCGCCGAGGTTGAAATAGCCTTTCCCGTCTCCCAGGCAATTTTCTCCGTTATCATTCAGTCCTAAATCCCACTCGCCGATAATCGAGAGTTCTTCGTTCAATCTTTTCTCACCCCCGAAGAAGAGGGTGATGCCGTCTTTGTCTTCAAAATCAGCAGCTTCCCTGGTATAGCTGATTCCGCCATGGAAAACCATTCCGCCGAAAAGAGAGATCTCTTTACTGGCGACACCGTAAAATCCTCTGGATTTGATGAGATAACGGTCCGGCGCGGCATCAAAAAGTCCCCAGCCGATAGAAGAGTAGCCGACGGTGATGGCGGGAAAAGCATAACGTTCTTCAAAAAGATTATATTTAATGAGAAATTCAACACGGGGGTACCAGTCGATTTCTTCATTTCCGATGACATTTTCGCCGCCGTAAGAGACTCCTAACATCAGCCTGTTGGTCAGAGAGACGGCTGCGTGTGTCCGAAAGGGGGCCATTTCGATATGGAATTCATATTGGCCTTTTTGCCCGGTATAAGCTGAGGGAAAAAGAATAATATCTGTCCCCGCAGGAGCTTGGGCCGGCATGAAGGATTGGGCTGCGGCGCTAAGAGCTGCAGCGGCAAAAACAAGCAAAATGATGAGTCGACGCATATAAACCTCCTAATTTTTAATCTCAATGGTGTAACGGTTTTCTCCCAAAATATGATTCAATTCTAACATAAAAGTCTCTTCAAGGGAAACAGTATATTGAGCATCACTGCGGAAAATGATCTCGCGGTCATCGTAGCTTACGTGGAAAAGGACAGGGGAGGGCCCGGGAAAACGGGTGAAAAGAGCAATCAGTTTTTGAGACAATTCTTTATGGGTTTCTCCGGAATGGAGATGCAGATGCAATACTTTTGTGCAGCTTTGGTAAAGTTCATCGGGAGTTTGGATTTCTTCGACTCTGATTTTCAAGGCCGGCTTTTCTTCTGAAGCTTCATCTGAGCGGAATTCATCGAGGAGGATCCTGCCTGTAACAAAAAGGAGTTCTTCCTCTTTAAAAAGAGCGGCGTATTTCTCTAAAGTCCCGTTAAAGGCGATGCAGGGGATTTCCGCACTCATATCTTCAAAATTCCCGGTCAGATAGCGTTTTCCTTCTTTTGAGATCCGTCGGGAGAGGCCTGTGAAAATCCCGCCGAGAGTGAAGGTCTGTGTTTGAAGGGTGCCGGGAGAGAGGCTAAAAAGAGAGCGGATATCGGTTTTCGTATACCGTTGGATGATTTCCTGATAATCTTCCAGCATATGTCCGCTGAAATAGACTCCCAAAGCCTCTTTTTCAAAGCGGTATTTATCCCAATTGCTCCATTCTTCCATATCAGGAAGGACCATCTCCTCCACGTCGTCAGTTTCTTCAAAAAGGGAGATCTGGCCGCGGGCTTTGGTTTCCTGTATATTGCGTCCCACCTCCATAAGATGGTCCAGTTCCGCCCAAAGTGTGCGTCGCTTTTCCCCTAATCCGTCAAGCGCCCCGCTGTAGATAAGATATTCAAGCACCTTTCTGTTGACGGCCCGATAATCGATCCGCTTGAAAAAATCCGAAAAGGAACGGAAATCTCCGTTAGCCGTTCGTTCTTCCACAATCGTGTCGATGGCATTTCTTCCGACATTTTTTATTGAGCCCAGGGAATAGCGGATCGCACCCCCTTCTGTTGTGAAATCAGCAAAACTTTTATTGATGTCAGGTGGTAAGACTTCAATTCCCAGATCGCGGCATTCTTTGATCCCTAAATCGATGCGTTCTGTATTGCCTGAGTCGTTGGTCAATTGAGCAGCCATGTATTCCTGGGGGTAGTAAGCTTTTAAAAAAGCTGTCTGAAAGGCGACATAGGCATAACACGCCGAATGGGATTTGTTAAATCCATATTCGCCGAAACGTTCAATAAGATTCCAGAGTTTTTCCACTGTTTTACGGGGATGTCCTTTGCTGACCGCTCCGTCGACAAATTTTTTCCCCATTTCCTCAATAAGGGCCTGTTTCTTTTTTGATACGGCTTTTCTGAGACTGTCCGCCTGCCCCATAGTGAATCCGGCTACGAGGTTGGAAAGGCGCATGACTTGCTCTTGATAGACGATAACTCCGTAGGTCTCCTTCAAAACTTCTGCCATCATGGGAAAAAAGTATTCGACCTTTTCCTGACCGTTTTTCCGCAGAATATAGGTGTCGATGTTTTGCATAGGGCCGGGGCGGTAAAGGGCATTCATGGCAATAAGGTCTTCCAGCCGTTCGGGTTTCAATTTTTTTAAATATTCCCGCATCCCGCTGCTTTCAAATTGAAAGACCCCGAATGTCTTTCCGTCTCCCAGCATTTCAAAGACTTTTTTATCCTCATAATCAAGGGCATTCATGTCCAGATCCAGCCCCCGGTTTTCTTTAATGCGCCGGACAGCATCGGCGATGATGGATAAGTTTTTCAATCCCAGAAAGTCGATTTTTAAAAGGCCGATACGGTCAGCATCCACCATATCAAACTGCGTCGTGATATTACCGTCTTTATCTTTATAAAGAGGGACGATGCTGTCCAGGTTATCTCTGGCAATAACGACACCTGCGGCATGCTTTGAGACATGTCGGGAAATCCCTTCAAGTCGGACAGCAATCGTATAGACTTTTGTGTATTCTTCATCTTCATGGATTAATTTTTTTAATTCCGGATCATTTTTCACGGCATCATCCAAATTTTTGGCTGATTCAGGGATGAGTTTAGCGAACTTGTCGATTTTTGAAAGGCTGACATTCAGAACGCGCCCGACATCACGGATAACCGCACGGGCTTTCATGGTTCCGAATGTGGCGATTTGACAGACTTTTTCCTTTCCGTATTTTTCGGTGACATAATCAATGACCTGCTGACGTCCGCTGTCGGCGATATCGACATCAATATCGGGCATGCTGACACGCTCGGGGTTCAGAAATCGTTCAAACAGAAGATCGTACCGCAGAGGGTCGAGGCCGGTAATGCCCAAGGTGAAAGAAATAATGCTTCCTGCAGCCGAGCCCCGCCCCGGGCCTACGGGAATGTCATGGTTTTTGGCGTATTGAATAAAATCCCTGACAATAAGAAAATAGCTGGAATAACCCATATCCTTGATAACACCCAACTCATAATCCAGCCTTTTTTGTATTTCGGGTGTGATTTCAGAGTATCGCTCGGATGCCCCCCCGTAGCACAGCTCTTTCAGATAGGTATCAGGATCATGCCCTTCGGGGACTTCAAAGTGGGGAAAATGAGTATTGCCGTCATGGTCCAGTTCATCCTCCAGCGCATAATGGCACATATCACTGATATAAAGGGTGTTGCTCAGGGCCTCGGGTATATAAGAAAAGAGATCATTCATTTCACGGGCATCTTTGAGGTAAAAGGCATTATGTGAAAAAGAAAGGCGCTCTTCCTTCGGGTCGTCGAAAGTTTTTTTTGTCTGAAGGCAAAGAAGAGCATCATGAGCTTCGTAATCGTTCTTAAGAAGATAATGTGTATCGTTGGTAGCCGCCAGGGGGATGTCCAGCCGAGTGGCCAGAGAGATAAGCTCCGGAAGAATTTCTTTTTCTTCGGGAATGCCGTGATCCTGGAGCTCAATAAAGAAATCACCACAGAAAAGGTCTTTGTAAAGGGCCGCTTTGTGCTCTGCTTTTTCACGATTCCCGGAAAGGAGAAGCTGGGGGATCTCTCCCTGGAGACAGGCCGACATTCCGATAAGCCCGGCTGAGTGATCCTTGAGAAGTCCGTCATCAATACGGGGCTTGTAGTAAAATCCGTCAATATAGGAAGAAGAGACCATTTTAATCAAATTTTTATAGCCTTCCCTGGATTTTACCAGCAAAATCAAATGATAGTTTTTATCTTTTTCACGCAATATCCGATTACCGGTAACGTAGACTTCACATCCTAAAATCGGTTTGATGCCGTTTTTCTTCATTGTATCGACGAATTTGACGGCGCCAAAAAGGTTGCCGTGATCGGTTAAAGCAAAAGATGGCATATTCAACTCTCTGAGACGCTGAGCCAACTGTGGAAATTTTGTGGCCCCGTCGAGCAGACTGAACTCAGAATGATTATGCAGATGGACAAAAGGAAGCGGAGACATCGTCAAAAAAAGGTCACTCCCATTCAATGGTGGCCGGAGGTTTCGAACTGATGTCATAAACAACACGGTTGACGCCCCGGACTTCATTGATAATGCGGTTGGAAATACGTCCTAAGAGCTCATAAGGGACTTTGGCCCAGTCTGCTGTCATCCCGTCTATGGATTCCACCATACGTATGGCAATGGTGTTTTCATAGGTGCGTTCGTCTCCCATAACTCCGACCGACTGAACCGGAAGGAGAACGCAAAAGGCTTGCCAGATCTTGTCATATTGGCCCGCTGAACGGATTTCGTCCAAGGCAATGGTGTCCGCTTCTCTGAGGATATTCAGCCTGTGGGGGGTCAGTTCTCCGATAACACGGATGCCCAGCCCCGGGCCGGGAAAGGGGTGGCGCCGGACCATCTCTTCGGGAAGTCCTAATTCGCGGCCTAATTCTCTGACTTCATCTTTAAAGAGTTCACGTAAAGGCTCAATGAGTTTGAGGTTCATCTTTTCAGGCAGCCCGCCGACATTATGATGCGATTTGATCGTCGCTGAGGGGCCTTTGAAAGAGACACTCTCAATGACATCAGGGTACAGGGTGCCTTGGGCTAAAAATTCAGCGCCGGGAATACTTCGGGCTTCCCGTTCAAAGATCTCCACAAACAGCCGGCCGATGGTCTTTCTTTTTTCTTCCGGGTCAGTGATTCCGGCTAAAGCTTCTAGAAAGTCAGAAGAAGCATCCACATATTGCAGATTCAATGAAAAAGCGTCGCGGAACGTGGAGATGACCTGGTCGGCTTCATTGGCCCTTAAGAGTCCGTTGTTGACAAAGATCGGAATCAGTTGACGGCCTACGGCCTTATGCAGAAGAAGGGCGACCACAGAAGAGTCAACACCGCCGCTTAATCCTAAGATAATGGTTTTTCCCCCCACTTGTCGGCGTACATCGGCGATAGTGTTTTCAATGAAGACTCCCATGGTCCAATCGGGGGAAAGGCGGGCTACGGAAAAGAGAAAATTTCTGATAAATTGTTTGCCATAAACGGAATGGGCGACTTCAGGGTGGAATTGGACTCCATAGACAGGTTTGTCTTTATGTCTCATAACGGCAAATTCAGTATTGTCTGTTTTGGCGATTTCCAAAAAGCCGCCCGGCAGTTTTTTGACTTTGTCTCCGTGGCTCATCCAGACCGTGCTGCTGTCCGGTAATCCCCGGAGCAAGGGGTCTTCAGGGCGAAGGATCGCCAACCGCGCCGAACCGAACTCCCGCTTGTCTCCCTGTATGACTTCACCACCCCAGGTATCGGCCATCAGCTGCATTCCGTAACAGATCCCCAAAAGCGGGAGAGGAAGGGAAAAGATCTCCTCACGGCAGCGGGGGCCATCTTGAATGACAGACGAGGGGCTTCCTGAAAGGATGACGGCAGAGGGGTTTATCTCCCTGACCTTTTCAAGTGAGATATTGTAGGGATGTATTTCGCAGTAAACATGCTCTTCTCTGATTCTGCGGGCGATCAGCTGTGTATATTGAGAACCGAAGTCTAAAATAAGAACCGTTTGCCGTGAAGACATGGTATCCTCCCTGTTTTATGCGTTCTGAGAAAATGTGTCTTCAGTATATCAGGGAGAGAGAAAGATGGCAATATATATCAGGCAAAAAAAGAGGGGAGCGATGCTCCCCTCCCGGCTACAGGCCTAAGGCTTTGTCGATTTCAGGCTTGTTGAACCCGATAATGATTTTTCCGTTGATATCCACGACAGGGACACCCATTTGTCCCGATTTTTGAACCATTTCCTGGGCTTTCGTCTGATCTTTTGACACATCAAAATCAGTAAAAGCCATGTTTTTTTGCTGCAGATAGCTTTTAACCATTTTGCAATAGGTACAAGTCGGGGTAGAATAGATGGTGATGTTCATGGAAGAACCTCCTTTGTTAACAGGGTGATAAAGGCTTTGACTTCATCATTAGGTATGGCATAACACATGGTCAGCCCTTCGCGGCTGCAGCGGATCATCCCCAGGCGTCTCAGAATCGAAAGATGTTGAGAAACCGCCGGTTGACTCATCCGGTACTTATCCATAATTCCTTTAAGATCATAACAACCTTGATGAAGGTCGATGAGGATCTCCAGGCGAACGGGATGTCCCATGGCTTTTAGCCGCTCTGCCCAAATACGAAGTCTGTTTACATCTTTTGTTTCCATGGGTTAAGTATATAAGAATATTCTTATATGTCAAGAAAAACTTCCCTTTTTCCCGGATTGCCGGTATTAATTCCAAATATCCGTTGAGATCTTCACAGAGCTGGCCAGCTGATAAAGGATCGTCGTCCAGTCTTTCAAGTGTTGGACAAAAGAGATCCTGGGTTCTGTAGGGGGGACAATAACCGTGTCGCCCGGGAAGATTCTGGCGTTCAGGAATTTATTTCTGAATAATGTGGTCACTTGTGATTCGTCATCCACGAAGTAAGGTGAAATAATGCGTCCGTTGGCTTTAATGACAAAGGCGCGGGAAAGGTCTCCGCGGGTTGTCGCTCCCCCTGTCATTCGGACATAATCCTTGACGCGGCTTTTCTTTTTATCATAGACGAAGGTTCCGGGGCTGTTGACTTCTCCCATAACGGTAATCGATTCGGGGTTGCGGGGGACATGAAGAAGATCTCCGTCGTTAATGGGGATATTGAAAGGAGAACGGGCGAGTGTCTCCGTGTTTCTGGATAAATCCATGATAAGGCGCCCGGTGACTTCGGCCTTTTTCATCTCTTCCAACCGAGTCCGATAAAGCGGAAGAAGGGTTTTTGTCATCTCCTCTGTCCGTCCTTCCATAACAGCAATGGTGTTTTCCATGGCTCGGATAAGATCCTCAAGATGTTCTTTTTGCAGGGCTTTGACAGATTCTCTGGTAAACAGGGCACCCCTGATGTAAGCTTCCTCGGTAAATCCGCCGGCGCGTTTGAGGATATCAGCAAGTCTTTCGCCTTCCCGGGCATAATAGACTCCGGGGTAGACGACTTCGCCTGATAAGGTAATGGCCCTGTTTTCTTCGAAATCAGCTAAGCGTCGGACAAAGATCTTATCAAAGGGGTGAAGGGGAAAGTTTTTTTCGGGATCATGGGGATGAGCCAAAACGTCTGCCAAAGAAAAGGAATCAACACGGATCTCTTCGACACGGTCATCCGAGAGGATCAAATAGACATATTCTGATTCTTGCAGATTCGCCGTTTGGGTAAGGCCGCGGCCCAGATGGATAAGGTCGATCACCGTCATCCCGTCGATAAAAGCAAAGGCGCCGGGTTGGCGGACTTCTCCCAGGATAAAGACAGGGGGGCGGTCCTGCATTTCATCTTTACTGTAAAGTGTAATAATGTCTTCAGGGTGAAGAAGCAGGTCTGCCTGGGGATCAGACTGAAAAAGAACTTTTCCCAGATCAACGGGGATGATGTACTTGATGTTTTGGGGGTATTGGCGTCTGGTGACTGTCGCATAATCCATATAAGTCTCAGGAAGAAGGAATTCCGGGCGTATCAAATCGGTGAAAGTCATTCCCTCGGTCCATTGAAATTTGCGCGGTGTCGAAACATAGCCTTCCAGAGTTACGGCATTGATTTCGCTTTTTGTGCGGGGAATCGGGTAGATACGGAGAATGTCACCGTCTCGGGGAGCATTTTGTGAGAGGTCGCTGCGGGATAATGTGGACAGTTCCCGTCCCCGGTCCGGTGCAAAGCGTTCCAATGAGATATTCAGTCCGTAAGCGGAAGCTGTCATGCCGCCGGCTAAACGGATCATGTCTTCCCATGTCTCGCCTTCTTTTACTTCATAAAGTGCCGGACGGCGCACATTACCGGCGACGGCGACCAAAGGCCCTACCGGGCGGATATGGATTAAATCTCCGTCCATAAGATAGGTGTCCCCCGATGAATCTCCGTTTAATATAAAATCATAAAGATCGATTGTTTTAACGGCCCGTCCATTGCGCTTGAGCTGAATATGCCGTAAAGACCCTGTTTCAGACGGCCCTCCTGAGGAGAACACAGCATTGATGACAGTGGACAATCCCGAAAGTGTATAAGAACCGGGGGCGTCGGCGTCTCCTGTGACAAAGATGCGGACTGTCTTGACATCGATCAGGGCGATTTCAAAATCTGTCCCTGTGGAGACTGCTTTCTGAAGACGCGCTTTCAACCCGCCCAAAGTCATGCCGGCCACACTCAGCCGTCCAAAATGAGAAGAAGAGATGTTTCCGTTGGCATTGACCGTCACATCGATTTCAGTAAGAGCCGTTCCCCAAATATTGATTTTAAGTTTGTCTCCCGGGCCTAATATATAATTATCATTCACCGGAGCATTGGTGACAGGAGCATAAGTGGAGGGGGCTTCAAAAAATGAGCGCCCGAAAAGAGAAAGGGAGGAAATATCCAGGGGATAGGCGTAGCCTTTTTCATTAAAATAGTAACGTTGAAAAAAAGACTCCTCTTGAGAAGAGTTGTTTCCCTCTTTAGTGGAAAGGGAAGCATCTTTTTGATCAGGCAGAGCTTGGGGGCGGAAGGGCTGGTCTTCTTTTTCGTAAGAGCTGAAAGCTTCGGAGAGTTTTTGCAGTTCTTCCGGAGTGAATTCTTCTCCGGCCATATATTTATCCAGCAAAAGCCGTTGTTCGTCTGATGTCAGTCCAAGGGAGAATGTGATCGTCATCATGCAGAGAAAAATCAGAAGAAGAAAACGCTTCATCTCGAGCCTCCTTTATCTTTTTTAGTCAGCCTCAGAGCTGATTTGAGAGCACTTAAATAGGGGGCCGTCTCCGGGTCTTCTTTCATCCGGTTGAAATATTCAACGGCAAAGGCGGCCAGGATACCGGTAAAAAAGCCTAAGAAAAGGGCCATGGCCATAATGAGTTTGCGTCGGGGGCGGACACGGCGGTCGGGCTGGTAGGGGCTTTGGACAACACGATAGAGGGTGTTCTGATTGGTGCGGGTGAGAATGATCTTTTTTGTCTCCATGGCCCAGATAGAAGAGAGTTCGGAGCGGAGCAGGGGGTCTCTGGTGGCACTGATCTCTTCTCGCAGACGAACGATGAACCGCCGGCTTTTATTTGTCTCATCCTTAATAATAAACTCATTCAGAGATGTCAGGAGTTTGTTCATGACCATATAGGAGAGTTCGGGGCTGATGGTCTCCAGTGAAACGGTCAGCGTATTATTCAATGTGTCCTCTTTTATCATAACCAATTCTCGCAGTTGTTCCAGGCGTCGGGAGACAGAAGGCTCTTTTTTCCCCAAGAGACTGCAAATATCATGAGTGGAGTCAAAATAAAAAAGAAAGTCTGCGCTGTGCAGTGTCCGTTTTACATTTTGGAGGTTTTCTCCTGTCAAACTGGACATATTGGCGCCCATAATCTGGGCAAAATCGGAGAAGCGGTTCAGCGTAGCCATGACGGGGTTTTCATCAGAAGGAGCGATAACAGCCGAAGTCCGGTAGATCTGCGGGGAAAAAAGAGCTAAAAATAGTCCGAGAAGAAGGAAAAAAAGAGTAAACCTGAAAATGAGCCCTTTTCTCCGAGCCAGAATAAGCAGCAGCTCCCATAAAGAGATTTCATCATGATTTTCCGGTTTCATTATTCCTCCCTTTCTATCGTCAGGCGGACCACGACAGATTCATCTGTCCGGGAGTATTCTTTGACAAAAAGCCCGGCTTCTTCAGCCATTTTCTCCAAAGCATGTAATGAGCTTTTTATTTTTATCTCCCCGTTTATAAGAAAAAAGCGTTTCTGTCCCCGGCGGGTCAGTGTGAAAGCCGATTTCTTTAAGGTGTTCTCTTTCCCGATAAGGATCTCACGCTGAAAGAGAAGCGGAGCTTCTTCCCATGTTGAAACAAGGCGGGCCGCTCCATTTTCCATCGTTGTGGCCGTTTTTCCGTAATAAGCCGTGAAATGGCTTAACGCGTCCAACAAAGCGATGAGACGGCTCTGTTCGCCGGGATACCGGGCCGGTTCATAGCAGGCCCCTTTTAAAACAACAACAGGCCCGGGAGGCCGGCGGTGAACTGAAGGAAACGTTCTACAAGCCGTGACGGATAAAATCAACAGCATTAACAAAAAGCGCAAGTCCTTCTCCTTTCCCGGGAAGATCTCCCCTCCTGGAGCGTGAAAGAGCCTGAGGATGAGTCCATGGGAGAATAGCAGCTTCAGGATGGGGCATAAGGCCGAAAACGCGTCCCGTAGAATTGCAGAGGCCTGCAAGACCCCCTTCTGTCCCGTTGGGATTGTAGGGGAAATCTTCTGTCGGCTTTCCGTCGGGTCCTGTGTAATGCAAGACATCCTGATGATTTTCTTTTATCCGGGCTGCTACCGTGTCGTCTTTAAAAAGAATGCGGCCCTCTCCGTGGCGGGAAGGAAGCTCCAGAGAGGGGAGTCCTTTGGTATAGATACAAGGGGAGAGCGGGTTGATCTTCAAATGCACCCAGGCATCATAAAAGCGGCCGCATATATTTTCGGTAATGGTGGCTTTTTGAATAAATCTTCCTTCCCCCGAATCCGGGAGAAGCCCCAGTTTCATAAGGATCTGAAAACCGTTACAGACACCGAGGATGAGTTTCCCATCAGCAATGAATTTTTTAAAAGGGGTTGCCAGAGAATATTTTAATCGGGTGGCGAAAGCGCGGCCTGCGGCCACATGATCCCCGTAGGAAAACCCGCCGATGAGCATAAGAAGATGGGCGCTGTCCAGGGGGCGGGGGTCGGTAATTAGATCGTGAAGATGAATCAAACGGACATCATGTGCTCCGGCATGGCGGAAAGCGGCGGCGCTTTCTTTCTGACAGTTAAGTCCATAGCCGGTGATAATAAGAATACGGGGTTTAAGAGACATGGGGGCTCCTTTGATAGGATTGCATCAGAGAGTCTTTTGAAAAAGCAGCGATCTCTTTTTCATTTTTCAGAAAACGCAAAAGCCCTTCTTTATTGACGCGTCCCGCCCTGGCCGGAGTAAAAGAGGATAAGGCATCCTCAAAGAAAGCGGCTTGTTCAGGATCGACGGTCAAAAGGATGCGTCCGCAACTTTCTGAAAAGAGAAGATCTGTGTCTGACAGGTCTCCGTCTGTGGGAAAGGCATCCAAATCGACATCCAGGCCCAGAGGTCCGGCTAATGTCTGTAAGGCAAGAGAAAGAGCCAACCCCCCTTTCGACGGGGCATGGGCCGACTGGATCATTCCCTCTTCAGCACATTGATGGTAGGCCCGGTACATGTCCATAAATCCTTCCCGGGAAGGGGCCGGAACGATGCCTCCTTTTTTATTCAAAGCGCGAAAAGCAGCGGATCCTCCCAGTTCTTTGGCGGTGATGCCCAAGATATAAAGAATGTCTCCCTCTTTGACCGGGGCCGGAGTCATTGTGTTTCGGTAATCATTGACTTTGGCAATGACAGAAAAGAGAAGCGTATAGGGAATGGAGATCTTCTTCCCGTCTAAAAAGGCATCGTTCTTCATGGAATCTTTGCCGGAGATGCACGGAGCTCCGTACAGCGGGGCAAAATGGGCTAAAGCCCGGCAGGATTCGACGAGTGCCCCCAGTTTTTCTTTTCCATCGGGATTTGTCTCAGGATGATAAACGGGGTCGGGCCAGCAGAAGTTGTCCAATCCGGCCATATGTCCGGGATCAGCCCCTGCGGTTACGGCTTTGCGCACGGCTTCATCAATAATGGCCGCAGTACCCTTGTAAGGGTTCAAATCACTGTACCAGGGATTGATGCCTTCGGAAAGAAGGATCGCCTCAAAGCTGTCATAATCCACGGCGGTGACAGAAACATCGCTGTGAATATAAGGGCCAAGCCCCGTAAAGGGTTTGACAATGGAAAGGCCTTTGACCTCATGGTCATAGGAACGGTAAAGCGTTTCCCTGGAAGCGATTTCGCGGAATCGAAGAAGAGTATGAAGCAGTGTTTGTAAATCCTGTTCTCCTAAACCGGCATCAGTTTCGTTTTGAGGGGGAGAAAGGGCTTCCAGCTCCATCTGAGGCAGGCCGTCATGAAGAAAATCCATTTCTAAAAAACAGACAGGACGGTTGTCGTGAACAGCGTGGAAAAATCCGGAATCGGTAAAATGTCCCAGGGCTGTGCAAAGAACCTCTCTCCTGGAGGCCAAAGCTAAAAAATCATCCAGTTTATCCGGAGCGACGGCCAAAGTCATGCGCTCCTGAGCTTCGGAGATGAGGACCTCCCACGGTTGAAGCCCGTGATATTTCAAAGGAGCGAGGGAAAGGTCAAGGAAAGCCCCGCCGGTTTCACGGGCCATTTCTCCCACAGAAGAGGCTAAGCCTCCGGCCCCGTTATCGGTAATGGCCTTAAAAAGGCCTTTGTCACGGGCCTCTATGAGAAAATCAGTCATCATCTTTTGAGTGATGGGGTCCCCTATTTGAACGGCCTGAACCGGAGAGGTCTCATCCAAACGGCGGGAAGAAAAAGTAGCTCCATGGATGCCGTCTTTTCCGATGCGTCCTCCGGCCATGACGATAATATCTCCGCAGGATATGGACTTGAAAGCGCCGTCTTCTCCGTGAAGCGTGCGGGGAAGAAGCCCTACGGTCCCGCAGTAGACCAGGGGCTTGCCCAGATAGCGTTCATCAAAAAGCTCCCAGCCCCGCCCGTAAGGAATGCCGCTTTGATTGCCCCCGTCGATGACGCCCCGATGAACTCCTTCCCGGATACGTCGGGGAGGAAGAAGCCCGGAGGGAAGGGCCGCTTCATAATCGGGCGGGCCGAAACAATAACCCCACACATTAATATGGGGAAGGGCCCCTTTTCCTGTGCCTAGAATATCACGGTTGACCCCCACAATGCCTGTCATGGCTCCGCCGTAAGGGTCCAGGGCAGAAGGAGAGTTGTGGGTTTCCACTTTATAGCAGATATGATAAGAATCGTTGAAAGCGATAACGCCGGCATTGTCTTCAAAGACCGAGACGATAGGATTCTTTTTCTCCATAAAGCGTCGGGTGGGGTCTTTGATCATGGTCTTATAAAGAGAGTCGACCACAGTTTTCTGATTCAGAACGGAATCGGTGTAAGTGATACGTGAAGCAAAGATCTTATGCTTGCAGTGTTCACTCCATGTCTGAGCAAGCATCTCGATCTCGGCGTCATAAGGATTTGCCGAGAGTCCTTGGGCCTGTCTGTTTTTTTGTACTTCTTCACGGGAGTAAAAAGCGCGGATGGCACGGAGTTCGTCCAATGACAAAGCCAGATGGCGCTCTTCATTCAAATTTTGCAGCTCGTTTTCATCCAGAGAAGCCACAGGGATCTCTTCCACGCGGATGTGATCCTTTCCGGCAACAGCGGGAATGGAAAAAGCGTGAAGACGTTTCCACTCTTCCTGTGTAAAGATCTCGATCTTCTGGATCAAAGGATTAGCTAAAACCGTGTATCCCCATTGCTCCAGGAAAGTTTTTTCAGGTAAAGATTGTCTCGAAAGAAAGACAAGGTAAAGAGAGGATGTGTAGACATGCCCCTCTTCAAAGAGCCGTCCGGTAATGGCAGACGCCATTTCCAGGGCTGTTCGGCCTTCGTTATCTGTGACTCCCGGAAGAAATCCGACACGATAGACAAAGGACGGAGTCTCTCCGCCATGGGACCGGGCCTCTTCTTCCAGTACGGGATCGACAAATTCACGAATACAGCCTTCCCACTCTTCATTGGTCAGAGGGACATCAAAGGCATAAAGACGGCGATGTTCCACCCGGACCGGATTCAACGGGGTATGGCGGCGTAATTCTTCTAAGACTCTTCCGCCTTTATAGTCGGGCCGCATAGGCTGTAACTTTATTTCAAGAAAGCGTGTCATGATCAGCTCCTTATTTCCTTCGGGAAAAACCTTGTTTCAGTATAAAACGGGCAGAGAAAAAGTCAAGGTCTTATGGGGCGGCGTAAAGAATATCGGAAGTCCGGCTTTGAGTAGAAAAAGCACCGCCCCCCGGAAGCGGAAGAGTGATGTAAAAGGCCGCTCCGTTGGAACGGTATTGCAAAGAAGAGCTTTTGAGAAGCAGCGGAAAAGTAAAATCCTCCAGGCTTTCCAATTGAGCCGATAAAAAGGGTTCGGAATTGACAGGATAACGCCCGTATAGGGCAAAATATTCTTCCAGGCCGCGGCGGACATCCTGTAAAGCGTTCCGGTACAATGTTTTTTCCAGATCCCTCTTGCGTGTGCGGCTTTCCGGCAGGGCAAAAAAAAGGAGAAGAACAGAGATGAACGAGAGAAAGAGAAGGTCGGTTATAGAAACGATGCGCATCTGTTATCCGCCCAGAGGTAAAAGCCCTGTATACCAAGCCAGAAGGGCCTCTCCCCAAAAATAGGCGGCAAAAGCCCCCAAAGAGAGAAAGGGCCCGAAGGGAAGGAAAGTCTCACGGACATTTTTTTTGCTGATGAAAGCGTAGAGATAGCCGGCCAGAGCGGCGCTGATAGCGGCCAAAAGCAAAAGAAGGACACCGCTTTTCCAGCCCACAAAAAAGGCCAGAAAAGCAGTGTAATAAATATCGCCCCCGCCCATGGCTTCTTTTTTATAGATGAGCCGTCCCACAAAAGCGATCAGCCAGATCAAAGCGAAAAAGAGCAGAAAAGAAAGGGCCCGCTCCCCTAAGATACCCTTGTCAAGGTTATAAAAGAGACGCCAGACAAACGCCGGGACCAGGACTTCCCAGGGAATGATCATATGGGCGAAATCGATTACTGTGACAAGAAAGAGAGCGGAGACAAAAAAGATCATATCGCATGTTTCAAGGGAGAGCCCTCCGTAAAAATACCCCGCCATAAAGATCAAGCCCCCGGCAAGTTCCACCAGCGGATAACGCACAGAGATCGGAGTCTTGCAGGAAACGCATTTTCCTTTTAAAAGGAGATAGGAGAAAAGGGGAATATTCTGATACCAGCGAATAGCGGCGGCACAAACCGGGCATCGGGAGCCCGGAAAGACAATGGAGAGATTCCGGGGGACACGGTAGATGACCACATTAAAGAAGGATCCGAAAAAAAGGCCGAGAAAAAAGAAAAGAAACGCCATGGGAAATCCTTTCGGTTAAAAAAAAGCCCGCCTGCAACAGCGGACGGGCTTTTTTTTGATCATTTGACCTTCTTGCTTTTACAGGTCTTCCATAGTAATGCCATTTGGAGGATTGTCAACGACGATATTCGCTGTTTTACCGATATCAGAAATAACGGCATAGACATCTCCGCGAACACCATTGACTTTTCCGACCAATGTATAACCGCCGTCGCCGTCGCCGGCAAATCCGATTTGGGTCAGGTTGCCGGATAAATCCTGCCAGTCAAAATAGGTTTCTGTTGTGGCTGCAAGCATTTCCAAGGTCTGCGGATAGTCTCCCGGAAAATCCATAGACGCATAAGATTCCATGGCCTGGACCAGAGAGCTCAATGTGGCTCCGGCCGCACGTTCCGCTGCCCTTTCACGCACCTTGGTGAAGTTAGGAATAGCGATAGCTGCCAGGATCCCGATGATCGCGATGACGATCATCAGCTCGATCAGTGTAAAGCCTTTCTTATTCATAAAACACCTCCCTTTTCTCATGCTTTAAGCATGCCCCGTGCCAAAGTACGAATCTTTGGCAATTCATTTTATATCAACCAGTTACGACCGTTAGCGTCTTCTTGCCTTTCTTAATGACTGTTTCCAATTCTCCCGCATGGCGTTGCAGTGTAACTAATAGTTACATTACAGGGGCATCCAGGAAGAGACGGCCGGTTGTGTGGTGACAAAGCGGGGGCTTTTCATCACATCGGTATAGACGGCCCAGGTGTCTTTACGTGTTCCCCGTACTTTGGCGGCAATGGTATAGCGGCCCGAGGGGGTCCCCTGATAACCTAAGACTTCTACGGTCTCCCGCACCCGGGTGATGTCCAGATAAGACGCCGTGACCTCGACTAAGCCTTCTACGGTTTCGGGATAGACGAATTCCAGGTCCACAGAGGCATAGGCTTCCAGCGATTTTAGAATCGATTGGATGGTGGAAGAGGCCGCATGAACAGCGCTTTGTTCTCTGACCCGGTTAAAGTTGGGGATAGCAATAGCCGCAAAAATGCCGATAATGGCAATAATGATCATCAGTTCGATCAGGGTGAAACCGTTTTTTTTCATGAAAAACTCCTTCTTTTTATCATAACACTTTAAGTGTAGCGGATGAAATAAAAAATTCAAGAAAAAAATGAATGAGCCGCAAAACCTTTTTTCTTTGTCAAGGGGGGAGTTTTCTTATAGAATAAAGAATGAAAAAAGGAGGGGTGATGATGTCAGGACTGAAAGGGAAAGTCGTGCTGCTCACCGGAGCCAGTGCCGGTATCGGAGCGGCCATCGCCCGGGCGATGGCGCGGGAAGGAGCTCATCTGATTGCGGCAGCCCGGCGGATGGAGCGCCTGACAGCTTTGAAAGAAGAGCTGGAAGGGGACTGGGGCGTCAGTGTCCTTCCCCTG
>DSCS01000032.1 GCA_011048995.1 Bacillota bacterium
GATGTGTATGCCCGGGGATAACGTAACCGTAACCGTTGAATTGATTCACCCCGTTGCTTTGGAACAGGGTTTGAGATTCGCTATCAGAGAAGGCGGAAGGACTGTAGGAGCCGGCGTCGCTGCCGAGATTACGGAATAAAGGTGGGGTAAAATGGAAAGACAAAAAATTAGGATTAAAGTCAAAGGTTATGACCACAAGCTGTTGGATGAATCCGTAAAGAAGATCGTGGAGACAGCAGAGAAGAACGGAGCCCGCATTGCCGGCCCTATTCCGCTGCCTACAAAGATCAGCCGTTTTACGGTTTTGCGTTCACCGCATGTGAATAAGAAGAGCCGTGAGCAGTTTGAGATGAGGGTTCATAAACGTCTGCTGGATATTTTAGAACCCAGCCCGAAGACGATGGACGCCCTCATGAGAGTCGATCTCCCCTCGGGAGTTGACGTTGAGATTAAATTGGTGAAATAGGAGGCGAGATCATGGGAATGCTGGGTAAAAAAATTGGAATGACACAGATTATTTTTGAGAACGGAAAAGTCGTTCCCGTTACCGTCATTGATGTGGCCGGCAATATCGTGACAGCCGTAAAAACCAATGACCGTGACGGATATGAAGCCGTCCAGGTAGGCTATGGAAAAGTTAAGAAACTTATCAAGCCTTTGGCCGGTTTATTCAAAAAAAATGAAATCGAAGCGAAACGGTATATGAGAGAATTTAAAGACATTGACGCATCAGCCGTAAAAATCGGTGATCCGGTCACGATGGATATGCTTCCCGAAAAAGTCAATGTTATCGGAATCACAAAGGGAAAAGGCTTTCAGGGGAATATTCGCCGCCACGGCGCCGGAAGAGGGCCGATGAGCCATGGCTCGAAGTTTCACCGGGCTCCGGGTTCACAGGGCGGGTCCAGCTCACCTTCACGGGTCTTTAAAGGGAAAAAAATGCCCGGCCGAATGGGAGGGGTACGCTTTTCCGCTGAAAACATCACAGTTGTAAAGAGGGATGACGAAAGAGGTTTGCTCTTTGTCAAGGGGACTGTCCCCGGAGCCAACGGCTCTCTCCTGAAAATTTGCAACGCGCCGAAAGCAGCGAAGTAAAGGAAGGATGATCTGGTATGATGGAATTGAAAGTATATAACATGGAAGGAAAAGAAGTCGGAAAAGAAAAAGTTTCAGACTTCGTTTTCGGAATTGACCCCAACATGGCTCTGATCCACCAGGCCGTTGTACGGCAATTGGCCAACAAACGTGTCGGGACCCATTCAACGAAGACCAGAAGTGAAGTCCGCGGAGGCGGGAAAAAACCCTGGAAGCAAAAAGGCACGGGAAGAGCTCGTCAAGGGACTATTCGCGCGGCCCAATGGGTCGGCGGCGGTATTGTCAATGGGCCGAAACCCAGAGATTACAGCCAGAAAATGCCTCAAAAAATGCGTCAGTTGGCTTTGCGGAGCGCTTTAAGCCTGAAAGCCCGTGAAAAAGAATTGCTCCTGATCGATGAGATCTCCCTGAAGGAATTCAAAACCAAACTGATGGTAGACTTTATCAGTAAATTCAAAGATGAAAAAGAGAAGGTCATGGTCGTTATCGGGCAATTTGATGAGAACCTTCACAGAAGTGCCCGGAATATTCCGAAGGTCAATATGGTTTCTGCCGGACGTGTCAGTGTTTATGACCTGATGTGGGCAGATAAGATCATTATGGCTAAAGAAGCGGCTCATGCCATTGAGGAGGTGCTTGGATAATGAAAACACCCTATGATGTCATCCTTCAACCTGTCATGACAGAAAAAAGCCTTGTTCAGAAAGAGCAGGAGAACAAATACACTTTTAAAGTGGACAGGCGCTCCGGAAAAGGCGAGATTAAAAGAGCCGTAGAGAAAATGTTTAATGTCAAAGTGAAAAATGTGGCGATTATGAATGTTCTTGGCAAAAAAAAGAGAGTGAGAATCGTTCAGGGGCGCACGCCTAATTGGAAAAAAGCGATTGTCACCTTGGCCCAGGGACAAAAGATCGACCTCTTTGATTAATAGGAAAGGAGTGCGGAACAATGGGAATTAAGAAATTCAACCCGACGACTCCCGGAAGAAGGGGAATGACCGGATTTGATTTTTCTGAGATTACAAAAAAAAGTCCGGAAAAATCCCTTGTGGAAAAACTTGTCCGGAAAGCCGGACGTAACAGTTGCGGGAATATTACAGTGCGCCGCAAAGGCGGGGGCCATAAAAGGCTTTATCGTATTATAGATTTTAAAAGGAATAAGAATGGTATTCCCGGAAAAGTCTTTTCTGTGGAATATGATCCTAACAGAAGCTCACGGATCGCCCTGATTCATTATGCTGACGGGGATAAACGCTATATTCTGGCTCCTGCGGGCTTAAAAGTCGGCGATGCTGTCATGAGCGGGCCCGAAGCGGATATTAAGGTGGGGAACGCTCTTCCATTGATCAATATCCCTGTGGGAACATTGATTCACAATATCGAGTTGAAACCCGGAAAAGGCGGACAGATCGTCCGCAGCGCCGGCACTTTGGCTCAGCTCATGGCTAAAGAAGGAAAATATGCGAATATCAGGCTCCCTTCCGGGGAAGTCAGGCTGATCAATTTGAAGTGCATGGCGACTATCGGCCAGGTCGGAAACGCCGAGCGTGAGAATATTACGATCGGGAAAGCCGGCCGTAACCGGTGGCTCGGTAAAAGGCCTAAAGTCCGCGGTGTTGTCATGAACCCCGTAGATCATCCCCATGGCGGGGGTGAGGGGAAATCTCCGCAGGGGAATCCCCATCCTGTGACTCCTTGGGGACAGCCTACCAAGGGATATAAGACTCGGAAGAAAAAGAAGTCTTCAAACAGATATATTGTTTCCAGAAGGAAAAAATAGGAGGATGTCAGACTATGCCTAGATCAATAAAAAAAGGTCCCTTTGTCGATGAGCACCTGCTGAAAAAGGTGCAGGGAATTGACCTGACAAAAGAGAAAAAGGTTATAAAGACATGGTCCCGGCGTTCCATGATCGTGCCTGATTTTATCGGCCATACATTTAATGTCTATAACGGACGCAAGTTTGTTCCGGTTTATGTGACAGAAAATATGGTCGGCCATAAATTAGGCGAATTTGCACCTACACGGACGTTCAGAGGACATGCCGGACAAAAGGAAAAAGGTTCCAAGGTAAGGTAGGAGGATAGCATGGAATACAGAGCGATTGCACGTTATGTCAGGATGGCTCCCCGTAAAGCCGGCCTTGTAGCCCGACTTGTCCGGAGTAAACCCTGCGACGAGGCCCAGGCCATCCTGAAATTCACCCCGAATAAGCCGGCCCGTCATATATTAAAAGCGCTGAATTCAGCCATTGCCAATGCTGCTGACAGATCCAACGGTCAATTGAGCGCTGAAGATCTGTTTGTCAAACATATCAGTATTGACGGGGCTACGCCCATGAGAAGGGTTCGTCCCCTTTCACGCGGCCGGGCGGCAATAATCAGGAAGACGAGCAGCCATATCAATGTTATCGTGGCTGAGCGTCAACCCAGTAACGAAGAATAGCAGGAGGGTTTTCATGGGTCAAAAGACACATCCTAAAGGATTACGGTTAGGAATAAACGAAACCTGGGATTCTCAGTGGTATGCAGGAAAAGACTATGCTAAATACCTTACTGAGGATATCCGTGTTCGTGAAGAGTTGATGTCACGGCTTCGGAATGTCGGGGATACAAAGCAGGATGCCGGAGTGGCACGGATCGTCATCACGCGCCCCAGCAAAGAGAAGATTCATTTTACGATTTATGTTTCCCGCCCCGGAGTGATCATCGGAAGAAAAGGCGAAGAAATCAAACGGTTGAGAAGCGATCTGAAAAATAAGCTTCAAAAAGAGGTTTTTATTGATGTAAAAGAAATCAAAATAGCCGATTTGGAAGCTAAGCTTGTGGCCGAATCTGTTGCGACCTCACTGGAACGTCGGGTCTCATTCCGTCGCGCCATGAAAAGAGCAATTCAGAACACGATGAAATATGGTGCCGAGGGCGTTAAGATCTGTTGTTCAGGACGGCTGGGCGGAGCCGAAATGGCCAGGACAGAGTGGTATTCTGAAGGGCGTGTTCCCCTTCATACCTTAAAGAGCGTCATTGATTATGATGTGGCTCTGGCTAAAACGACGTATGGCGTAATCGGCGTAAAAGTGTGGGTCTGTAAAAGGCCTGAAGCCGAATAGACGACATCAAAGGAGGCTGGAACTATGTTAATGCCCAAACGTGTAAAATATAGAAAGATGCAAAAAGGGAAAATGCGGGGCAAAGCCTATCGCGGCGCCGAAGTCTCTTTCGGAGAGTTCGGTTTAAAAGCGACCGAATGCGGATGGCTGACCAATAATCAGATCGAAGCCGCGCGTGTGACCATTAACCGGACCCTGAAAAGAAGGGGAAAGTTATGGATCCGGATCTTTCCCGACAAACCGATTACAAAAAAGCCTGCCGAAACCCGTATGGGTAAGGGAAAAGGAAACCCTGAATACTGGGTAGCGGTCATCAAGCCCGGCAGAATCTTGTTCGAACTGGAAGGTGTCTCTGAGGACCTTGCCAAACAGGCCATGGATCTGGCTTCTTATAAGCTGCCCATGAAGACCAAGTTCGTGACAAGGGATGAAAGATGAGGTGATGGAGTATGACGATTACAGCCAAGGAATTACGGGAATTCACATCTAAAGAGCTGGGACAGAAACTGTATGAGCTCAAGGAAGAATTGTTCCGTTTAAATTTCAGGAAAGTGACTAATCAACTGGAAGATACATCCATGATCGCCAAAACAAAGAAAAATATAGCGCGTGTTTTGACTGTGATGCGCGAAAGAGAGTCGGAGGAGGGCGCAAGTGAAAAGTAATGTAAAAAGACGTGAAGGCGTCGTCGTCAGCAGTAAAATGGAAAAAACCGTTGTGGTCAACGTCGATCATCTCATTAAAGACAGGCTGACCGGCAAGATTGTCCGTAAAAGGAAAAAGTTTTATGCCCATGACGAAAATCTTCAATGTGATGTCGGTGATTATGTGCTTATTGAAGAGACTCGCCCCCTTTCCCGGTTGAAAAGATGGCGCGTTGTTGAAATCCTCAGGAAAAAGGCTTAGTGAGGAGGAACGGACATGATTCAACAAGAAAGTTTACTCAATGTTGCCGATAACACCGGAGCGAAAAAAGTTCTGGTGATCCGTGTTCTCGGAGGAACGCGGAGACGTTACGGCCGCATAGGCGATATAATCGTCGGTACCGTAAAGGATGCGATTCCGAATGCGGGAGTGAAGAAAGGCGATGTTATCAAGGCTGTTGTGGTCAGGACAAAGAATCGATACAAACGTGAAGATGGATCCTACATTGCATTTGATGATAATGCCTGTGTTATTCTGGATAATAAAAAGGAACCCAGCGGCACACGTATTTTCGGGCCTGTGGCCCGGGAGTTAAGAGAAAAAAACTTTATGAAAATCGTGTCTCTGGCTCCTGAAGTATGGTAGGATGGAGGGAATGCCATGGCATTGAGAATTAAAAAAGATGATATTGTTGTCGTATTGGCAGGAAAATATAAAGGGACAAAAGGTAAGGTCCTTCGTGTCTTCCCTGTGATGAACAGAGCGATTGTAGAAGGGGTCAATTATATTCAGCGTCATACACGGCCCAGCCAGGATAATCCCAAGGGCGGAGTCGTTAAGCGAGAGGGGACCATTCATCTCTCCAATCTGGCTCTGTATTGCCCTAAATGTGATAAAGGGGTTCGTTTTAAAACTGTCATAGACAAGAAAGACAAGAAACGTGTTTGCGTCCATTGTGGCGAAACACTGTAAGGTAGGTGTGGAAGATGACATTTGAAATGAAAGAGCGATACAAAAAAGAGATCATTAAAAAAATGATGGAGACACACAAATACAAGAATGTCATGGAAGTGCCCAAACTTCAAAAGGTGGTCATCAACATCGGTGTGGGAGAAGCTTCCAGGAACACGAAAGTCCTTGATGCTGTCATTGAAGATCTGCGGAAGATCACCGGACAGCAGCCCGTGATAAGAAACGCTAAAAAGAGTGTGTCGAACTTCAAGATCAGAGAAGGAATGCCTGTAGGCACATCATTGACCCTGCGGGGCGAGATGATGTGGGCTTTTATGATGCGCCTTCTCTATGTGGCTCTTCCCCGTATCAGGGATTTTCGCGGCGTGAACAAGAATGCTTTTGACGGACGCGGGAATTATACCTTAGGTGTGACGGAGCAGATCATTTTTCCTGAGATCGAATACGATAAAGTCGATGCAGTCAGGGGAATGAATATTACCTTTGTGACAACGGCCAAGACCGATGCTGAAGCCAGGACACTTTTGGCTGAGCTGGGTATGCCGTTTCAAAAGTAGTCAGGAGGGAAGTCGATGGCAAAAAAATCGATGATTGTAAAACAGCAAAGAAGATCGAAGTTTAAAGTGAGAGAGTATAACAGATGTCAGATCTGTGGACGCCCCAAGGGATATTACCGTAAGTTCGGCTTATGCCGGGTTTGTTTGCGTAAATATGCTCTGGAAGGGAAACTTCCCGGGGTTACTAAAGCCAGCTGGTAAGAGGAGGAAAGACAAATGGTAATGACTGATCCTGTTGCTGATATGCTGACCCGTGTAAGAAACGCCATACGCGCAAAGCATGATTATGTTACCGTCCCGGCTTCGAAGATCAAAGGGGAGATCCTCAAATTGATGAAGGAAGAGGGCTATATTGAAGATTATGAAGTCGTTGATTCCGAAGAATTCAGGAATGTAAAACTTTATAATGTCAAACTCAAGTATTACGGCGGACGTGAGAAAGTGAGTGTTATCACTGAGATCAAGAGAGCCAGCCGCCCAGGGCTCAGGCTTTATAAAAAGAAGGACGATATTCCCATGGTCAATGAAGGCTTGGGAATCGCCATCATTTCGACGTCTAAAGGCGTCATGACCGACAAGCAGTCCCGGAAGTACGGGATTGGCGGCGAAGTAATCTGCTATATTTCATAATGAGGAGGATATACAGATGTCAAGAATAGGAAAAAGAATACTCAGTATCCCCTCCGGGGTAACCGTTACCGTTTCCAAAAGCAATGAGGTTACGGTAAAAGGACCATTGGGGGAGTTAAAACGACAATTTGACATGGCGATGAAGATTACCGTAGAAAACGATACCATAAAAGTAGACCGGCCCAATGAATTGAAACGCAACAAGATGCTTCACGGAACCACAAACGCCCTCATCGGGACAATGATCGAAGGAGTATCTAAAGGATACAAAAAGACTTTGATCATCGAAGGCGTCGGATCCAAGGCCAATGTTCAGGGCAAAAAGGTCGTCTTTGATTTGGGTTATTCGCACCCGATCGAATACGATATGCCCGAAGGCATTAATGTAGAGGTGGAGAAGAATACAACGGTTCATGTCTCCGGAATCGATAAAGAGCTGGTAGGCCTGGAAGCGGCTAAGATCAGGAAGTTCAGAAAGCCCACTGTTTACCTTTCCGGAAAGACTAAACAGGGCCGTGGTATCCGCTATGCCGACGAACGCATTAAGTACAAAGTCGGAAAGAAAGCTTAAGGTTAGGGGTGTCACATATGAAAAAAGTGCATAAGAAAACCGACAAAAAAGTGAGAAACCGGGTGCGGAGGCATTTGCGCGTGAGGAAAGCCATTTCGGGGACAGCGAAACGTCCCAGGCTGGCTGTTTTCCGCAGCAATATGCATATTTATGCCCAATTGATCGATGATGAGACAAAAAAGACACTGGCGACAGCATCGACATTGTCAGAAGATGTGAAAGCCGGTTTGAAAAGCACATCCAATAAGGATGCAGCTGAAGCCGTTGGCAAAAGAATCGCTGAGCTGGCCAAAGAGAAAAAGATAAAGACCGTTGTCTTTGACAAAAGTGGATTTCTTTATCACGGCAGGGTCAAAGCCCTGGCCGAAGCGGCCCGCAAAGGCGGATTAAAATTCTAACAAGGAGGGAGAACCTTGAATAATAGACGCATGATTCTATCCCAGGAAGAGATAAAGGATCTCGGCCTTGAAGATATCGTTGTCAAAATAGGCCGGACAACAAAGGTTGTCAAAGGCGGGCGGCGTTTCGGCTTCAACGCTTTGGTAGCCGTAGGGAATAAAAGAGGAATTGTCGGGATCGGACTCGGAAAAGCGAAAGAAGTGCCGGATGCCATAAAAAAGGGCCTTCAGCGTGCACGGAAAAACCTTATCAAGGTCGAGCTTAAAGAGGACCGGACGTTATGGCATGCCATTGTGGGAGAGCATGGCGCAGCCCGGGTTTTGTTGAAACCCGGCAAACCCGGTACCGGTGTTATCGCCGGCGGCGCGGCGCGTGCTGTTCTTGAATTGGCCGGTTTTAAGGATGTTTATGCCAAAAGCCTTGGCTCTAACAATCCGCATAACTTGATCCGGGCGACAGTTGACGGGCTGCTTCGGCTCACTGACCCTAAACAAGTGGCTGCCAAACGCGGAAAAACCGTTGAAGAGATTCTCGGTGAGTAAGCGATAGGAGGCGGAAATGGCAAGAAAAAAGACGAAAACCATAAAAATAAAGTTGGTCCGCAGTGTAATCGGACGGCCCGAGAAACACAGAAAAATCGTTGAAGCGTTGGGGTTGAAGAAACTTCAAAGCACCCGCGAGCATAATGATACACCTGAGATCCGCGGTATGATTGCGAAAGTGCCCCATCTCGTGGATATTATTGAAGAATAGGGGGGAATGTCATGGCTATAAAATTAGATGACTTAAGACCTGCTGACGGATCCAAACGAAAAACAAAACGCGTTGGACGGGGAAACGGCTCCGGCTGGGGCTGTACTGCCGGACGCGGAAATAACGGCCAGAAATCCCGAGCAGGGTATTCAAGGCGTTTCGGATTCGAAGGAGGACAGATGCCTCTTTACAGACGTATTCCGAAAAGGGGTTTTAAAAATCCTTTCCGGGTAGAATACGATGTGGTCAATGTCGGCGATCTGGCCCGTGTAGAAGCCGAGACCATTACTGTGGAAGAGATGAAAAAATGCGGCCTTGTGCGGATCAATGCCAACTTAGTAAAAATATTGGGAGAAGGTGACCTGGAGAAGCCTGTAACCGTTGAGGCGCATCGTTTTTCACAAACCGCTCGTGAGAAAATTGAAAAAGCCGGCGGTAAGGCCCAGGTGGTATCATGATCTCCAATTTGAAAAATATCTTCAAGATCGAAGAGTTGAGGACAAAGATCTTTTATACCTTTTTCCTTCTCTTTATCTATCGCCTTGTCTCTCATGTCCCGACGCCGGGAATCGACTTTTCCGCTTTGCAGGAGTATTTTGCCGGTGCCGCAGGCGGCCAGGGGATTTTAGGGCTTTTGGACGTTTTCGCCGGCGGGGCATTAAGCCGGGCGACAGTTTTGGCTTTGGGCATTATGCCTTATATCAGTGCCTCGATTATTCTGCAGCTTTTAACGGCTGTGGTTCCGGCTCTGGAGCGTTTGGCCAAAGAAGGGGAATTAGGGCGTAAAAAGATTAATCAATACACACGTTATCTGACCGTATTGATTACCTTGTTTCAGTCTCTGGCTTTGGCCCGTTGGCTGAACGGTCAGGGTTTTGTGCCGAATTACAACACCGGTTTCCTTTTAATGACGATGATGACCATGACAGCGGGAACCATGTTTGTTCTTTGGCTGGGAGAATTGATCACTAAAAAGGGAATAGGGAACGGCGTTTCTCTGATTATTTTTGCCGGTATTGTAGCCCGGTTTCCCAATGCGGTTATTCAGACGGTGGGATTAGTTGTCGAAGGACAGCGTCTTAATCTTTTTGAATTGGCCCTTATCGGGATCATGATGTTTGCCGTTGTTTATTTTATTGTGCTGATTCAGGAAGGCCAGAGAAAGATCACTGTTCAATATCCGAAACGGATCGTCGGCCGAAAAATGACGGTCGGACAGACAACATATCTGCCTTTGCGTGTTAACCAGGCCGGTGTTATTCCCATTATATTTGCTTCATCCATTCTTATGTTTCCCGGGACGATCGCTCAGTTTATGGGGGATAAGAGTGTGTTTTGGAGCAAAGTGGCCCGGGTCTTTGATTACGGGACATCGACCTATATGTTGGTCTATATTGGCCTGATCATTTTCTTCACCTATTTCTATACTGCGATTACTTTGAATCCTATTGATGTGGCGGATAATCTGAAAAAAAGCGGAGGTTTTATCCCCGGTGTCAGGCCCGGCAAGGCTACGGCGGATTACGTGAATTATATCCTCAACAGGATCGCTCTTCCCGGAGCAATTTTTCTGGGCGCGATCGCCGTTTTACCGATTATCCTGTACAGCCGCCTTAATTTGCCCTTCGCTTTCGGAGGGACTTCATTGCTGATTGCTGTGGGTGTCGGATTAGATACGATGAAACAGATCGAAGCCCATCTTTTGATGCGGCATTATGACGGTTTTACCAAAAAGGGACGCTTGGGGCGGCCTCGGAGGTAATAATGAAACGATTCATCTTTTTGGGGCCGCCCGGTGCCGGGAAAGGGACTCAGGCGGATTATTTATCCGATAAACTCTCTATCGAGCATATTTCGACAGGGGAGCTCTTGAGGCAGGAAATCAATGAGAAGACAGCGCTAGGGGAGAAAGCTCGCAGCTTTGTGGAAACGGGAGACCTCGTTCCGGATGAAATCGTTATCGAAATATTAAAAGAGCATATCAGGAAAATACGTGGGGCCGGCTATATTTTAGACGGCTATCCGCGTAACACGGCCCAGGCAGAAAGCCTGGAAGAGCATGAGATCATTGTCGACAAAGCGGTTCTCTTTGATATTGACAAGGAAACCGTGGTGAAACGGCTCAGCGGACGGCTTTATTGTCCGAAATGCAAGAAGTTCTACCACAGTGAATATCGGCCGCCACAGAAAGATATGGCTTGTGACAACTGCGGCCGCGCTCTTGTCAGGCGCAAGGATGATGATCCTGTTTCTATTGAAAACAGGATAAAAGTCTATTTTGACCAGACGCATCCTCTTATCGAATATTATGAAAAAAAGGGAAAGTTAGAGCATATTGATGCAAACCGGAGCGTTGAAGCCATCCATAAGGATCTTTTTAAAAGGATCGGACGATGAAGATATCTTTGGCTAAAATGCGCCGGTCCAATGAGATTATCGGAAGCCTTCTCTGTGATATTAAAGAGAAAGTGAAACCCGGAGTCTCCACCCTTGAACTGGATCGATGGGCCGAAGATTATATTTTAGAGCGGGGAGGGAAACCGGCCTTTAAAGGACTGTACGGGTTTCCGGCCACCCTTTGTGTCTCCGTCAATGAGGAGATCGTTCACGGGATCCCTCGCGAAAAACGACTGATCAAAGAGGGCGATATCGTCAGTTTGGATGTCGGGGCCGTTATTGAAGGACATTATGCCGATGCAGCCAGGACTTTCCCCGTGGGAAATGTCGATACTGAACTTCTGCGGCTGATCGATATCACCCGGGAATCATTTTTCAAAGCATTGGAATATGCCAGACCCGGGGCTCGTATAGGAGACATCGGGCATGCCGTCCAGTCGTTTGCTGAAGCAGAGGGCTTTAATGTCGTCCGTGATTTTGTGGGACACGGTATCGGACGAAAGCCTCATCTTCCCCCGGAGATCCCCAATTTCGGAACTCACGGAGAAGGGCCTGTAATCAAAGAGGGGATGTACCTGGCCATCGAGCCGATGTTGGTAACAGGAAACTGGCCGATACATATCCTGGATGATCACTGGACGGTGGTGACTCAGGACGGAGGGATTTCAGCTCATTATGAAAATACGGTTTATATATCAAAGGAGGGGCCGATGATTTTATCAGCAGGAAGTTGTGAGGAGGATTATGGCAAAGAATAATGAACAGGTATTCGCCGTTGACGGTGCAGTCACCGAGCAGCTGCCGAATGCGATGTTCCGTGTGAAGCTGGAGAACGGCATTCATATTATTTGCCATGTATCGGGTAAGATGAGAATGTTTAATATTCGCATTCTTCCGGGGGATAAAGTCAAGGTCGAAATCACCCCTTATGATCCAACAAAGGGTAGAATAGTCTATAGATATAAATAAAGGGTTGACAGCCTGGGGGGGCTCCTATAGAATGCAACCCCGGAGGTTAAGGAGGTTACAAATGAAAGTCAGGGCATCAGTAAAGAAGATGTGCGACAAATGCAAGGTTATCAAGAGAAAAGGCGTTGTCATGGTTATCTGCGAAAATCCCAAACATAAGCAGAGACAAGGCTAAAAGGAGGTTAGGACGTGGCTCGTATAGCAGGAGTGGATCTGCCTAAAAACAAGCGCATAGAAATCGGCCTGACTTACATATTCGGTATCGGAAGATCAGCTTCCCTTAAGATCCTCCAGGCAACGGGTATCAATCCCGATGTAAAAGTCAAGGATCTCACCGAAGAGGAAGTCGCCAATGTGCGTAATGAGATTGAAAAGAATTATAGAGTAGAAGGAACGCTCAGGACAGAGACAACCATGAACATCAAAAGACTTGTTGAGATCGGTTGTTACCGCGGGTTAAGACATCGGATGGGCCTGCCCGTCCGCGGTCAGAAGACAAAAACCAATGCGCGGACAAGAAAAGGCCCTGCAAAGGCCATTGCCAAAAAGAAAAAGTAAGGAGGAGCAGCCTTGGCTAAGGTAAAAGGAACCATTAGAAAAAAGAAGATCAAAAAAAGAGTCAGCTCTGCTGTCGCGAAGATCAAGGCGACGTTCAACAATACCGTCATTACAGTCATTGATGACAATGGTGAAGTGTTGACTTGGGCCAGCGGAGGCACAGTAGGATATTCCGGATCGAAGAAATCGACTCCCTTCGCGTCGCAGATCGCCGCGGAAAATTGTGTCAAAGTATTGGCTGATATGGGGGTCAAGACCATGGAGATCAATTATGCCGGCCCCGGCCCGGGAAGAGAACCGGCTATAAAAGTATTTCAGAATTCAGATATCCGTGTGACCGGAATCAAAGATGAGACACCGATACCCTATAACGGGTGTAAACTCAAAAAACGCAAAAGAGCCTAAAGAGAAGGACGAAGGAGGAAGAAATGGCTAAACATACAGGCCCCGTTTGTAAACTTTGTCGTCGCGAAGGCACAAAGCTCTTTTTAAAAGGAGACCGCTGCCATTCGCCGAAGTGTGCCCTGGATAGGCATCCCTATCCGCCGGGTGTTCACGGGAAATCGACATTACGCAGAAAAGCAAGTGATTATTCAATGCATTTGCGCGAAAAGCAAAAAGTCAAAAGAATGTATTTTTTAATGGAGCGGCAGTTTAAAAAATATTATGAGATGGCCGACAAAAAAAAGGGTGTTACGGGAACCAACCTGCTTGAGTTCCTGGAAAGACGCTTGGACAATATTGTCTTCAAGCTTAATTTCGCACCGTCACGTCCTTCAGCCCGTCAGTTAGTCAATCACGGACATTTTTCCGTGAATGGACGATTGGTCAATATTCCCTCTTACCTTGTCAAAGAGGGGGATATCATCGAAGTGAAGGAGCCAAGTCGTAAAAGCAGTATTTTTAAAGTCGCTATGGAAATCGCAAAACAAAACGGAACAAGTGCAGAATGGCTGGACGTTGATCCTGATAAATTTAAAGGTACGGTTAAAAGAATGCCGTCGCGTGAAGAAATGCCTTTGGATATCCAGGAAAACCTTATCGTTGAGTTCTATTCAAAATAGGAATGAAGGAGAATGTCAATGAAGTGGATTAATCTGGAACGTCCCAGGAAACTTGAATGGGATAAGGAAAATAGATCCAACGCTTTCGGGCGGTTTTCCATTGAGCCTTTTGAGAAGGGGTTCGGTATTACACTGGGTAACGCTTTGCGCCGGACCATGCTCTCCTATATACAGGGAACAGGGCTGGTCGGGGTGCGGGTTGACGGAGTCGCGCATGAATTCACATCTATCAATAACATGAAGGAAGATGTCCTGGATGTTATTATGAATTTGAAAAAGATGCGTGTGCGTTATACCGGCGAGAATTTGAAGACTTTGAGTTTTACGGCCAAGGGGCCTGTTCAGGTCTATGCCCGGGATTTTGACAATCTTGATTCTGAGATCGAAATCATGAACAAAGATCTCTATATTTGTGAATTGAGTGAAGGCGGAACACTTTCAACAGATCTTTATTTTGATCATGGATTGGGTTATAAGACAGCAGAAGAACATTCCTATGAGGACATGCCTGTTGATTTTATAGCTGTGGACACGGTCTATACTCCTGTGATCAATGTGAAATATGAAGTGGATCATGCATTGGTCGGGAAAAGCGTCGACTTTGATAAACTGAGCATGGAAATTCAAACTGACGGCAGTATCTCTCCCGAAACAGTATTGAAACGTTCTGTCCGCCTGATCAAACAGTATCTGGATGCCTTTGAAGCTGACAGTGAAAACGTAGATTATCCCTTGGAAGAGCCTAAGGAAGACAACACCGATTTGAAAAATATCCTCTCAAAGAGCGTCGAAGAATTAGAACTTTCTGTCAGAGCAGCAAATTGCCTGAAAAATGCGGGGATTAAATCAATCGGGGAATTAGTTCAGAAGAGCGAGCCTGAGATGCTCAAATACCGTAATTTTGGGAAAAAGTCTCTGGAAGAGATCAAGGAACTTCTTATTGAGATGGGTCTCTCTTTCGGCATGGACTTAGACGACATTATGGACTCATAATGGTGAGGGGAAGGTGAACGTAGATGCGTCATAAAGTAAAATCTGTGCGCCTGGGACGAAACTGGTCTTCCAGAAAAGCGCTTTTAAGAAATATGGCGACCTCTCTCATTCTTCATGAAAGAATTGAGACTACAGAGGTTAAGGCCAAACAGATCAAATCGTATGTTGAAAAGCTGGTGACTCTTGGGAAAAAGGATACCCTTCATGCCCGCCGAATGGCTGCAGGTAGACTTTTCGGCAAAGAGGCCGTTCAAAAACTATTCAGTGAAATCGCCCCCCGTTTTACAGAAAGAAACGGCGGTTATCTGACTCTTTACAAAACCGGATTCCGGAAAGGGGATGCAACTCCGACAGCTATTGTGGAGTTTGTCGTCCGTCCTGAAGAAAAAGGCGCAAAAGAGAAGGAAAAGAAAAAATAAGACATTTTTATGTCTGAACGCAGAAACGGTATAATCTTATGGCTGATCCTGACCGCTGTACTGGCGGTCTGGGTCAGCAACAGTGCTATTCATTTGAAAAACGTCTTCCGCATGAATCTTCAAAAGAAACGCCTTATACAAGAACGCAAAGACCTTATGACAGAGAATAAGGGGCTTGAACAATATTTGAAAGAGCTCAGGGAATATGATTATATGAAGGAACGGATGGCTCGGCTGACATTAGGATTGAAAAGAAAAGATGAAACCATTTTTAAAATCAAAAATGGGGTTGACAAATAACAGAAGTTCGTTATACTGCTTTTCGATGACGCGGGGTAGAGCAGTTGGAAGCTCGTCGGGCTCATAACCCGGAGGTCGTAGGTTCAAATCCTACCCCCGCAACCAAATATTCCCTGACATGGCGGGATAGCTCAGCTGGCTAGAGCGTGCGGTTCATACCCGCAAGGTCCCCAGTTCGATTCTGGGTCCCGCTACTTGTTCAATCTTTTATCTTCAACAGTGACGTCAGACAGCTCCGGCAGAAGCGATGATAATGCGTCTAAAGAGGCATTTGTCTCTTTCCCCGGAGAATAAATATACCGGGTCTTTGAATGGCCCGATTGAAAAAGGATCTTTCCGGTGAATAAAGTGATGATCTGTAATTTTGCCAGGGGATAGGATTTATTGTTGACGGTTATATGATGATCATGGAGGGTGATGACGCTTACGGGATGAACAGTCAGGGCGATGAAAAGATCTGTCAGGCCCAGAATCAGGCTGATGGCCACAAGCCAAAACATATTCCTTTGCAGCCCTAACCAAAGGCCCAAGCCGAGAATAACAGCTGAACTCAGGTAAAAAAAAACGGTGATGAAATGTGATTTTTTGGGATCGTAAAAGTCCCAGCGTTTCTCCATTTTTGCCTCCTTGATGACGTTAATTTATTATAGCACAAGAGATTTCGATTTGAACTGAAAATTAGAAAAATGTTGACGCCAAACACAATATGTGTTACATCTTTAAGGGAAATGATGACTAAAGAGTACCGGTGGACTGTATACCTTTTTAAAAAATATCTGACAAGGGGGATTTTGATTTCTTTGTTTTCACTTTTTCTTATTGTATTTGCGTATGTTTATATTAATCCCTTTTTGGCTGTCCTGGCCTTTCTTATGATCTTCATTCCGAATATGAATTTTTTCCTTCCCTTGCGCTATACCCTTTCCGATGAAGGGATCATCATCGAGACCCCGCTTAATGTCAAAAAGATCTCCTGGGATAATGTCAAAGGCTACAAAATTATCCGCGGCGGTCTTGTCTTAAATCCGCCAAGCGGACGTTCCCTTGTGCGCAGATCTAAAACAATCATTATTTATGATGTGCCTGATGTCGAAGGAGTCCGCATACTGGCTGAGGAGATGATCAAATAATGTATCTCTATGAGGATATCCCCGAAACAGAGCGCCATGCTCTTTTAGATAAGTTGGCCGGTGAAGTGGTGCGTTTTCATATGGCGACTCCGGCCATCATATTCCTGGAAAGCACTAAATATATGAACAGGATCGGTTCCCAGTTTCTTATCTTCCTCTCTCCTGTGGTTACCGCTATTTTTACAAAATGGGAGTTGGAAAAATATGCTGTAATCATTGAAGAGCGAGAAAATATAGAATATCTGCTTGATAAGATCGAAGAGCTGGACCGGAAGCAGCAGGACAAAGAGAAGGAATGGAAAGCGAAAAGAAAAGAAGAGAAGCTCTGGAGAAAACAAAGAAAAAAAGAATTAAAAAAAGAGATAAGCGGTAAGTAGAAAGGAGTCGTTCATGGGTGACAAAAAAGAGATGAGAACTATTATTGCAACCGACTGCGGAAGTACAACAACAAAAGCCATTTTAGTGGACAAAGTAGACGGCGAATACAGGTTGATCAGCCGCGGTGAAGCGCCCACCACTGTAGAAGCCCCTTTTGAAGATGTGACAAAGGGCGTGTTGAATGCGATCAACGAGATCGAAGATTTATCCGGCAGGACTTTTATCAAGGACAATCTTCTCATTAAAGAAAGAAAAAATGATAAAGAAGGCATGGATGTCTATGTCTCGACTTCATCAGCAGGCGGCGGTTTGCAGATGATGGTTGCCGGTGTGGTCAAATCGATGACCGGAGAATCGGCTCAAAGAGCGGCCCTTGGTGCCGGTGCGATTGTAATGGATGTCATTGCCACCAATGATGGCCGGCTTCCCCATCAACGTATTGAAAAGATCAGAAATCTTCGCCCTGACATGATTCTTTTGGCCGGCGGAGTCGATGACGGGACCACGACTCATATCGCTGAACTGGCTGAGATCATCGCTGCAGCCGATCCCCGCCCCCGCTTGGGTATCGGGTATAAACTGCCATTGATCTATGCGGGGAATTCAGCTCAAAAGGCGCGTGATATTGTCCAGGATACTATCGGAGAAAAGATGGCCTTGGAGATTATTGACAATATTCGGCCTACGTTGGAGCAGGAAAACCTGGGTCCTGCACGGCATAAGATCCATGATCTCTTTATGGAGCATGTCATGCAGCAGGCACCCGGATATAAAAAACTGATGTCATGGACAGATGCTCCTATTATGCCGACACCCGGTGCGGTGGGGTCCATGATCGAGACTGTGGCTAATGAAAGAAACATTGCTGTCGTCGGTGTAGATATCGGCGGGGCAACTACAGACGTCTTTTCCGTCTTTGAATCAGAGGATGAAAAAGGCGATATTGAAAAAGTGTTTAACCGTACGGTTTCAGCGAATCTGGGGATGAGTTACAGTATTTCCAATGTTTTTGCCGAATCCGGGCTGGAGAATGTCATGCGTTGGATGCCCATTCATATGGATGAGGCTAAATTGAGAAACATTGTCAAAAATAAAATGATTCGTCCGACGACGATCCCGGAGTCACTTGAATCGCTGATTTTTGAACAGGCGATTGCCCGGGAAGCTCTTCGTCTGGCTTTTGAACATCATAAATCTCTTGCTGTAGGCCTCAAAGGTGTTCAGCAGCAGAGAACCATCTCTGATGCTTTTGAGCAGACAGAGAGCGGACAAAGCCTTGTGGATATGATGAAACTGAATATGATTATCGGCAGCGGAGGCGTTCTGTCGCATTCACCCCGCCGGCATCAATCAGCATATATGCTTATCGATGCTTTCCTGCCTGAAGGGGTGACCACATTGACTGTTGACAGTATTTTTATGATGCCTCAATTAGGTGTTTTGGCTCAGGTGAATAAAGAAGCGGCCACTCAAGTCTTTGAGCGGGATTGCCTGATTTATCTGGGAACCTGTATTGCTCCTGTCGGCCGGGGTAGGATTGGACGGCCGGTCATGGAGATCATCGTAGAGCATCCTTTAGAGAAAGAAGCCTTTATCAAACGGGCTAAAGAGGAAAGTCCTCATTTCCCTGTGGTCGAAGATATGACGGGACATGTCATCAAAAAGATGTTGAACTATGGTGATATGTACCGTATTCCCCTGGAGTTAGACGAAACAGCGAAGGTCACCGTCAAACCCATGAAGGGTTTCGATGTCGGCAACGGTCCCGGAAAAGAGATGACTGTGAATGTTACCGGGGGGACAACCGGTATTATCTTTGATGCCCGCGGACGGCGTCCCTTTTCTATTCCGGCCGGAGATAAAGAACGTGTACAAAAATTAATGGAATGGGCCGTCGTCATGGATGCATACAACCTTGACGCCCTGAAAAAATATATAAACGAATAAGGAGGTCGATAATGGCTCAAGCTTTTACACCGGGTTTAAAAGTAACTCAGGAAACGATTATAAAGAAAAAAAGAATTCTCCCCCTTAAGGGTGAGGTGTTGGTCAAAGAGGGCGACAAAGTCTCTTATGACCAGGTGGTAGCCAAAACCGATCTTCCCGGAAATGTCATTCCCATTAATATTGCCAATCATCTGGGAGTCGCCGCCAATGAAGTGCGGGAATGTATGTTGAAAAAAGAGGGAGAGAAAGTGGAAAAAGGGGAAAAAATAGCCCTTTACACCTCTTTTTTCGGTCTTTTTAAGAATTATTCTGTTTCGCCTATCACGGGCACCATTGAAAATATTTCTGATGTCACCGGCCAGGTTCTGTTGAGAGAACCGCCTATTCCCATCGAAGTCCGGGCTTATATCGACGGAATTGTGACCGAGATCTATCCCCAAGAGGGATGTCAGGTTGAGACCATGGGGGCTTTTATTCAGGGTATTTTCGGCCTCTCCGGAGAACGGAGCGGTGAAATCGCCGTGGTCGCAGATAGCCCCAAAACAGAGCTGACGGCTGATATGATCAAGCCTGAACATAAAGGGAAGATCCTTGTCGGCGGTTCGCTGATTCGGTTGAATGCCATTAAAAAAGCCCAACAGGCCGGAGTCTCGGCTGTTGTCGTCGGCGGTGTAGACGATAAAGATCTTCGGGCTCTTCTGGGACATGATATCGGTGTTGCTATCACCGGCCATGAAAAGATCGGCTTTACGTTGATAGCGACAGAAGGGTTCGGAGAGATGTATATGGCCCAGCGGACATTTGAGCTTTTAAAAGCCAATGAGGGGAAATGGGCTTCTGTCAATGGCGCTACACAGATACGCGCCGGAGTCATGCGCCCGGAAATCATTATTCCCGTTGATAAATCTTTTGATAAAAACGCAGCTCCTGACGAAGAGGGCCGCGGGCTTCTGGTCGGAGATCCGATTCGCATCATTCGCGAGCCTCTTTTCGGTGAGCTTGGAACGATTACGGAGATGGTTCCTGAGCTTCATAAAATGGAATCCGAGACCATGGTGCGTGTCTTCCGTGTTAAGCTTTCTAACGGGGAAGAGCGTATCGTCCCGCGCGCCAACGTGGAACGTATCGAGGTGAAATGACAGGGCCTTCCCTGCAAAAGCTCCGTGCTCTTGCTGAAGAAGTGATTCAGAACTCATACAGCCCCTACTCGGGATTCCGGGTGGGGGCTCTTATTTTATCAGGAGAGGACGGTCTTCCCTTCAGCGGAGTTAATGTGGAAAACGCATCCTTCGGGCTCACTGTATGTGCCGAGCGGAATGCCCTTTTTAAAGCGGTCGGGGAGGGGATACAGACCTTTTCTTACCTCTATATTCTTTCAGACGGAGAAGAACCCCCGCTTCCCTGCGGAGCCTGTCTCCAGGTCTTGAACGAGTTCTGCCCTCCCGATATGCCTGTGACTTGTGAGTCATGGTCCGGTGCGCAGCGGACTTTTCTTCTGCGTGACCTTCTTCCCTTCGGTTTTTCTTTTCATAAAAGTGAATAATCATTCATTCTCCCCTTGACAGTTCGGGGTAACGGCATTATTCTCTTATTTATGAATGACGGTTCATTCATTAGAAAAGGAGGGGCTATGGCACGTATCAAAAGCCGGACGAAGGGGCAGGAGATCATTCAGGCCGCCATGGAGCTTTTTGCGGAAAAGGGTTTTTTTTACACAAATGTCAAGGAGATCGCCGAGCGCGCCAATGTCGGTGTCGGGACAGTCTATATCTATTTTGATAACAAGGACAATATACTCATCGAACTTTTTATTGCTTTCCTGGACCGGGTCATCCGTGATATTCAGACGATTCTGGATACTCAGCTCCATCCCCTGGAGAAGTTTAAAAGGGTCCTGAGGACGGTGGCGGAGATCCTGAGCGAAAATATGGATATGGCCCGGGTTTTCCTTGTGGAGCTCCGCCAGACTACCGAAGCTCTGAGTTATCTGGCCCCGAAATTGGAAAAAGAGTATAATTTCCTCATCAAAAAACTGCTCCAGGAAACCAAGGACCAGGGGTATGTCCGTTCGGATATCAATGTCCATATCGTCTCTATCGCTTCTCTCGGCCTTATAGAAGCCCTCCTTTTTGACTGGGTGACAAACAAATATTCCAAAGAGAAACTCTTCAGCATGTTTGACCAGGCTATCGAGTATTTTGTGTTTGGATTTGAAGGGAGAGAGCATGATTAGGATTATCCGGCTGATCCTCGACTACCCGCGATGGATCGTGGGCCTGACTTTGGGTTTGACACTCTTTTTCGCCCTTTTTATCGGTCAGATCCGGTTTGATAATGATGTCAACCAGTATATTCCGAAGACCCACAGAGAAGAAGCCTTTTTTTCGGAGATAGAGAACAATTTCGGCCCTCAGGACAAGGTCTTTGTGGAACTCCTCACTTCCCACCCCGAAGGGGTCTTCAACCGAAAGACCCTTCAGCGCATCGAGATCCTATCGCAAGTCCTGGAAGAGTCGGGTTATGTGGATAAAGTCGATTCCCTGGCTCTCAGTTCCATGATCACGGGAGTCGAGGAGGGGATGCGTGTGGGGCCTCTCTGGGAAGAAGGGACATTAACGGATGATCCCTCATTTTTAGAGAAAATAAAAGATGAAGCCTTGTCCAATCCCCTTTTTCTTAATAACCTTGTCTCGGAAGACGGGAAAGCAGCCGGAATCATTCTTACGCTTCGGGACTTGCCGGAAAACGTTTCCGATGGAGAATCGATAAGAGAAGAGTACTGCCGGGAAGTCGCCCGTTTTCAGGAATCTCTGCAAAAGGCCGGGCTTCTTGCAGAGGTTAAAAAGGGGGGAGAGAAGACCCTTTTTCTCCTTAACGGCTCGATAAAAGGAGAAGCCCTGACACAGGCTCTTCATCGGGAAGGGATCCTCAGTTCTCCTTTTTTCGTCGGCAGCCGGGACGAGCGCAGAGCTCTTCTCTTCAGCCTCAATGAAGACTATTTCGCCCTCCCCCTGGAGGACAGAGTGGTCCGGGATATTCAGAAGGCGGTCCGGGAGGTCCCGGGACAGGAAGAGATCTACTTTTCCGGAGAAAGTATTGTCAATTCTATGCTGGGTGTCTACATGCTCCAGGATATCACACGCCTTGTCCCTCTGGTGGTCGTCGTTGTCTTCCTCTTCCTTTTTCTGGCTTTCCGAAAGATCAGAGGAGTTCTCTTCCCCCTCTTCTCTGTACTGATCTCTACGGTGTGGGTCACAGGACTCATGGGGCTGCTGAAGATCCCCCTTAACCAGATCTCAGTGACTCTCCCGGTGCTGCTGATCGGGGTAGGAAGCGCTTACGGGATCCATATCATCAACAGCTATTATGAACATCTTCACGAAGAGAAGCAGAAAGCAGGGCTCATCAAACGGATCATGCAATTGGTGGGAGTGGCAGTAGTGATGGCCGGGGTGACCACAATCATCGGTTTTTCCTCTCTGGCTACCTCTCCGATGACACCTATGCAGAATTTCGGTATCTTTACAGCGGCAGGGATCTTTTTTGCCCTCGCGGTGAATATATTTTTCGTCCCCTCTTGTCTGGTCCTGCTTCCCGCACCGAAAAGACTCCCGAAACAGGACGAAGGGGGGCGAAGAAAAAGTCCTGCCTTGTTCCAACGTTTTTTGCTTGCTTCGGGAGAGATAGTCTACAAGGGCCGGGCGGGGATTCTGATATCAGCCCTGGTGATCGTGGGGCTTTCCGTGTGGGGGGTACTGCACATGGTCATCGACACCAACACGGTGGAATTCTTTAAAAAAAGCAGCCCTGTCCGTCAGGCGGATGAAAAGATCAACGCTTCATTCGGAGGGACATCTACGCTTAACCTTGTCATCGACGGTCTGACGCCGGATGCCATGAAAGACCCTGAAGTCCTCAGGAAGGTCGAAAAGATCCAGGAATATGCAGAAAGCCTGGAACACGTGGGAAATACCCTCTCTTTTGTGGATTTCGTAAAGCTCATGAATCAGGCGATGAATCAGAATGACCCCCGTTTTTTCAAGGTTCCCCGATCACAAAGCCTCATCGCACAATATCTCTTTCTCTATACTACTTCAGGGGATCCCGATGATTTCAGCGATGTGGTGGACTATAACTATCAGAAAGCCAATATCTTTATCCAGATTCGTAAATCAAATACGAAGACCATCGACGGAATCGTCAGAAAGGTGGAGTCGTATGCCAGGGATCTCTTCAGGGATACTGAAGAGATGAGAGACGACGAGTGGGTGAAACGCCTGGAAAGAACCCATGAGTTGGCTTACAGGAGAGATGTGGAATCCTATGCTTTGAGTGAGGTCAAAGCCGGGCTGGATGATCTGTCTGGAGACAAGCTTCTCAACGCCTCTACCGAGATGAGAGAACTTCTGGACATGTACAGGGAGGTTTGGGAAGAGGACCGCAAAAACGGGGAGGAGACGGCGTCCTTTTCCCTTATCGAAGTCCTGAACGACGCCGACGCCCTTTTCTACGGACAATGGGAGGGAGAGGCCGGAAAGAGGGCCCTGATCCGGACGGGTGGTGTCTCTAAACTTTACCTTGTGGTCAACCGCATGATCATCAGGACTCAGATCAGCAGCATTGTCATGGCGGCAATCCTCGTCATCCTGGTGGTTTCTCTCATGTTCCGTTCTCTTTCCGCCGGCCTTCTGAGTGTCGTCCCTCTGCTATTGGCTATTCTGGTCAATTTCGGAATGATGGGTTTCACAGGGACAAGGCTTGACCTGGCCACGGCGATCATCGCCTCGGTAGCCATCGGGATCGGCGTGGATTATGCTATCCACTTTCTAAACCGCTTCCATCACGTGGCCCGGAGGGGCCGCGATTTTAAAGCAGCCACAGCTGAGACCATGTCTACAGCCGGACGGGCCATTATCTTCAATATGATCTCAGTGGCTGCAGGTTTTCTGGTCCTCTGTTTTTCCAACTTTCCGCCACTTCAATCGGCAGGATGGCTCATAGCCCTGACGATGCTGACTTCTTCACTGGGAGCACTGACGCTTCTGCCGACTCTTCTCAATATCTTTCGGCCTAAATTTTTAAATGATCCTGTCAAGGAGGTAACGCTATGAAAAATGTTTTTGGAACTTTTCTGTGGGCCATGCTTCTGCTTAGCCTGGCCTGGGGTGAATTAAGCGGGTTTGATGTAATGAAAAAGGCGGACAGCCGGTATACCGGTGACGACGGAGTCTCCCGGATAGCCATGTCCATTGTCAACAGCCGGAAACAGGAGCGTAACCGTGAGATCGTCCTGTGGAGAAAGAAGGTAGATAAAGTCAATGATATCAGCCATACATTCATTCTTTTTTTGACGCCGGCTGACGTCAAAGATACCACTTTCCTCATTCTGGAAAAAGGCAACGGAGCGGATGACGACCAGTGGATCTATCTCCCGGCCATGCGGAAAGTGAGAAAGATCTCCTCTTCGGAAAAGGATAAATCTTTCATGGGGACAGATTTCTCCTATGACGATATGAGTAACCGGGATATCGATTCCTATGAATGGACCCTGGTCAAAAGAGAGGAATGGAAGGGCGAGATGTGTTACGTTGTCAAAGGGGTGCGGAAGGATAAAGATAAGGCTGTTTATGATCACTCCCTCTTCTGGGTGAGGGAAAAAGACTGGATCCCGGTAAAAGCTCTGATGTTTGACAAAAAACAGCCTGAGCGGATCAGTAAAGTCATGCTGGTGAATGAACTGAAAGAGATCCAGGGGATAATGACGCCCCTGGAAACGGTGATGTACACGGTGAAACCCATCTATAAAGAGGGACGGGACCTGGAAAAGAGTTTTCAGAGCAAGACGGTCCTGCGGGTGAAAGAGGTCAGATATAATGTGGGCCTTGATTCGTCTATCTTCAGCCAGAGAAATATGGAGCGTCCCATGCCGTATCAGAGGTATTTGGACTGAGAAGGGAGGAAGAACATGGGGAAAAAGCGTCTTTGTATTCTTCTGCTGGCCGTTTTCGGCGCTCTCCGTCTTTTTGCCGTTGAAAATCTTACTTTTCAGGGAAAAATGCAGGTGGAGACTGCAGTCTCCCTGACTCCTGTCGAAGAAGCTGCTTTTATCAAAGGAGAGACTGCGCTTGACTTGGTTTTAAAACACTTTGCCGGCCCTTTCCGTTTCTACGCTGCTCTGGAAGGGAGATATGATACCCTGACAGGAGGTGAGGGCGAAGCGGAGCTCACAGAAGCCTATGTGGCAGCGGACTTTGACAAGACCTCTCTGGTGGCTGGGAAAATATGGGTCTCCTGGGGAAGAGCTGATGAGGTGAATCCCGTGGATGTGGTCAACCCCGAGGATTACCGTGAACCGGTGGTTGCTGAAAAAGAGGAGAGGAAGATCCGAATTCCGGCGTTTACCGTGAGCCGTTATCTGGGGGACTGGACCCTGACCGGCGTCCTGGTTCCCTCCTTTACTCCTCCCGCCCTGGAGACCTCCCCCCATTGGCAGACTTCGTTCTACAAGCTTCTTCAAGAACTGAAAGGGGCATACCTGGCAAAAGCTGTTGCTTTAAGTGTGCCGCCCTATGCCCTGGAGGATTATGTGATGGATCATCTCTTTTTTGAAGATCATGAGGCAGGCCTTTCTGATGTTCAGTTCGGCGGGCGCCTCAACGGTTATCTGGGAGCGCTGGATATCTCCCTTTACTATTACAACGGATACTGGACCGATATGTCGCGTCCGGCCATCTCGATGAGAGGTTTTGATCCTCTTTTCCCGGCTCTGCCTGAAAAAACGGTGGTCTGTTATCCTCGGTTTCAGATGGCCGGCGCTGATTTTGCAACAGTCCTGGGCCCTTTTACCCTCAGAGGAGAGGGGGCCTGGTATCTGGGCCGCAAGATCACTTATGACTTGTCGCAGATGGGGGATCCCCGGTTTTGGGCCGACGGAGGCTGGGGTGAGACGGATGTAGTGAAATTCGTTGTAGGCCTTGACCGCTTCTGGGGAGATCTCTATGTGAATATCCAGTATATAGGAGAGGTTATCACCGACTATAATTCCCTGATGATGCTTCCTGCAGACTATCTGCAGAGTATGACTCTCAACATTTCCTGGCCTTTAAGTGACGGCCGGTGGGAGCCCGAGCTCAAACTCCTCTGGGAAGAGACCGAAAACGACCTCTATGCAGGCCCCCGTCTGACCCATGAACTTTATAACGGCATCCATGCCTATGCCGGAGCGGATATCTTTACGGGCGATCCGGAGGGGACTCTGGGGCAGTACAGAGAGTGCGACCGTTTCTATACCGGGCTGACCTATAGTTTTTAATTCAAGAGAGGGCATAGCCCTCTCTTTCTTTTCTTTACTCTCACCGAAAATCTGGTAAGCTTCTCCCAATAAAAAGATCAGACGAAAGGGAGAAAATGGATAAAAAGAAAATCGTATGGATAGCTTTCGGAGTAGCTGCCTTTGTCTTTATCACGGCCCTTCTTCTTTTGCTTCCGGGGCTTGA
>DSCS01000063.1 GCA_011048995.1 Bacillota bacterium
AAATCGATCACGGCTGTGGAGGGCTCTACGCGCAAATCAGCAGGTGCTTCGCGTATTTTCCCGTCCCGGACAGCGCGCAAGTAAGGCGCTCCCCGAAGCCAATCTTTTTTCAGGGCATCTGTACCGTAAACTTTTGCCAGATCCGGGAGTATTTCAACGATGAGGTCCGGGTCCAAAGCCGACAAACCTTCCAAGCTGAGCCGCGGATAGGGAAGAGAGCCCTGGTAGGCATTTTCCACACAGAGGCTTTCCAGCAATTCATTCAGAAAATCTCCCGTTCCTACTGCATAGATATTTTTCAAAGAACCGGGCTCCCGCCCGACAATAAGGAGAATCCGGGAGCGCGGCTCCCGGCACACAACAGATTTTTCCGTTCTTAAGATCAAGGCTTTTATCCTCCGGACCTGATCGGCCGCTTCGGCTTCCCGGCCGAAGATCTCCCCCAACTGATAAAGGGTATCATAAATATCTCCGAGCTTTTGATGGTGAAAGGCTTTATAGGAAATCCCGGCCTGATCCAGAAAAGAAATAATATTCTGCTGCTCTACATAGAGAAAAACCATATCAGGCTTGAGGCGCAGGATCTCCTCTTTAGAAGGAGACAAGGTCTTCCCGATACGGGGAGGCACGGGAAGGGAAGAATTCCATACACAGTAATCGCTGATTCCCGCAAGGGTATGTTCGGCCCCGATGGCCTGGATCATATCGGTGACGCCCGGAGTAAGGGAGAGAACCCGGCTCGGGGTTTTGCCTTCAGCCACAGCAAACGATAAAATAAACCCCAGGACAAAAAGGAAGAGTTTCCTCATATACCGCTCTCTTTTCGAATCCTTTGCGCAATTTCATGGCTTTTTTCTAAGATCAGAGAAGCATCAAGGGTAAAGTACTCCCCTTTACGGTAAAGAAGCCTTCCCGAGACAAAAACCTCTTCCACATGCTCACGCCCGACGGTATACACCAAATGCGAAACCGGCCGATAAAGGGGCTGCATTGAAGGGTCACTCGTGTTAATGACAATAAAATCCCCCTCTTTCCCGATTTCCAGGCTTCCGGTCTTGTCGTCAATGCCCAAGGCCCGCGCTCCGTTGACAGTGGCCATTTCCAGCGCCTGATAAGCCGGAATGAGCTCAGGGTCTTCCTGAAGCCCCTTGGAGAGGAGCGCTGCCAGACGTATTTCACGAAACAAATCCAAAGAGTTATTGCTTGCCGCCCCGTCCGTCCCTAACGCCACCGTCAGCCCGTGTTTCAGCATGAGATGAAGGGGTGCCGTCCCGCTGGCTAATTTCAAATTGCTCGTCGGGTTATGAGCGACTTTTACTTTCCTCTTTTGCAGGATCTCCATATCCGGTTCCGAGATCCACACACAATGAGCGGCTGTTACATGGGAGTCCAGAAGGCCTAAACGCTCTAAATAACCCACAATACTTTCGTCATGCTTTTTTTCTTTAATGAGTTCAGCTTCCTGACGGGTCTCTGCTACATGAATATGAAACGGCGCGTGATATTTTTCCGAAAGGCGAAAAGCCTTTTTGAGAAGCTCCGAAGAGCACGTATAGGGTGCATGGGCGCAGACAGAAATATCGACCTGCTCATCATCTTCCCATGACTCCAAAAGAGTCTGAAGCCGCTGTATGCCCTCTTCGGGATTCTTGGCTTCAGGAGTCGGGAAATCAATAAGCCCCTGGCCCAAAACAGCTCTCATACCGCTTTGTTTCACAGCTTGTCCCAATACATCCTGATAAAAATACATATCGTTAAAAGCCGTCGTTCCCGAAGCGATCATTTCCAGAATCCCCAATAATCCGCCCCATTGAATGAACTCAGGGTTGACCATTTTGTTTTCCATGGGCCAGATATATTCTTTAAGCCATGTATTCAAAGGAAGGTCATCGGCCAGTCCCCTGAAGAGGGCCATGGGCGTATGGGTATGAGCGTTGATAAGTCCGGGAAAGAGTATCTTCCCCTCCATATCCCGAACTGTCTCATGGGGGTACATCTCTCTTAAAGCCTTATCTTTTCCCACATCGGCTATTTTTCCCTCTTTGATAAGAAGGGCCCCGGGGGCATAGATATTCCGCTCCTCATCCATGGTCACGATAACAGCATTTCCGTAAAGCATCAGGACACCTCAGCTTTCCTTTATCCGTATTTTTTTATTAATTCCATAAGATAGGGCACCAGCTGTTTTTTACGGGACAAGACCCCTTTTAATAAAAAGACGTCCTCTTCAGCATTGGGATATTTTACAGCTCCTGACAAAAGGGGGTCCCCTGCCATAAGAAGATAACTGTTCAGAGCCACAATATCCGTAATCATAAGAGCGCAGAAAAGGCAGTCTTCTTTTTTGCGCCGCTCTTCCAATTTCTCTAACAGCTCGGTCTTGCGCCGGAATAATACGGCCGGAGAGATGACTTCCACCTGGCTGACAGAAAACCGGACGGAGCAGCTTCGGTAAAATTTCAAATCGGCATCTAATATCTCCCGGGCATTTCTTCCTTCCAGCCGTGAAGAAGCCTTCATGATCTCTTCCCCGAACTCCTCCAGCCGGAGCCCGGCGATCCCGGCCAATGCCCGCGCTGTTTCTTTATCCTCTTCTGTAGTGGTGGCTGATTTCAAAACGACTGTATCCGAAAGGATGCCGGCCAAAAGAAGCGCTGCTGTTTGAGGATCTAAAGGAAGGTTCTCTTGGAAAAAGCGCCCCGCAATAAGAGTGCAGGTCGCTCCCACAGGACGGTTAAGAAAAAGGATCGGATCATCCGTATGCATGTTCCCCAGGCGATGATGATCAATGATCTCGCGGATCCGGTAATGCTCGACCCCTTCCACAGCTTGGCTGATTTCATTATGATCCACTAAAATCAATTCAATACGAGGTTCTCTGAGAATGTCCCCCTGTGAAAGAATAGCCGTAATGCGGCGCTGTTCATCCGCTACGGGAAGACAACGGGAGACTGATTTATTCAGGTACCCTTTGATCTTGCGAATAGGATCCCGGGGACTCACCGGTTCCAGCGAAAAGTCGGCTGATTTTTCCACGGGAGATGAGTACATCACCAGCCAGGAGGTCCGGGCCGTCCCGTAGGGAGAGATGAGCAGAGAGACTCCCTTTTGGCGGGCTTTTTCGATAAGGTCTTCTCCGATCCGCTTCCCGCCTGTAACGATTAAAACACGCACTCCTTTTTCAATGGAATACTCCTGAATATCCCGGCGATTCCCCACGATGACCACACATTCTTTCGGGTCTTCGGGATCCAGATATTCCCGGAAGGTCTCCTTTTCCATCGCCGCGACCAGCATTCTCCCTTCAAAGTTTTCTTCCTCTTTTTGTTTGAGCACAACTTCGGCATGCAGGGCTTCAGCCAAATAATGAAGGCTGGTCGTTAATTTTTTCAACCGCTCCGGCAAAATGTTCTGAATCATATTCTTGCCGAAAGCGTTATAATGCAGAGCTCCTTTGTAAAGGCCGTCTGATGTGACCACCGGAAGCATTTTATGCCCTGTCTTTTCCAATTTCTGAAGAGCTTCCCAAAGAGAGGTCTTATCATTGACACAATCCACAGGCGAAGTCATAAAAAACTCGACCCGGGGAATAAGGTCATTAATAAATTCAGGGGGAGAAAGATCTAATTTATTTAAAATATACTCTGTCTGCGGATTCAATTTTCCGGCCCGGGCCGCCACAAAGGGCCCTTCCTCTAACTGATTCTTCAAAACCGCATATCCCATGGCAGAAGCCACAGAATCTGTGTCGGGATTGCGATGGCCGATAATATAGGTTACCTTGGGGCGGGACATCTTCCTCCTTACTGAAGAATCACTTTGTAAAACTTCTTTTTCCCGACTTTAATAAGGCATTCTCCCTTTTCATCAAAATTCTTTTCTGTTACGGGCATCAGGATATCGCCGACTTTTTCCCCGTTAAAACTGACCCCGCCCTGCATAATAAGCCGCTTGGCTTCGGATTTGGATGAGGCAAAACCCTGATCGGCTAAAAAAGAAGCCGCATCCCATTTTTCTGCGCTGATCTCCTGACGAGAAACAACTGTACCCGGAAGAGCATCCCCGCCGGCTCCGGCGCCTGAGAACACAGCTTTGGTGGCTTCCAATGCCTTTCGGGCTTCTTCTTTCCCATGCGTTATGGCCGTCGCTTCAAAAGCCAAAATCTCTTTAGCCTTGTTCAACTCATGGTCTTTCCATGCTTCCATGGCCGTGATCTCTTCCATAGGAAGGAATGTAAAGATTTTCAACAATTTGATGACCTGGTCGTCTTCCACATTACGCCAGAATTGGAAATATTCATAGGGAGAGAGCTTTTCAGCCGACAGCCATACAGCCCCCTTTTCTGTTTTTCCCATTTTTTTCCCGTCAGAAGTAGTCAGGAGAGGATAGGTAAAGGCATGGGCTTCTTTTCCTTCAATACGCCGGATCAGGTCTTCCCCGGCCAGGATATTGCCCCATTGATCATTTCCTCCCATCTGTAAAAGACAGCCGTGGGAGCGGTAAAGGGTCAGAAAATCAAAAGCCTGAAGGATCTGATAATTGAATTCAATAAAGGAAAGCCCCCGCTCCAAACGCTGTTTGTAAGCTTCAGCGGCCAGCATCCGGTTCACGCTGAAATGGCAGCCGATTTCACGTAAAAAATCAATATAATTCAAAGGGAGAAGCCACTCGGCATTATCCAGGATCAGGCTTTTCCCTCCTTCAATATCCAAATAACGGTTAATGATCTTTTTCATGGCCTCTTTATTTCTTTCAATCTCTTCAGAAGAGATCATTTGACGCATTTCTGTTTTGCCGCTGGGATCCCCGATCATCGCTGTCCCTCCACCTAAAAGGGCGATGGGCTTATGGCCGGCCTTTTCCAAATGCATGAGAGCCATGAGAGGCAACAGATGTCCCACATGAAGAGAATCCCCTGTAGGGTCAAAACCGGTATAACAGACAACAGGCTTCTTCAGTATTGTTATCACAGCCTCTTCATCGGTAATATTTTCTATAAAACCCCGCTCTTTTAAGACCTCATATACATTCCGCATAGTATCACCTCATCTGATTATGCCCTTATTGTAAAGACCGGGGTGAAAAAGGTCAAGGATTTAGAGAAAAGAAAAAGCTTTATCAGACAATCAGTTTTTGCCCCATATCCGGGTATTGAGATTAAAGTCTTCAACTAACCCGATAACCAGTTTAAGAATGGTATAATATTCTTCCAGGGGCTTCGTGTTCAAAAGCGATTTCCCCATGGACGGCTCAAAAAGGTCCTTGTTTTGAGAGAGGGCCACAAACATGGTGTTGTCCAAAAAAGAAATATAAAGAGGCTTCCCTGTCTTCTCTTTCACTTTAAGGATACGCTCCATGAGATCCGGGGTCAGAATATAACGGGATTCAACCTGATCATTTCCGTAGACCACAAAAGCCTTTTCAAAATCGACATTTTCCAGCTTGATCAAATCGCCCCGTCCCTTATTCAGCTTTTGCAGGGCATTGCCGAATAGGGAGCCGAAAACGCGCTCTGCCATATCCGGAAGCACTAAAGTTCGGGTCTTAAAGGGTTTATTGAAATCAGCAATAAAAAAAATCCCTCTGAAAATATCATGCCATTGTGTATGCCGGTTTCCTTTGCTGTCTCTTGTCTCGGTTTTGTATTGTGCACGGATCTCCGAAAAACTGATCTGCGTTTTCCCCACCATTCCCGTTACCATATCATCACCCCGATAACGGTCCGGTGTCCGTGTAAAAAGCCCGCTGGCCATAAAACGGGACTCGGGAATACAAAGACGGGGCTGATAATCCAGGCCGGGATGAATCGTATCGATAAGAGTCTTTATGACATTTTTCTTATAAGCATTTTTATATTCATTCAGCGGTTTTTGCGCCAGAACCACATAAACAATCCCTGTTAAAAAGGAGAGAATAGACGGTATTAATGTCCATTTGACTTCATTTTTAGACAAAAATGCAATCAGAAATATCGCTCCGGCAATAAAAGCCATGGTCAGCGGGGTAAAATATTTTTTCTTGATGAGAAGGCGGCTCTTTTCTAAATCTTCCAGGACAGGGCCCAGGGCCCCGTCCGGAAAAACAATATCATTTCTCCCGTTTTCCATAATCAGCTGTTAAAAAGGCTCCCAACATCCACATTCTTCCGTTCTTCAGCCGGAATTACAAAGAGCTCGCGGGGTTTGAAATGCTTCATGTTGGCAATAATGCTGTTGGGGAAGATCTGTATTGCTGTATTATATGTGGTCACTGCGGCATTATAAGCCCGGCGCGCCGCAGCAATCTGCTCCTCAATATTGTTAAGGGAGGCCTGCAACTGCATAAAATTCTCATTGGCTTTCAGCTGGGGGTAATTCTCTACGGCCACCATAATCGAACGCATAAGCCCGGTCATTTCCTGATCCACCTGAGCCTGAGTATCCGGATCTCTGTTGGCCAAGGCCTTCGCACGAAGCTCGGTGATCTTTGTCAGGGTCTCCTTTTCATGGGTCATATAGGTCTTTACCGTATTGACCAGGTTCGGGATCAGATCATAGCGTTTTTTAAGCATCGCATCAATGGAAGCAAAGGCATTATCCACCATATTTCTTTTATGGATCAGCCCATTATAAATAATAATGGGAATGATCAAAAAGAAAAATAAGAGAACTCCGATTAAAAGTAAAGGCGCCATTTTATTTCTCCTTTTGGTTAAAATCTGATGCTGATATCGGCTGCAGCACCTATCCGCTCAGGGAGATTATTTTGATTCGTTGTGAATCCGCCCTCTCCGGGGGCCATGAGCGCCGATATATTGATGTTCACCAGTGAAAAATCCAAACCCAACCCTGCTGTATAAACGGAGCCGGCACTGTCCAGCTTTTTATTTAATCCTGGAGTGATCATTACTCCGCTGCGCAGCCTTAAAAAGAGGAAACGTCCTTCGGCCCCAAAACCGATATGCCTGATATCGGAGTATTCTCCGTCGACTTTGGTCAGGTCAGCATCGGCGGTGACAGTCAAAAAGGATGTCGGATCATAGGCCGCTCCAAAACGGACTTCTGTTTGAGGCCTGTAAGCCGGTGGAGCAAATCCCTCTTTCTCTTCCCAGGTGATCTCTCCGACCAGAAGATTGCGTATCATCAGACCGGCCCGCAAATTGCCGCCCATACGGGCGAAAGCGGCCACATCGATTCCCACAGTCTGTCCTTCATGGGGCTCTTTGAATTTTGAAGATAAAATGTCATCGGATTCATCTCTGAAATCATCGACGACAAGAGTGTCACTGTAATTATATCCCTTGATGATCTTAAGATTTCCGCCGACACCCAGCTCCATCAATCCCAGATCGAAGGCACGGGATACAGAGACAAGAAATTCACTTAAAATCACTCCGTCGACGGCCACTTGGCTCCCGTTGTTTTCTAATCCGTATAAATTGCTTGTAGTGACTTCCCCTCTTTGCGTGATCAAAAAATCGTAGAGCTCATCATATTCTCCGGGGCCGAAGACAGAGTCCCCCGAGTTGAGCTCATTTAAAATTGTACTCAAAATCGTATCAATATGATCCTGCAGCTCAGCTTCCGTTCCGCTCCAGCCTTCGTTGATCAATTTCTGGCGGATAAAGGCCCTGGAAAGATAATCCATGGGAACTGTTCTCAAGATACTGGTATCCACATGCCGCGTATAGATCTGGCTGTCTGTCACCACATCGACTCCGAAAGCCACTTGAAAAGGTTTCATCTCAGGCAGGGCAAAAAACGCCCCGGAAGCGATGGAAAGATTGGCACCTACGCCGTTCTCTTCAAACTCATCTAATATTCCACTGTATTTGTTATAAAGCGACTGGAAAGTGTCAATATGCTGTTGCATTTCCCAAGGGTCGCTGCTTCCCTCTACAATATCCATAAAGGTATCAAAATCCTGATCAGCCGTATCAAAACGATCGGAATAAGGGGTCATGTTTTGAGAAACATCCATTCCGAAACTGAAATTCATATTCAGTGTTTTACGGGGAATAAAGGGAAGAGCCGCCGGGTTCCAAAAAACAACAGAAGCATCATTAACCGACGCCACTCCTGTTCCGCCCATGGCCGCTGAGCGAGAACCCATCACAGGAAAAGCCCCGGCAGACATTACGGCCCCCAGTACAAAAACAATAATGAAAAAACATCTCTTCTTCATAATAATCCCTCCTCTATTTTCAAAGTATAGGTCAAAAAGAAAAAAAGGACAAGCCTTTCCTTAAGGCTTTCCGGTTCGTGAACTCAAAACGTTCCGAAACATTTTGTCCAGATCATGATATTTGCCCGGGTCAACTTTTCTCCCACCTAAAGATGACGCCCAAATCACTTTTTTTCCGGCATTAGTCAAAAAAGCCCCGTCAAAAGAACCGAAATCGCTTGCAGGGATCAATGCCTCTTTCACAGAGAAAGGACCAAAAGAGCCGATTTTAAGGAGCTCCCCCCTGATAATACCGTCAAGAAGAGGCAATGAATGATGCGGTGTAAGAATGGCATTATCCCTGATCAAAAAAAGATTCGCCGTTGCTGTTTCCAAAAGAAACCCGCGGTAATCCACAAACAGCGTCTCTATTCCGCTTTGCTCGCTTTCTCGCATAAAACGGGCATTAGCGGCATAGCTGATGAGTTTATGCTTATAACAGGAAAGATTCCCGCGTTTTTCACTGTCAAGAATCAAGCGGACTGGAGCAAACGGGCCCGGGGAAAAGGGCATGGGCAATACGGTGATCTGGGTTGTCTGGCCGGCTCCCGCATAGATCATTATTTTGATTCGACTCTTTTCAAAGCCGTTTTCTTTTAACAGACGGAGAATGATACTCTGATAATCTTCTTCGGGAAAAGAAAGCCCCAAATAGGCGACACTCTTTCTCAACCGGGCTTGGTGGGCTTCAAAATATTCACATCCCTGAAGAGAACAGCAAAGAGTCGTAAAGGCCCCGTAGCCGTGCTGAAAACCAGAAGCTGTTACAGGAACCTGTCCTTTTTCTGCCGGCATAAATTGAAAATTATGATAGATCGTCATCATGAAAATACTCCAAAAAATTTGATACTTTAGCCAAGACCTCTTCATATTCGCGCCTCGGATCCGAATCGACAGTCACAGCTCCTCCGGCATTAAAATAAATAAACCCGTCACGGATGACAGCAGTGCGGATTGCAATGTTTGAAGTCAAATACTCCTTGTTCATCATCAACACGGATCCTGTATAGAGATGACGCTGTGTATCTTCAAGCTCATTAATGATTTCAATGCTTCTTATTTTCGGACACCCCGTAATAGAGCCCCCGGGAAAAGCGGCCCTGAAGAGATCCGCATAATCGGCCTTCTTTTGCAGCAAGCTGCGGATGACTCCTACCAGATGATAGACATTCTGATACTTTTCTAATCTTTTTTTATGGACGACCTGAACTGACCCCGGCCGGGAGACCCGGGCCAGATCATTGCGCAGAAGGTCAATGATCATAAAGAGTTCTGCTTCCTCTTTGGCTGAGCCCAGAAGATAATCTCTGTTTTTTCTGTCTTCTCTTTCATCTGGAGACGTTGGAACGGTTCCCTTAATGGGACGTGTCTCAATAGAGGATCCGTTCCCTTTGAGGAAGAGTTCGGGAGAGTTGCAGACGATCCGAAATCGTCCGAAATCCATGTAGGCGCTGTAGGGAGCCGGATTATTTTTGTAAAGGGCTTCAAAAAGCGAAAAGGAGTCCCCCTGAAAAGGAAAGATGAAGGGGCGTGTCAGGTTGACTTCATAGACATCCCCGGCCCGGATATATTCAATGATCCGTCTGATTTTGTCTTCATATGCGTTCTGTGTTTCCTGTATTTCCGGAGGAAAAAAGACTTTTTCTTCGGATTCCGGCCATAGCTTCGAAGCAATCCCCTCTCCTTCATAATCCACGTCCAGGCTGTATTGGTTGTTCTTTTGATGATCCCAAAAGTCATAATGGCGGTAAAGGACGAATTCCGCTTCAGGAAACGAATAGAGAGATGCGTTCTGCTTCGCAATTTGTTCGCTCTCCCCGTAAAGCTCAAAGGAAAGCAGCCCCATTAAACCGATCTTGTTCATCGGGAACGGATAATCCTGAAAATTCACGGCATTCAGAAGATCCTTAAACCCCTCGAAAAAAGGTTTTCGGAACACCTGCGGCTTTCCGCCGGAAAAAAGACTGAAATCTCCTTTGTCATACCGGATGACTGCATAGGGGAAAGAGCCTAAAACAGAAAAACGGGCAGAATCGGCAGGCCCTTTTCCCGTTAAAAGAGCCGGAAAAGCATGTGGCGGAAGGTTCCGGCAAATCTCCAACGGATCCTGTAAAGCCGTGCGTTTCACATCCGCCCCGATGATTCGTAACCCTGTCATACACACCTCATGAAATTATCGATGATCCGTTTTCCTGCCTGTGTCATAAAAGATTCAGGATGAAACTGGACCCCCATAACAGGCAACAAAACATGCTCCAGGGACATGGGGATCCCCTGAAAAGAGGAGGTCACTTCCAGTTCAGGCGATGTCACACCGCACTCAAGAGAGTGATACCGCGCCGCCTGAAAAGGAGACGAGACTTTTCTGAAGAGAGTCTTTCGCTTATGAATTTCCACAGAAGAGGTTTTCCCGTGCACGGGATTTGAAGATCGGACAGTCTTTCCGCCGAAAACTTCGTTAATGCACTGCATCCCCAGACAGACCCCCAGAATGGGTTTTTCTTTATAAAACAAGCGGATAACAGCGTTGGAAAGGCCCGCTTCCCCGGGACTCTTCGGGCCCGGTGAGATCACATAGGCATCATACGCCCTTCTCATCAACTCCTCTTCCGTCCAGGCGTCATTTCGGATCACATCGATCGTCCCCCGGAAAACACTTTGAAGGAGATGAAGGAGAATATAGGTAAAGGAATCGTAATTATCAATGAGAAGGATTTTTTTCATTCACTGTCTGCTTCCTCTCCCAAAACGGCCAGATAACGGTCCAGATGAAACTTTTGTAAAGCAATGCCCCCGATACCGAAAGTCGCTATGGCTACTCCCAGAGAAAAATCACGGATTATAAAAAGGACAAATAGGCCGAAGAACGTCGTAAGGATAAAACCAATCAGCGATCCTATGACCTGGGTATGCAGACGGGCTTGTTTTTTGATGATCTTCAAGCCTTCTTTTTTTGTCACAGAGCCGGCATCAGACATGCTGATAAAAGACATAAAAATACCCATGGACAGAAGAGCCGTGCTCAACCAACCGATCTTTGCATCATCGGCAGAAAAAAAGAAAAACCGGCCCATCGAATAAAGGCCCAGAACAAAAAAAGGATATCCTAAACAAGCGAGCCTATGAAACCTTTTTTTTAATAATAATAACCGGCCTTTGGAAGAGATCATTGCATCCACTCCTTCATCACAAAATCGATCAAATCGTCATGGGGCTTAGCCGAATTAGTCAGGATCACTGCGCCTTTCCTTTTTTCATTGTCAAAGATCAGAAAAGAACGGCTCCCGCCTGTACCTCCGTCATGAATATAGTAAGGCTCCCCATTGGCCAACGTGAGCTTATGCCATCCCAGGCAGATATAATCCCCTTCCACGCCAGGCTCTAAAGGGCGTTCTTCTTTCAAAGTCTTTTCCACACTCCTTTTCAAAGGATTCTCTTCATGCTCCATCACAAGAGAAAGAAAGCGAAGAAGGTCACGGGCAGAAGACTTGAGAGCTCCGCATCCCGCCAAAACATCAAAATCCCAGGCCGGGACAGGGTTACGAAAAGGTCCGTGGGGACGAGCCATCTCGAGGCCGTCGGCGGATATCCTTGTCCGGCCCAATCCAAGAGGATTCAAAACTTTTTCATGCAGAAGCTCTTCATATGGTGTTTGTGTGACCTTTTCCATGAGATATCCCAAAAGCCCGTAACCCAGGTTGGAGTAGCCATAAGACTCCCCGGGGAGGGAAGCTCCTTTGAGGGGATATCCTTTCAGGCAGGCTGACAGCTCAGCCTCTCCGAAAGAAGCATACGGGTTGGCAAAATCGGAGCGCCCCATATTCTCAGGAATACGCGGAAGACCCGAAGTATGTGAGGCCAGATGGCGCAAAGTGACGGGCCGTCCTTCGTTCTGCAGATAAGAACGGCTTTCCGGGAGATAACGCCAAACCGGCGCGTCCATATCCACAACGCCCTCCTCGTCCAAAACAGCCAGAAGCAAAGCGGTAAAAAGCTTGGTCAACGATCCGATTTCAAAAAGCGTTTCTTCATGGACCGGGACACCCTTTTTTTCTGTTTTTCCATAGGAGAAAAAACGCGTCCCCTTTTCATCAATAACACCGATAACAGCAGCCGTACTCCCTTTACTCTCATCAACCCAGGCTATTAAGGCAGACCGGGCCCGTGTCTTTTCCGTATCTCCGGTCAGCTTAAGGCATCCTGAAAATAACAGGATAAAGATTATTCCGTAGAATCCGATTTTCATATTTCCCTCCTCTGTTGACAAAGAGTTTTAACTATAAGGAGAATGATATTTGCTGTCAATATTTAACTTTTTTAAAACAGTTCGGGAAGGTTTTCAGATTGCCCCCGTCAAGGGGCGTTCATGCTCTTTGGCCAGGTATTCACCGAGAAAGGAGGCCGTATATGACTCTTTTTCGGCAAAAAGCTTTTCAAGCCGACCGGCATAGAGGACATGACCGCCCTCTTTTCCCCCTTCCGGGCCCAGATCGATGATCCAGTCGGCATATTTGACGACATCAAGATTATGTTCGATAATAACCATAGTATTGCCGCTATCCACCAGGCGGTTCAAGACTTTCAAAAGCTTGTTCACATCGTCAAAATGAAGCCCTGTGGTGGGCTCATCCAGAATATAGAGGGTCTGTCCTGTACTCTGCCGTGAAAGTTCCTTTGCCAGCTTGACTCGTTGAGCCTCGCCGCCCGAAAGGGTCGTGGCTGACTGTCCTAATTTGATATAACCCAGGCCGACATCATAGAGCGTTTCCAGCTTATTGGAGATGGCGGGGATATTGGCAAAAAACTCTTTGGCTTCGGCAACAGTCATCTCAAGGACATCATTGATATTTTTCCCGTTATAGCGGACTTCTAATGTCTCTTTGTTATAACGCCGTCCCTTACACACATCACAGGTCACATACAGATCGGGAAGAAAATGCATCTCGATCTCCTTTAACCCGGTCCCCCCGCAAGCTTCACAGCGCCCCCCTTTGACATTAAAGCTGAAGCGTCCCTGTTTATAACCTCTGATCTTTGCTTCAGGAAGAGAAGCAAAGAGATCCCGTATCGGCGTGAAAACACCGGCATAGGTCACGGGATTTGAGCGTGGTGTGCGTCCGATAGCATCTTGGTTGATCTCAATGACTTTGTCAATATGACGGCTTCCTTCCATCCCGTCAAATTCTCCTGTCTCCCAAGCCGATTTATGAAGGCGATTATGAAGGGCAGGATAAAGCGTATCGGAAATCAAAGAAGACTTCCCGGATCCTGAAACACCGGTAATAAGGGTCATGACCCCCAGGGGAATCGCCACATCAATATTCTTCAGGTTATTCTGGCGGCACCCTTTTAATTCCAGCCATTGATCTGAAAGCGGACGCTCCTTCTCTTTGGGGCTTATATTTTTTTCATAGCGCAGATACTTGCCGGTGAGAGAGTTTTTGTCCTTTTTCAATTCTTCGGGAGTGCCGGTAAAAACGATCTCCCCGCCGTAGACACCTGCGCCGGGACCAAATTCCACCACCCTGTCAGCTTCTTCTATGGTGTCACGGTCATGCTCTACAACAATCACTGTATTGCCCAGATCCCGCAAATTCTTCAAGGAATTGATCAGATTCACATTGTCTCGCTGATGAAGTCCGATTGAAGGCTCATCGAGAATATAAAGAACGCCCATCAGCCCGCTGCCGATCTGGCTGGCCAGGCGGATCCGCTGAGACTCCCCCCCGCTTAATGTCGGGGCCTTTCTGTCAAGCATCAAATAATAGAGTCCGACATTGAGGAGAAAGACAAGCCGGCTGTTGATCTCTTTAATAAGCTCTTTGGCAATAAAGGCCTCCTGCTCATTCAAAGAGAGATGGCTGAAAAAAGAAAAAAGGTCTGCTATGGAAAGGGATGACAGCTCGGCAATATTTTTCCCGCCTATAGTGACACTTAAAGCCCCGGAATTCAGCCTTTTCCCTTCGCAAGCTTCACACTCCTTTTCACCCATGAAAGACTCATAATAAAAACGCATCTCCGGAGAGTGTGTCTCCCGGTAAAGACGCTTTACGGCATGTACCACCCCTTGTGTCTTGATCTCTTTGTCTCCATAGAGGATTTTTTGGAGGATCTCCGGAGGGTAATCCCGGACAGGGCTCTCCGGGTCGATTCCGTAGTGGTTCAAAACATCCATGATCCGTTTGTAATTCCAATTATCTTTCTTTTTCTTTAATTTTCCCCAAAAACGAATACCCCCCTCCATAACGGAAAGTTCAGAGTTTGGGATGATACGCCGGACATCCACTTCTTTCTTTATTCCTAATCCGTTACACTCCGGGCACATCCCCTGGGGGGCGTTAAATGAAAAAGTCTGAGGCGTCATTTCCGGAAGGCTGATATCACAATGCATACAATAAAGCTCTTCACTGAAGAACTTCTGTCCCCCGTCTTCTGTTTCCACGATCATCTTGCCCCCGCCCATTTTCAAAGCAGTATCTACAGAGTCTGCCAAACGTGAGCGTATATCTGAGCGGACAGTTAACCGGTCAACTACAATATCGACATCATGTTTTTTATTTTTTTCTAAAACAACAGAGTCATCAAGCTCCCGGATAATCCCGTCTGCCTTAATACGGACAAAACCATCCCGGCGCAATTTCTCAAAGAACTCCCGGTATTCTCCTTTTCGATTTCTCAAGACAGGAGCCAGGATCATAAAACGCGCCCCTTCCGGCATCTCCAAAATCCTTTCGATCATCTCGTCCGGGGCTTGTTTCCCTACAGGCCGGCCGCAATGCGGACAATGGGGATTCCCGATCCGGGCGAAGAGAATACGGAGATAATCATGGATCTCTGTCACCGTCCCCACTGTGGAGCGCGGGTTTTTGCTTCTGGATTTCTGCTCTATGGAGATAGCCGGTGACAGGCCTTCAATAAAATCCACATCAGGTTTATCCATAATCCCCAGGAATTGACGGGCATAACTGGAAAGACTTTCAACATAGCGGCGCTGGCCTTCAGCGTAAACAGTATCAAAAGCCATGGATGATTTTCCGGAGCCGGATACCCCGGAAAAGACGATGAGGCGATCCCTGGGCAACGTCAGACTGACATTTTTAAGGTTGTGAACACGCGCGCCCGTGATTTCAATTTGATTTTTCATTATCTCTCCCTTTCCATTATACGGATATTTGTCCGCCTCACAAGAAAAGAGATTTAAAGAAGATACCCCAAAAGGAGTTTTAATGTGAAGGCATCATTATAAAGCGGCGTATAGTCGTCATAGAAGGAATGCCTGTGAATAAACTCATATTCCAAAGAAGTCATAACTGCACCGGTTTTCACACTCAGTTTCACGGGAAAAAAATAACCCCATTCATTGGCATCCGTGGCATGTACGGAAGAGACCCAAAATTGACGCAAGCCCGCTTCAAGAGAAAAACATTTTTTTGAATACGAGACATGGGCCAGGGTCATAAAACCCGGTCCAAGATAATAGGCTCCGTTTTGCAATTCACTCCCGAAATGATAAGTTTCATCTTTGTCCTCATACGGCGTATCCCCGTAGATGAGGGCGTATCGGGCACTGGCTCCTCCGAATATGGCATAAATTCCTGAAAAGAGTTCCCAGCGGGACGCACCCTTTTCATATTCCAAAAACATACCGGGCCCCACTCCGACATTCGCGAAACGGTCATACCACAGCCCTTCCATATAGTCATAAGAGGCAAAAAGACCTGAAACGGAGCGGTCTGCATTAAAAAGAGGACGGCGTGAACCGATGAGGATCCCGTTGGTTTCAATGCGTTTCAATACATTTCCGTTTTTGATCTGTTCGGCCTGGGCATCGAAGGTGAAATAGTCAAAGGGACGCACTCTTCCGTCTCCGGAGTCATGATCATATTGCGCCTCAATAAAAAGAATGGGATTATAGCGCTCTTCCATCCGGCCGCGGGATTGGGCATTTCCTATTCCGGCGCCCATTCGGACATAGCGGAAAGGAGAAGGCCCTTCATAAAAAGAGATCTTATCCCCGTAAAGCCACCTGTTTGCCCATAGCGGAGGAGAGGCTATAAAAGCAGCAAGTCCTACACCGACACCGTTTGTTCCGTTCTCGGGAGCGCGAAGCAATTCCACTGCGGAGCGAAAAAGGATCTCCCCGAAAAACGGTCCCCCGATAGCTGTCATGATCAAATCATTGGTCGACGGGCGTTCTGTTTCCATGAAATATTCCCACTGAAGGGCTCCCAGAAGCGGGAAAAGAGATGATTCCCAGAAAGAGTAGCCCATAGAGCGCCCCATGGAATAAAACATGGCTCCGTGATAAGGATGATCCAGCATATTGCAGGGGAAACCGTCTGTGTCCCAATCGAAACCCAATTCAAAATTTTCAATGATCGAGGCCGTCCCGATCTTCGCCCAGGAACGCCCCCCGATATAATAATTAGCAGCTCCTAAAACACCGTTGAGTAAAAGGATCTCCCCGGCCGGAAGCCACCATTGACGAGGGCCTGAAATGACATCTGTTTGAATGTCTTCTGAGCTTTTTTGTGCTTCTCCGGCAGTAAGGACTGATGGAAAAAAAGCTGAAAAAATAAAAAAAACGCATAATATCAAAACAAATTTTTTCATGACCTGACTTTACTTGTTTTCAGAAGCTTTTCAAGAGTTATCTGATAATCGGCTTAATCGCCTGAGGACATGACTCTGTTCCGTCCGCCCTCTTTTCCCCGGTAAAGAGCATTGTCCGCCCTTTTAATACAAATTTCTGAGTCCAAATCCTCTTTTAATTCACAGACACCGAAGGTTATGGTCACATTGAACTCCATGTCACGGATATGATGAACATGATCCATAATATTTTTGCGCAGTTTTTCCGCTGCACATCGGGCTCCCGCCAAAGTTGTTTCCGGGAGAAGAATCAAAAACTCTTCTCCACCCCATCTTGCAATAAGATCCTGAGCCCTCAAAGATTTTTTCATGATCTCCGCCAGGTTTTCCAAAATCAAATCTCCGGTATCATGTCCGAAGAGGTCGTTGATCTCTTTAAAATGGTCGATATCACCCATGATGATAGAAAACCGCTTCCCCGAACGTTTTGCTCTTTTGATCTCATACTCCATCAGTTCCAAAAGCCCGCGCCTGTTCAGTAAACCTGTAAGAGGATCCGTACGGGCCAACTCTTTCAGCCGGGCCGTTGCCTCTTTTAAGGCCCGCTCATTGATTTTTCGGCCCGTAATATCCCGATATATTCCGTAAACAGCCAGCTTTTCGTCATTGATTGTGACAGGGACACCGATTATTGAAACATCCAGGGGAGTCCCGTCTTTTTTCAGCCGAATCGTTTCAATCTCCCGTTTCAATTCCGCTCCATCTTTGATCTCATGAGTGATGGAGTAGGCTTCTTTCCGTGTCTCTTTATCCGTTAGAAGTTCATCGATATTCTTTCCGATGACCTCCTCTTCGCCCCAACCGAATAATTGCAAAAAAGCGCGGTTGGCCCTGGTGATGATACTTTCTGGAGTCACGAGGACGATGCCTTCCGGGGCATTCTCAAAAAGGCTTTGGAAAAAAGCTTTTTCAATATATAAAGAGCGTTCTACCTGAACCCGGAAACTGATATCGCGGATAAAAGCCAAAACAGCTTTTCTTCCCTCATAATCAATGAGTGAGACGTTGAATTCCACAGGGATTATTTCCCCCGAACGGTTCACGACTGTTGTCTCATAAATAGCGGGGACATCCTCTCCACGGACTCTTTTGCGGTAGAAATCTCCGACTTTTTCTTTTTCATCATCCGTTAAAAAATCCAAAAACAGGCGTCCTGCCAACTCCTCCTGACTGTAACCCAGAAGTTCCAATGTCTTTGAATTCGCAAAAGCGATTTTTCCCTCCTGCAAGATAGCAATGCCGTCATTCCCTTTTTCCACCAAGAGATGATATTTCCGTTGGGTCTCCGATTCAGCCTGACAGGCTTTGTAGGCAGCTGTCATATCCGCAGCAGAAACAAAGACACGTTTCAAACTCTCTTCCTCGCCGGGAGCCGCCGTCCATTTTTTCCTGATATAAAGCTCTTCTCCTGTCAAAGAGCGGTAAAAACCCTCTCCTTCAAAGGAAGTATGCCCCTTGAGAACCGCTTCCATCTCCCGTATATAAAACTCCTCTGTCTCGGGACCGATGATTTTTTTACGATTTTGCTCTAATTCTTCCAAAGAAGAGGCCCCGAAGATCTTCAGGGCTGAAGAATTGATATCAATAAAGCGCATAGACTCCACACAGGATTCAAATTCCTCCGGATGAGCATGGAGATACGCTTTTAAATCGATATCGGATCCTTCCCTGTCGCGGATCTCTTCAAGAATCCTTTTGGCTTCGGAGTAGTCCTGCTCTGAAACGCCCACGGGAAAATGCTCAAACAATGTCCGGAAACGCTGTTCTTCTTTTTCAGCGGTCTTGTAAGCCTCTTTTTCAGCCGAAATATCTCGTGTGATAGCCAATAAATACGTTCTCCCGAAAAAACGGAAACGGTTCAAACTAACCATGGTGTCAAACGAGTTCCCGTCTCTGTCCTGATGAACCCAATAAAACTGTTGAGGTTCTCCCTTCAACGCTTTTTTGACCTTTTCGACAGCCTTTTCCTTGGAAAGCCGTCCATCCGGCTGGTATTCCGGAGAAGCTTCATAGGGGACAAAAGACTTCATTTCCTTGCGGGTAAAGCCGAAAAGATTCAAAGCGGCTTTATTCATATTAAGCGTTCTTTTCGCTGTCATGAGAAAAATGGGATCCAAGGCCTCACGAAAAACGATCTGATAGATAAATTTTTCCCGGGGGCCGAATACAAATAAGAGAAAGCCGGCAAAAAGCAGCGCACCGGCGGCTAAAAGAAGAGCCAGAAAGGAGAAATCCACTTATCCCCTCTTCCTACTTTCAAATCTTCTGCAAAAAATCATCATGGAGTACCCGCCATATCCTGCAGAATATGAAAGGATTCCATGATATAGGCATCACTTTCCACATCCTCCAGCCACTCTTCATAAAGCTCTTCAGTTGAACTCCCCGATCGGCTTAACTCCTTATTTCTGAAAACAATAAAACTGCCATTCTCAAACGCATCGTATTCTTCTTCCAAAAGGCTGATCTCTTTGTTCACTTCCCGCCTGTATTGAAATTCATTCTCCAGATTCAAAAGGAGACGGCTCTCTTCTCTGATCTTCTTGATCAAATCCGCTTCGCGGAGGATAGTTTTGAAGTAAGCGCTCTCGCTGACTCGGTTACGGCTTTCCTCCTGCAGGGATTTGATATCATAGGTATAAAGGGACCATGGCTCATAGGAAAGAGAAGAGACTTTATCCCATTTCAGCGCATTTTCATAATTGCGTTCCCCGATGTCGATCTTGCTATAGACCCCCGGGAGATTAATATCCGGAACGACTCCTTTATACTGGTTGCTCTCCCCAGTTACACGGTAGAATTTCTGCATGGTGACTTTTACGGCTCCGAACGGTTTTAAGGAGTGATACAGAGGGCTGACAATACGGTCAATATCAACGATATTCTGAACGGTTCCCTTTCCAAAGGACTGCCCGGTTCCAACGATCACGGCCCGCCCGTAATCCTGCAAAGCTCCCGCTACGATTTCTGAAGCCGAAGCGCTGAACGTATTGATCATCACGACCATAGGGCCTGTGTAGTGAACATCTTTATCTTTGTCATAGTCGACTTGGGGAGCCCCTGTCCGCGATTTGACCTGGACGATGGGCCCGGAACGAATAAAAAGCCCCGCCACATTAATGGCATCTTCCAACGCGCCTCCGCCGTTATTCCTAAGGTCCAGAATAAGGCCCTGAATGCCTTTCTTTTGCAATTCCATTAAAGCGGCTTTCATATCATCGGAAGAATTCCGCCCGCCGGCATCATAAAAGTCCCTGTAAAATTTGGGGAGGTAAATATACCCGTATCGGGCTCCACTCTCGGGCTCTTCCAAAATCGTATATTTTAAATAGGACTCTTCGATGATGACCACATCCCGCTCGATAGAAATCACCATAAGCCGCCCGTCCGGCTTTTTAACGGTCAGATCAACTGTGCTTCCCTTCTTCCCCCGGATCAGGCTGACCGCGTCATCAAGCGGCATATTGATCAGATCTACGGGTTGACGGTCCTTTTCCCCGACTTTAAGGATAATATCCTCCGGCTCAAGCTTTTTGTTTCTCCAGGAGGGGCCGCCGGGAACAATACTCTCTATCTTCACATATCCCTCAGATTGTGTAAGGACCGCACCGATCCCTTCAAAAGTCCCGCTCATTTCCAGGTCAAAATCCTCCTTGAGTTTAGGAGGAAAATAAAGGGAGTGCGGATCTAAAACATTCATGACAACATTCAAAAAAAGATAGATGCGCTCCTGGTCATCCATATCGTCATAGCGGCTGACAATCCATTGAAGAGACTCTTTGGCCTTTGCCCGCGCCTCCTTTTCAATTTCAGGGTCATAGTGAAACTCAATATTATCAAAGGGAAAAAGGCCATCTTCATCGACGTTCTGTTCAGCCAAAAGCTCTAAATATCTGTTAATGACATTCATCCTTGCGACATCTTTCCAGATAGAGCGCAGCTCTTTTTCTCCTGATGCAAAGCGCCTTTTTTTGCTATCCGTCTCAAAACTGTCGCTCAATGTATAGTCCAGGGGCTGTGAAAGGAATTCATCGATCCACCGGGTAATGAGGGCACGGTTACGGTCGATCCTGTGAAAGGCCTCCCGGCAAAATGTAAAATCTCCCACATAAAGCATATCATCCAGTTTTTTTCGGTAACGACTCAACTCTTTTGTATCTTTTTGGGTCAAGAACCATTTCATATAGTCGACTTGGCCGATGAATTCATCAAACAATTTTTGGGAAAAAGCGTCATCAATCTCATTATGCCCATAGTGAAGTTTTTCAATCGAATAGAGAATAACATCTGATATGATAGTCGACTTTTCATCCCTGTCAAAATCCTCAGGAGCAGCTCCAAGAGACTGTATCATCACTATGAAAAGGAGGGGCATGAAAAACTTAAATCGCATTGTATTCCTCCGTACTTTTCTCCCTGACTGCTTGTTCAGCGGCCGGGGCTTTCAAAACAAATCCAAGATCCGGTGTCTTTTAAGTAAAAAAAGAAATGACACAACTGTTCCCGGTGACTCCGGACTTCAGAGCTCTTTTTTCTTTAGAAAAGGCTGCAGGGCTTGAAGCCGTTTTAAAAACCAACAGCCCTGTCCCTTCCGCTTCCTCATACTATAAAAGAAAAGGGCGCCCCAGTCAATATAATCATGAAAAAGGACTTAAACTTTAGCCGAAGAAATGTCTTTATCCAGTGTGATAAAGGGGCGGATTCTTAAAGAATCCGCCCGTCAGAAGAGATAACATATTCCCGAATAACCATGACTTTTTCTGCCCGCTTCAACGCTTCTTCCACAATCCTTGTCGTTCCGAAACAACAAGGGACCTGCATACGGAGAACTGTTACGGATTTAATCTCATGCCGGGCGAAGATCAACGAAAGCTTTTGCACATATTCCTCGATCCCCTCGTCCAACTTGGGGCAGAACGTGATGACTTTACGTCCTTTGAGAAAGCGGTTATGAAAGTCCTCATAAGCATAAGGGACACAATCTGCAGAGATCAAAAGATCGGCTCCTGAAAAATCGCTGTTATCAGGATGAATAAGTTTCATCTGAACCGGCCATTGTGTCAGCTGCGATTTTCCGGGTGATGACGGCTGGCTGTTATCCTGTTCAAAGGTGCGGGGCTGCTGCCCGGGGCAGGTAAAAGCAAAAGGAGCCTGCTCTTCACCGGGAAGCGGTACTCCCTTCTCTTCAAGGGTTTTAATGGCGGTTTTATAATATTCATCTTCTCCGTGGCTTTTCAAATGAGTTAAATGCGCTTTGATGACATTTTGGCCTTTGGGAATGATATGCTTCTCCATGACGGCCTTCTCATCATAAGGTTCCGCTTCTCGCTCTTCCACAGAAAGAGCTCCCCGGGGACATTCTCCAAGACAGGCCCCCAGTCCGTCGCAAAAAAGGTCGCTGACCAATGTGGCTTTCCCGTCAATGATCTGCAAAGCCCCTTCGGGACACTCCGGCAAACATAATCCGCAGCCGTCACATTTTTCTCTATCGACCGTTATAATTTTTCGTTTCATATACCCTCCTTGGGTTAATGTCTGCTAACCTGAAAGAGTATACTGACAGGATCAGAGAGTGTCAATATAAATGTTAGCTGTTTTATATTATTTAAACTCAGGACGTAGGACGCAGAGAACCGTTTCCCCCGTTCCCTCTTCTTCTTTAGGAAAAGCCAGTATTTCTCCGTCGTCTGATATGCCGGCCAAAGAACCCAAGGTCTCCCCTTGAGCAAAGCGGCACTCCAACAGTCCCTTGTTTTTCCCATCCAGCGAAAAGGCATGAACGAGGCTCTTTTCATATGCATTATTGTTATCGTCCGTCAAAAGATTCATATAGAGGGTATCTCCGACAAGGGCATAACCTTTGACACCCGGCTGTCCGGTCAGATTGATACTGTTTCCTGTTGTCTTTATTTCATAATTATTTTCCACAAAGACAGGCTGAGGCATAGCTTCAGCCGATAAATAAAGCCCCTTTTCGCTGCGTTTGTAGATATGGACCTGATAGGTCATATATGAAATAAAAATTGCCGTATCACCCTCCACAAGAAGCCATTTCAAGGATTTAATCAGTTTTTCCGGGCTGATCTCCCTATTTTTTTCTTCGGCGGGAAGATAGCGTTGAAGTATCTCTCCCAGGGGAGAAAGAACGGCCACTTCATGGGCACCTCCCTGCAATGCCACCCATATATTGCCCTTGGAGTCCACAGCCCCACCCCGCAGGCCGCCCTCATCTATGGGATATTCATCTTTATAGCGTATCGTGCCATCTCCTGTCTCAAAGACAAGGATAGCACTTCTGTCCATAGCTCCGACAAAAATCAGATCTTCAAAAATACCCAGCAGAACAGTGCTGTTCTTGTTATATTCGCCGGGCCCGGCTCCCTCTTTCCTATAAGAGTCCAATAACCGTCCTGATTTATCAAAAAGACACAGGGAGGCATCACTCCAATTCAAACCGACAAATCCATTATCCCGGCTAAACAGGCGGTTGAATTCACCTCCCCCTTCCAAGACGATCCGTTCGGTTTCTGTGAGTATTCCTTTGACTGTTAGTGTTTTTCCACAAGCAGCCGTTAACATCAAGCTACTCAAAAGAAGCGCAAAACAAAAATATACCAAGTATTTTTTCATCACTCACCTCATTCAGTCTTGTAGGGCCCCTATAATATTTAAAGTGATAGACATCCGGTCACTTCCCGGATTGGAGGGGCCGCAAAAACACCAAGGTCTCCTCATCACTCTCATCATCTTTTTCTAAGTAGGCCAAAATCTCGCCTTCATGAGAGCATCCGGCCAAACGGTTGATGGTTCCCTTTTCCTTGAGCTGATATTCCCATAATCCCCGGTTTTCCCCGTTAAGCGCCAGGGCATGGATCAGCTTCTTTTCTTTATCGCCTGTTTTTTCATCTGTCAGGAGTTTCAAATACAAGGTTTCCCCGGAAACGGCATAACCCTGTATCCCGGGCTTTCCCTGCATATCAAACCGCCGTCCGCTGCTTTTGAGCTCATAGTTTTTTTCCACAAAAAGAGGGTCAGGTTTTGTTTCATTTAAAAGGGAAAGCGCTTCGGCATCCCATTGATAAAACTGAAGGTCGTAGGACATATAGCCGATAGAAAAGACTTTGTCCCCTTCACAATGGATCCAGGCCATGGAGCGTATCATGTTCTCCGGGTTCCGCCGCCCGCTTTGGTTCTCTGTGGGAAGATAACGGCCGGTGACCTCTCCCGCCGCTGTCATCGATAACAATTGATAAGGGCCGCGCCTTAAACTCAGCCACATCGTCCCATCTTTACTTACAGCTCCGCCTCTCAAAGCCCCCTCATCCACGGGATACTCGTCTAAAAAACGGATCTTTTCATTTTCCAAAGAAAAAACAAGCACAACGCTTCGATCCAAAGCGCCGACAAAGGCTTTTTCGTCAAACGTCCCGATAATATCGGCCCGTCCTTTGTTCAACTCTCCGGGGCCGTTCCCTTCCCGAAAGTACTTATCTTTCAATGCCCCGTCATGGCCCAGAAGCCTGAGAGACCCGTCATTCCAATTCATCGTAAAGTAGCCTGTTTTCACAGGGTAAAGGCGATCCGCTTCGGGGATCACTATCCTCCGTGTCTCTTCCAAAGTCCCCCGGATATCAAACCCTTTTCCGCAGCCTGTTACTGCCGCTATAAGAGCAAAAAAAAGAATACATAGGATTAATCTTTTGCTTTTTCTCATTTTCTCCTCCATTCCTGAAACAAAATCAAGTCTCAATTGTTCTCATATATGGTTATGCTTCCCATACATAACCTCCGGGGCGGAGACGGAAAGTTTTCTTGACTTTTCTCTTCGCCCTTCTTTTTATCGTCCGCAAATATTTCTGTAGGGGCAATATTCGCAGTTCTTTGCCTCCTCTGTTTGAATAAAGGGTTGTTCTCTGTCAAAAAGCTCATTAAAAATCACATCAAGCATTCTCAGGGCATATTCTCTGAGGCTCGGGTCAAAGGCTTTTTTATCAAGCCGGGAATATGGCTCACGGGGAGACTGAAAACAGATCAACCCCGGAGCCACTTCTTCTTCCGCGGGATATAAGAGAGTATAAATAAGAAGCTGCACCATCTCCTTGCGGCCCTGATAAGTACGGATCAGACTTGGATCTCCCCCTCTGGGCGGTTTCAACGAAGCCACATGTCCTGTTTTATAATCCCAGATTTGCAAAACCCCTTCGCATTCATCTATTCGGTCGATAAGCCCTCCTAAGCGGATTGTTCTCTCATCGATAAACACATCACATTCACGCCGCTCCTCCAATCCGCGCACAATGAAAGGCAGACGCTTCTTTTCAATCTCCAGCAGAGTCTTTGTCAGGTGAAGCATGATACGCCTGTTAATGTAATTTTTCCCTTTTTGAAGATCCGCTCCCGGCATCTGAGAAGCATAGACTATATCGATAATATTCGGCAAACCGTTTTCTAACATATCCCATTCTTTACGATCCGGTACTCGTCCCACAAAGGGACGGAAAAAGTTTTCCATAATCTGATGGACAATAGTTCCAAAAAGGGAAGCATCAGGGTCAGCAATCAACATTTTTGGTTCTTTCAATTTTTCCACATACTTCAAATAAAATTTTAAGGGGCAGCTTAAATAATCATTGAGCGATGACGCGGAGAAAATCATTTTCCCCAGCTTGTCGGTCATCTCACGGTCCTTTTCCACAACACGGGGAGGAAAAAGCTCCTGAGAAGCTCCTAAAGAAAGAAGTGTTTCAGATATTTCACTCTTTTGATTGATTTCCGCCCACTCATGAAGCAGCTGCTCAATAAAACGGCTTCGTTCTCCCTTTCCCATCTGGTCCATTTCAGTGTTGTAATAGAGAACGGCTGTACCGGCTCTCATGAGCAGACGGTAAAAATAGTAGGCAAAGATCGCATCCCGGCTTTCATAAGTCGTTAACCCGGCGTTTTTTCTAAACTCATAGGGAATCAACCCCTGCTCTGATTTCCCGGTGGGAAACTGTTTTTCATTGACTCCCAGGATAAAGACATGCTCAAAGGAAAGGCCGCGGGTTTCCAGCATCCCCATGACCTGAAGCCCGCCAAGAGGCTCCCCGCTGAATGGAACGGAAACTAAGGAAGCAATCTCCTGAAGGACACGGCTCATTTCCTTCAGTCCCATGCCGGGAGCTAATTCTTCCAATAAAGATTGAAAGCTTTTCATGGATTCCAAAAAAGAAAAGAGAAATTCCCGCTCCAACGCCAGCGGATCAAGTTTTCGGGCCGTTTCTTTCAACAACTCGAAAAGAGCCGTAAAAAGAGAACGGGCATGATGCGGCTCATCGAAAAAAAGCTCATCTCCCAAAACAGTGCTTATTTCAGAGAAAGTGATAAAAGGCATTCCCTGATCCCGCCT
>DSCS01000061.1 GCA_011048995.1 Bacillota bacterium
CATTTCCAAGGTAATATTCACTTGAGCCATGACTCTTCCTCCTTGTTAGTTGTTCTTTAATCCATTCTAACAGAGGTCGAGACGTGGCTCACTCCTTTTTACACCACTTTAGGGACTTAATCATGTTGAAGGTTATAGAGGTTTAAAATATATTCTAATCCTATCAAGTTCTCACCTCCTAGTGCAGGGCTATAATCCCACCTAATATTTATTGTACTTCATTTTATTGACTCGGCCAATAAAAAGTGTAAATGTTTTCTAATTTTTTGACAATAATTCTATCAACTCACCACGTTTTTGACAGCAATTTTATCAACTCACAAGCTCTAAAGTAAACCTAACCACTCAACCTTACTTTCTGCCATTCTTGGATAAGTTCCCACAAAATAAAAATCCGTGATTATCCTTCCGGCTTAAAGCCAGATTTCAAATCACGGAAAGCGCTTATTTACTTATGTTTCTACACTCTTACTTTTCTACCCTTGATAGCAATACTACCGTCTCAACGTGCCGGGTCATGGGGAACATATCCACGACTGTCAATGATTTGATAGCATATTCTCCGGATAGACGATCCAAGTCCCTGGCCAGGGTGGCCGAATCACAGGAAATCAAAACAATTTTTGAAGGGCACACCTTTTTCAGCTGTGCTGTCAGGGATTCTGATAATCCGGATCGGGGAGGATCGGTCACCACCACTTCAGGCGTTTCCAATTGAGTCACATCCAGGCTTTCCAGATCGCCCCGGATCACAGTCACATTATCGGCGAAATTTCGTTCTTTGTTCTTTTCAGCCATCAGCACCGATTCTGCATTCACATCAACGGCATAGACCCTTTTAAATTCAGATGCCAGGTAAAAAGTCAAAGCTCCGACTCCGGAATACAGATCCCATACGGCGCCCCAACGCTCAAAAGGGAGAAGGCTCAGCACATGCTGGAACATCAGTTCGGCCTGGCGGCTGTTGATTTGAAAGAAAGTCGCCGGCCCCACTTTATACATGGCTTTCCCCAAATACATATCCAGGTATTCCTTGCCGCCCAGATGAATACTCTTTCCACCCATTCCGGTGTGGGCAGGGTCCGGGTTGACATTGGCATAGATGGAATCGATAAGGCCGAACCTGAAATCAATATCATCAAGAAGAGGCTGTAGCGGAGCTGTGTCCTCAGAAGAAATGATAAATATAAGCATCATTTTTTTATTCCGCTTTTCCAAACGGTACCCGATCCCCTTAAGATATCCTTCTTTTGTCTTTTCGTTGAAAGGCCTGATCCCGTAACGGGGAGCTTTTTCGGCTATATAATTCATAACCTCACGGGCCGCCAGGTCCTGGGTCAGACATTGGGGAATCGGGACAACACTTCGGGCGCCTCTTTTGAAGGCTCCGCAGAGAAACTCACCTTTTTCCCCTTCCCTCACAGGAAGAATGAATTTATTTCTGTAATGAACCTTGTTTTCGGCAGGGATTTTTTTAATCTTTTTTTCACCCCAGCTGATATGCCCCAACCGCTTTAAATTTTCAGCCACAATATGAGCCTTAAGCTCCAGGGCTTTGTCGTATTTGATGTGCATAAAATCACAGCCGCCGCATTGATCATAATGGGGGCAAGCAGGCTCCTCCCGGAAATGAGCCTTATCTATAATTTTCTCAATCGTTCCACGGGCATATTTCTTTTTAGCCTCAGTGATTTTCACACAGGCTTTTTCGCCCGGCAAGAGCCCCGGAACAAAGAGGATCTGCCCGTTTACACGGCATAAACCTTCACATGAAGAATTAAGGTCATCTGCGACAATGTCCAGAATCGTTCCCTTTTGTAATGAACTCATACCGAAATTGTATGAGTTTTCGCGCTGAAAGTCAAGATGATTGCTTTTCCGTCTTTTTTTTTGCGGCTACGAGAAGTCCATGCCCCAAAGGAATCAGTGCCGGGATCAGACTCTCTTCTTCGATAACCATGGCATTAAAACGCTGCAAGGCTTCATTGACCCCTTTGATATGTTCGGGGAAGCAAGCTGTCTCAAGAAAAACATCATCGGTAACCCATATTCCTCCGGGGTGAAGACGCTTTAACAGGTAAGGAAAAAGAAAAGGGTAGGATTTTTTTGCCCCGTCTAAAAAAATAAAATCAAAGCTCAGATCCAATGCGGGGATGATCTCCTTCATGTCCCCTTCCATAAGGGTGATCTGCCGTTCAACGCCAAAATCACAGAAATTCCCCCGAGCAGCATCTGCCAGATCGGTTCTTATCTCAATAGTTATGATTTCCGCTTCCGGACAGGCTTTGGCCATAATAATGGATGAAGTCCCCCGGCAAGTCCCTATTTCCAAAATCCGCACCGGTTGAGAAAGAGAAACGAGAAAAAACAGCAAGGCCGCTGTCTCAGGCCTTACTGACGGATTAACACCCTCCTCACTCTGATCTAACAGGGCTTCGATTCCTTCCACGGGCAGTTTTGTGTATGACCGAAGAAATGACAATAATCCTTCGGTGTAATAGAGATTATGCTCCATTCGATTCCTGCTGATATTCTTTCAATTTGGAGTAGATAAATTTCCGGCTGACTCCGAGAATTTCGGCGGCTTTGCTTTTGTTGCCCCCGCAAGCTTCTAATACCCCTTCAATATGATGCTGCTCCACTTTTTTTAAAGAAATCAGTGGTGTTTCATATTCTTGACTCCCTTTATACGGTTCAAGAAAATAGAGGTCATCCTCCGTTATCAGTGCCCCTTGTGTCAATACACAGACACGCTCGATGATATTTTGAAGCTCACGGACATTCCCGGGGAAATCATAGTGAAGAAGAGTTCTTATTGCTCCCGGAGAAAGGCTCTTGCGGCTTGAGCTGAATTGCCTGAGAAAATGGTCGACCAAAAGGGGAATATCTTCCCGCCGATGTCTTAAAGGAGGAATATGTACAGGGATGACATTAATGCGGTAATAGAGGTCCTTGCGGAACACCCCTTCCTCGACAAGGCGGCTGATGTCCTTATTGGATGCTGCGATGACCCGCACATTAATGGATTTGGTGCTGTTCCCCCCAACCGGGCGGATCTCCTGTTCCTGGATGACTCGGAGAAGTTTGACTTGAAAATTATTCGTCGTCTCGGAGATCTCATCCAGGAAGATGGTCCCTTTATTGGCCACGACAAACAGTCCTTCTTTATTTTTCTGTGCTCCTGTAAAAGCTCCTGCCACATGGCCGAAAAGCTCACTTTCCAGAAGGCTCTCCGGTAACGCACCGCAATTGATTGCCACGAAGGGGCCGTTTCCCCGGGGGCTGTTCTTATGAATATAACGGGCAAACATCTCTTTCCCGACTCCGCTTTCTCCTGTAATCATAATATTGGCATCACTTTGAGCCGCTTTGTAAGACAAATCGATCAAGTCTCTGATAATGCGGCTTTCAGCGACGATATTATCGTAAATATTCGCCCGGTCGGCCACTTCCCGAAGATACAGGTTTTCTTCCATCAAAGTTTTTCTTTGAAAAGCGTTGCGCACACTGTTGCGGAGAATATCGATTTTAAAAGGCTTCAGAACATAATCGTAAGCTCCAAGCCGTATGGCCCGTAGTGCACTTTCTAATGTGGCATAGGCTGTAATAATGATGACAGAGCTCAGAGGAGAGATTGTCTTAACCGTATCCAAAAAATCTATTCCGTTTCCGTCTTCCAGGCGGAGATCTGAGATGATCAGGTCATAGACATTTTTTTTGATTTCTTCTTCGGCCTCAGCGATCCCGGGAACGGTTGTGACATGGTAGCCTTCTTCCTCCAGCATCAGCTGAAGCATTTCCCGCATGCTTTGTTCATCGTCAAGAACCAGAATACTTCCCATGTTTCACCTCCTTTACCACATATATCAATAAATCTTCCACTCTCTGAAAATCATGGCAATCAATAAACACAAGTGCATATCCTCTGTATTTCAGCGCATCACGCCATTTTCCCTCCGGGGGAAAATCACAGAGGATTTGAGCCGGTGTCTTTATGCCCAAAGACTTTTCTTTGTAAATAAAATAACGGTCAACCGCTATTTTTTTTACTTCCAAGTCCTCAAGCAGGTAATCAAAGAACCCGCCTGCAGCTAAAACAGCCCTTTTTTCGATTTTAGATTGACTTTTTGCTGTTTGCACCCTTTTGACGATCTTTCGGGCCTGCTCTTCGTATTTTCCTGCCCGGGCGGGATAATGTAAAGATAAGACATCACAAAAGTTCCGGACAACCGCTGCCAGATGGGTAAAACTGTAGGATGCATAAGGATTCATAGTCCCATTCTCATTTTTTAATATATTGATGATTCCCATTGTGTAGTCATAGCCGTCTTTGAGCTGGTCTTTGCCCTCTAATCCGTTATAGAAAATAATATGGGCCTTTTCGGCAGAAGCCTCTTCAGCCTCGGGTTCTATTTCATACACATAAGGAGCCAAAAGCGGGTCATCGACATAAATAAGCCGGGGCTTCTTCTCCTCTCCCAATGCGGACAAGATCATTAAAAAAAACGTCAAAAAAAACAATACGATCCCTTTTTTCATCAAATGCTCTTTCCTTCCTCAGGAGAAACCCCGATTCCCAATGCCCGGGCGGACTGCTCATAGGCCTTTAAGAATTCCTCATCTTCCGGGAAATAGCGCAGCGCCATCCGGGAACAGAGATAACTTTCTTCGCAATCCCCGCGGCTAAGGGCATCCTGGAGGGATGTCTTCATCTTTTGCTTTATCTCCAGCAGTTCCGGTATTTTTTCAAGAAACAAGAGAGCCGTTTTTCGGTACTCTTTTCTTTTCCATAAGACTTTGAGGTACTGAAACAGCCTGCTTATGGTCAAAGGAGAACGCTGCAATGCTTTTTCCCAGTATATTTCCGCTTTAACCAGATTTCCTTCTTTATAAGCCTTCTCGCCTAAAAGTCTAAGCAATTCCGGTATTTCATCTTTTCCCGGAACGCTTTCGATCACGCGTTTCATTGCTTTCATGTCATTCTGTTGATAATAAAGACGGGCCGCATCTATGGCCGGGTAAATATAGGAAGGCTTCAGAGCCAAAGAGGCTTCAAACAACCGCAGCGCTTCACGGACCTTGCCTGATAACCGCTGCATAGTGCCCCATTGATAATAGCGCTGATAGAGAAGGGGTATTTCATGGAACGCCGCATTGACCGACTGCAGGAGATCCTTTTCCTCTCCCGGAAGATGATAGATGTCAAAAAAAGGGTTGATGAGATGGTCTTTCTTAAAAAGCGCGGGGTCTTCTGTGATAAGAATAATGGGTGCTTTGGGGATCCGGTGCTGTATCTCAGCAGCTCCCGACAACGCCCTTTTTTCTGTCTCGGCTTTAAGCAAGACGATCGTCTCATCACCGATCCCCGCTGTCACGATCTCTTCAGGTGACCGCAAAGAGATAACATCCATTTTTGTTAGAGCCAGGATTTCAATGACGCTAGAATAACCTCCCAAAAAAATAATTTTTCTCATATTCTTAAACATCTTTTTTTCATTCGATAATCCTCTTTTTTGTTTTCATCCGTTTATCACTCTTCAATCGTATTGAGAAACGCGACAAATTCACCATAGTTTTGCTCATCAGAGAAATGATTCCTCCATGTTTCATAAGCATTGAACGAAAACTTCTCCCACATCTCTTCTTTCATGTCCAGGAAATAAGCAAGCGCGTCAGCAATCTCTTCGGGAGAAGGATCGGGGGACAGAAGCCTTCCGTTGCTGTTGTTCACGATTTCTGACACCCCGCCGACACGAGTAGCCACCACCGGGATTCCGGTGGCCATCGCTTCCATAATTGAGACAGGTAAACCTTCTGAGGAGCTGACATTAACAAATACCTTAAAACCACCTTCACGAAGGAGACGTCTGACATCCTGATTGGGCAGGTTCCCGGTGAGCCTGGCGGAGACCCCGTCAGAACCCGAAAGCTGATGAAAGACCTCTTCTTTAAAGCGGTCAAAATGATCCCCTCCCCCGATATGAGTCCAGCGAACCTCTTTATTCTTCATCTGATGAAGCGCATCTATTAGCAGAGACAACCTTTTGACTGGGTTGATGTAGGAACAGCTGACTATATTCGCCTTCAGGGCTCTTCTTCTATCATCCGGAAGATTGGTTCGAACCCCAAGGGGATAGACCACCAACTTCTCTTTTTCCTGGATTTCATGTTTTTTGATAAAATAACGAAGCCCCTCCTCTGCAATAAAACAAATATAATCAGCTTTGATGAAGATCTCCTTTCTACAAGGGATATAGTTTGCAGATTGATGTTCAAAGTAAAGATCGTACCGGTGAGCACGGATGATAATTTTTGAATTGATCTTTTGTTTGACCTTGACTGCGCCAAAGGACGATTGATTCATCCAATAATTGTAGAGGAGATACTGCTGATCCTTTTTCTTATACCGACTAATAAGATGGAGATATGCTCTCTTGTATCGTCTTCCGTCCACAAGATATTCCATCAGTAGCCCTAACCGCCGACGTGTCGGAGTGATTTTATATCGAAAGATCATCCTCATGAGCTCGCGAAAAAAACTCACAGAAAAAACCATGAAAAGATAATGCAAATACTTCATTCTTCCCAAAGACTGAAGAGAGCACTGTTCAGCGATGACATTGTCTGGCAATGTCTTCTGAACTGTCGCTCCCGCCGAATTGGAAATAATTAGAACGTGATGGAAATTCGCAGATAAGTATGGAATCTCATTCTCAATAAATTCTTCCCCCTGATGAAAAGGAAATCGATTTGTGAAAAGGATAAGAAGTCTCTTTTTCATTCAATCTCCTTGACCAGGAAATCCGTCAAACGGTTGATATCGAATCTCCTCGGTGAATGAAGGAGGTATATCCCGTCGAGATTCTTTTCCAAAATCCGATACCCTTTTTCAAGATCGGTTCTGATCCTTTCGAGAAGGGATTCTTGACCATTGTTTTCTACAAGCTCTCTGAGCTCTTTCCATTGTAAAAACCTGAAAAAAACATGATAGAGTTCATCGTTGATAATACTCATAAATATCTCAGCCCATTTTCTGTCAGGTTTTTCAATGCCAGGCAAACGAGTATTATCCTGATGTAGAAAAAAAATCTTTCCAAGAGGGGCTTCAAGACACAAAGGCTTGCTATAAAGCTTTTCCGGGGAAATACGCCTACGCACAGGCTTATTCCATGCTCTTTTATACATCCATTGTATTTTACCCAAAAGAGAGTCATGCCTGGAAATCTGTGTTCTCATTTGAGGAAACAATGAGAGATTGTATGCATAAATTTTCGGCCAGTTGAAATTCGCATAGACAGTACCGTTTCTGTTGACCAGGCAAAGGTCATCACAAAGAAAACGGTAGCCGTCCCGCTGCATTATTCCCATTTCCAGTGATGTTTTCCCGACTCCTCCCAGCCCACTGAAAATCACCGCTTTTCCTGTCTTTTCAGAAAATAATGCGCTTCCGTGAAAAGGAGAGAGTTCGTTTGAGAAATATCGAAGGATAGCAGGAATCAGGACTGTTTCATGAAAAATCTGTCCTAATGATGTGGACATGGTCTCAAAACCGATATGAGCAAATCTCTTTCTGAGTGTTTTGAGATTCGCTTTTTCTTCCGGTATTGTAAAGATAACCCGGGGAGTATCTTTATGAAAAGCGACATGCGCAGTAGTGTGGAAGACATCCCATGATTCCAATTCAAAAAAAGGCTTCGGTGCGTTGTATAGCATATGTTGATAATCAATTGACGGGACATACTCCACCAGAAGATCAGGAAACTCCTCTGTTCTTTCATAAAGGCCGAGTTCTTTCAGCATCCGTTCTTTTTTCTTATAACGTTCGATTTGAATTTCTACACATTTTCCAAAGATTTTATACCTCATTCTCCATCTCCTGTTTTAAGGATTCTTTTTAGTTTTCGAATATCATTCCGGGAAAGATAGAAGAACCTGAAAAAGTCAGAAGATGAAATCTTCCGATGAATAACAATAATCATCACACTACTCATTGTATAGGTTATACTTGTAGCCATTGCAGCTCCGCCGACTCCATATTTTGGGATAAAAAGAAGATTGAGAATAATATTCATAAGAAGCATCGTGAGTTTCGGTATTATCGTTTTCTGGGGATAGCCCCTTGCAGCAAGATCTGCAGATAGAATGCGGGAAATTGAGAGCATGATGATTCCCGGTGCGAGAAGTTTGATCAGCGGATATGACGGTAAGTAATCATTCCCGTAGATCATCGGAATCAGGAACGCCCCCCAGAAAGTCAAAACGAACAACAGTGATATCGTCCCCCAAAATGTGATAAAAAGTGATATCCTCACTGTCGAATTCTGATCATCTCCGTTGTCCTCTTTTGTGATTCTTGAAAACAGAACCGAACTGATTGACTGAGATAACATCCAGGCCTTTTCAGCAATATTGACAGCCAATGAGTAATATCCCACAAACAAGGGAGTCATGAGCATATTGATGATCATCAGGTCAACACGATAATGAAAATATGATATAATATTCGAAAAATGAACTTTGACCCCGTACAACAGACTTTTCCTGATAAAAACAGGTTCTCTTTTGAGAGAAAAATGAATATCCAATTTTGTCATTTTGATCAAGACAAGGATACCTGCGAATATGGCTCCTATTTGTATGACAACAAGCAGCCCCACAGAGGCACGGAAAAACAGCAGCAAGACAAATAGAACCAAAAAGAGAGTGGTTAGAAAATTCGCTATATTGAGTTTTTTAAACTCATCTTTTGCTCTCAATACCGCTTTCAGCATACTTGAATAGAGTCCCAGTGGGATAAGAGCTAACGCCAAAAAAAGATACCCGCGGTTGATATTGATAAAATAGGTGTTGTAGCCTAAAAAAATGACAATGCATCCGCTCAAAATGGCCAGGAACGATAATATGATAACAAGGAAATTATTATGAGCGATTAAATCACTGAGAGAAATCTCTTTTTTTCCATAATGGTATATTGTGCTTGCGTCCAGACCAAACCCGAAGATCATGGTCATTAACCCGGGCAAAAAGAGAATCAGGCTATAGATCCCCTTTTTCTCAGGGCCAAGAAGCCTTGCGATGATAATCGAGATACAAAAGGATAGGATAAAGACAATGATATTTCCAATGAAGTTATATGAAAAATCAAAAAAGAGCTTTTTTTCAGATGTCTTCTCCATTGATTTGTTCCTCTTCATCTTTCCTCTTTTGCTCCCGGCATCACGTCATCTGCGCCGATTTCATAGTACTCTATCACTTCCCGGCTGATCATCTCCCATGTCCTGTTTTTCAGGACAAAGGCGCGTCCCTTTTCCCCCATTTTCTGTTTCTCTTCCAAAGAGAGAGCCGCGAAATGATTCAGCTGAGAAAAGAAATCGTCATAATCATCCGCCCGAAAATTGAAGCCTCCTCCAACTCTTTGCACAATATCCATATCAGGGATGTCAGCGGCCAGGATAGGAAGGCCGGCCAACCAGTATTCATTCAACTTCAGTGGATAGACCCCCCTCACTCTGTTCACGCTTTGTCCCGTGATGGGAAGCAGCCCTATATCACACTCTCCCAGATACACCAGCATTTTCTTCCGTGGCAAAGGTCCTGTCAGTGTAATGGATAAATGAGGGTTCTTCATGGTCTTCTCCTTAAAACGCTCGTAAAGCTCTCCGCCCCCGATCACCGTGAGCGAAAGGTCCCGTCGGTCTCTTTTGATCATCTCGTCCATGACACAGTCTATTCCCTGCCACTTTCGCAGGTTCCCCACAAAGGCCAGCGAGAACCTTTTTTTTCCCCCTCGGGAAGGGGCCGGTGCCGGCGAAGGTTCCGCCCCGTTTCCCGACACAAAAAGCCTTTTTTCTTCGATCCCGTATTTGCGGATAAAATACTCTTTCATCCGCGATGTGATGACGATAACGCCCAGGGCCCGGCGCATGTCCCGGATAAGGCGGGGCAGGCAATAGACCCGTTCGACCCGGGCATAGAGAGGATACTTCTCTTTGATCAGAGGAGCTTCCACTTCGATGATGCCGTTGGCTTCATACAGGGCCGGAAGGCCTGTCCCGGAACCGAAAAAGAGCTGCTGACTCATGCGCAGATAGAGAAAATCATAGGGGTTTTCTCGGATCAGCCGGAAGGCTTTGCGCCGGAAGGAGACGATACGCTCCCAGGGTGTCCCCCTGCGCTGAAGGCTTACATGGTTCATTCCGGAGATTTCGGGAGACCACTCTGAAGAAAAAGAGAGAAGATCCACTTCATATCCCTGTTTGATCCACCCTTTGATGAGTCCCAGGACATGGCCGGCAGGCCCGCTGCTTTCACTCAGCTGTCCCCAATAGAGATAGAGGATTCGTTTGGTTTGTTGTCGCAGAAAGCCTGCAAATGTCTTAAAGTTGTTCTCTGCAGAAAAGAACCGGGATACCTTTTCATAAGCCTTCCGGCTCATCTCTTCTCTTTTTTCAGGCTCCTTCATCAGCTGCAGCAAGGCTTGAGAAATCTCTTCAGAGGAACAGGCTTCAGGCAGAAGAAACCCGTTTTCTGAATCCACGATCTCGCCGATTCCCCCTACAGCCGGGGCGACCACGGGGATCCCCGCCAGCATCGCCTCCATTATGGAAACGGGGAGCCCTTCAGACAGGCTGGCATTGATAAAACAGCGGATTTCCTCTTTCGCATAAAAGGAGCTGATCTTCTCACGTGAAATCCAGCCCGGGAAATCCCATTGAACATGGGGCGAGTCCAGCAGCGCCGTCTTCACCTTCTCCATCTCTTCTCCCGACAAGGGATCCCCGAAATGAGTCCAGCGCAGGGGAATCCCTTTGAGTCCGGCCAGGGCACGGGCGATTGTATCCACCCGTTTGTTGGACGTCAGGCGGGAACAGCTCACCACGTGAAAAGGCCCCCCTTTCTTTTTCTGCGGCCTTCCTCCCCACCGGACACCTAAATAGGAGAGACAATACTTTTCTTTATCGTCAGGATAGCGGCTCTCAAAATAATCCTTTCCATGCTTTGAAATAAAGAAGATACGGTCCAGCCGGTCGGCAATAAAGCGGCGGAAGGGGATGGAGCTTTCCTTCCTTCTTTCCTCGTAGAGGTCATACCCGTGAGCCCGGGAGACAGCTCTCAGACCGGGATACTTCCCCTTGATCCGGGCCAGAGCCAGAGCTCCGTAATAGAGCCAGTAGGAGTAGATGGTGATCCTTTCCCGGCCCAGGCGTTCTTTCAAAAGAGCCTCCAGCTCTGCAACGATTTGAGATGAGCGCCAGATATGCTTTGTCGCTTCAACGCGCTGAGCGGGACTCTTCCCTCCCATTTCTTTTAATCCGAAAGGGGAAAGCAGAAAAGAGACGGAAGAGCCTAGAGACAGGCGTCTGCGGAGAGGAACCGCTCGGACATTAGCCGGAAGAGGCCGCACACTTTTCCCTTTGTTTCTCGCCAACAGGATCACCTCATCGAAGGCTTCCGACAAAAAAGGAAGTTCCTCTTCTAAAAAGGGCTCTCTTGTTCCGTAGGGGAAATGGTCCGTGATGAGGATCAGTGTCTCTTTCATGGGAAGAGGTCCCCGATTTTTTCATAGATCTTTTCCCAGGAGAGCAGAGGCAGGACGCGTTTCACCCTTTCCTCTTTACTCTCCTGTCTGCACACCTTTTCCAGCTCTTCCGGGGTGATCCCGGAAGAGAGGATAAGCCCGGTTTCCTCCAATTCCGGGTTTTCCCTGTACCCGCAGACCACAGGCAAGCCATAGGCCAGGTACTCTCTTGTCTTCAGAGGGCGGGCGTCACGGAGACCGATACGGTCCAGAGCCAATGAGCTGAAGGCAAAATCTGCCATCTCATAGAGCCCGGCGAGTTCCGACTCTGTCTGAGGACCTGTATAAAGAATACGCTCATGAAAAGGAGCCTCCAGAGCTGAAAGGAGCCCCTTCAGTTCAGGTCCGAAACCCGCCAGGATCAAGCCAACATTCCTCCACTGCTCTATCCTCTTGATCATTCTGTCGACCCCGGCCCAGGGGAAAAATGTCCCGGCAAAAAGCCCTACAAGATAATTCTTCTTTTTCCAATTGTAAATTTTTTCGGCGATGACAGAGTCTGTTTCCGGGAACACATCCCTTTTTTCATATCCGTTATCAATGACAGTGACAGAAGCTATCGGACAAAGACCACGGACATATGCACCGATCTCCGGAGTCAAAACCAAAACACCGCGGGCTCTTTGATATAATTCTTTTTCATACACCGTATTGAAGAGTCGCTTGACAAGGCCTTTCACTCCCCGCTCCCTTTTTAATTCCGGTCGATTCAACGTATTGATCTCCAAAAGAAAACGTCCCTTCATCTTTTTTTTCAAAAAGCGGTGAAGAAGCCAGTTGAGAGCTGAATAACGATAATAGATAAGCTCGGCTTCTTTGGCTTTTTGAATAATAGTACGTTGGGCTTTATACAGGCGCTGGTAGGGAGAGGAGGGGGATTCCAGAAGAGGTTCAAAACGGCCCCGTTTTTTCAGCGCCTTTTTCTGGGCTTCGATCTTTCTCTCCACCCCTGTGTTTTTATAGGTTTCGCAGACTATAAAGAAGCGTTTCCCCACGATTTCACCCTTTCGATGATTCTTTCTGCGGCATGTCCGTCTCCATAATAAGCGGGCCAGAGCGTTTTTCCCCTGTCCAGGCACAAAGCCTTCTCCAAAGCTTCTCCGATCTGAAGCCCCTGCGCGCTGTATGCCAGCTGATTCCAGCCATGGCTGAGTGTCTCTGTCCACTCCGTTTCCCGACGAAGGGTCACACAAGGGACCTTTAATAGATAGGCTTCCTTTTGAATTCCCCCGGAGTCCGTGATGATGCAACGGGCTTTGCGTTCCAAACGGATCATATCCAGGTATCCCAGAGGTTCGGTAACATATATGCGGGAAGAAAGAACAATGTTTTCCTTCTTGAGCATTTTCGCGGTCCGGGGATGAAGAGGCAAAATAATGGGGAGGCGAATATCTTCCAGCTGGGAGAAGATCTCTTTTAACCTTCGAGCGTCATCAGTATTCTCAGCCCGGTGAAGAGTCAACAAAAGAAAAGGTTCATCCTCATACTTCATTTTGTCTTTTTGATTTTGATCCGCTGCCCGGGCAGAGAAAGAATAAAGGGCATCAGCCATAATATCCCCGGTGACAGAGACATGGCGCTGTGAAAGGTATCTCCCCTGATATTTTTTCCCGTCTTCGATCCCTTCTCGAACCAATTGAATTTCAGCTCCCTGAGTGGGGCAGAAGAGAAAGGTGGAAAGATGATCGGTCAAGATCCGATTCTGCTCTTCAGGCATATCAAAGTTGAAACTTCTCAACCCCGCTTCAATATGCGCTATGGGAATCTTTAATTTAGAAGCCGCCACAGCCCCGGCTAACGTTGAGTTGGTGTCTCCAAAAAGGACGACTATACTCCTGTTTTCTTGGAGGAGAACAGCTTCCATTTGTTCTATCATACGCCCCGTCTGGGCCCCGTGGGAAAGCGATCCGATTTCCAGATTGACATGGGGAGCGGGAATATCCATCTCACGAAAAAAAAGCTCCGACATATTCTCATCGTAATGCTGTCCCGTATGAATTAAGAAAAAAGATTCTCCCCTTTTTTTTAACGCATGAATCAGAGGAGCCAGTTTGATAAACTGCGGCCGGGCTCCTGCGACAAGACACCAGTTCACTGCTCACCTCACAAAAAACTTGGCTTCAGCAGTGGCGCAGACCTCTTTCCCTACAGAAAGAGACCCTTCCGTATTGATCAAGCGATGCCGTTTTTCTTTGACATGCCCTTCAAGGCGGAGAGCGCTTTCGGCCGGTACCGGCTTGAGGAATTTGACAGTGATCTCTGCTGTAAAAGCGTTAAGTCCCGCTGCCAGACAAGCCTTAGCCATCACTTCATCCAGAAGAGTCGCCACAATCCCCCCATGAATCACATGGCGGTAACCCTGAAAATAAGCGGGGATGATATAATCAACCCGGGCTATGCCCTCTGAAGACGTTTCAAAATCCAGATGCATCCCCTTTTCATTCTTCTCTCCGCACACAAAACAATATCCGTCATCCATGACTCGTCCCCTTCTTCATCTTCTTTTTTTCTTTATCATACACCAACACAAGGGGATTTCAAGAGTCGGTGAGTAACGTCAGAGAGAAAAGATTAATTTTTTCTTCCCTTTATTTTTTTTGAGTTTTCTCTATACTTACTTTATGAAAAAACATATTCTTTTTATGACAATGAGCCTGATGGTTTTGCTGACTTGTCCTTCTCCACTCTTTTCTGCTCCGCAGTATGAAGGAGTCATGACCATACAGGGGAAACCGCTTTATATTTCCGTTCACGGGGACAATAAGGATCTTCCTGCTATGGTCTGTTTACCCTTCGGGCCGGGCTCTTCTTCCCGTTATCTGGAAGAATCCCTTGTCCCCCTTTTGAAAAAAGAAGCACGTCTGATCTTTGTGGATTATACCTACTCAGGCCAGGCGATACCTGCCGACGCCCCCCTGATCCATAAGGGCCGTTCCACTCCGGGCCTGTCGGCTGCGGATCATGCCGATATGATCCTTTCTCTGATGACAACCTTGGGAATTGACCGATTCGGTCTTTTGGGGCACGATTACGGAGCCTTCATTGCTCTCTCTCTTTTAGAAAAAGCCCCCGAAAAGATTTTGTTTTTTATCGGAGTCAACCCGCGGATCAATTATTACGACGATATCCGCCACTTGATTCAAGCCCTTTATCAGCATATGGAAGATTTAAGCGGAGAAGAGTCTGTCCAAGGCCTCATGGCGATGGATAAGCGTTCTACTCTTTCCCGAATTCTAAAAAAAACATTTTTTTCTCCTGAAGATATGGAGTCCCTTTTTGAAATCATCGAAAAGAATTACCCTCTCTATTTTTATCAACCTGTCGATAAAAAAACAGAAAAAAGAGTCAACAAGACCATGCGGACAAAATTATTTACTCCATTTCATTCGGTGAAAACGATGATGCCCTATATTTATTCCGATGATTTTTATATGGCCTCTAAAGAAGAGACATTGCTGACACTTCACTCACTGCCGACTCTTCTGCTTTGGGGAAAAGCCGATATCTTTTTTTCTTCCTATTCATATCCTCCGCGGCCTTTGATGAGCACGTGTGTCATACCCGGAGCCGCCTTTTTCCCCATGCTGGAAAACCCGCAGGATTTTGAGGAGAGCATTGTCTCTTTTCTCAAAAAAGTAAAAGAAGACAGCGGCCGCTAATCTTCTTGTCCCCGATTCCTTTGAAGACTTATTATTCAAAAAACCGAACGAATTCGTCTACACCCTTACGCGGGGGGCGCTCTTTTTCCTCTTTTTGATGGCGCTCTTCAAGCACTGAAAGATCGTCTGTTTTTTTCCCGATGACATTACAGGCCATAAAATCCGGCTGCGGATCAATATGAAACTGCTCCGCGATCTTTGACGGACTGAATCCTGCGATGGGATGAGCCGCATAGCCCAGTTCGGTGGCTGTCAGGATCAAAGAAAAAGCCGCCATTCCTGTATCAAAAGAGGCATATCGTCTTTTTTTTATAACACAATCCCACTCATCGTCTGTATAGACGACAACGGCCAGCGAGGCCCGTTTTGCCCAATAATTCCCGTCTGTCAAGGCTTCATGCCATAGAGAAAGAGAATGCTCTCCGGAGATGAAAAGAAACTTCCATGGTTGATGATTAAAACAGGATGGAGCTAAGGAGGCCGCCTGTGCCATGATAAGCTGATGACTTCTCGGGACAGGGGTCGGAAGCAAGGCCCGGTAAGCCCTTCTTGCTTGCAGCAGATCTTTAAACATCAAAAATCACCTCTTCCTTTTTTCTTATTATAAATCTTTTTTCTTTCTCTGAAAAGCCCTCTGACCCTTGATTTTATCTCAACTCCCGATATAATTTGATTATGACAAAAAATGGTTTTACTATTCTTGAATTAGTCGCCACTTTGGTGATTATAGGCCTTCTTGTGGGAATCGGAACTCCTGTCTATCTCTCCCATGTCAAAGAAGCCCGTGTTACAGAAGCCAAGCTCAACATGGACCGTATTCTGCTTCAGATGAAGAGTAATTTGACCCGTTACGGATATATGGGAGTTGGAGAAACGGTATCAGGCTCTGAGCAGCAGTTCAGCTGCACTAAAGCCGATTTAGAAAGCCGGCTGGGGATGACACTTCCTCAAGAAATAAAACTGCGTTGGAACATTTCTGTCGATATTGAGTACTCTTTCATTGATGGCATCCTTCATATGACAGGTCTTATTGAATTTACGGGAACATCCGCTTTGCCTTTTCACGGAAATATTAAAGTCATTTTTAATGTCGCCACTCTTCAATTTACCGTTGAATAAGAATCGTACTTCTCCGGACTGAAGGGTCCGGCATCACTTGACAGCTTTTTTTCTTCATCCGGCAGATCCGGTAGGTGTATTGCAAATCGGCGGGATGAACGATTAAGGTGGCTCCCGTAGCCGCGTCGGCCTTATCAAAAGCCCTTTTAAGCCGTTCAAAACGCACTTTATCGGCAAAAGAGGGGTGATAAAGGCCTGCAACGATCTTCTCTTCCAGATCCGGTGTATGAGGCAGCCCTATACGGCGTATCTCGATTCCCTCACTTTCAATTAATTCAGATGCATCCACCACCCAATCGACCGCCGTCCCTAAAGAGATGAAATTCATGCTTCCGTTTTGAAACTCTCTTTCCAACGGTGTACCACGGATCACCGATAACGGATAAAGCCGGCAATCATGCGGGTGTAGTCGAATAATCTCGTCAATGTCTTTAAAAAAATCTTCCCGTGTCTGGCCCGGAAAACCCAACATTAACTGCACCCCGACACTCAATCCGCTCTGTTGAATAAGGCGGACAGACTCTCTGGCTTTCTCCGGAGAATATCCCCTTTTTAACATGTCAAGATAAGAAGCCTGAAATGACTGGACTCCTAACTCAATGTGCAGAATGTGATTCTCCTTATACCAGGAAAGCCTCTTTTTGCAGACAGCATCAGGGCGTGTTGAAAATCTTATCCCGTTGACAACCCCTTTTTTGATATAAGGGATGACTTGATTAATCAAATCTTCCTGTTTTTCTACCGGTAAAAGAGAAAAAGTCCCCCCGAAAAAAGCCACTTCGGCACAATACTCCTCTGTCCCGTGATATTTCAAAAACATCTCTATGACAGAGGAGACTTCCGTATGAGCTTCCCCGGAGATGGCTGTTTGATCACAATAGATACAGCGATGGGGACAGCCCTGAAAGTTGAGAAAGAAGGGAATGATGTAGCGTTTCATTCATCACTCCGTCTCAGCTGCTCCAAAGCTTTGGAGGCAGCATCCATTTCAGCGGATTTTTTGTTTTTGCCGATTCCCCTGCCCAAGGCATTCTCCTGTATAATGCAGTCAATAACAAACTCTTTATCATGATCAGGCCCTGTTTCCGAAATGACACGGTATTCGGGAAGCTCCCATCCCTTCTTTTGAAGAAACTCTTGAAGTTCTGATTTTGAATCAGAATACTCGCCCCTGAAGATCTTTTCCAGATAAGGCGTCCACCATTTCATAATGAAGTCCCGCGTCATATCCAGTCCTTTTTCAAGAAACAAGGCTCCGATAACAGCTTCCAATACATTCGCATAGAGGTTTTTCATCTTCGTCTTGCGCTGCTCTTCGCTCTTTCCCACATAAAGACAGCGAAACAGTCCGCTTTGACGCGTGATCTCCGCCATGATTTCACGCCCCACGGCCTTACTTTTAATCTTAGCCATGGCCCCTTCAGAGAGGCCTGTTTTATTATAGAGATATTCTGTTATTACCAAACCGACAACAGCGTCTCCTAAAAATTCCAGGCGCTCATTATTCCCTTCAAAGCCGTCCCGGCACGAGCGATGAGTCAGGGCCCTCCGGAGAAGGCCCTGCTGTTGAAATGTAATGGAAAATATATCTTGAAAAAGGTCTTCTTTACTCATCATAGCGTTTGAACAGCAGGACACCGTTATGCCCTCCGAATCCAAAAGAATTACTTAAGCCGTATGTGATATCCGCTTCAGCATTCTTTCCGGAAAGATAGTTCAAATCGCATTCTTCATCGGGATGATCCAAATTGAGTGTTTGATGAAAGCGCCCGTTTCTCAGGGATAGAAGAGTAATGATACCTTCCACTCCGCCGGCTGCACCGAGAAGATGCCCTGTCATAGATTTTGTCGAGTTAATCAAAAGCTTTTTGGCATGAGAACCGAAAAGGGCTTTTATAGCTCTTGTCTCTATGACATCATTCAACTCTGTCGAAGTTCCGTGTGCATTAATATACCCGACATCTTCAACAGAAATCCCGGCATCTTTAATAGCGGCTCCCATGGCACGGACGGCACCGCTTCCGTTATCCTCAGGAGCTGTAATATGATAAGCATCCCCTGAAGCCCCATATCCGACCAGTTCACCGTAAATGACCGCCCCTCGTTTTTTGGCATGCTCTATCTCTTCCAGAACTAATATTCCGGCTCCTTCCCCTATGACAAAACCGTCACGGTCCTTATCAAACGGACGGGAAGCCCTTTGCGGCTCGTCATTGCGTGTAGACAAAGCTTTCATAGCGGTGAAGCCGCCTACACCTAACGGAATGACAGGGGCTTCAGCCCCACCGGTTATAATGACATCTGCCTGGCCTCTTTGTATTGTTTTGAAAGCCTCACCGATGGAATGTGTCGCGGTAGCACAGGCGGTTACAACACAAAAATTCGGGCCTTTTGCTCCCGTATAAATCGAGATCTGCCCCGCCAGAATATTCGGGATCATCATAGGGATAAAGAGGGGGGAGATTCTTCTGGGTCCCTTTTCCACTAAATTTGAATGCTGGTCACATAAGGTCTGCATTCCTCCGATTCCGGACCCGACGACAACCCCTACACGATGGGCATTCTTTTCGTCAATCGTCAACTTCGCATCTTGAAGAGCTTTGCAGGAGGCAACTAATCCGTATTGGACAAAGAGGTCCATTCTCCTGGCGTCTTTCGGATCAATATACCCCTCGACGGAAAATTCGTCGATTAACCCTGCGATCTTAGATGAATATTCTTCTGTGTCAAAACGGTCTATCAAGCGAACTCCGGATTTCCCGGCCAGCAGGTTCTTCCAGAGAGTTTCTATTTCATTTCCGAGCGGGGAGACAACTCCCATACCCGTAACTACGACTCTGTTTGCCATATGTGACTCCTCCAATTAGAATATGCCCTGGGGCGCAAAGGGGTCTCCCCCTTTGCGCCGGGTGAGATTATTTATTCTTCTCGATATACTCAACAGCGTCTTTTACTGTCTTGAGCTTCTCAGCATCTTCATCTTCGATTTTGATACCAAACTCATCTTCTAACGCGAGAACAAGTTCCATGGTATCCAAAGAATCAGCGCCAAGATCATCAATAAAGGATGCTGTATCTGTGATCTCCCTCTGCTCTTTTCCTAATTGGCTCGCCACGATGTCTTTTACCTTTCCCAGAATTTCTGCATTCATTATGCACACCTCCTTAAAGTCAATCACATAACCATGCCGCCGTCCACATGAATCACCTGTCCGGTGATATAGGACGCCAGCTCCGATGCCAAAAACAAAACAGAATTGGCAACATCTTCCGGAGTTCCCATTTTCTTTATGGGAATATTTTGCAAAAACGCGTTTTTCACGTCATCACTCAAAACATCAGTCATCTTGGTTTCGATAAAACCCGGGGCCACGGCATTGACCGTCACATCTCTTTGCCCGAATTCCTTGGCCAGACTCTTTGTCAGTCCTATAAGCCCGGCTTTTGATGCGGCGTAATTCGCCTGTCCGGCATTGCCGATCAGTCCGACTACTGAAGAGATATTAATAATGCGCCCGAAATGATTTTTTGCCATATCCCTGATCACAGCTTTTGATGTCAAATAAGCTCCTGTCAGGTTCACATTCAGGACACTGTCCCATTTTTCCTTATCCATACGCATAAAGAGCATATCTTTTGTAATACCGGCATTGTTGACCAGAATGTCCACAGGGCCGGCTTCATTTTTGATTTTTTCTACAGCTGCATTCACAGACTCTTCCGATGCCACATTACAAGCGACTCCCATCACATCATAACCTTGTGAAGAAAGGCTCTCAAGGGCCCTATCCACATCTTCCTGTGAGAGATCAGAGAGAACCACACGAGCTTGTGATTGAGCCAGCTTTTCTGCAATAGCAAGTCCGATTCCACGGGCTGAGCCTGTAACAAGAGCGACTTTCCCCTTTAAATCGATCATGAAAACACCTCCAAGACTTTTTCAATCCCCGATGTCGTATCCGTTGTCAAAGAAAGAGCTTCTTTGGAAATACGACGCACCAGTCCTGAAAGGACATTTTTCGGGCCGCATTCAACAAAATGGGTCACCCCCTGATTCAGCATGTATTCCATGCTATGCATCCACTTGACCGGGGAACTGACCTGAGCGATCAATAACTCTTTCATTTTTTCGGGGTCATCTTCCCTTTCCCCTGTAACATTCATCACAACAGGGACACGGGGATTTTGAAATGTGAAGCTTCTGATAAGGGTTCCCAGTTTTTCTCCGCTTTCTGCCATCAACCGGGAATGGAAAGCTCCGGAGACATTGAGAGGCAAGACGCGTTTGGCCCCGGCATCCTGACAAGCTTTCATGCTTTTTTCTACAGCACTAATGCGTCCGGAAATAACCACTTGTTCGGCAGAATTAAAATTCGCCATGTCAGCGCCGTTTTTCCGGCAGATCTCTTCCACAGCTTTAAAATCCATTCCGATGACGGCGGCCATGGTCCCCGGCTCCATTTCTCCGGCCCGGGACATGAGGTCCCCCCGCTCTTTGACAATAGCCATGGCGTCATCAAAGCGCAAGACTCCGGCCAATGCCAAAGCCGCATATTCACCTAAACTATGGCCTGCGGCGAAATCAAATGTCACTCCGTTATCCGTTAATATCCGGGCTATCCCGTAATCCATTGTTAAAAGAGCGGCCTGTGCGTTTTCCGTTGACCGAAGAAGCTCCTCAGGGCCTTCAAACATCATGGATGTCAGATCCCGGCCTAAAATAGCATCAGCCTTGTGGCAAAGCTCTTTGAACTCCGGATATGTTTCATAGAGGGTTTTCCCCATGCCGACATATTGTGATCCCTGTCCGGAAAATAAAGCGGCCCGTTTCATCGTTACCACCTCACCACAGTGCTTCCCCAGGTCAAACCTCCGCCGAAAGCGACCATAAGGACATGGTTCCCGGGTTGAAGTTTTCCATCCCGATTGGCTTCATTAAGAGCGATAGGAATCGTCGCTGAAGATGAGTTCGCGTAACGGTCAATAGTCACCTGGACCTTACTGTAATCCACTTTCAATCGTTGAGCCAAAGCATCAATAATGCGAATATTCGCCTGATGAGGGATGACTAAATCAAGGTCTTCTTCTTTCAAACCGGCACGTTTTAAAGCCTCTACAGAAGAAGATTTCATCACACGTACAGCCTGCTTAAACGTCTCCTGCCCTTCCATTGTGATATAATGCATCTTTTTGTCGATTGTTTCGTGAGTTGCAGGGTTCACCGTGCCTTCCGCCTCTTTCATCAAAAGGCTTCCATATCGACCATCAGCCCCCAGATAATTGGATAAAATCCGCCCGTCACTTTCGTCTTCCGTCGCCTGAACAATAACAGCTCCGGCTCCGTCGCCGAAAAGGACACAAGTGCTACGGTCTTCCCAATTAGCGATTTTTGTCAGTTCTTCAACCCCGATGACGGCTATGTTTTTGTACATACCTGATTCGATATAGGCACGGGCCATGGAGAGCCCATACATAAAACCCGAGCAAGCTGCTGAAATATCCAATGCAGGGATCTGATTGATGTCGAGACGTTTTTGGATCCAGCAGGCGGTAGACGGAAACGCCATATCAGGTGTCACTGTGGCGACTAAAATAAAATCCAGCTCATGTTTGTCCATGCCTATAGAATCCAAGGCATCGATCAGGGCATTGGCGGCTAAAAGTGAACTTGGTTCGTCCGGGGACGAAACACGTCTTTCAAGAATGCCTGTCCTCGTCCTGATCCATTCGTCTGTGGTGTCGACAATCTTTTCCAGATCGGCGTTGGTCACCACCTTTTCCGGGAGAAACGCGCCTGTGGCAACAATCTTTGCATAAGGCATGTTATTCTCCGGTAGCGATGATTTGTTTCCCTTTATATGTCCCGCATTCCGGACAAACCGCATGAGGTTTCTTAAAAGCCCCACATTGTTCGCATTTGACAAGTTTGGGAACAAAAAGCTTCCAATGAGTTCTTCTTTTATGTTTTCTCTGTTTTGATACTTTTCTCTTAGGTACTGCCATCTCTACTCACCTCCGTATATTGCCTTTTTCATTTCCTTTAAGGCATTCCATGCCCCGCTGTCTTGCCGGGGCTCACATTGACATTCACCCTTATTCAGATTCTGCCCGCAGACCGGGCATAATCCCCGGCATTTTTCATCGCAAACAGGCTTTGTCGGCAGGTTTACGATGACCTCATCTCTCAATGCCTTTCCGATATCAATAGTGGAATCATCGTAAAAGACAAGATCCAATTCCTCTTCAGCAAGGGTCATTTCCCCCTCTTTGAAGGTCGGCCGCGGCTTTAACATCAACCGGACCGGAATGAGAAATGAGCGCTTGAACATTTCCAGACAACGGGAGCATTGCAGAGTGTAAACACCCGTCAAAGTCCCGGTCAGTTCATACCCGCCGGATACTTTGATGATCTCACCGCTGAATGACACCTCTCCCGGCACTTCGGGAAGGCCTGCATTGAATTTCTCATCCAGGGGCAGTGCCTCTTTTTTCACAACGCCTAAATCAATTCTCATAGAGAGAAGAGTATAGATATCCCCTGTCATTGTCAAGCGAAATTTAGGGTTTTTCAACAAAAAATGAACAGAGTTCATTTTTTATGTGTTATATTTTTGTGTAATGTTTTATCTTATAGAGAATCTCCTTAATTTTCTACAATTACTTAAATGTCTGTTATACAGGGAATTACATAGTATTTTGTTTTGGCACGCATGGTGCTTAATTAAAGGGAAACGCGGAAAGGAGCATTATGATAAAGGATTATTTTAAAGATGTGTCTACTAAAACCGAAATGTCCTTCGAAGAGATGAAGTCACTTCTCACCGACACTTCTGTTGATGATAAAGATTATAACCGTGTTGTCGAATCCAATCTTAAACTTGTCATCTCCATTGCGAAAAAATACGTGAAAAGCGGTCTCTCTTTTGAAGATCTTATTCAGGAGGGGAATATCGGCCTTATCAAGGCCGCCAAGAAATTCGACCCGACACTGGGTTATAAATTTTCCACATACTCTTGTTGGTGGATCCGAAATCAGATCGAAAGAGCCATTTACAACAAAAAGAATCTCATCCGCATCCCGTTGAACAAGATGCACTCCTATTTCAAGTATAAATACAACCCTGATGAACTGACAGACAGCGAAAAGACAAAAGGAGAAAAACTGGAGCAAGAGATCCCCAGCTCCTATTGCTCGCTGGACTCTCCTCTTAAAAACCGAGAAGAATATTCGATCTTAGGAGATATTTTGACCACCGAAGAGAATTCACCTGAGGACAATCTCTTAAAGGAAGAATCCTTCACTTTGGTCCAAAAAGCCGTCGAATCCCTCCCTCAAAAGAAGAAGTTTATCATAAAGTACCGCTTCGGTTTCATCGATGGGGAGAAACACTCTTTGAAAGAAACAGGAGACCTTTTGGGTATCTCATCAGAGGCCGTCCGACAAAATGAGATTACCGCCTTCAAACTTCTGAAAGAAAACCTCTCTGCTTTAGAGATCTGTTGAGTCCAACCCGTATATCGCCTCAAAAAAAGGGCGGTCTGATCAGGCCGCCCTTTTTTTTGCTCTTTCGTTTTTTTAATTGACGTACACTTTTACTTTACTCGCATTTCTCCGCTGTTCGATCCATGAAGTGATATAAGAGTTGAATTTTTCATTATGCAGTCCGTCGCGGGCCGTATTATAATCCTCCCGGGTCATATTGTCGACAACTGTCGTATCGATCGTAATATTATTGATGTAATAAAGATCATCCCCTCTGTCAATATAGACACTTCCCTCAGAAGCCTTCTCCCAGACAGTTTTCAAATCTTCAGGGGAAAACGGCCCTACTTTTTGGGAAGCAGGAACATTATCCATACGAAGCGGCGGTACTTTCAGAAGAGCAGCATAAGCTGCCTCCTGAGCTTTTTCTCTGATATAAGCGGAAACGACTTCAGGCTTGATTGATTCATATTCCGGAATAAAGCTCTCCTCAACACGCGAAAGCCACAGAACATAAGCGGTGTCCCCGATATAGAGGGGTTTGAGGACAGAGCCCTCTTTCCCTTTGAGGATCCGATTGACTGTTTTCTCTTTCTTTGCAGGATCCATGATCTGCTGCACAAAAGGAGGAAGGTTGTCTCTGCTTACAGATGTCGCCGCCTGAACTCTCAATTGATAGCGGTCTTTCAAAACGCCTGATACTTCACCGTCACGGGCGTCTTTTGAAATTTCTTTGACGACTTTGGGAAGATTCTTCAGAGCTTTTTGATATTTCACTTCTTCAACGACCCGTCCTTTGGCTTCTTCGTATGAAGGTAGATAACCGCTTCTTCTCTCAGCCAGATGCATAATAACATAGCCGTCATTGACCCGGACTGGCTCAGAGATGTCCCCGTATTTCAGCGCAAAAGCACTTCGTTTAAAGTCCATATCATATCCGAATCCCGGCACGAATGATTGGTAACCGGGTTCAAAAAAGCCTGTCTGGAAAGGAATATATTCC
>DSCS01000060.1 GCA_011048995.1 Bacillota bacterium
CCGGTATAGTTTAACATTAGACCCGATATTCTTCACTTTCTCTTCAATGATAATTTTCATTCTTCCTCCTTATAAAATTCACCGTTACTTATCACGGCGGTGATGTCCCACCCGTGCTTCTGAACCCACATCTCAACATCTTTATCCGTAGCGTTATCACCGAGTTTGAGATTGCCTATAAGGGGAATAAAGACAATGGTTGCCCCGCGCATGTCGGCACCCCTAAGGTCGTTTGAGATTGCCTATAAGGAATAAAGACCACCTGAAATAACTCTCCCTGTTGTGCTGGTAACTCCGTTTGAGATTGCCTATAAGGAATAAAGACAACTCACGTCCGGCCGGCATTGCCATTCGCAGACGTGTTTGAGATTGCCTATAAGGAATAAAGACCGAACTGAGTATTCTTTTTCATTTCTTCCCCTTTCTTTGTTTGAGATTGCCTATAAGGAAAAAAGTTATTGTCATTCAAATTGCTTGCGCAATTTAAATGACGTTTTATACTCAGTAACAGCCCATAAGTGTGGAACAAAGCCCTCTGAAAAAATCAGGCGCTGAGACACAAGTTGACTTAATACGATCTGGCATCCCTGATTTTTTTAGAGAAATAATCTATTGCCTATAAGGAAAAAAGGATTTGTCCCTCAAATCCTGTACGGGATTTAAGGGACCTTCTAAGTATGCTTGAATGAACCGTAAGATTGTATTAAAGCCCTCTGAAAAAACCGGGCACAAGATCAGCTGAAGAGCATTGCAACTTTTATCATCCCGGTTTTTTTAGAGAAAACTCTTTTGCTTGCGCAATTTAAATGACGTTTTATACTCAGTAATAATCCGTGAGTGTGAAGTATAATCCTCTGGAAAAACCGGGCACAGGATCAGCTGAAAAGCATTGCAACATTTTTCATCCCGGGTTTTTTGGGTTTTCAGGAGGTCGTATGTCAACTTCATTTTTTATTTTTTTATTCTTGATTTTCGGTCTTCTTCTCTTCGACATCATCATAAGGATAGTTGATCATCACAATACAAGAAGAAGAAGAGATGATGACGAGACGTGAATCTCAATTAAAAAGAGACAGGATCGTCTCAAATCGGTCGATACAGTAATCGGGGTTTTCTTTCAACAACTTTTCACGGGAGTGGGATCCGGTGGTGATAGCGATGGCTTTGGCGCGCAAATACCGGGCTGTCTGAATATCCAGGACGGTATCGCCGATGACATAGAGGGTGTCCGGAAGAGCCCCCAGTTTTTTCTCAGCTTTATCCCGTGCCGCTTCGGCGATCCCGAAACGGTGAAGGGCATCTTCTCCAAACCCTCCGGCAATAAAAAAATCCCACAGTCCGATTTTTCTGAGCTTGTATTCGGCTCCAATGGAGAGTTCCCCTGTGACGAGGGCCAGGGAACAGCCCTTCTTAAAAAGGTTTTTTACAAAGGTCGAAGCATCGGCATTGGGCCGCCAGATATCGCTTTTGGCCAGATTTTTTAACTCCTCTTCATAAAGCGAAAGAAAAAAATCCCATTGGGGTTCTGTGAACTGCATCTTGTGATTAGCCAGGACTTCCATAAAGACATCCTTATCCGAGCGGGCGGACGTGTCTATCCCCTCCATCCCTCCTTTGGAATCCAGGAAACGGTTCACCGCCTGTGAAAAGGGAAGGTCAGTCCTTTCGTCCCGGGTGATAAGGGTTCCGTTGATGTCAAAAAAGATAAGAGGTTTCATGGGTTCTCCTTCTTAAAATAAAACTCCCCCTGCAGGAAATACGCAACAAAGACAGGGAGAGTTTTTTTATCAATGCGTCTTTTGTGCGACCTCTTTTCCAAAGGCCAGACATTTGATGCGGGCCTCTTCGTCAGGATTCCACAAAGCCCGTATTCCCTCGTTTAGAAGCTCAAAACCGCTTTTTTTGAGCCATTCACTTAAGACTGCCGGGCTTTCGCCACTCCAGCCGTAGGTCCCGAAGGCTGCCGCTTTTTTCTTTTTGAAACTCAGTCCCTTGATCTCTTCCATGAGCCCGGCCATGCCGCTGGTGATCCCTTTTCCTATGGTAGGAGAACCCGTGAGGATCGCCTTTGACCTGAAGACTTCGGTGATGATATCATTTTTATCCGATTTGGAGACATTGAAGAGTTTCACATTCACATCCGGGTCTTTTTTTCGGATCCCTTTAGCGATATGCTCAGCCATGATCCGCGTCCCGTCCCACATGGTGTCATAGATAAGAGTGATCTGGTTCTCCTGATAGGCTTTAGCCCATTCCATGTATTGAGTCACGATCTGAACAGGGTCCTCCCTCCAGATGACCCCGTGACTGGGAGCAATAATATCAATAGGAATATTCATAGCTAAAACTTCGTTGATCTTTTTTTCAACCAGGGCGCTGAAGGGCGTCAGGATATTGGCATAATATTTGATACACTCATTCATCAATTCGCTTTGATCCACCAAATCATTAAAAAAGTACTCGGAGGCATAATGCTGGCCGAAAGCATCATTGCTGAAAAGAATATTGTCTCCGGTGAGATACGTCGCCATGCTGTCGGGCCAGTGAAGCATGGTCATCTCCACAAAGGCAAGTTTTTTCCCGTTGCCGATGTCAATGGAATCCCCGGTCTTTACTGTCTGAAAATTCCAGCCCTGGTGATAATGGCCTGTAAGGGACTTGACGGCATTAGCGGTGCAGATAATGGGAGTATCAGGAATATGGCGCATAAGCTCCGGCAAAGCCCCGCTATGGTCGATCTCCCCGTGATTGGCGATAACATAGTCGATGGATTTCAGGTCTATCTCTTTTTTGAGGTTTTCCACAAATTCCTTATCAAAGGGTTTCCAAACCGTGTCGATGAGCACGGTCTTCCCTTCACGGATCATATAGGAGTTGTAGGAGGATCCCTTGTGGGTGGAGTATTCGTCTCCGTGAAATTTGCGTAACTCCCAATCGATCTTTCCCACCCAGTCTACATTATTCTTTATATTCACCTTCATAACCGCCTCCTTAAGAAATAAAAATCGTCTTCTTCTCAGGCCTCGGGGCCTTAATGATCATAAAACGCAGATCCGCATCGGTTTCATTATACCAGCAGTGGAGAATATCTTTGGGGCTTTCAATAAGTGTATCTTTGGTAACAGTCTCTTTTTCCTTACCGATCTCCACAATACCGGTGCCCTCTAAAACATAAAAGGCCACATCCACCGGTGTGATATGGCGTTTCAGTGATTGTCCGGGTTTCAAGGTGATGACCGTGACCATAGCGTCTTTGCTATCATAGAGATTCCGGGCATCCACATTATGCGCTGTGGGCATCACAGGCACATCATCCCATTTTTTGATTTCCATAACGCCTCCTTTTCTTCAGCTTAAAAGAATAAAAAAATCAATGTTCCTTTTAAAGATTATGAGGTTAGTAACAATTAAAGTCAAGCATTATTTTTTATTCTTTTTGCGATTCCTTCGGCGGCGGACTGCATCTGCTTTTCAAGATTCCGTCCCCTTTTCATGACGGCTTCTCCTTTAAAACTAACAGCTCCCTTGGTTCGGGCGATGCTTTCCATGGCCCTCAGAGCCCGCGTTCCCCCCCAGCCTTTAAAAGGAAGCCCCATAGTGATAAAAGGATAAAACCTTTTTCCGGACAGCCCCTTTGCCTTACGCAAAAAGGCCCGGATCACCGGTGTGGGAGAAAAGGCCCAGACCGGACTTCCGGCCAGAATGCAATCATACGGAAGACAATCAGGGATGTCTTTCAAAATGACATCCTTTTCCTCGCTGAAAGGATCTTCTCCGTGGGGAGAATCAAATTCCAAAAGAAAGAGTTCTGTTTCTATTCCCTCTTTCTGTAATGCCTGTTCTATGGCCTTTCCAAAAGCCAATGTGGTTCCTGTTTTCGAATGAATGACAAGGGCGGCTTTCATACGCCTCCTTTAATTTTTTAGGTCCAAAAAATCAACCTATTGTAAAGACCATCCCGGCAGGGATCTCCCGGACATTTTTCTTTCCCAACATCTTTTCCATGACCCCAAAAGCCGTTTTCCCGGTGCAATGGCCGGCATAAAGCATCCCGACTCCCATTTTTTTTAACTCCAGAGCTGTTTTTTGCTGCTTTACTACGGATGCCTTGGACAGATGAAATCCCCCGATAATCGCTTTGATATGCGTTAAACCGCTGGAATGCAGCATCTGCGCAGCCATATTGACGATCCCATGATGCGAACAGCCTGAAACAATGACTAACCCCTCTTGTGTCTTGATCCCCAGGGCGATCTCATCTTCAAAGAGATCCGGTACTTTCCCGTCCGGATCCATAAAAAAGGGCCCGGAATTGGTTTCAAAATCGTTTTCATAGGCGAAATGGCCTCCTATGAAATGGCGCTCATCAAGGGGAAAAAATGCAAAATCTTCTTTCAACAGCATCTCAAAAGAATCAAAAAGGCGAAGATGGTCTCGGCATAACCCAATATAACGGATTTCTTCCTCTGTCACAGCATATCGCGGGAGAACAGCCAGGGGATGAACAAAGGCCGGGATCCTGCGTTTGATCTTTTTAAAAACAGGCAATCCGTTGCCATGGTCATAATGGCCGTGACTGAGGATAAAATGGGTCACCCGTTCAATCGAAACCCCCAACTGAGACATATTCCCCTTTAACACCCCACCCTGCCCTGTATCAAAGAGAAAGGTATACGGCCCTGATTCGATAAGAAGGGAGAGCCCATGCTCCGATCGAAGAAGCGGATTATCGGTAGAGTTTTCCACGAGGACAGTGATTTTAATCTTTTCCATACTTCTATCATAGCGGGACGCCTGATGATGTCAATATGTTGCTTTTCGGAAAAAAAAATAAATAAAGAAATTCTTTATTTCTATTATAACGAATGCTACAATAGCGTATGAATTGGCCCCATAAAAGAGTAAAGACGACGATGATGATGGATTCTTACAAAATCAGAAACGAAGCCCTTATACTTCTTAATCATAATTGGGGGACTGCGGTGGGCACGGTCTTCCTTATGCAATTGATCTATTCGGGAGCCGGCTTAGTCAGAGATATTTCACTTTTTTTGTCTTTGACCCCCATATTCATCATATCCGGTGCTGTGGAGCTCGGGTTAGCCGCTTTTTTCATCAATCTGGCTGAAAAAAAACATTTGTTATTTGAAGACGCTTTTTCCGGATTCAAAAATTTCTTTAAAGCCCTGGGTATTACTTTTTTTTGGTCACTTTTTTGTATTTTGTGAAGCCTTCTTCTCATCATTCCCGGCATCATCGCTACGATCCGCTATTCACAAGCCTACTTTATTCTGAAAGATAATCCCACAATCTCTGTTCTGGATACACTCAAACAGAGTTCAGAGATGATGCAAGGCTACAAGAACGATTATTTTCTTCTTCAGCTGAGTTTTATCGGATGGGGTATCCTCTGTAGCCTGACCCTGGGCATCGGCTTTCTCTGGCTTACTCCCTATATCAAAACCGGTAATGCCATCTTTTATAGAGAGCTTAAAAAAATCCGCAGAGGGGAAAACTTCTAAGAAAGGGCTGCTCAAACTTGAAGCACACGGATAAATATGATCATTATCCGCTCATACTGAAACAATTTGGAGCACATATTGTCTTTTATAAAAAGGAACATCGGGCCGGAAACAGACGAATTATTAAGGAGGGCTTATGACGGAAGCGATGCAAACCTATGAGATCCGGGCAGAAGCGAGAAGACTTCTCAGCGGAAAATGGGAAACTGCGGTAGGAACAGTCTTTTTAATGGGGCTCATTATCAGCGGTTCAGGAGCCGTGGGAGGCATTTTGCTTTTTTTTGCCTGGCTCATCATCCTCTTCGTTGAAGGAGCCGTTGCTTTGGGCCTGGCAAAATTCTTCATCAACCTGGCCGAAAAAGGAGAATTAGTCTTTGAGGAAGCTTTTTCAGGTTTTCGCAACAATTTAGTTAAGGCCATGGGCCTCAACTTTTTCCGTTCTCTCTTTGTCTTTCTTTGGAGCTTGCTTCTCATCGTCCCGGGGATCATCGCTATGCTCCGATATTCCCAAGCTTTTTATATTCTTAATGAAAACCCCGATATTCCTATCATGGAGGCATTATCAAGAAGCGCCGTGATGATGCAGGGGCAAAAAACGGATTATCTTCTGCTTCAATTAAGTTTTATCGGCTGGGGAATTCTCTGCATCTTTACATTCGGCATCGGCTTTTTATGGCTCAGCCCCTATATCAAAACCAGTAATGCCGTCTTTTATCGGGAACTTAAAAAAATCAACACAAAAGAAGAAAAAGCTTCAGAATGACATTTTTTCTGAAAATAGGGGCTTAGCGCAACGCCAAGCCCCGCAACAGTCAATGATCGCAGCAGTTTTCTCCGGTCTCAAGCGAGCCGTCAAGATAAGACTCTACAATGGCTTCCGGCTCCAGTGCCGGAGCCCCGACAACAACACGAATATCGTTCTCTTCAAAAAGGGCTTTTGCCCTTTGCCCCATACCTCCGGAAATAATCATATGAGCACCGGCTTCGTGGAGAAAATGGGGAAGCAGTCCCGGCTCATGGGGGGGCGCTGCCAACTCTTGAGAAGAAGTGATTCTCTTTTCTTTCTCATCCACATCAATCAAGATGAACTTTTCACAATGGCCGAAATGCATTGATAATTTTCCGCCGGCCAAGGGGATGGCTATTTTCATTGCTCCTCCTTTAATCTGCTTTTAAATGTTTTTCTACAACACTCCATACAGCCCTGATATCGTCGGCCGCAGGAGTCTCACTCAAGACAACCGGCCGTCCTTCCACCATAGCTGTTGTAACACCCTTATCATAGCGGATACGCCCCGCTTTTTCAACACCGTAAGTTTCAGCGGACTCCTCTATCTTTTTGGCCATATCAGGGTTCAAATCCCATTTATTGACACTGACCAGGGCTTTGATCTTAAAATGGCGGGTCAAATCCATGACCCGTATCATATCATGCATCCCTGAAACTGTAGGCTCAGTGACAATGAGGACCAGAGAGGCGCCGGTCACAGAGGCGATGACAGGACAGCCGATTCCCGGTGGCCCATCGGTGATGACAATATCATATCCTCTTTTAGAGGCTTCCTCTTTGGAACGGCTTCTGATCAGAGAGACCAATTTGCCGGAATTCTCCCCTGCTGCGTCTAATTTGGCATGAACCATAGGGCCGTAAGGTGTTTCAGATAAAAATGAGGCTCCACAATGCCTTGCGGGAAAATCTATGGCTGAGACCGGACAATGGTCCACGCAGACCCCGCACCCTTCACATCCGTATGGATTTACAGAGTAGACCCGGCTTTCCTGATCGTAGCGGATCGCATCATAGCGGCATACGGCCCGGCATCGCCCGCAACGGACACAATCATGAGTTCGGATCACAGCTTCATTGCCGCTTATGAATTCTTCTTTTCGAAGGATTTCAGGTTTCATCACAAGATGAAGATTGGCCGCATCAACATCGCAATCGGCTGTGACAACAGGAGCATTCAACACCACAAAGGAAGCCGTGATACTTGTCTTTCCTGTCCCCCCTTTTCCGCTGATGATCACAAGTTCCTTCATGACAGCTCCTTTTCTCCGGCCCGGTCTGCGATTTTATGAAAAATCTCCCGGAACAGGGCCTTATACCCGGGACCTATTCCAACAGCGGCCTCCCCGCGGGAATAGCTCTCGGCGATTTTACGATCATCGGGGATCTTCCCGATGATTTCAATGGATTCACTGCTGCAGTACTCATCGACACCCTTATCCCCTATTCCGTCCCGATTGATGACAACACCAAAAGGAACGTTTAAAGCACGGACGGTCTCCACGGCCAAAGAGAGATCATTCAACCCGAAGGGGGTCGGCTCTGTCACAAGGACAACATAATCTGCTCCGTTGACAGCCGTGACCATGGGGCAAGATGTCCCGGGTGGAGAATCGATCAAGACCATGGATTCTCCGGCAGCCTTTTCTTTGATCTCACGGATAATGGGCGGAGCCATAGCCTCTCCCACATTCAGTTCTCCCTGAATAAAAGAAAGATTTCCTTTTTTCCCCTCTGCGTATGACCCGATAACACGGGGATGCTCGGTAATAGCTCCTTCCGGACAGGCCATCAGGCATCCGCCGCAGCCATGACAGAGCTCCGTAAAAACAAGAGCTCCTTGAGGAGTCACTGCTATGGCATTGAACCGGCATGCTTTTGCACAGGCCCCGCATGATGTGCAGCGTGTCGTATTGACCACAGGCTCTTGAATGGTCACATCTTTTGTTTTTTTTATTTCTAAAGGAAGAAAAAAAATGCCGTTGGGTTCCTCCACATCGGCATCAACAAGGGTCACGGGAAAATCGACAGACAGGGCCAAATTCACAGCCAGGGTCGTCTTCCCCGTCCCCCCCTTTCCGGATGCAATAGCGATCCTCATACCCAATGGCTTTCCACATCCGGCCCTTGGGCCGCTTTTAATTCGCCTCTGTTAAAACGTTCGACAACCTCTTTGATCAGCCCCTGATCCCCCGTCACGACATCGACATTTGAAGCTTGCAGGACCTGAAAGGCTTTGGGCCCGCAAGAGCCGGTAATTAAAACATCAGCGCCGGCTTTGACGACATTTTGAGCCGCCTGGACACCGGCCCCCTGGGTTGCATTCAGGTTTTGCTCATTATCCAAAAAGGAATAACTGCCCCATTCAGTATCAAACACCACAAAAAAAGGAGCCCGTCCAAAACGGGGATCCATCTCTGTATCAATACTCTTTTCTCTTGCTGTCAACACAATTTTCATACGGCCTCCATTCAACATAAAAAGTAGAGAGGGGAAACCCCTCCCTACTTTTCGCTCTTTTCGCTTTTTTCTAAATCGGCTAAACGCTGTTTTATCTCGTTCAGGCGATTTTCCATGAGACGGGCTTCTTCTTTGAGATCAACGGTTTCCCGCTCCGGGGTGTATTCGGGGTAAACGGGGCCGGCGCCATATCCGGAAAAAGGGCGAAATCCCCACCCCCTGTTAAAACCGCGCCCGAAACCACGTCCAAAACCTCCGCCTCTGCCGAAAAAACCTCCCGCGGCATACCCGGGACGGTCATTCCCGCCGCAAAAACCGGCAGCCCGGCCTGTCATGGGCCCTACACCGTTAGGCCCTGTTCTGTCACCTCTTGGCATATGCACCACTCCTTTCATTTTTATTCATTTCTTTTTCCATATCCTCTTTGCCCCCATCGGGGACGGCCGCGGCCGCGTCTGCGACAACAACCCGGCATGCGGTATTCCTCAGCGACATCGCCACGGCTTTCGCGCCATCTGTGAAATATCTCTCCGACATCACCGCATAAAAAGGGAAGGACATCAACCCCGTAAGAGGCAAACATCTCCATAATGCTTCGGCTTATGGCCCCGCACAAAAGAATATCAACGCCCTCTCTTTTCAGCTGGTTTATCTTTTCATACGGAGATTCACCCAAGTGCAAAACTGCCTGATGGGACAAATCCGTATCATAAAGAAGCGCTTCTGCAGATACATCAAAGACAGGTGCAATCCTGCCCTGCCAATGGGATATGGCAACTTTCATATTTTCCCTTTCTGTATTGTTTATAAAGCACAATACGTGCCAAAACAAGGTTATACTCTTTGCATCTATTTGCTTGAATGACAGGCATTTAAAAACAAGGAAAACGAAAAAAGTATCTTGACTGTCGCATTATTGCGAATACCGGAATTCCAGTTGCAATAATGCAACGCTAAGAATCCACTTCAATCCCCAACCGCTGCATTTTCCGATACAAGGTGCTTTTATGAATACCCAGGGCCCGGGCCGCTCTTGTCTTGTTAAACCCGTTTTCCTTCAAAGCCATGCGAATAGCAGATTCTTCCGCCCGTTGGGCAACATTTTGAATGGAAGAAGTTGTCTTTCCCCTTGATGTTGCGATCAACTCTCCGGGGAAATAATCCGGGGTGATCAGCTCATCACGACAAAGGACAAAAGCTCTTTCCAGCACATTTTCCAATTCACGGATATTCCCCGGCCAATGATAATCTATGAGATATTGGCAAGCCTCAGGAGTTAAGCCCTGTATCTTCTTCTCCCTCGCGCTGTTCATTTTGCGGATAAAATGATCCGCCAGCAACGGAATATCTTCTTTTCGCTCCCGAAGCGGGGGAAGATGAAGACAGATCACGTTAATCCGGTAATAGAGGTCTTCCCGAAAACGCCCTTTTTGAACATCCGCCTGCAAGTCTCTGTTTGTTGCGGCCATGATGCGGGCATCACTTCTTTCTGTATGCGTGCCCCCTAAAGGCTCAAAAGTCTTATCTTGAAGCACCCGAAGCAATTTCACTTGCATGGGCAAGCTTAACTCCCCGATCTCATCTAAAAAAATCGTCCCCCCCCGGGCTAAATGAAAACGCCCGGGTTTGTCTTTTACTGCCCCGGTAAAGGCTCCGGCTTTATAACCGAAAAGCTCACTTTCCAACAGATTATCCGGTAAAGCTCCGCAATTGACGGTGACAAAAGGGCCTTCTTTTTGCTGACTTATAAAATGCAGTGAACGGGCCAAAACCTCTTTCCCTGTCCCCGACTCGCCGGTAATCAATACTGTACCCCCGCTTTCCGCCACGGCAGGAAGCATTTCGAAGAGAGGTTTCATAGCCGGGCTTCGGCTGATCAGTTCCCCTATGGACTGGCGTCCTCCCAACTCCTGCTTTAAATATTCAATCTCAGTCAAATCTCTGAAGGTCTCGGCTCCTCCGATAATATTTCCCTTTTCATCTTTCAAAACAGCCGTAGACACACTAATAGGGATACGCTCCCCCTCCCCGTCAATAATATAACAAGGGCGATTCACCACAGGGTGCCCTGTCTCCATTGTCTTTTTCAGGGCACAAGACGACTCACACATACTGGAGCGAAAAACATCGGCGCAGGGCTTCCCTAAAGCCTCTTCACGGGGGATTCCCGTGATCTCTTCAGCTGCTTTATTAAAAGAGGTGATTTTCCACTCTCTGTCTACTGTAAAGACTCCGTCGGAAATACTTTCAAGGATGGCCCGGGCCAACGGGCCCATGGGGGGGAATACGATATTTTTATCATTCTTATCCATGGCTAACTCTTTCTTTTTTCGAGTATAGCCCTTTTAAAGCGTCTTTCAAGAAAAGAGATAATCAAAAGAAAACCGGCAGCTTAAGATCTGTGTCCCTAAGCTGCCGGCAGAAAATACCGGTCAGGCTTTTTTAATCAGCCGAAGAATCCAGATCAGGATAATGGCGCCGATCAAAGCCACAACGAGAGACGGGATAATTCCCGCGCCCACATTGACTTTCAAAACATCACTGAAAAGCCAGCCGCCGAGGACAGCCCCGACGACACCCACAATAAGATCCCCGATAAGACCGAAACCTTTTCCTTTCATAATTCTTCCTGCCAACCAGCCCGCAGCCAAACCGATGAGTAAAAACCATACAAGACCCATATCATCTCCTCCTTATTTAAAGCAAATAAAACCTGCCACATTTCATCATACTCCAAAAAAAAGAATTGTCAAAGAAATTGCTTTTCATTCTTCTTTCTGATAAAATAAGCAATGTCCTATACATGAAGGAGAGATTATGCCGCTTTTATTCTTTTTGGTCATTTCTTTGGGAATTCAAATCCTCCTCTTCATTCCGGCTTTTCTTTTGAAAACCGATAAAAGTACCTCTCTTCTCATTCCGTGGCGGCCTAAAAACGACTCATAACCCCTCTGTCTCAACCCCGCAGTTCAATTGTATGTTTGTACGCCGACGCCTTATGAAAATATCAATCTTTTCGGGGCTGTTCTTTATCTGAAAGAAAAATAATATCCGTCACTTCTGTATTATAGATCTTCCATCCTTCCGGCGATCTTTTCAGAGTATGAACCCCTTCTAATTCGTTGTCATTGAATTCAGGGCCTGCCTTCTTTCTGGTGATTTGTATAAAACGCACTTTCGCTTCTTCTTTGCTCTTTTCCAGGACTTCCATTTCTTTGATCTCATAAGTAAAGTCATATACATCGAACATCTGTTTCAGTCCCGCTTTCATCTCGCTGTATCCCGGTGCCCCTTCATGAATCGTCTGAAGGAAACCTTCAATGTTTTCCTTCTGACTCATCTGAAGGTTTTCCTCTATGACAGAGAACAACGCCTCATCATCGGGGAGTTGATGAGCGCAACCGAAAAACATAAGCAGGCCGATCAAAAACAATCCGAGTCTTTCTGTCATATATCCTCCTTTTATTGCCCTTTTCTTTTAAACAAAACATAGGTATAGGTAGGGCTGTCATCACGCGGGGCCCAGCTTCGTTTGACTCCTTCGGCTGTCGGCTCGCTGTTTTTAAGCAGATAGAGAAGATAATCGGCATCAGGGCCGACGATCAACTCCCCATCTGCAAACCCTGAAGTCAGTGCCCAAAACATCTTATGTGTGGGCAATCCTTCTTCCAAATCTCCGTTCCGCAAAACAGCTCCTTTTTTTGTGTCCACAAGAACAGCAAAACGAGCCCGCCACTTTTCTGTATCACCGTAAATGCGGGAATCGGCTTCATTCATTTTTTTAATATCCACTTTCCCTTCGGCCGTGTATGGAGTGACCGATTCCTTCATATAAACATACGGGAAAAGAATCAGCATTTTATCCGGGCTGATACGATAGACATCCCCCCATTCCATAAAAAAACGCATCTGTTCATAAAGACTGTTTAATCCGGCTTCCTTCAAAACCGGAGCCAGATCAAGCTCTTTGACAAGTCTCATTTGATGGTCCAAAAAAAGAATTGAGGGCAAGGACGCGGGAATGTAGATCACCCCTTCCCGGCCATTGTCGACTAATGCAAAAGCATGCCAGGATTTGTCTTTGTCTACCTGGTCTATGTGAAATTCCTTCTTTTTTTTTGTTTGTAAATCAAACCGTGTCACGCGAAGCGGAATCGGGCCATACTTATCCATATATTTCCAGATACCCGTTTCATGGGCACTGAATGTAAGATAGAGACAGTTAAACGCCCGGGACTCTGTAGCAATAATCTGATCCGGATCTCCTTGAGAAGGTTTTGTTTGTCCCAAAGAATATTCTTTGCGAAATGTTCCGTTCAGAGCCCATTCAAAAAACGACTTACGGTATCGATCCAGAATCAGGAGCGAAGATCCCCTATAGAGAGCCAAGGATTCATGATCGCTCAATACCGCCCGGTCTCCGCCTCTGGGCAAAGCAATCATGGATTTTTGAATACGGAGCGTCCCCTGCGTCTCATCCACATGAAGAATGTGATATTCCACACCGCTGCGCTTATGGCCGGTTCTGAAGATCAGTGGCCGAAGGGCTGTATCGTAAAAACGTGCAGCCCAATTACCGTTTAAGGAAAAATCCAGTCTTCTCAGGTTTTTCAAATCCCCCACGGGAAATTTCCCTGTGCCGGCCAACACATAATTTCCATCTAAAAAGCTGATCCCTTCCGTTTGGGTAATACTTAGTAATTCCGATTGAATCGCTTTGATTTTTTCAATACGTTTTTCCGTTTTCCCGCAACCTGTTATAATCAAAAAAAACACGACAACGACTCCACTCCAAAATTTCATTCCTGACCTCCTTTAATACCGTTATTATAAATAATAAGTTTAATGCCTTCGCTTCACAAGAAAAAACATACCCTTAACATTTTATTTCAAAAAACAGCGTACCATGATAACATCAAATGAACGGAAAGGCTTTATGAAAAACGTTTATTATTTTCTGGATTTTAAAACTCCTTTCGGTTCCGTTCATCTGGTCTGGACATCCGGACACGGTTCGGATTCTCTCAAACGCATTTTTCTTTCATCACCCGAAAAAACATCTGAGGAGTTGATGAGAGAACAGTTTTACGGAATCACCCGTTTTTCTTCTCCTTTCATCAAAGAACTGGGCTCAAAAATCACAGCTTTCCTGGAAGGAGCGCCACACTCTCTGGAGGCAGAACCCCTCTCATATGAAGGATGTTCTCTTTTCCAATCAGCCTGCCTTCAAACCGAGCGAAAGGTCCCCCGTGGCAAAATCGTCACTTACGGCCTTTTGGCTGAAGCTGCCGGAAATGCGACGGCAGCCCGTGCAGCCGGGGCCGCGCTTTCAAAAAACCCTTTCCCTCTTCTCATCCCCTGCCATCGGGCCATTAAGGCCAATGGTTATTTGGGAGGTTATCAGGGAGGGACAGCAATGAAAAAAAAGCTTTTAGAGCGGGAGGGCATTTATTTTGATCATCTCAATAAAACAACTCTTACGCCCGACACCCTCTGCGATCTCACACTTCTCAAACAACCTCGGCGAAAAGAGATATCCCCATGACATATGAAATCCAAAAGATCTATGTAGAGCCCACAAATAAATGCAACCTCGACTGCCGGACATGCATGAGAAATGACTGGGACGAGCCGGCAGGATTTATGGATGAGGCTGTTTTCAGCCGTATCATAAACACTGTCAAAATGGAGCCGGCTTCCCCGACGCTCTTTTTCGGTGGGGTCGGCGAACCTCTCAGTCATCCCCGCATTATCGATATGGTGGCCCGGGCCGGAAAGGCCGGCTGCAAAACAGAATTGATCTCAAACGGAATTCTTCTCACAGAAGAGCGGGCTACCGGGCTTATCAATGCCGGGTTGAACACTTTTTGGGTCTCCATTGACGGAGCCCGTCCGGAAAGTTATTTGGATGTCCGGCTCGGAGATCATCTCCCTTTAATTCTCAAAAACGTAGATAATTGGCGAAAACTGGCCCGGGGAAAAGCAGAGCTCGGGATCGCTACGGTGTTCATGGAGCGTAACAGCGGCGACCTCGAAGAAATCGTCCACTTAGCGCAAGAGCTTCAAGCCCGTAGATTTTCAATCAGTAACGTTGAGGCTTACACATCGGCTCTTCTCAGGGAGCGACTTTATACGGACAAAATCAGTGAAGAAATCCCGGCCGAAGGACTCGCACCTCCTTATTTTGATAAAGAGCTTATAAACCCTTCTCTTTGGGAAATCATCCGGCGCAAGTTTATATTACCCGAGCCGAGGCATCTGCCTTCAGGCGGTGCCTGTCCTTTCCTTTTGCGAAAGAGCATGAGCATTCGCTGGGACGGCCATGTCTCGCCCTGTCTTCCCCTTCTCCACAGCCACACCGTCCATTTCTCCGACTATTCGCGTTTTTGGGGACACTTCTCTCTGGGGTCCCTTAAAAAACAACCGCTGAAAGAGGTCATATCGCATCCCTCTTTTAATGAATTTATGAATAAACTGGAAGAATTTGACTTCGCCCCCTGCCTCATCTGCAACGCCTGCGATCTTCCCGATATCAACGGGGAAGACTGCTTTGGACATGTCCCCCCGGCCTGCGGCGGATGCCTTTGGGCCCGGGGGTTTATTGTCTGTCCCTGAAAAAAAGGCCGGCTGAAAAACCGGCCTTTAGAGCTATTCGTTCTCGACTAAATCAGCATCAGGAGCATTTTTCCTGACAGACTCAATCCCTGCAAGACAGCTCGTTTTTGAGGTGTAGCCTTCGCTCACTGCAATAATCTGTCCGTTTGTAGCTTTCAACCTGAAACGAAACTCACCCCTTTTGTCCTTGTACATCTCAAACTTCCCCTTAGCCATAATCCGCTCCTTTCCTCTGTTAAAAACACAAACTCTTTGTGTATGTTTCAGTATAACTCTGTTTATGAGAATAGCAACAGAATACTCAGAAAATCAAAAGATATAAAGGGCAGGGACACGATATCAAATATTTTAACTGATCGATTTGAATCCGCAATCAAGAATCCTCATAACCCAAAGAAGCCGGTCCCATTCTTTGAGAACAATTCTGCATACTCACTTTCGGACTGACGGCCTTTATCTCGTTTTCTTTTCGGAGCTATCCAAGATTATCTGTGTTTGATGGAGGTGGCGGGAATCGAACCCGCGTCCGAAGAAGGCTCACAGGGGAATCTACATGCTTAGGCCGGTTTTGTTTTTAGCCTTCTCTGAGGGAACCGTCCCAACCTAAAAAAGGCGAGCTCCGTGAGGTTCTCCTTCTTTCGCCGGAGCGAAGAAAGAAGGAAGAGCCTGCTCAAATGATGCCCCGCGTCATCCCCGCAGGCGCGGGATGAGGGGACAGCTACTTAAACTGAATTAAGCAGCGTATGCGAGATTTGCATCTGCATTTACATTTTGGTGCCGTTTTTACGGTTCCGGCGAACCGGCATGCATCCCGGGCTACACCTTTCCCCGTCGAAGCCATGTCACCCCCGGTGACAGTCTTCAGGAAAGAGAAGACCTGATGTGCCCTTAGCATAACGCTTTTTCTGTCAAATGTCAAGGGTTGACAAAACAGCCTCTTGATTTCCCTTCCCCCCCCCTTTATACTCATAAAATAGCAAGGGAGACAACTATGAAATCGGGAACAATCGACGGTTTTCAATGGTTCGCTGCCTATAAAAAAGGAGCAGAACGCATCTATGCTTTTCGGGAAAAACTCAATGATATCAACTATTTTCCCGTCCCCGACAGTGACACAGGCAATAATCTCACCGTAACATTTAACGGACCCATCGGGGCCGTCAGGCCCGATCCCTCTTTTTCTAAAACAGCGGCTTCTGTCGCCGAGCATATTCTCAGATCAGCCCGGGGCAATTCAGGGTTGATCATGGCTCAATTCTTTCAGGGCCTTTCTGAAAAAGGAGCTTTTCTCGACCGAGTGACTCCTGAAGAATTTTCCCGCTTGGTCAATGAGGCCGTCCCCTTTGTTTATTCCGCTGTGGAAAAACCGGTGGAGGGAACCATGATCACTGTTATCCGGGAGTGGGCAGAAGCGTTGACACATGGAGCAGAGCATAAAAATGATTTCAAGCTGTTGTTACAATCAGCTTTAGAATATGCCCGTAAATCATTAGAAAAGACAAAGGCCATGATCCGCTCTATCAAAGGCAAAAGCTGCGTCGACGCCGGAGCTTTGGGATTTGTCTGTTTTTTGGAAGGCATGGCCCTTTCTTTTGAAGAACCTGCTGACAATGAGGATTTTCAGGCGGAGACCTTCTCCCGATTATTGGAGGCCGAATACGAAGGAAAAGAAGTACGCACAGAAGAAATTCCCTACCGCTACTGCACTGAAGTCTACTTCTCTTCTGCTCAATGCGCAGAAGACCTTCACAGCCTCCTACGGGACAAAGGCGATTCTCTGATCATTGCCGGGGGAAAAGAGCGTTATCGGGCTCATATTCATACCAATGAGCCCCATGATGTCATCGCCGCTCTGTATTCTGCAGGGACAGTTTTCGAGCATAAAGTCGATGACATGAGACGGGAAGCTGATGTCAATCACAAAAGGCTTTCATCGATCGCATTGGTTACAGATTCCGCAGCCGATATTCCCCCGGAGCTGGCTGACCGTTATCAGATCCATATCATCCCGTTGAACATTCTTTTCAGGGGGGGTTCCTTTCAGGACAAAGTCACCCTTTCACCCCGTCAACTCTACTCGTTAATGAGATCCCCGGCTGAACTGCCCTCCTCTTCTCAACCATCGGTAGAAACAATCCGAAACAGGCTCCTCTTTTTGGCCCGTCATTATGAGTCCGTGCTGGCCATAACCGTGGCTGAAAAACTCAGCGGCACTTATCAGGCTTTTCTAAAAGCGGCCCGAGAAATCGAAATAGAGACTTCAGTGCCCGTGACGGTTTTCGACTCGCGCCTGAATTCGGGAGCTCAGGGTTTGCTTGTCCTTTATGCCGCTCAGGAAATAGAAAAAGGCAAAAGCCTCTCACAAATTGTGGAAACACTTCCTGCGGCCCGTACAAAGACCAAGATCTTTGTGGCTCCGGATAACTTAAAAACGATGGTCCGCGGGGGACGGATCTCGCCTGTAAAAGGATGGATCGCCCGATTGACCCGTTTCAAACCCCTGGTTTCCCTGGGGGAAGAAGGAGAAGGCATTATCGCAGGAACAGCCTTCAGCCGGAAAGGAATTGAAAAACGGATCTTATCGGAAGCCAGAGCCGCTTCTGAAAAAGACGGGATCGGGACCTATGCGGTCGTTCACTCCGGAGCTCCTGACAAAGCCTGTAAATTGGGAGAAAAATTAGAAAAACAGTTGGGATTTCCGCCGCTTTATATTATGGAAATCTCTTCGGTCGTCGCCCTTAACGCCGGACTCAACGCCGTCGCTTTTTGCTACAGAGCTCACGAATAAGGGATCAGCAAAGCAAATCCAGCACAGCCTCTTCCAGTTCACGGCAGCGGGGATCGTTGAAAAAAGCGTAGATCTCAAGCATCCTCTCCTTCTGAAGAGATTTGTTCATCTCCAGAACATGTTTAAAGACCTCCGCCACTACATAAGTCGCCAAATAATCGGAGTTTCGGCAGCTTTCTGTGATCTCCATGGACATCTCCTGCCCCTGTTCCGGGTATTCGATACGGAGTGAACAGAGACGAGGTTTTGAAATATGAAGAACCGTCCCCCCCACATTGATCACAAGGCCGGAATCGTCTCTACGGAAAGAAAAATCAAAACAAACGGCCATAATCACCCTTTCCCTTGCACTTTATCATATCTTCAAAGTCACTGCAAACTTTTTATGAGCGGGGATGATAGGCCCGGTAGGCACGACGCAGTTCATCATCGGTAATATGCGTATAAATCTGCGTTGTAGAAATATCACTGTGCCCCAGCATCTCCTGGACATAGCGGATATCCGCCCCGTGATTAAGAAGATGAGTGGCAAAGCTGTGCCTCAAAGTATGCGGGTGGGCGCGGCTCAGCCCGGCGGCCTCAAAACACTCTTTTACAATCCGCCACAATCCGGAGCGGCTTAAAGGGCGCCCTCTCATGTTCAAAAACAATTTCATCTCTGCATGGCGCAAGCCCAGCAATCCCTCCCTTATCGATGAATAATTCCTCAGGGACTCCAAAGCATATCTTCCCAAAGGGACAAAGCGTTCCTTATTCCCTTTACCCAAAAGCCGAACCACTTCATACTCCCATAAAACAGAAACCGTTTCCACAGTGATGACTTCTGAAGCCCGGGCTCCTGTGGCATACATAAACTCCAGGATCGCTTTGTTGCGTATCCCTTTCGGTTGAGAAATGTCTATTCCGTTAAGAAGACGTTCTGTCTGCTCTTCACTTAAAACTTCAGGAAGAGTTCTTAAACGTTTGGGGCTGTCCATTTTCTCCATGGGAGAAAGAGCAATACGCTCTTCATCCGCTAAGAATGCGTAAAATTCTTTCAAAGAAGCGTAATTCCTGTAGATGGTCGCCGGAGCATATCCTTCTTGGCGCATCCATTTGAAATAATCCAGGAGTTCAGCCCGTGATAATCCGGTGATTTCTTTTTTTTTGTCCAGAGCCCAAAGGGAGATCCGTTTCAGATCACCGGAATAGCTTCGCACTGTATGAGCCGAAGCATTCTTTTCCACCCGGTAATATCGCAGAAAAGCAAGGATCTCTTCTCGAGGCATAGCTCTTCCCCGGTCAGCCATTTCCTTTTAACGTTTCGCCCGGGAGCAAAAGGGCGCGCCCCAACCCTTCCTTTTCAAAGTCAATATCGGCATCTTCCAGGGCCTGGAGAAAGGCCATGGCCCTTGAACGGTCAGGGATCACAGAAGAAATGATTTTGCAGTACCGGGAACGGTTATCCTTTTCGGGAATCAATCCTGAAAAAAGAGGAAGCCGCTGATCCATGATGCTGTCCATATTGACGCCGTCGATAACTGTCCCGTTATCAATCCCGGCAGTGGTCATGGCTAACATAATATCATCTAAATATTCCTCTTTAAGCAGCTGAATGATAAAGTAATACATACCGCTCCCCCTTATGTCTCGTGGTCATGCCGTTCTCCCGCCCGGGTGATGGCATACCGTGTTAATATCGGTCCCACAATTTCTGTAATAATGGTAGTAAATAATAAGATGTTGATGACAATCCCCGCCAGTTCATCCCCGGCCGGGCCATAGGCCCCCGAACCGAAGGTCCTGTCAACTAAAATTGCCAGAGCAACGGCGACACCGACCTGAGGAATCAATCCCATACCGATGTATTTTCTCACCGTGGACGGAGCCTTCCCGATGAAAGCCCCCAATGTCCCGCCGCCGAACTTTCCCGCCATACGTAAAAGAGTATAAACCAGTCCCATCAACCCCACGGCGGGAAGCAGGGAAAGATTGAGGCGGGCCCCGGCCAGAATAAAGAACATGGCAAAGAAAAGAGGCGCCAGGGAATTGACAATATTTAAGCTGCGATGACTCATCATCGCATCGGAGTTGGCCATAAAAGCCCCATACGCCATAATCGCAAGTAATTCAGAAAAGCCCAGCTGAACAGTGACCCCGAGAATAATAAAAAGAGAAGCGGCCAGCCGGATCAGTAATTCATCAGGGTGACGGACACGGCCGAACAACGCTTTGAAGAGCCAGCCGACCCCCAGCCCTACAGCGATTGCGCCGGTGATTTCAATAAAGGGTTTGAAGAGAAGTTCTGCCAGAGAAAGCTGAACTCCGCCGAGGATCGTTTTTGCCACCGTCGTTGCAAATGCAAAAATGATCAGGGCAATAGCATCATCGAGTCCTACAACAGCCAGAATCGTCGATGTCAGTGGGCCTTTGGATCTGTATTGGCTCAAAACCGCCACTGTCGCTGCCGGTGCCGTAGCAGAAGCCACAGCTCCCAGGACAAGCGCCTGATAGGGTTTATCAGGAGCCATAAAATACATGCCGGCGCTCACAAAGAGAAATGCCAATAAAGCTTCACCGGCAACAATAAAAAAAATAGGCCGGCCCAAGACCTGAAAAAGGCTTTTTTTTAACTCCGAACCAATAGCGAAAGCCATGGCAGCTAAGGCCAATTCATTGACAATAGCCGATTTCTCAATAAATCCTGCGTCGAACAACCCGGTAACGGAAGATCCGCACAGAACCCCTAAGAGAACATACCCCGTCACCCGGGGCAGATGGGTCCAACGTGCGATCATTTCCCCCAAAACGGCAACAGCAAGAACCAGCCCGATAAGAAGCAATTGATTCATAAGGCGGAAAAGACATCAAAAATATCTTTAGGCTCTGAAGCAGCCAAAAGCTGACTCCTCTTCTTTTCACTCTTTAAAATCAGCGCCACTTTAGCAAGGACCTTCAGATAATCATTATGCTGGCTTGTATGAGCAGCGATCATAACAATAAAATGCACTTTTTTGCCATCCAAAGAATCCCACTCCACGCCGGAACGGGAAACCCCCAAAGCAATGGTCATATCTTTGACGTGTTCACTCTTTGCATGGGGAATGGCAATCCCCAGTCCGATGCCTGTACTCATAATCGTTTCCCGATCCCGGATATCCTTTACGAATTTTTCCTGGTCCAGGATGTTCCGGGACACGGACATCGAGGCGCAGAGCTGAGCCATAATCTCATCTTTTTCTTTCTTTTCGGAAAAAAGGAAAATACGGTCAAGGGAAATATAATCCGCCACTTTTATCATGAGACCTCCTTTAATACAAAGATGATGATAACACTCCGGAAAAAGGGGTCAAGAATTATCTTTAAAAAGGGCTTGTGAAAGGATCCAGTCAACAGCTTCTTCAAAGGAGGCGACAGCAGCCTGTGCCTCAGGACAGAGAATGGGGCAATGATGATGGATCAAAACAGCGGGAATCCCCGCTGCACGGCCTAACAGGATATCACTTCTTTTATCTCCTATCATAAAGGATCGGCTTAACTCAATATCATAATCGGCACAGGCCTGTTCCAAAAGTCCGATAGCCGGTTTCCGACAGCCGCACTGCTCTTCCGGGGCATGAGGGCAATAGTAAAACGCATCAATAAGACCTTCAGGGGAAAGCAATTCGTTGATGCGGGTATTCACGGCTTCCACGTCTTCAGCTCCAAAGAATCCCCGTCCGATTCCTGACTGATTGCTTAAGACAATGAGAAGAAAGCCCTGTTTTTTCAGCCTGGCCAGGCTCCGGGGGACATCATCAAACAATTCGACCCGGCCGGGGGCGGATAAATACCCCGGATCAATATTCAACGTATTGTCTCTGTCCATAAAGACGGCGGGCCTTTTCAAAGGGACTCCTTTTTCAATGCGTATCTTCGGGCCATGAGGATAGATCCGGCAACGGCCACATTCAATGATTCGGCTGCAGGCTCCATAAGAACGCCGCAATAACCTCCGGCTTTCTCCGCAATGGTTTTCTCAGCTCCATGCCCCTCATTGCCCAAAACAAGAAGGATCTCTTTACGCGAAGCATAGGCCTCCATGGGAGGAGCATTCATTTCAGCCAAAAGAAGGAACCGGCCGCCGGATATCAACGCCTGTCGTGAAAATTCTTCTTGAAAGACCGGGACAGAAAAAATCATCCCGGCACTGCTGCGGATGACTTTCGGAGAAAAGGGGTCGACACTTCCCGGAGAAAAAAGGACAGCTGAAAACCCGAAGGCGCAGGCCGAGCGAATCAAAGTACCGGCATTCCCCGGGTCCTGAATATGATCAAGATAGAGAACATCACCGGGTGGAAGACTCTTCTCTTCAGGGGGCATTGAAAAAATACCGCAAACCTCATATCCCGTCTTTGTTGTGGAAAGCGCGGTCATCTCTTCTTCACTGCAGAAGCGGATTTTATCTTGCGGGACTCCTGCCCATGGTAAAAGGCATAAATCATTTACAAGACAGAGAAGATGACAGGGCAAAGATGCACTCAAAGCTTCTTTGACAGCATTGGGGCCCTCCACAAGAATCAGCTGCTTTACATATCGCACTTTTCTTCTGTGAAGCATTTTGATCTCTTTTTTTTCCTTAACTGAGAGCATTTTTCTCCTTTGTGATAATCAGCATGGCATCCCCAAAAGAAAAGAACCGGTATTTTTTTGCTACGGCCTCCTGATATAAGTGTAAGATCTCCCTGTGCCCTGTCAAGGCTGCAACCAGCATGAGCAGTGTTGAGCGGGGAAGATGGAAATTTGTGATCAGATTCTCGACAATTCGATAATGGTACCCCGGATAAATAAAAAGATCACTCCACCCCCGTCCTGCTTCCAGCCTTCCATTCTCATCAGCGGCATACTCCAAGGTACGGGTTACCGTCGTCCCGCAGGCAAAGAGCCGCCCTTTGCGGCTGTTGACAGCCTCTGCGGCTTCAGGAGAGATCTCGAAAAATTCACTGTGCATGACATGCCCTTCCACGGTCTCGCTTTTGACCGGCAAAAACGTCCCCATCCCCACATGAAGTGTAATCGTTATCACCTGTACACCCTTCGCTTTCAGGCGACACAAGATCTCTTCTGTGAAATGCAGCCCCGCCGTGGGAGCAGCCACCGAACCTTGTTTTTCGGCAAAAACCGTCTGGTAGCGTTTACGCAGATACTCCTGGTCATCATTATGAATATAAGGGGGGACAGGCATCCGACCGTTTTTCTGCAAAAAATCATGCACATCAAGCCCTTCGGGAAAACGCAGAAGCACACCTCCCCAATCCAATTTCTCTTCCACAGAAAATGTAATGCCATTCACTTCGATGACTGTTCCGATATGCAGTCGTTTGAGGGGGCGGGCCATTGATTCCCATAACCCTTCGGAGCGCTCTCCCGTAAGCAGCAGTTCAATGCGGGCTCCGGAATTTTTTTGTCCGAAAAGTCGTGCCGGAATCACCTTGGTATCATTGATAACCAGAAGATCACCACAGGAAAAATAGTCTTCAATGTCATAAAAAAACTTGTCTTCCCTTTCCCCTGAGGGAAAATGATAGACAAGCAGGCGGGAAAGGGAGCGTTTTTCGGCATGGGATTGAGCGATCAGTTCCCGGGGAAGATAGAAGTCAAAATCGCTGACTTTCATCTTTTACCACCTGATCTTTGATACAGATGAGCCCGGATAATAAAAATCGAGGATTTCCTTATAGGAACGGCCTTTTTCAGCCATATGCCGGGCTCCCCACTGGGAAAGCCCTACACCGTGCCCGAACCCCTGCCCCCGGAGCACCAGTTCCCGTCCTTCGACAGCCGCTTTAAAATAGGTGCTCTTGATCTTTGAGGCACCCAAAGTCAAGCGAAAATCATTTCCGCTGATTTTTATCTCCCCCCGGCCGGTAACAAGGCGCAGACTTAAAGCCCGCCCGCTGGAGGTATACTCGACAAAGATCTTTTGCAGCGGGGCCGTCCCAAACGCGCGGGCGACAGCATCGATATCCAGACGGGACACCCAGGAGTCATGAGGGGTCTTTAACGACCAGGGATCTTCAACACTGCGCAGATAGGGATAATCTTCATCCCCGACCTTCCAAATATCAGAAGGACGGGCTGTACGCCCCCCTGAAGTGGAGTGATAAAAAGCGGTGATCAACTCTCCCCGGTAGGTCAGGACCAACCCGTTTGTCTGGTCAACGGCTTTATTGGTCTCCTCTGTCTCTCCGTCTTTCCCGCCATAGACCTGTGAATAATGGCTGGCATCCAGATGCCATAATCGATGCCCGTTATCGGTTATCATCCGGCACGCATACGTCCGGGCCGCAATGGCCTGTGCTTTAAGCGATTCACAGGGCCAGGAGGGAATGATCTCTTTAGGAAGCACTCCTTTTAAATAGGATTCCACGTCCACTTTATTGATAACATAAAGGGAAAAATAGTCGGAGATGAGAAGCAGCACTCCCCGATAACGACGGCCTTTAAAGGTAAAAACCCCGCCACGGGGACGCAGCTCTACCATAAACGATTTTGTATCGACCTGATCAATAAAGATGCGTCCGTCGACAGCGACGGCTTTTCGGGGATTCATGCTGTAATGTCCAAAATCAAAGAGCTCTCCCCCCAATGCGACTTCTCTTTTCTCCACGGAAAGAAGGACTTTGATCTCATGACTGAAAA
>DSCS01000008.1 GCA_011048995.1 Bacillota bacterium
ACCCCCTGCTGCAGCAGGAATACGGTCTTTTCTCTGAGCGGCAAGAAGATAAAGAACAAGGAAAATAATAGCTGCAAACGCGCAAGGATTTAATCCGTCAATAAGCCCCGCAGCGGCAACGGTGCCGGCTCTCATTTGAAAAGCCGAAGCGGTTTTATCCTTTTTCCCCGGGCTCATCTCTTGTTCATTTTCCCATAAGGCCTGTAATTGGCGGGGAATATCATCACCCTGAATTACGGCGACTCCCTCTACTTCCAGAACAGGGACCTCCCTCACAGAGACCCGGTATTCCCCTTCGAGTTTTTTTATCCGGTCAATGGCGTCCTTCTCAAAGAGAGAGACCTTTTCAAAGGAAAGGCGATGTTTACGCGAAAAGTCTTGCACTTCTTTTTCGACTTGATGACATGTCCAGCAGGAAGGATCGGTGAAAAAGCGAAGCTTCCCGATCGGGGCGGCAACACAAAACTCTTTTCCCAGACAAAAAGTGATAAGAAGCACAAAAAGAACTTTTTTCATCTTTTTCATTCTTCAAATAACCTGACAAGATAATCTACAAAAAGGGATGTCATGCTTATGGAACGCACATCATTTCCACAATACGAAGCCAGGATCTTTCCTGTATCTTTTTCAATGACAAAGACCGTCGGCCCTACTTCGATCTTTTTTTCTTCCAGCCAGGGAAGAATATCTCCATAATAATAAGGCACCTGAAAAAGGAAACTCCGCTCCAATCGTTCTGCATCCTGACGGTTGGATACCGGATAAAAAACCCGAAAGATCTCTTCTTTTCTCCCGGCCCGGGTAAGAGCTCCGAGAAAGGTCTGAACACAGGCATTGCAATTCATTTTGCCGATAATAATAATGACTCCTAAATCGCTTTTGATCTCTTTTAAGTCAAAGGGTTTCCCGTTAACAGAGCCGATATTGTTTTCAGGGGGAATGAAGAGACTCCCGTTCCAACTGTTCACTTTTGCCGTATAACGGACTAACCCTTTCAGATCCTTTTTAAGAGAGTCACATTGTCCCTTCAACCGAATGTTTGCCCTGGCCATTGTCACAGCCCCAATGAGAATCGCAAGGCTAAGAACGGCGATGAGCCAATCACTCTTCTTCATTCTCTTCTCCCAGCCCCAAATCCACTTCGCAGATGTGGAGGATGGTGGACGTCTTGCCGTCTTCGACGGGTTCAGCTATAATAACCATCGAATTTCCTTCACCCGTAATTGTATGACTCAAACCAGATCTGTCTTTGCCAACTGTCAATACAATAAACTCCCCAAAAGAATATACCCGCGACATTAACAGTTTCCCCGATTTCAGAGAGAAAATATTTTCTTCAAATTCCCCTTTTTCTATTGATGTGTGTACACATAAGACTTTATTTATTTTATCCAGGAAAAACCATCCTAACCCATTTCCTACGTTAAATCGTTTACGAATTTTTCCATCTTTTGTTCCTTGATAAATAAAGGGAGTATTGAACCCGTCTCCACTTTTTCCAGTAAAAGGTTTCATGGTATCCCGGAAATATAAATAATCCCTCCCAATACAGAAGATGTTTTCAATACCCATAAACCCTTTATCCTTCTTCAACGGGAAAAGATTAAAATAAGTCTGTCCTTCTTTGAGAGGCTTGTTTTCAAACAGGGCCTTTTTGTCGACCTTCACCACCCGGGCATTGTTATCAAATGTCCCATAGATGTAATCTAAGTAAATATTGTCCTCATCACATTTGATTTCATTTGGATTCATTCTTTTTAAAGCATCCAAGGAGTATTGATCAATAAAGACGACTTTATCCTTTTCGATCCTGTAGACATTCATAACACTCCGGGCCGTATCAAAAACCCCGACTGTCGATGAATCAATGAAAAACAGGCGAGACGGCTCGATGTATTCCCCGGGGCCCTTTCCCCAGGTCCCGGCTTGTCCTACATATCGGCCCTCTCTTGTCCAGACATGTAAAAGGTTGTTATGCGCCTTTACAAAAAAGTAGTCATGTGAAACTTCGACATGAATGAGAAACGCCGTATCTTTCCCCCGGGGCTGTTCCAGCTTGATCTCTTCTGTCTTCACCCAGACCGGCCCTTGTGGGGACTTCTCTTCAATTTTCCTTTTTAAAGCGGCGTCCTCTTTCGAAAGAGAGCAGGAACTCAGGGTGATAATAAAAAGAAGGATATGCAAATATTTATGAACAAATCTCACGTATGACCTCCATCGATTATATGTGTGGGGAGAATTCCTCCCCACACACGTTGCATGACGACTAACAAGGGATAACTTCACACTGCAGATTACCCCCAGATTCGCAATATTGCACCCATCCCCATATGATTTTACTAGTCCCATCTGGATATACTATCATTTCACATTCAGCATGAGCATTTCTAGGCGTATACTCCGCCCCGTTAGGATCCGGAACCTCATAATCGTCTTCTCCGGGCCCATCAATGTAATCCTGCCCTGCATTCCAGGTCCCTCCTGAGACAACCGGCACAGCAAAGGCTAACAGAACCAACAACAAACATCCGATTACAAACGCTTTTTTCATAAGAACTCCTTTCGTTCTTTTCCTTTTTTTTGACTGTAGTCCTTATGATAATAAAAAAAAAAAACGAATGTCAAGTAATAATTTAAAAAGCTGTAATTGAAAATAGTTAACTAATGGAATCATTCCAAATCACCCTTCTTCATTCTCTTCTCCCAGCCCCAGATCCACTTGGCAGATGTGGAGGATGGCACAGGTCTTTTTGTCGTTAAGGACGGGCTCATCAGCAATATAGATCGAATTTCCGGGACCATCGAAAGATTCAATTATAGGAAGGTCTCTCATTTTTCTTTTCAATATCGAATCCCTAAATTCATTATCCAAACTATTTTTCATTTCGTAAAGTTTTTCGCCTGATTTTAAAGAATAAGCTATTTCAATCAGCCCGGTTTTATTGAGTGTCTGAACTAATAAGACTTGCTTGGTGTTATCCACACAAAAGGAGGCAGGACCTGTTCCCACATCAATTTTTTCCGGTTTATCTCCCTTTGTATTTCCAACATAAATATAGGGAGATGTAAATACTGAAAGTCTATTTGAATTATCAAACACTGCAACATCTCTAAAAAAAATAGATTCCCCAAAGACAGAAAAATTGTTAACAAGAACAGTATATTTGATAGCTTGTTTAGCCGGATAAAAATAAAAATATGTCTTCCCTAATTCCAAGGGCTTACCTTCAGTAAAGACCTTCTTATCGACTTTAATAACCCGTGGATCGTTATCAAAACCCCCATTGCAGGTATTAAAAAATAGATGCTCTTTATTTGCTTTGATACTTTTAGGTCCATATTTGCTTAATTGACTTATATCGTATTGATCGACAAATTGAACCTTATCATGATTAATCTCATACACATTGATAACCCTTCGGACATCATCTACACACCCGATCAATGAATCAGACAGAAAAAAGAGCAAGTAAGCACTTCTATACTCGCCGGGGCCCTTTCCCCAACTCCCAACCTGGTCGACATAGGAACCGTCCCGTTTCCAAATATGAAGAAGGCCGTTGTGAGCCCGGGCGAAAATATGATCGTCAGATAACGTAATGTCGTAAAGAAAGGAGGTATCCCACTTCGGTGTCTTCTCTAAATATATTTCTTCAATTTTTAAAAAGGACATTCTCTGAGACAAGACAGACTCGACTTGTTTCTTAAGCCATTCATCCGAATGGTTTCCTTTGCAGGAAGAAACAAGTTCGATAATAAGAACACAGAGACAGATTCTCAATTTCATGTTTGATATCCTCGTTTTCAGAAACCACTGGGAATAATTTTCCCTACTCATCCAACATCCTGACAAATTCAGCAAATTCTTTTTCCGGCTCTTCGACGACACTGTACGCAGGAGAGACGCGGAGAACAGCTCCGGTCCGGCCATCCAACAGGATAAGAAGAGGGCCTTCGATCATCTTTTTAGACTCAAACCACTCAACAGATTCCGTATAATAGACAGGATAGGCCAGTTCATATTTTTTCTGAAATCTTTTCATCACATCCCGATCCAAGCCAAGGACAGCGATCCGGACATGCTTTCCTTCCATCGTGCGCAGGATATTGTCATAGGCATAAACACATTGCTCGCAGATGAGCTGAGGAAAAAGAAAAAGAAGCGTGTAGCGTTCCTTCCCCTGGGATGTGAACACTTCTTTCTCGTTCTCTAATTTCTTAAACGACGAATAATCCATGAATTTCCCCGCCAAGGCCCACTCGATCAGTTGTGCCTGGCGAAACGTCATATACTCGTTTTGTATTCCCTTGATGACCTTTTGCGACCGGATGAAGTTAAAGGCTGTAGCCAAGAACAACACGCATAAAATACACCAGAACAAAATATTCTTTTTTTTATTTTCCACTTTTTCCTCCTTCAGCAGCCAGCCCTAAATCAATATCATAAAGATACAGCCGGGCCGTCCTGTTTTTGTCAGGCCGCGTCAAATAGGCCGCATTTTCATGCGACCGGCAAGTCCGGGATATCCCCATAATGGACTCCGGAGCTAACGGGGGAAGGCTGGAAAAGGTATGAATAACATTCCCCTGAAGATCCAGAATCCGGTACTCATCGGCTTTTCTCAGGTCAAAAATATTTTTCATGCTTGTGATAAAAATCAACTTCCCGCTGCGGTCAAAATTGATATCAAAGATATCCCTATACTTTGTCCGGATCTTTCGAAAAAGTTTTCCATCCATGCTGTAGACATAAATAAAGGGTTCGAGCATTTTAAAATCCCTATCGAAGGGCCCTAACACATAAATCAAATCTTCCGAAATTGCATAAGTCGGATTAGCGATAGGAGACACCTTTTTTCTTTTATGAAAACGTTGGGTTATTTTAAAATGGTCATCCAGCTTAAAAAGAGTAAAGACCCCGGCCGGCCCCGAACAGGAAAGCAGATAAAATGAATCTTTTGCAAAAAAAAGCGTATCCATATAGGTCTGCTCATTCAGATCTGCATCCTTCTGCTCAATAAAGCAAACGGAATCATTATCCGTTTCGTAAAAATTGATTACAGCCCGGACGCGGTCAAAGATGAGAAAGGAGTGATCTCCGGTAAAATCAAAACCACCCACCGAGACATACTCACCCGGAGCTTTTCCGGGCCCGCCGGCCCGGCCGAGAAAAACCCCATCTTTGTTCCAGACGAAGACTTGGTGTTCACCTCGGTCATACCTGAGTCCTAAAATCAAGTGTTCGTTTATTTTAAAATCAGTAAAATACCCCCGGTCACGGACCTGCTGCAAGGGGATGACTTCTTTTTGAATATAGATGTCCTCCAGAGATTCTACTCCCTGTATTAAGGCTTTCTCTTTTTCTGTGAAAAGTTCAGGGGAAACAGAAGCTTTACAGGAGAAAAGCAGGAAGGTAATCGCTGCTGCCAGAAATAAATTCATCTTTCCCATGAACTCCCTCAACAGAAAAACAGGCAATGCGTCTGAGCTTACCCGTCTTCAGAAATCTTTAAATAATTCTTTGTGTTATTGACTCAACGATCGTATCCCGGATTCATTACGAGCGTGTAGGCGAACTGGTGCTCGTGCCTCCGGAAACAATACAACTGGAGCCACCTGGAAAACAGTTGACTTGACCGTTAGCAGTCGATTTCGTCCCTTTTCTGAGCGGAAGGGGAGCGGCCTCTGCCTTTTGAGACAGCATCAGAATCGTCCCGACGATCATCATCACTAAAATCAACACAGCGCAGATCTTTTTCATAATCCCCCTTCGTATGCTACACTTTATTATTGTCATAATCGAGATTAACAAAAAAGAGAAGAATGTCAAATGATAATTTGAACAATAAACATATATTTATTTAAGGCCTGATGATCCCCAAGGGTGTCTGTTCAAGACGCTGTCCCAAAAAATTGTCTGCACAAGCATTTTCCACAAATTCCGCATCAAGGCCGTCTGTTTGACCCCAGACATCCACGTCCCCGTAATCATTAGCATCAATGATGGCTATTTCAACCTTTTTCCCAAGGCCGGCTTTCACTTTCTCACAGACTTCGTCCCCTTTGACGGGAGCAAAGATCAAAACGCGGTTATAAGGCCCCACTGTCTTAGCCCGAACACCGTCTGCCCCGTCTATCGCGCCTGCCCGGCGGCCTGCTACTCTGTAAAACCAACCGTGAATTCCCATCATCTTCCCGATTCCGCCGATAATAGCAGCAAACAATATCCGCAAAGCTCCGGCCTCATCAATGGCTCCTTGCATCTTTTCCACACGTCCCAAGCCTTCACCTGAAAGGGGCTTGGTCACAAATTTCGAAAGAAAACGCGCCAGCCCGGTAATTTTTAATTCATCGAAGGGTTTGACCAGGCCCTGAGAGATAGAAACGACCTTAGAAGAGATGACAATAATATCACCGTCCAATGCCTGTTCTTTTAAGGATTCGACTGCTAACTGAACGATATCATCACTCTCTGTGATAACATGAGTCTTTACCGGGATCTTTTTCAAAAGCTCCTCCTTTTATCTTTGCGTCCGCCAGCGATTTGCCAGCCAATTCCATTGAGCCGGGTTCTCCTTAACGGCAGCTTCCAGCTTGTCGATTAAAAATTGTAAACTGACCCGTATATCTTCATCAAGGTCTTCACTATGGCGTTTCAGAAAAATAGGCTCTCCAAAATGACCCACCGAAGTCCCGTCTTTCAGACGCCTGATTGTCACGAAACTCACCGGGCACCCTGTTTTTAATGCAAAAACAACAGGGCCATGAGGCGTTGAGCAGCGCCGGCCCAAAAAAGTCGTTGTCACGCCGGCGATCCCGCCGTCCTGGTCATTGAGAATCGCTACACCATGACCCTCTCTGAGAAGCCGCATGACTTTTGGGACAGCTTGCCTGTCACGGAATATGAGCTTTATTCCGCTTTTTTCCCGCATCCGGTTGATAAGCCGGTCCGTATACGGATTGTTCTGTTTTCTTGCAATAACAGACAAAGGGTAACCCTTATACGCCACGATCTGCCCCATAAGCTCCCAGTTCCCCAAATGTCCCAGAACAAAGATCACCCCGGGATACTGAGCATACAGCTTCTGCAGGACATCTTCATTCTCGATGGAGATGACTTTCTCCACATCTTCTCTTTTCATGCGGAAAAGATGGATCATTTCAATGTAAGTCAAAATATTTTGGATAAGAACTTCCCGGACAAAGGCTTTAAGAGCAGCGCCTTCTTTGGGAACATCGATCTCTGCAAGCCGGATATTCCGCACGGCAAGTTTTTTGTACCCCAGAAGAGACATAAGCGGAAGGAAAAAACCGGCCGTTTTTCTGTTCCACCGCCAAGGCAGATGAGAAATAATAAAAACAACGCCTTTGACAAAAAAATATTCGATTCCATACTGAAGTACGCGAAAAACAGTCATGAATCTAAAGCCTTTTTTATGACTTCGGCATACCGCAGAGCGGCTCCGCTGTTCGCCCGTACACATCGCCCCGCCCGCTCAGCCAGCTGACGAGCTTCATCAGGATGAGAGATAAGACGGACAAGAACTTCGGCAATCTCTGTTTTTCCGACAGTGAGCAAGGCCTGTTCCGACATAAAATAGTCAAAGATCTCCTGAAAGTTATGCATATGCGGTCCTACAAGAATCGGCTTCTCCCAGAGAGCCGGCTCAATAAAATTATGCCCGCCCTGTGGAATCCAGCTGCCGCCGACCAGAACAAGATCGGCATACCGATAAACCATGTCCAATTCTCCCATGGTGTCCCAAAGAATCACATCTTTGTCCCAGGAAAGAGAACCACTGCGCCGTTCCACGCTGTACCCCATATTTTTGAGAAGTTCTTCCACTTCATTCAGCCGATCCAAATGCCGGGGAGCCAAGACAAAAAGCGTTTTCTCTGTCAACTGATGAAAACGGGAAAAAAGGATCTCTTCCTCCCCTCTGTGCGTTGATCCGATGACAGTTACGGGCTTTGCCGGGCGCTTTTGAAAAAGGGCTTCCAATCTCCGGCTGCGCTCATCATCCTTTTTGTTCAGATAGACATCATACTTTGTGTTTCCAAAGACCTGAATCAGTTCTTCGGGAGCACCACAACGAATAAAACGCTGTTTTTCCGTTTCTGACTGGACCAAAAGGGCTTCATAAAGGGCAAAGACCTTTTTCCATAATCCTCTGAAAAGACGGTAACTGTTATAATCCTTGGGGGGAATACGTCCGTTAATAAGCATTACCGGCACTTTTTTGAACGACGCCCAGCGAATAAGCTGCGGCCAGATCTCTGTTTCCACAATAACAAGAATCCGGGGAGCCATTTTTTTGAACAGGCCGGCGACAAACGGGAAAAAATCGACCGGCAGATAAAAAAGATCCACGGCCTGGCCGAAATGTTCTCTCACCATCTTATATCCGGTATATGTGCCCACAGAAACGGTTACGGGATATTCCTTTATAAATTCTTCAATGACCGGAACAGAGGCCTTGACCTCTCCGGCTGATACCGTATGAAACCAAACAGGCTGTTGATGACGGAAGACTTTTCGCGGAATCAAACCAATTCGCTGGAAGAGTCCATGACGGTCTTTGCCTGTTAACAATGCCCGCAAGAAATAATAGGGAAAAAGAACAAGGAGCACAGGAATAAAAAGGATATTATAAAGGACAAAAAGAACGGCCATGCCTACCCCCGGAGATTTCTTTCAGTGATCTCCAATGCCTTCAAAGCAATTTTAAGAGAGCGGAGATTGTCCATGGCGCTGTAAATGGGTTTTTCATGGTCCTGTATGCAATTTAAAAAATGTTCGACTTCAAGGCGCAAGGGATTATCCCGGTTCACAGTGAGCCGTTCCACATAAGAATCCTGGACCTGCTTCATTTTTCCGTCGACCACATTATCGCTGGTGGTGGCTTTTCGATGAATCGAAATATCTTCAGAAGCGTAATCCAGAAAAATATCATAGTCCGGCATGGTAATGGACAATGTCCTTATTTTGGTCTGGCTTACACGGCTGGCTGAAATAGTGGCAAAACTGCCGTTCTCAAAATAAATCTGCACATTAGCAATATCTTCAAATTTACTGTAGACTTTCTTTCCCACAGCAGCAATGCCGGCGACCCCGCTTTTAACAAGCCCTAAAATAATGTCGATATCATGAATCATCAGATCTAAAATGACTCCGGAAGTCCGTTCCCTCTCTCCGGGAGGGCCCTGGCGTTTGGCTTCCAGGAAAACCGGGGTCTGTCCCTTGATCACATCTGTCAGTTCAAGGACTGCCGCATTAAAGCGCTCGACATGACCCACGTGAAAGGAGAGATTTTGTTTTTCTGCAATATCGATCAATTCCACGGCGTCTTCATAGATCCGTGTCATAGGTTTTTCCAAAAGAATGTGAACCCCCGCCTCCAGACAGCCCTTGGCGACTTTATAGTGTTCGGAAGTAGGAACGGCAATATTGACCGCATCCACATGGGGCAGCAAATCCCGGAAGTGATAAAAAGGTTTCGTGCCGTAAAGGGCGGCGATCTCATTAGCTCTGCTTTTTCGGATATCACAGACCCCGACAAAATCAACATATTTTTGGAGTTGATGATAAATGCGGGCATGATAATTCCCCATATGCCCGACGCCGATGACTCCTACGCGCAGCTTATCCATGAGAACACCTTTCTTTTATCAGCAAAGCAGCTTTTCTCACAGCTCCTTCAGGTTTCAATGTCTTCTTGACCGCCTGTAAATCCTTCTTTATTGCTTCTAAGTGTGCCGGGTCATCCATAATATCTTTCACTGTAAGGCAGAGTCGGCGGCATGTCAAATCTCTTTGAAGCAGTTCAGGGACGATTCGTTGCCCGGCAATAATATTGGGCATGCCGACAAAGGAGACTTTAACCAAAAGGCGAGCTATGATTTCTGTCAGAAGGGAGACTTTATAAGTGATAATCATGGGAGTCTCAGCAACAGCTGCTTCCAGAGTCGCCGTTCCGGATGAAAGGATCAAAAGGTCTGCCGCCTGCATAACATCATGGCTTTGCCTGTTGACGGTTTTAATATGATCCGGAACCTGGCCGGCATATTTCTCAAAATAGCGGTTTGACGCAAACGGTAGAATGAGGTCATAGGACTCTTTCAATTCTTCGGAAGCCCGGAGAAAAAGAGGAAACAATGTCTTGAACTCCTGGCTGCGGGATCCTGGGAAAAGGCCTATCAGAGGCTTCTTGGAAGGTTCTATCCCTAATCTGCGCCGGGCGTCTTCCTGTTTTACAGCCGGAAACTCGTCCAAAATAGGATGCCCGATATAGTCGACATTTAACTGTGTTCCCCGGTAAAAGTCACGCTCCCCCCGGAAAACCGCAAGAATATGATCCAGCCTTTTTTCCAGGGAAGAGGCTTTTTTGAACCCCCAAAGCCAATATTGAGGAGCAAAATAGTAGAATGAGTAGATGCCTTTTTTTTTAACGGTTTTTGCCAAACTCAAATTAAAACCCTGATTGTCAATAAAGATGACGCAGCAGGGGGACCACGATGTCATAAAAAGACGAGCCCGTTTCAGGGCAGAAAGATTCCCTCTCAGATGAGGCAACCCCTCCAGGAGTCCCACACTGCTTTTTTCTGTAAGATCATCGATAAGAGTGACTCCGGCTTCTCGCATCCGCTCTCCGCCGATACCGCAAATCTCAGCACCGGGCATCACAGCTTTGAGCTCCCGAGCCAGAAACGCCCCATGAAGGTCTCCGGATATTTCACCTGCAGAGAGAAAGATCTTAGTCATTGGCTTTCAGCAGCAAGCCCCTTTCTGATTTTTTTATAAAGTCGACCATATGAGCCAGCTCCGGGGACTTATCCGGCCCCAGGGCTCCCAGTCCGGCCAGCATCTCTTCACGGCTGCCGCTTTTACGGATCACTGAAAGGGCTTCTTTTAAAAGACTTCTTGTCTCTTTGTCAAAACCGGCTCGTCGAAGCCCCACGATATTTAATCCGTAAAGCCTGGCATCTCCGTCACTGATAAGAGTAAAGGGAAGAACATCCTGCCTGACGCGGCACCCGCCCCCCAGCATAGCCAGGCGTCCTATTTTGACAAATTGATGAAGAAGGCAGGAAGCCGAGATAAAGGCCCTGTCTTCTATCGTCACATACCCGCCGAGTGCTGCAAAATTCACAAGGACGACTTGATTGCCCACCCGGCAATCATGGCCGATATGGGCATGTCCCATAAGAAAATTATCATCTCCCAGAACCGTCTTGCCGCCGGCATTCGAAGAGCGGTGTATGGTCGCATACTCCCGGATAATGTTTCTGTCTCCCATTTGAACCCAGGATTCTTTTTTTTCAAATTTGATGTCCTGCGGCTCTCCGCCGATATCAGTGAACGGGTAGATTCTGTTCCCCTCGCCCATGGAGACATAACTGTGTATGACCGCGTGGGCTCCTACTGAGCTTCCGGCGCCGATCTTCACATGGTCTTCAATGATCGCATAAGGCCCGACAATCACATCCGGAGCCAGATCGACATCATTTCCGATAAGAGCCGTGGGATGAATGGCTGCCATTCAGGACTCCTCTTTATCAAAGATTCCCGCTGTGACGATACCTGAAGCCCTTAACTCTCCCTCAACAAGGGCTTCTCCTTTTAACTTGACAAAGTATCCCTTTTTCAGTTTCTTGCTCTGTTCGACACGGACTTTGATCAACATCGTGTCCCCGGGGAAAACGGGTTTTCTGAATTTGACCGAATCCATTCCCATAAAAAGCGTATTTTGTTTCTTTTTATCAAATCCGGTCTTCTCCGCCAGGAGAACTCCCCCGGCCTGAGCCATGGCTTCGATGATCAATACTCCGGGAAAAATAGGATTATCCGGAAAATGTCCGGTAAACATCGGCTCATTGACGGTGACATTCTTTTTTGCAAGACAATGGTCATCATCAAGCTCTTCTATGGTATCCAAAAGAAGAAAGGGATAACGATGAGGCAAAATCTCCATAATCTGTTTTGTGTCCATTACTGCCATTGTGCAACCTCCATAATTTTTTTGACAAATTCCGTGTTGTGAAAATGACCGCTTCTTTCAGCCCGGCACTCCCCTTTGACCTGCCATCCGCAGAGAGAGAGATCTCCCATAAAATCCAGGATCTTATGCCGGACAAGTTCCTGGTCCAGCCGATACGCATTATTCACGGGTTTCCCTTCCTTAAGGATAAGGGCATTGTCCGTGTTTCCCCCTTTTGCTAAGCCGGCTTCTTTAAGCATCTGCAACTCTTCGAAGAACCCGAATGTACGGGCGGGAGCGATTTCTCTTAAAAATGATTCGGGAGTTATTGTCAGGGTATATTCTTGAAATCCAATTCCGAACCGGGATCCGTCATAAAGAAAAGAAAGCGTGAGTTCTTCTGCCGGGGAGCTTGTGATCACCACTTCTCCCTGATGATAGCGATAATCAGGAAGGGAATACGTCAGGAGGGGAAGATCCAATTCACGGCTTTCCCGACTCAAGGCTTCGGCAAACTCTAATGCGCTTCCGTCTAAGATGGGAAGCTCATTACCCTGAATGAATTCAATCCGGCAATCGGTAATCCCCATCCCATAAAGAGCGGACAGCAAATGTTCCACCGTTTGAACAGTTTCTCCGTCTCTTGCCAAAGTCGTCCCCCGCCGGTCTCCTGTTTTATATGACACAGAGGCCGGGATCATAACTTTATTCTTTTGAAAGAAAATCCCCTCTCCTGAAACCGGATGAAGAGCAATACGGGCTGTCTCCCCCGAATGAATCCCGTTTCCTTTGAAATCTATCCTGTTCTTAATGGTCTTTCTCATAGGCGTCAATTTTCTTTTCAAGCTCTTTGATTCTTTTCCACATGGTTTCCAGCCGATTTTGATAGGCTAAAATCCGATAATGCTCATTCATGGGCCGGGCAGGAGAGCCGCTGTAAATACCGCTTTTTTCCAAAGAGCCCGCAATTCCTGCCTGGGCAGTTAAGATCACACGATCGGCGATATTGCAATGATCCCCCACGCCGGCCTGTCCGGCAAGAACAGCCCACTCTCCGATCGAGCTGCTTCCGGCCACGCCGCTTTGGGCTGCAATACGGGAATGCCGTTTGATGGTCACATTATGGGCGATTTGAACAAGATTGTCGATCTTCACATCGTCTTCAATGACGGTCTCGTCTAAAGTCGCTCTGTCAATGGTGCAGTTGGCTCCGATCTCGACACGATTTCCGATACGGACACGCCCCACCTGGGGAATCTTCACTAAAGTCCCGTTTTTTTCCATGTATCCGAACCCGTCAGACCCGATAACCGTTCCTGAGTGAAGAATGCTATCTTCCCCGACCTGACAATCTTCGTAAATCACGACACCGGAAAAAATCCTTGTCCCTTTCCCGACCCGGACATCATCCCCCAAGATCACGCCGGCTTCCAGGACAACGTTTTCTTCTATGGAAACCCGGTTTCCCAGAAGACATCCGGGGCCGACAGACGCTGATGAATGGATCCGGCATCCTTCGCCGATGACAGCCGCCGGGTGAAGTCCCTCAGGCGGGCGGATAAAAGCAAACCGGCTCACCAGACGAAAGAAAAACTCTCTGGGAGCCTCACAAATAATCTGAGGGGAAGGATTGTCGAGCTCCTGAAAAGTGATAATAACTCCGACTCTTTTCTTCCCTAATCGAGACGCGGCCTCCTCATTTTCAATAAAACAAAGAGAGGTCTCATCGGCAGCTGCATCCGATGAAAAGCGCTTGAGAAGAAGCCCCGGGGCCGGGTTTACGACCCGGCATCCCGTGACATCGATCTCTTCGAAGGGAAGAGATATGATCATTATTTATTGACCCTCTCAATGACAATATCTGTCATATCCAGATCATCGTTCGCAGAGAGCGTAACACTTTTATCAAAGATCACGTCCAAATCGCGTTCTTTTCTCAGATTTGTAACAATGGAACGGATCTTATCAAAAATGGGTTTCATCAACTCGGCTTCTCTGCGGGCTAATTTTTGATTTAATTCGCCGCGCAGCTTATTAAACTCTTCCTGCTTCACCATCAATTCCTGCTGCTTCTTTTTGCCCTCTTCCTGACTTAAAAAAGCGGCTTGTTCTCTGAAACTCTGCTCGAAGCTCATGACCTCATTGTATTTCTTTTCCAGCTGTTTGTTTAAATCATTGGCTTCCTTCTCCAAAACATTCTGAGCTGTCTGTTTCTCTTTAGAGGCATTATAGACACGCTCTGTATCAACGAGGGCAAATTTCAGTTCCGCTGAAAACAGAAGCCCGGCTGTCATTGCTAAAAAAACACACATTACGATAATCTTTTTCATCACGAATCCTCCTTTTTATCCCGCAAGCCTTTTAAAAAGTCCCCTGTGAAATGCCAAAATGGAATTTCCACTCTTCAGTGTCAAAACCGTAGGCATAGTCCAGGGTCAGGGGGCCCATGGGTGTCGTTATTTTTACACCAAGTCCCGCGCCGTCTCTCAGGTCGCGGAAGTTAAAGTCGCCCAGACCGTCCCAGGCCCGGCCGACATCCCAGAAAAGATAGCCTGTTATCATTCTCTCGACAATGGGGAATTTATAAGAAAATGATGTCGTAAAATAAAAATTCCCTCCCCGATAATATCCGTCATCATCCAGGGGGGAAAGAGCCTTGTCTTCATAACCTCTCACCCCGTAAATATTGCCGCCTACAAAAAAGCGCTCATAAATGGGCACTTCTGTGCTGGGCTCCAATTTTTCGACAAATCCTGTCTTTAGATAAACTGAAAAAACAAATTTCCAGAAGGATTTAAAAAACCAATTACTTGTTCCCTCGACTTTATAATAGTTCACATCGCCGCCCAGGAATTTCCCGCCGAGCTCTCCCGTCAGCGAATTGTTCGTTCCCCGGGTCGGCTCAAAACGGTTATCTCTGGAGTCCCGCACAAAACTTAAACTGGCGCTGCTCCTCAATTCCTTTTTTTCCTCGATCTCATTACCCGCAGCAACGGAGACATCTCTGACTTCGACACTTTCCAGCGAATAAGAGAGATATCCTGTGGTATAAAGGGCCAATTTGCGTCCCACAGTTAAAGAACCGCCATTTCGCAAAATCGTGTAATCACTGTAATCCAGGTTCTTCTTATAGAGGTTCATAGAGACATAAGTAGGGGTATCAAAAAGATTCGGGTTGGCAAAACCCAACTGATAGGTCTCGACCTTTTTCCCGATCTCGAACTGAACACTGCCTTTGTACCCCCGGCCCAAAATGTTCTGTTCTTCATATTTTAAAAACATCGAAAGTCCCGCATATTCCGAATAGCTGCCGCCCAAATTAATGGATCCCGTTAATTTTTCCTGGACTTCTATAATGATATTCAGGACATTGGGATCACTTTCATCAGGGACGGGGATCACCCGGACATCTTCAAAGTACCCCAGATTATAGATCTGCTCCTGAGAGAAGACGATCAAATCCCTCTTAAACTCATCCCCGGGCCGCAGCAAAATATTTCTCAAAATAATCTTGTCATAGGTTTTGGTGTTCCCGCGCACCTCGATTGTGCCCACGGTAATAGGCTCGCCTTCATTAATGAATATTTCGACGTTGACCAGTCCCTCGGAAAAATCATAACGGGGTGTTACATCCGCAAAAATATACGACCTGTTACCGTAGGCCTCCAGGATCTTCATTTTTGACTTTTCCCAATTTTCTCCGGTGAAATATTCTCCCTGGTGAAAAGTCAATGTTCCGCTCAGTTCCTCATCGGACATCAGCTGGTTTCCTTCAAAAGTGATCTCCCCGACACGGTAACGGTGCCCTTCCCGGACTGTTATCAAAATATCTCTCCGTCCGGGCTCTTCAGACGGCACGATCTCATACCCTTCCACGGAAGAATTAAAATATCCCAATGCCCAAATCCGCTTCTCGATGAGCTTCATATCCTTATCCAGCTTTTCAGTATCCAGCTTCGGACGCCTCCACCAGGCAGATTCTTTGGATTCCATGGCCTTTTTCAGCTTTTTAGCCTGCAGTTCGTTTAAGCCCTTGAAACGAATCTCCCCTACGCTCAGCTTTTTTCCCTCATCGATTTCTATGACAATAGCGATCTCGCCGTCTCTTTCTTCGGCTTGGGCTGTCACACCCACAAGAAAATAACCGGCTTCTTTATATTTTTTTTCAATATTATATTCAGCCTGATGCAAAAATTTCGGATCAAAAGGAATGTCTTCCACAAGAAAGGGCGCTTCATAAAGAAGTTTTAAATCATCATATTTTTTATTCCCTTTAAAGGAGATACTGCGGATGAACATCCGCTCCTTGACCATGTAGGTAATCACGATTCCTTCGTCCTGTTTTTCGGCCTGAACCTCGATCTGATCGAAATAGCCTAAGTCATAAAGATTTTCCACATCCTGACGCAATTTGATCACGGAAAACTCTACCCCTTCCACTCCGGAACAGACAGAAAGAGCGAATCCCCTGTCAATCTTGTTCAGCCCTTCAAAACGAACGTCAGCTATCGGGACCGCCCATAGTGATAAAGCTGTTGCGGCCAACAATATAACACTACTAATCCATTTTTTCATTCGACTCCTCCGATGCCAGCTCTCTGAGAATGGAATCGCCCGTACGCTCGGTCACGATCTTTCCATCGATTAAATCCACTTTCACAGTATCCCCTTCAATAAATTTCCGGGATAAGATCTCCAATGCCAGCATATCCTCAATATGGCGCTGGATTGCCCTTTTTAACGGCCTGGCCCCGAACTCGGGGCTGTACCCGACTTCAATAAGAAAATTTTTCACTTCATCTGTCACAGACAATTGCACGTTTCTCTCCTGAAGACGGATCCGGACTTCGGCCAGAATCAAATCGATGATCCGGCTGATCTCAGGACGCCCCAGGGGATTGAAGACCACAAGCTCATCCACCCGGTTGACAAACTCAGGATTGAAAAGTTTTTTCACTTCTCCGATGACCATGCTCTTCATCTTGTCATAATCGATCTCCATACCGGTTTTGGTGAAGCCTAATGTCTTCTGCTGCCATATAAATTTTGCACCGATATTGGATGTCATAATAATGATCGTATTCTTAAAATCAACGACCCGCCCGACATTATCGCTCAGCCGCCCGTCTTCAAAGACCTGAAGAAGAACATTGAAGACATCGGGATGCGCCTTTTCGATCTCATCCAGGAGAATGACAGAATAGGGTTTCCGCCGAACCTTTTCGGTGAACTGCCCGCCTTCTTCATAGCCCACATAACCCGGAGGGGCCCCGGTCAGGCGTGACACGGAAAACTTCTCCATGTATTCGGACATGTCCACCCGGATCATCGCATCGGGGTCATCAAACATAAATCCGGCCAAAACCCGGGCCAGTTCTGTTTTCCCCACTCCCGTAGGCCCTAAAAACATGAAGGTCCCGATAGGCCGGTTGGGGTCTTTCAACCCGGCCCGTGCCCGTCTTAAAGCATTGGCAATCACAGTGATGGCTTGATCCTGTCCTATAATATGACGCTTCAACTCCTCTTCTATCTTCAAAAGGCGTTCACTTTCCTTCTCTTCGATCTTTGAAAGAGGAATCCCCGTTAATTTTGATATAAGCAGTTTGATATCATCGGCAAGGACAGTTTTGACATCATTGGCCTGAGAATCCGCCCATTCTTTTTTCATTTCACGGATCTTATCCTTCAACTTACTCTCTTTGTCTCTGTAACTGGCGGCCTTTTCAAACTCCTGCATCATGATAGCCGTCCTCTTATCCACGGAGATCTGTTCTACCTTTTTCTCCAAATCGGCGATATCCTTGGGCATCTGAGAAAGAGTCAACCGGACCATAGCGGCCGCTTCGTCAATGATATCCACGGCTTTGTCCGGAAGAAAACGGTCCGAAAGATACCGGTCTGACAACCGCGAAGCGGCGACAATCGCTTCGTCTGTTATCTTCACGGCATGATGAGCTTCATAACGGTCGCGCAGCCCTGAGATAATCTCAATGGTCTCCTCTACAGTCGGGGGCTCGACGATGATCTTCTGGAATCGGCGCTCCAAAGCCGCATCTTTTTCAATGTATTTACGGTATTCATCCAATGTGGTCGCTCCGATGCACTGGATCTCGCCCCGGGCTAAGGAGGGCTTAAGAATATTCGAAGCGTCAATGGCTCCTTCGGCCGCTCCGGCTCCGACTAAAGTATGGATCTCATCAATAAAGACAATGATATTTTCCGATTGTTCGATCTCTTTTAGCAAGGCCTTCAGGCGTTCTTCAAATTGCCCGCGGTATTTCGTCCCGGCAATGATCGCGGCCAAATCCAATGAAAGAAGTCGGGTACCCAGGAGGATATCCGGGACTTCATTGGTTACAATGCGCTGTGCCAACCCTTCTACGATGGCTGTCTTTCCCACGCCGGCTTCTCCGATAAGAACAGGATTGTTTTTTTTGCGACGGGCCAGTATCTGAATCACACGTTCGATCTCATGCTCCCGTCCGATCACAGGATCCAGCTTGTCTTCTATGGCCAGCCTGGTTAAATCCCGGCTGAACTCGTCCAAAGGAGAACTTTTCTGGCCCGGTTTATTCCGGGAAATGACAGCATCCCCTTCCAGATCTCCGCTGAGAAGGCGTATCACTTCACTTCTGACCCGCTCGGGAGTGATTCCGAAATTCTTCAAAACCCGTGAAGCAATGCCCTCTCCTTCCCGAAGAAGTCCCAAAAGAACATGCTCTGTCCCGACAAAGTTATGACTCATACGGCCCGCTTCGTCCATGGCCAATTCCAGGACCCGCTTGGCCCGGGGAGTCAATTGGATATCATGCTCAATACGTGATTTATCCCCGTCTTGTACAATAAATTTTTTGATTTCATCTCTGAGCAGGTTGATGTCCACCTCTAAACGGCGGAGGACAATAACCCCGATACTGGCTCCTTCACGGAGCAATCCCAACAGAAGATGTTCCGTTCCGATAAAATCATAATTCAGACGGGCTGCCTCTTCTCTGGCATACAGAACGACTTTACGGGCCCGTTCACTAAACCGGTCATACATGGCTTAAGCCTCCTCTAAAGGGTGAAGCCGTCTATGCTCCAGCCGATATATCTCGTCACAACACTCCGCCATGGCCCTATTATGAGTCACCATGACAAAAGCACAGTTTCTTTTTTTCTGTAATGTCAACAACAGGTCCATAATCTCTTCAGAATGCCTTTCATCCAAATTCCCGGTAGGTTCGTCAGCCAAAAGAAGAGCCGGATCTTTGACTAGCGCCCGACCAATAGCCGTGCGCTGTTTTTCGCCGCCGGAAAGAAGGCTGGCAATATGGTCTTTTCTGTGGCTCAGGCCTAAGTCGTCAATAACGGAATCCGTCCTCTCCATCGCTTCTTTTTCACTATAGTTCATGCGGGCAGCTATGTAAATGTTTTCCCGGAGCGTCAGATCGTTAAAGAGCTGAAAAAATTGAAAAACGAAAGCAATATCATTTTTCAGGACCTGCGCCCGTTCATTGTCGTCCAAAACAGTCAAATCGGATCCGTTGAGACAGACAGACCCTTCCGTAGGCGGGGTCAATTGCCCCAGAACATGGAGAAAGGTCGATTTCCCGACTCCTGATTCCCCTATGATCGCCACAGTCTTTTCACCCGAAGCGGTCCAGTCGACTCCCGAAAAGACCTTAATATCCTCCCCGGGTGAACGGTATATCTTGGAAAGCTGTTTTACTTCGACATGCACATTATTCATATTTAATCGCCCTTATGACATCCATTCGCGCTGCCTGTCGAGCCGGAAAAACCGCCGCAACATAAGTGATTAAAAAAGCCACGGCACCGACAATGAAGAAATTCCAGAAGGAAAAACTCACTTTAAGCTCCGTGGAATAATAGACCTCAGCAGGCAATGCGTTAATATGAGAAATCCTGATGATGAAACAGAGAAGAAGGCCCAAAAGTTCCCCTATGGCAATCCCCACGCCTCCGATGATCAACCCGTTATAGAGGAATATTTTTTTGACTTCCCCGGAAGAAAACCCCAAAGACTTGAGAATACCGATCTCCCTGGTCTTTTCTCTGACCAATGTGATGAGTGTCGCAACAATATTGAACGAAGCCACAAGAATGATCAGTGTCAGGATGATGAACATCGTCTTCTTTTCCAATTCCATGGCCGCGTAAAGGTTCCGGTTCATCCGGAACCAATCCCGGGCGGCATATTCATCGGGAAGAAGCTCTCCCACCTTTTGCGCTAAGGGATAGGCTTTGTCAATACTGCCGATTCGGAGACTGATGCCTGATGCCCCCTCTTTAGAAAGAAAATTTTTGGCATCCTCAAAGGTCATATAGACCAAGGAGGTATCATATTCATACATACCGCTTTCAAAAATGGCCGTCACCTCATAATCCCGAACTCTGGGAAAAATCCCCATGGGGGTCACTCTTCCGTTAGGGGAGAGGATCCGAATGGTGTCCCCGACTCCGGCATTCAGCAGGCGGGACATTTCCATTCCCATAGCCACTCCGCCCTTTTTCAGGGTCCCCTCTTTAATAAAATCAGCGTATCGTGTCACACGGGCTTCCCTTTCGGGCTCTATGCCCCGTATGCCGGCACTGTAATTACGCCCCCTGTACATGACAAGACCCTCCCCATGGATAAACGGCGCTGCAGCCTCTACCCCTTTGACGCTCAATGCTTTTTCCTCAAAAGGGGCCGGATCTTTAATATCATATCCAAAACGGTTCTGAATCAGGATGTGAGCATTGACCCCCAGTATTTTTTCTTTAAGGTCATTCTCAAAACCCTGCATAACGGCCAATACGGTTGTCAGTGTCATTACACCTACGGCGATTCCGGCCATGGAGATCAACGTAATGCCGGAAAGAAGTTTATTTGTCTTGCGTCCTTTAAGATATTTTTTGGCAATCCAAAAAGAAAGCGACATTATTTCCCCTCATCTTTCAACAGAGGAAACGGGATAACATCTTTAATCGTTTCAGCATCGGTCAGCAGCATGACCAACCGGTCAATCCCGATCCCCACGCCTCCGGAAGGAGGTAAGCCGTATTGAAGGGCTCGGATAAAGTCTTCATCCAACCGCTGGGCTTCTTCGTCCCCGGCACGAAAATTCTCTTCCTGGCTTTTGAAACGCTCTTCCTGATCTTGAGGGTCATTCAACTCTGAGAAGGCGTTGGCCATTTCCCATCCATTGATAAAAAGCTCAAAGCGTTCGACAAAAAGGCCGGTGTCATCCCCGCGCTTCTTTTTTGCTAAAGGGGATATCTCCAGCGGATGATCCGTTATAAACGTGGGGTCGATCAAATGCTCCTCCACCGTGGCTTCAAAGATTTCCTGAATAAGTTTCCCCCGGGCCATCTTTCCGGCATCCAATTCGGGGTTGCACTTTTTGAGATACCGGCGCAACTCGTCGACACTTAAAGAAAGGACATCCGTCCCCGTATATTCTTTGATGGCATCTGTCATGCTCATGGTTTTCCAGGGGAGGTTAAAATCAATCGTCTTATCTCCATAAGCGACTTTACGGTCCTCATATCCCATGCCGTCCACACAAGCCAGAATCAGTTCCCGGGTAAACTCCATCTGGTCGTAGAGATCCTGATAGGCGGCATAATATTCCATGAGAGTAAACTCCGGATTATGCCTTTTGGATATTCCTTCGTTTCGGAAAACACGCCCGATTTCAAAGACCTTCTCCAGCCCGCCGACCACAAGGCGTTTTAAATAGGTCTCCAGAGAAATACGCAAATAAAGGTCCCGGTTCAGAGCATTATGATGCGTCGTGAAGGGGCGGGCATCCGCTCCGCCGTACATCTGCACCAAGACCGGAGTCTCCACTTCAATATACCCTGCCTCTTCCATTGTCCGGCGGATTAGAGAAATGATCCGGCTTCTTTTACGAAATCGCGCCCGCACATCGTCATGAACGATCATATCCACATAACGCTGGCGGTAACGCAGCTCTTTATCCTGAAGCCCATGAAATTTTTCCGGTAACGGCCGGAAGGACTTTGTTAAAAGGGTAAAATCTTTCACAAAAAGAGTCAGCTCTCCGCTATGCGTGCGAAACACCGTGCCGTGAACTCCGATAATATCACCAATATCCAATTTTTTAAAAAGCTTGTACGGATCTTCACCCACGACATCCCGGCGAAAATAAAGCTGAATATGGCCCGTATCATCTTTCAGGTCAGCAAAACCTGTCTTCCCGTGAACACGCTTGATCATTAAACGCCCTGCGGTCCTGAGGTCTCCGGACTCTTCTTCTCCGGCCGATTCGTAATCTTTCAGGATCTGACCGATGGAAAATTCTTTATCATATTTGTATTGGAAGAGTTCCAACCCTTCTTCCTTCATCTGTTCTGCCTTTTGAAAACGCTGCTCCATTAAAATATTCATATCTTCCATGGGTCATGGCCTCCTTGATAAATTTCACCTACGAATATAGAGAGGAAACCCTTCACTGTCAAGAAGTTTCATAATACAAAGAAGTTATGAAAATCCCGGGTCAAATCAGCTTTAAAAGCTCCCTCAAATCCCTGATCTTTTCTCCTCTGAAATCGGGATAGCTGTCTTCAGGGTCATAGAGCAGCGCCCGCATCCCGAAATCAGATGCTCCTTTAACATCTTTCTCGGCATGGTCCCCCACCATCAGGCATTCATCGGGACGTAACCCTTTCGCCTCGCATATAGCTGCAAAAAAGGCTTTGTCAGGCTTTCCGACTCCCAGGTCTTTTTGGGCAAAAACAGCTTGAAAAAAACGGTTCATCCCCACTCTTTCCAGGGCCCGACGCACTTCAGAGGCCCCGGAACTTTCTCCGTTTGTCGCTACAATGAGTGAAAAGTGCCCGAAAAGGGCTTTGAGGGTCTCACAAGCGCCTGAAACAGCCTCGACACGGGGCCAGTCACACATAGGGCCCTCAAGCCCAAAATCGGTCATCAGCGTATTTCCCCAATCAAAAATCACAGCTTTCAAGGGACTCACAAAATCCACCCGCTTCCGACGACTTCAAGCCCCTCATCTCTTTTCTTATAGAGAACAGCCAGCTGCCCCGGAGTAGCTGCCCGGATTTTATTTTCAAACTCCAGGACAAAGGAATCTCCGCTGATTAAAGCCCGGCAAAGGTGAAAGGAGTCCCGGGAGCGTACCTTGGCCAGAAGAGGGCCTTTCAGGTCTTCTTCGGATGTCAGAGGCAAAAATCCGTCTCCCTCCAAGCGATCTGTATATAGACGCTCATCAGGGCCGATGACAAGCCTGTTCCGGGAAGGGACACTTTCCAGAACATACAAGCGCTCTGCCGTACCTCCCAAGCGAAAACGCTGCCCCCGTGTATAGTGGAAATACCCGTCATGGCGACATAAAAAATGTCCCGCTTCATCAACGGCATCTCCGCAAACCCCTTCAAGTCCCTCGTTTTGAAGAAATGCACGGTAGTCACCTTCCGGAACAAAACAAATATCCTGACTGTCATTTTTTCCCGCCACTGAAAGCTTCATCTTTGCTGCAAAAACCCGCACCTCTTCTTTCGTCATCTCTCCCAAAGGGAGTATCATCCGGGACAGAAGCGTATGGGGCAGCCGGGCTAAAAAATAAGATTGATCTTTGTCATGGGGTGATGCCCAAAGCCCGCC
>DSCS01000069.1 GCA_011048995.1 Bacillota bacterium
ATCCTGAAAACGTTTCAAGTCTTTCTTTTGTCTGTTAAAAAGCTGGATCACATCCATCCCCACAATGCTTTCCTGAAGAAAAGCATTGATCCTGGCCACCAGATTACGCATTTCACGGTAGATGACTGTTATTTTTTTACGAAAGATCGTCATGCCCAATAAAAGGAGGGGGATCGTCCCCAAAAGAGTGACCACTGTCAAAACCCAGTTTTTGAAAAGAAGGAAGAGGACAATACCCAGCAGCATGATCGATTCCGATATGATCAAAACCAGGCCTGATTGAAGAAGCTCCGCCAAAGCTTCAACATCAGATGTGACCCGTGTCATAATACGGCCGATGGGGTTCTTGTCAAAAAAACGCTTAGGGAGACGCATGATATGGGAAAAAATATCCAGGCGAAGATTGTACATGACTCTCTGTCCTAAAAAGGTCATAATATAGACCTGTAAGAACTGAACAAAGAAAAGGACTGTGTTGATACCCAGAAGAATAGCGGCAATGACAAAAAGCCCTCGGATATCACCCTGAGGAATGTAGACATCAAAGGCTCTCTGAATGACCTCTGGTAAAGCCATGGGAAGCATAGCACCCAGCAAAAGAAATAAAACAGCCACTCCGATGATCAATTTCAATTCTTTCACATAGCTTAAAAGCCAGAAAACTAATTTAATATCAAATTTACGTTTCTTTTCGTCAAAAGCTCCTGCAAATTGCCTCACAATTACTCCCTGCCTAATTTTTCTTCTAATTTCTGACGGTTAAAGATATCATAATAGGCTCCCCGGGCTTCCAGCAAGGCTTGATGGGTCCCCTCTTCGACGATCGTGCCTTCGTCCAATACCAGAATTCTGTCGGCATAACGGAGGGTGGAAATCCGGTGAGCGATGATCATGACGCTTTTTTTTCGGAAAATCGGAGCCAGGGCAGTCAGTATACGCTCCTCTGTATCAGTGTCGATGCTGGAGAATGAGTCGTCAAAGATAAAAAACGGCGCATCTTTCAAAATAGCCCGGGCAATCGTCATGCGCTGTTTCTGGCCTCCTGAGAGATTGACCCCACGCTCCCCGAGAGAGGTGTCCAGTCCCGCAGGCATCTCCTTAATGGTTTCCAAAAGGTCCGCTTTTCGGAGGGCGTCAAAGACCGCGTCATCATCAAGGGAATTGTCATAATAAGCGATATTCTCACGAATAGTGGTGGAAAAGAGAAAGGGCTCCTGGGGAACATAAGAAATCAAGGCTCTCAAATCGTTCAGACGGTAGCGGTTAATATCTACCCCGTTAAAAAGGATTGTGTCATCCCCTGTTTTCAAAAGGCGAGATATCAGCTTGACCAAAGTCGATTTACCCGAACCGATACGCCCGATAATTCCCACTGTCTCTCCCGGGGCAATTGAGAAAGACATATCCTTCAAAACCGGCGTTCCGCTGCCAAAGGCAAAGGTCAATCCTTTTACTTGAAGAGAGAGGGTCTCTTCCTTTTTTTCAGATATAAAAGGAATCGGGGGATCGGTGATAATAGGCTGATAGCCTGTAAGCTCTTCAACGCGTTCTAAAGAAGCTCTTCCCCGCTGATGTATATTGATGGCAAACCCGATTGCGATCATCGGCCACACCATCATATTGAGATAGGAAAGAAAAGCGATCAAATCCCCTGTCGTCGTCACTCCCCGGATAACATTTTTTCCCCCCACATATATCACAATCACATTACTGATAGCAATAATAAACGTAATCGAAGCATGCAAAAGGGCCTGAATACGTCCCAGTTGAACATTTTTTTCCAGATAATCCCGGTTCACAGAAGCAAAGCGTTTCTTCTCTTCTTCTTCCCTGTTTAATGATTTCAAAACAAAATTCCCGGAAAAATCTTCCTGAACAAAAGTCGAAAGTCGGGAAAAACGGTTTTGGACAAGGACAGATAACCTGTGAATCCTTTTTTCGAAAAAAAGGACGATAAAGGTCAGCAATGTCAAAGGGGAGATTGCTATTAAGGTGAATTTAAGATCATAGCTGACCATAAAACCCAAAGTCATCAATCCCATGACCACAGCGTCAAAGATAGAGACGATGCCGAATGAAAACATCCGCTGAATATGGTTGATATCATTGATGGCCCTGGCCATAAGATCTCCGGTATTCCATCGTCCGAAAAAATGCTGAGAAAATGTTAAAAGCTTATAAAAGAGTGATTCGCGGATATCCCGTTCGATCTTTCTGGACATCCGGATGAGAAAAATGCGCCAAAAAAAACGAAAAGCGAAGACCGAAAGGCCCAGTCCGGCGATTTTTAAACCCGAGATAAAGAAAAATTCAAAGCTTCCCTTTTCTGACAAAGTATCGTAGATCCTGCCGATAATACGGGGAATCAAAAGCTGGGAAAAATCTACCAGCAGTAATGAAAGCAGTGAGACAAAAAAGATGCCCTTATATTTTTTTATGTATTTCCACATCTATTCACTCTTCTCTTTTTTTTCCTCAGTTTTTTCGGCAGTGGTTTCATTTTCCTTTTCCAGCTCCAGAAATTGAAACTTTAAATTTGCTGTTGTCCCTTCCAGCATCTTCCGTTCATCTTCATTAAGATTTCCGGCTGTCTTCTCTTTAAGAAGGTCCAGAGTATCAATAGTAAAGCGAACCAAAGCAGGATTTTTTTCTTTCTTTCCTGTCATGGGGTTTTCCACTGTTCCCAGCCCCAGCAGGGCATTCATCGACAAAAAAGTAATATACTCTTTAAAATCCATGTTCACCTCCATTTATTTCGCTTTAAGAAATACTAAAGCCTTTTCTTTTTTTCCGCAAGAAAAATTTTAGGACAGCATTTCCCTGAATTTCAAAGCATTCTTGATAAAGTCCCTGAAAAGCGGGTGTGGTTTTGTGGGTTTGGATTTAAATTCCGGATGAAACTGAACCCCGACGAACCAAAGATGATCAGGGATCTCTAAAACTTCTACTAAGTCATTTTCCCGATTTAATCCTGAAATCATCGCTCCCTTTTCCCTGAAGGCCTCACGATAATCATTATTGAATTCATAGCGGTGGCGATGGCGCTCACTGATCTTCTCCTCGCCGTAAGCCTGATAGGCTTTCCCTTTTTTCTCAAGATAACACGGATAGGCCCCCAGGCGCATGGTCCCCCCTTTATCGGTAATCGTCCGCTGTTCGGGAATATAATCGATGACAGGATGAGGTGTCTGCGGGTCGAACTCGGTGGAGTTGGCCCCTTCAAGCCCGAGGACATGCCGGGCAAATTCAATGGTGGCGATTTGCATGCCCAGGCAGATCCCGAAAAAAGGCACATTATGAGTGCGCGCGAATTCGGCGGCTCTGATCTTGCCTTCGATACCCCTTTCTCCAAACCCGCCGGGAACCAGTATCCCGTGAAGGCCCTGAAGATTATTTTTATAATTTTTGTCGTCAAGGTCATGAGCTTCTAGCCAATGAAGATGAATGTCACATCGGTTGGCAATAGAAGCATGGTTAAAAGCTTCAATAATACTTTTATAGGCATCTCTCAAATCGACATATTTACCGACGACACCGATTTCAACAGTTTTTTCCTTTTTCATTTTCGCCACATCCACCATGGGCTTCCATGTTTTCATAATGTCGGATTTTCCTTTTTTGAGCTGCAGTTTATTAAGAATAAGATCCCCGATGCCCTGTTCAAAATAAACAATGGGGCATTCGTAAATATTCTCAACGTCGATCGCTTCAATGACAGCTTCTTTTTCCACATTACAAAATAAAGAGATCTTAGAGCGTAATTCATCATTGAGCGGGAGTTCGGTCCGGCACATCAAAATATCGGGTTGAATGCCGATAGAGCGAAGTTCGCTGACACTATGCTGAGTCGGCTTGGTCTTCAGTTCTCCGGCAGCTTTCACAAAGGGAATAAAAGTCAGATGAATATAAAGGGTGTTTTCCCGGCCTTTATCCAGTTTCATCTGCCGAATGGCTTCCAGAAAAGGAAGGGATTCGATGTCCCCTACCGTGCCCCCGATCTCGATGATCATAATGTCGGGATCGGCATCGCCGATATCATCAATACGGGTTTTGATCTCATTGGTGATATGAGGGATGACCTGAACGGTTTTCCCCAGATAATCACCCCGGCGCTCCTTCTTCAAGACACAATCATATATACAACCTGTAGTGGCATTGTTGGACTGGGAAAGGGGAGTATCGGTAAAACGGTAATAATGACCTAAATCAAGGTCGGTTTCCGCACCGTCATCGGTCACATAGACCTCTCCATGCTGGAAAGGGCTCATTGTGCCGGGATCCACATTGATATAAGGATCTAACTTTTTCATAAAAACACGATACCCGTAGGACTCCAGGATCCGGCCGATCGAGGCCGCGGCCAATCCTTTTCCCAATGAGGATAAAACTCCTCCTGTCACAAAAATATACTTCATTCCCCGGCTCCTTTCAAAATCTCCTCGACGACAGCCACGTCTTCCGGCGTATCGACTCCGTGAAGGCAGTCCTCCCATTGAACGGTCTTGATACGATATCCTTTTTCCAAAATCCGCAGTTGCTCTAACATCTCACTCTTTTCAAGAGGAGTCTGCTTCCAGGAAGCAAAATCCATCAAAAAGTCCTTCTGAAACACGTAAATCCCCACATGCTTATAAAAGGCAGAGGATTCTCCCCTCACATAGGGCACAGGAGAGCGTGAAAAATAAAGGGCAAACCCCTGCTCATCGATCACGACCTTGACGGCGTTGGGATTCCCCATATCCTCATCAGAGGCGTAAACAACAGGAGTGGCTACAGGCGCTTTTTCATCAGCCACCGGCCAAATCACATCGTCCACAGAAGCTCCTTTGATCAGAGGCTCATCTCCCTGGACATTCACGATAATTTCGAACGCTTTGCCGCATTTTTCAACAACTTCACATATCCGGTCGGTTCCGGTTTTGTGTTGAACGCTTGTCAGCATCGCCTTTCCTCCGAAAGAAGAGACGACCTCTGCAATCCGCTCATCATCGGTGGCTACAATAATATCATCGACCAAAGCGGCCTGTTTTACCCCTTCATAAACCCACCAGATCATGGGTTTGCCTAAAATCGGATGAAGCGGCTTTCCCGGAAGCCTTGTCGAGGCCATACGTGCAGGGATCACAGCTAAAACTTTTTTCATGACGGCTCTCCCCCTCCTCCACGGATCTTCTCAATAATCCCTGTCGTGGATTTTCCGGGAATAAAAGGAAGGCTGAGGACCTTTCCTCCTCTGGTGAGAACACTTTGAGCTCCGACAATGGATTCCGTTGCCCAGTCTCCTCCCTTGACCAAATAAGCGGGAGCGACTGCTTCGATCAGGTCTTCGGGAGTCTCGTCATCAAAAATCACGACATAATCCACCCAGCGGAGAGCCAAAAGCATCTCAGCTCTTTCATCCTGGCTGTTGACCGGACGCCCTTCCCCTTTCAGCTTCCGTACAGAAACGTCGGAGTTCAGACCTATCATCAGCGCATCCCCCAGAGAAGCCGCCTCTTTCAGATAGCGGATATGTCCGACATGCAGCACGTCAAAACAGCCATTGGTAAAAACCAATGTCTTCTTTTCTTCAAGAAAACGACGGCCTAATTCAGCCGCGCACTTTTTGGACACTAATCCCGTCATCTTTTAAACGCTCCCTCAATTCAGAAATATGAACAGGGACAACCCCCGGTTTTTCCACAACGATACCCGCTGCCACGTTGCTGATAGCGGCCGCTTCAGGAAAATCATAACCGGCACCAAGCATCGTGCTCAAAACTGCAATAACCGTATCCCCGGCCCCGGTCACATCATATTCCTCCCGTGCAACCGTGGGAATCAAATAGACATCGCCATTTTTCAGAAAAAGGCTCATTCCGTCTTTTCCCAAAGTGATCATAAGTGCCTGAAGATTCAAATCCTTCATAATACCGTCTCCTACAAAAAATAAGTCCCGACGGTCTTCAATCCGATGGCCGAACATTCGGCCGGCCTCATGATGATTGGGAGTCATCACCGTTGCGCCTTTATACATGTCATAATGGCTTTCTTTTGGGTCTACAGCCACAGGAATACCATCAAAGAGCTGAATCGTTTTTTTAATCAGCTCAGACGTGATGACTCCTTTGCCGTAATCCTCAATAATCACTGCATCCACGCGGCCTTTCATGGCCTCGATCTTCTCCCACAACCGGCCGGCAACAGACAAAGGCAGAGGATCCCGTTTTTCTTTATCAATACGGACGATCTGCTGATTGTGGGCGATGACCCGGGTCTTTACCGTCGTCGGCCTTCCGGCATCCTTGACGACTCCCGATAAGTCGATCTTCAGCTCATTGAGAAGAGAGTTTAAGATCCGGCCGTCTTCGTCATCTCCTGTGACCCCGCAAAGAGAGACCCCTGCTCCCAGGCTGACAATATTATGAGCCACATTGGAAGCGCCGCCGGGAACCGCACTCTCCCGCAGCACATCGACCACAGGAACCGGCGCTTCAGGAGAAATGCGCTCTACTTCTCCCCAGAGATGTTTGTCCAGCATCACATCACCGATGACGAGGATTTTAATCGATTTGACCTTTTCTTCATTTAATGTGTTCATAACGCCTCCAAAAACACAAGTGTAACGTTTCCTCTCGTCTTTTTCAACACTAATCATTCTCTCCATTTGGATAAAATGGAATCATTCTTTTCCCGAAGCAGAAAAAGGCGGACGATCTTGGGATAGGGGCTGGGAACGGCCTTTACATCCAGCCTCCGGAATAAAGCGGAAAGAACCGATTCCGCCATCTCTAATTGCTCAGTCTCCGACTCCAACTCAAACTCCTGCTCTCCCTTTTCATACGTAATGGTGTCAAATTCCAACGGAAGCGTATACGGAGCAAGCAGCACCTTCTCCCTGATAACTGCCATCGATCCGCGGCAGGCCACCTCATCTTTTCGTCCGTGCAACACCTCCAGCTCCGTTTCCAAACGCCTGAGAAAAGAAATATCAAAAGAAAACAATTTTCTTTCTCCGGAAAGAAGGGCACGGGCATCGGATTCTTCTAAAGAAGCCTCCAATTCCTCCGAGACGAGAACTCCGGGCCGACGCTGGTTAAAAAGCTTGCCTTTGATCCGGCATTTGAAGGCCAGAGTCCAGCGTTTATTTGAAGAGCGGAGCCGCAAGGCAATTCCGGCATGCAGAAGGTGAAACCGGGGTGTGTCAAAATAATAATTCTTCAAAGCCGCCGTTTTTTTCTTCGCACAGCGTTCGCGGCAATAACGGCGTAATTTTTCAAAATCCTCTTTTGAAAAAAGATATTTCAGCTCTTTTTCGATCATGTCCTTTCTCCTTTCGCCTCAAAGCTTTCGGCCCCGGCCCGGAGCTGTTGAAATGCTTCTCAAGGAAGCTTCCAAAAAAGACGGCATCTGTGATGAAAAGCCCTGCCGGGTCATTTTAATCCGCATCAGAACCCAGAAGGGAACGGATCAAGGCCATGTCCTGATCGATAAAAACCGTTTCAAAATGGTCATAGAGAACAAAACCGGCGGGGGTGCCTTTTGGCTTTCGCACATGCCTCGCTTTTGTCACATCCACGGGGACTTTCCCTCCTCCGCGGGACCGGCTGTAATAAACAGCGACCTGGGCGGCAGCATGAAGAAGAGACGGCGGAGCTTTGCCTTCGTTCTCCGTTTTTATGATGACATGAGCTCCCGGGATATTTCGAACATGGAGCCAGATATCGTCGGGGGCAGCCACTTTTAATGACAGCCTCTCATTAGACCGGCCGCTTTTCCCGTAAAGGATGATTCCTCCCGCATATTCAATACGTCTGTAATCAAGGCGGGTTTCTTTTTTCCCTTTTTGTGTTTTCCCTTTTCTGTAGGCCGGAATATTCAGCTCTTCTCCAAGCTCAGCCAACGCCTCCTTGTTTTCCGCTTCACCGGCATAATAGAGAGCCTCCTGAAGATAGCGTTCCCGATAAAGAAGAGCCGCGGCCCTTCTTTTCACTGTATCACCGGCCCGTTTTCCTCGGGTATAACGCTTAAAATATTTCTGAGCATTTTCAGCCGGTGTTAATGAAGGCTGATAGGGCACCTGAACCTCTTGCTCTGTTTCCGGATCCCTCAGAGAAAGCATCTCTTTATAACCTGAAATCTGGGATGCATAAATCAGAAGAAGGTCTCCCATTTTTTTATATTTTTCGTAATGACTATGTTTTTTTTCTTCTTCTTTGACTTTCTCCAATGTCTTTTGTGTTTTTTGAATCTCTTTTTTAATATACTTTTTCATCTCGTCTTTGGCGCGGCTTAAATTTTCTTTTTTCAGGATCTCCCCGTAAAAGACGTTAACCGCCTGAACAGCGCTTTGAAATTCCCTTATGATCTCAGAATCTTCATAGGGGAGCAGAGTCAGTAAAAAACGATTCCCCTTTTTTACGATACAGTAATCCGGAGACGATAAAAGTTTACCGATAAAAGGACCTTCATCCTCTTCAGAGAGGCCCCGCCGGCTCATCTCCTGGCGAAGATGCGCCGGGACTAAAGATGAAAACGGATACGGTGAAGTTTCCCGGGAAGGAGCGGGCAGAACATAGTCATCCCCTGTTTCCAAAGCCCGCCGCGTTTTGTCGGGCTTCCACATATTCAGAATCATTCCCTGCTGAAGAACAAAGGCATTGACATTTCCGGGGATCAGCTCCGTCACCAGGACCATCTCTGTCATTCCCAATGCCTGAAGAGACTTAATCCCCAATGCGACGATCCTGTCATCACCTCGGAGAGTCAGAAAACTGACACGTCCTTTCGCCATATTTTTTTTCATATAGTTGAAAAAGGGGACGGAAGAGCTCTTTTCTTTCAATCCCGCCGAAGGAGCATATTGTATCCAGGGCTCCTGTCCGCCTAAATGAAAAGCAAGATCTCCGGTTTCTGTGGAAAAAACAGCTGATTTTCCGTAAAAAGAAAGGCTTTGGACCATTTTTCCCCGAAGGGCCTCGGCTATTTCATCGATCAGGAGTTTCAAGATCAACCCATCCACGACAACCGCCTCATTCCTCTTTATCTTCATAAAAAAGGTTTTGTAACAGCGTCATGAGATGATCCCCGATCTTCCGTGTCGGGGCGTTCTTCAGCCCTTGGGCCAAAGCCTCTTTCACATCCATGGACTTCAGTTCACCTTCCTGAAAAGTCATCTTTCCCGTTTCCATCAACTCCCTGAAGAGTTTCCGATAAGAGTTGACGGTGATGAGCGACAGGACTTTTTCTGCTGCTGTTTCATCTGCATCGAAGAGCTCTTCTAAAAATTCATAATGATATTCCACGAAAGCTGAAGTCGCCGTATCCTGCAGGGATTCTCTCTGATCTCCGAGATCCTGCTTCGACAGTAAAAGAAGCCGGTCCAAAGTCTGATAAAGAAGAACATAACGGACAAGCTGCTCCAGCCGGTAGGACTGCCGTGAAGAGCGGGGTTGAAAATTTTCCGTGTAATGGTCAAATATATCCCGATATTCTCCGGTCAGCCGCCGGGCGGTCTGCTTTAAAAAGAAGGTTCCCGAATCAAATGACAAAAGATAATCCAGAACCGGCCCCATATCCCTGAAAAAAGGGAAAAGGAGAAGATCCATGGCAAAAAATGCTTTTTTCACTGGGTCCTTTTCTGTCAAAAATGCTTCTTTCATGATCTGATAGTCCATCTTATTATTTTCATGGGTGATGTTGACCTGTTGGATCATGTCCAGCATCTCCACCATATCATAACGGCCCTTTTTATAATGCTCGTATTTATGATGAACGGCCATCTTTGAATCATTATACACCCTGTAGAGAATCCCTTTCTCCAGAATAAAATCCAGATTATAAAGGTAGGAATTCAGCGAAGCGTCTTTCTCCGGCCTTATCTCCTCTAACTCTGAAGGGCAAGGGATATCCGTCAAAAGATAATTTTTACCGTCTCGTACTCCGGAAAAGATCATTCCCTCTTTACATTGTTTTCTGTTTGAAGAGATAATGTCTTCAGGTTTGATATTTTTTCCGGGAGGGATCTCATAGGCAGGGATATGAGAAGGGAACGGTCTTTTCTCAAAAACATCTGATGCATAGAGCAGCTCTCCCCTGTTCGATTCAGGGTTCCCCTCAAGAATCGAATAGAGTTCATCCAGGCTCTTTTCATCCATATTCAGGCTATAGCGAGCCAGGATGTCCACTCCTTCTTCCGTAGGCGTAAAAAGATTGATGTGAAGCCCTCCCGTTTTGACCAATGCAGCCAGATAAGGGAGGTCTTCCTGCGAGGCCCGCTTCCCGAAGGTTAAAGCAAACTTCTTTTCCTCGAAAAGGAATCCGCCGGGGCCGAAAAGATGAATTGTAAAATGAACCGCTTCGTCCCTGTAAAATGTAATAAGAATATTCCCCATGATCTCCTCAGGAGAGGAGGGCGGCTTCCATTGAACAAAAAAGAGCTCTAATTCGATCTGCCGGTTGACAGCTGAAAAAAAGCTCATATATCGGTTTTCAACGAAGAGACGGGTTAACGCCGCCTGCTCTTCTTCATCTGCATTGCCGAAATACTCTTTGACGGGATAGGTCGGAAGAGGCCAGCGGCTCCATAATTCATTGCGTTGTGTCATTCTCCCCTCCGTTCTCCCCATTTTCTATGTACCACTCCAATTGGCGAAGCATTCCCCGTAATATCCGGATATCACGGTCTGACGGGCGTGAGCGATCCAGCAACTCTTTCAAAGAGGCCATAATATGGGACCGGCTTGAGGAGTGAAAAAACCCGATGCGCCATAGGCACTCCTCCAGATGTCTTAAATAAGCCATACGGGCCTCCAGGCCTGCAGCCGGATAAAGGGGCTCATCCTGAACATCATCGGGATTATATTCCCGGAATATTGAAAAACAGATCAGGAGAACAGCCTGAGACAGATTGATCGATGAGAGGCGGGATGACGTAGGAATAGTTACCACATCGGCTGACATAAGGATCTCCTCATTGAAAAGGCCCTTGTCTTCTCTGCCGAAAAGAATAGCCGCTCTCCCGCTCCCGGCTTCCCTGATGATCTTGGGCGCCAGCCCCCCGGGTGTATAACGATAGGGATGCCCCTTGCGTTTGCGCGTTGTTGTGGCGGCAATATACCGGTAAGGTGCAAGGGCTTCTTCAAGAGAAGTAAATGTCGCCGCCGTCTCGATAAGATCAAAAGCGCTCACAGCCATTTTTCGCCCTTCTGAGGAAAAAGGGTCTTCAGCCGGGTTCACCAAAACTAAACGGCTGAACCCCATATTCTTCATCGCCCGAGCCACACTCCCGATGTTTCCGGCATAGAGAGGATTGACTAAAACAATATCAATATTTTTAAGGGGATTCATTCTTTGCGGTTTCTTTTCCCGTATCTGGCTCTTTTTTGCGGACGTAATCAGTTGTGTAATAACCTTCTCCCTTGAAAATCACTCCGCTTCCGAAGATGACTCGTTCGATTTTCCCCTGACATTGAGGGCATGTTTCGAGCGGAGCCTCCGTAATGCGTTGTTTGATTTCAAACTCATGCTGACAATTCCGGCACCGATAAACATAGGTGGGCATAGGTCACTCAACTCCTTTTCAATTGATCGATTTCCGTTTTCATAGACTGATGATGAAGGGCAATGGCTGCCTGTGAGGCCAAAATCGCCAAAAGCTCTTCATCTTTTTCGTTAAACTGGCTCACTTCATCACTGTCAATAGCAATCACGCCGATGACTTGATGATCCACAAGAAGAGGAGCGGCTAATTCTGAACGAACCTCTTCATTGGTCTTTATATAACGCGGGTCTTTCCGGACATCATCCACACGCTGTACCCGGCCTGTTTTCGCCGCCCATCCGGTGATTCCCTCTCCCGGTTGCAGATGGATACTATCTATCAGCTTTTTTCCGATACCTTTAGCGCATCGGATATCAAAAGCCCCGGTCTTTTCATTGAGCAGCATCAAGGCCCCGGTGCGCCCGTCTACTAAGCTTAAGGCCTCTTCCATGATCATCTTCAGAAGGGCATCTAAATCATTCATAGCGTTCATCTCATTGGCGATTTTGTAGATTGTCCCCAGCTTCGCCTCTTTATGCCGCATTTGATCCATAATCCGGGCATTTTGTATGACAATGGATAATGTCCCGACAAATTGCTCTAAATAAGTAATGTCCTCTTCTCCGAAAGAACGTTTGTCCCGCCTTGTATCCAAAACCAAAACACCCAGATTATCTTTGCGGAACATCAGCGGAGCAAAAAGGAGACAGGAGGATCCCAATTTTTCAAAAAGTTCCGGCGGGCGCGGCTCACCCGGAACCTCACTGATAATATAATCTCCGTTTTCCAAAAGATCCTTAATATAGAAGTTTGATACAGAAAGCTCTGTCCCGTTTTTCACATCCATACCCAGCATTCCGGTGCACGAAAAGAGGGAGAGTTTTGTCTTTGCTTCATTGAAAAGAAAGACAAAAGAGCGCTCCACGTGAAGAAGACTGATCAGCGAACTGTTAATATAATGAACCGTATCATTAAAACTGGAAAAAGAATTGACCAGGGCATTGGTGATGCTGTTGAGAAAATAGATGACATGTTTGTCCTGGACTTTGTCGATAAACTGTTTTTTCCTGTCAAAGATCCGCCTAAAGAACCGCATGGGCCACCTCCTTTTTCGGAGCATAGATATTCAGAAGATAATGGCTTTGAAATGTAAATCCCTTCCTGCCCAAATCCGATACCGCTTCGGCAAAATAGTCAAGATGATCCTGAATAACTGCTCCCTGTCCGGACAAATAATGAAACAGAAAAAGCAAAAAACCGCTGACCCCGGCAAAAGTCACTTCATTTTTCCAGGGCTCTTCGCCGGTTTTATTAAAATAGTCCTCTGCGCAAAATGACGGTTTTTGTTTGGGTTTGCGCCCCCGGGTCTCCTTAGAAGGCTCCAGAGGCTTCAAAAGCTCTTTGATGGCTGAAAAATTATCATTTCCGGGTGTAAAGTGAAGCAATTGCCCCTGAGGCAGCAGGCGTCCGGCCAAAGCCTTAGCGACCTGTTCCTGATGCAGAAAATCTTCGTCGAAGGCTAAAATCAATGAAAACGGCCCATATCCCGGAGGAATATTTTCGCCGGTGCTGAAGAGGATAATCTTTTGAGCAGGTACGGAGAGATGAAATTCCCTGTTAAAAAGCTCCAGCTCTTTTGAGACAGAATGAAGATAGGTATAATGATGAGCCGGATAACGGAAAATAATGTCTCCGGCAAAAGGATAAGGGGCCTTATAAAGCAAGACACGGTCCCCGACAGTCTTTTTAGTCATTAAACGACGTATGTGGCTGCGGTAAAAGACCTTAAAAAAATCATCCATGGTCATCGCAGGAGCCGGAGTCCGGCCTCCGCCCTGATTCAAACCGTAGGAGTTAATGATTTCCAAAATCTCGTTTTTAACACTCTTTTTACTTATCATGGCCTTTTTTTTCATTCACCTCTTCCGCTTTGAGGATTATCACAGGGGGATCGGCCCAATGGGTGAAAGCCCCTCCTTTGGATACCACAGGAAGTGAAGCGATTTTTTCTACGACATCCCAGCCCGCGGCCACTTTGCCGAAAACCGTATAAGACGCGCCCAAACTCCCTTCCCCTTTGTAATTCAACTCCGTATTTGTCACAAGATTAATAAAAAATTCTGATGTGGCCGAATGGGGGTCGCTTCCCAACCGGGCCATGGCGATCGTTCCCTTGACATTATACAGGCCGTTATCCGCTTCACTTTTCACATTACCCAGTGTTTGAATATGCCGCATGGTATTATTCTCAATTTTATAACCACCGCCCTGAATCACGAAGCCTTTGACGATGCGGTGAATAACAGTGTGATCGTAGCGCCCCTGGCGGACATAAGAAAGAAAGTTAGCTACTGTCAAGGGTGCATCATCGGAATAGAGTTTGATGATAATATCACCGTGGTTTGTTTGTAAACGGACCTGATCCGCTGCGAAAAGGCTCGCAGATAAAACAAGAAAGATCAGAATACTTCCCAAAAGACATTTAAGAGTCATGGTTTCCTCCTTCGCTTACTGCTTCTCCATGAATAAAAGGCAATCTGAAGATTTTTTGCTTATCAATATAGTCAACGACCAGAAGCTTTTTTGATGCTAAATCAGACATGCGCAAAGCCAGGCTCACTGTATCCAGGCCCGTGGACTCCTTCAGTCTGTTGTCCCCCGCCATGACGTAAGAGTCTTCTGAAGCCCGCTGCATTATCGCTGTTGATTTTTCGTCGAGAGAGAGCGAATCTTTCAAAAGATCGAGAATATCCGCCGCCGTTAATGTAATGTCTTTTTTCTTCGGAAACGCATGAAGCATCTGTGTCAACAAAAACATCAGGATTCGGGGATTTCCTTTGGCCAGGCCGAAAAAAAGCCGTAAGGCATCCTCGGTAAAAAACTTTTGGGGTATCCCGTCCATGCGGCTGAACAGCAGCTCCCTGAACTCATCTTCAGTAAAGACAGGAAGAGGGATGATATCATTGACAATGGCTAATAACCCGGATTTGACCTCTGCCCGGATAAAACCCTGCATATCATCATAAAAATCTTTTGAAAGAGAAAAGATCCAGACACTTTTTCCGCTGTTCAGCACTTCATGATTTTCAAGGAAAAAAGCCAAAAGCCGTTGAGGGACGTTTCCCCGGGGAGAGTCTTCACCTAAAGCTTTATCCAGGTCATCGACTAAAAAAACAACCTTTTTCCCCACAGCTTTGATAAGTTTTACCGAAGCCCGGCGCATCTCTTCAATTGAAAAAAGCTGATGCCTCCATAATTCCTGGCGTTTCAACAACGTCCCTAAAAGGGAAAGCATCTGCTCCTCTTCCAGAGACGAGTGTGTCTCCCCCTTGAAAAGAAAGCGGATCAGGGTCTCCACCTCTTGTGTATAGGCCAGCTTTTCTTTGATCTCCGTATGCTCTTCAGGAATAAGGTCTGTCAGGGCGTACAAAATCTTTTTGTAAAAGTAAGCGGTATCGGCCACAGGCATAGAAAGACGCACAACAGCATATTTCTTTTTGATTTCTGAATCCAACCTGTTAAGAAACGTGGTCTTTCCCGTCCCGGGGGAGCCTGAAACAGCACAATTCAATCCGCTTTCAATAAGCCCCAAAACATGGCTTAATTCCTTCTGGCGCCCCACAAAGAGCTTCTTTTCATGCTCCTGTAAAGGAGTCGTCCTGGTATTCACCTTTTCCTCCTCAGCTCTTCCATTATGACATCTTTAAGGCGTTTGACAAGTTCTGCTTCAGGGTATTTACCGATGACCTTCCCTTTGACAAAGATCAGTCCTTCTTTTTTACCTCCGGCAATACCGAAATCAGCATCGGCAGCTTCTCCGGGTCCGTTGACAGCACAGCCCATGACAGCCACGGTGAGGGGTTCCTTCACCGTGCTCAATTCTTCCTTGACCAGATAAGCCATTTTTTCCAAATCGATCTCTGTCCTTCCGCATGTAGGGCAGGAAATAAGTGTGACACCCCTGCGGCGCAGGTTCAAAGCATCCAAAAGGGCAAAAGCCGCCTCCACTTCCTGTACCGGATCACCGGTGAGAGAGATGCGCAGTGTATCGGCTAATCCTTCCTGAAGAAGAAGGCTCAACCCGGCTGCTGAACGCATAAGCCCTGAAATCCCGAAACCCGCCTCCGTGATCCCTGCATGAAGGGGATAATCGCGTAGGGTGGAAAAAAGACGATAACTCTCCAGAGTCAGAAAAACATCGTGGGATTTAAGAGAGACTTTGATCTTGTCAAACCCTGTCTCTTCCAGAATACGGATATGAAAAAGGGCGCTCTCTACCATAGCCTCCGGGGTGATCACAGGAAAACGGGATCTGTCCACAGAGCCTGCATTCACCCCGACACGTATGGGCACATCCCGTTGAGCCGCCTCTTCCACCACATCAAGGATACCCTTGCGGTCTTTCATGTTTCCGGGATTCAGCCGTAATCCCTGAACACCGTTTCGAAGGGACTGAAGGGCCAGACGATGGTCAAAATGAATGTCCGCAATCACCGGGATCCCGGACTGTTCGACGATTCCCTCTAAAGCTTCAGCATCCTCTTGGGCGGGGACAGCCACTCTCACAGCCTCACAGCCGGCCTCTTCCAGCCTGCGGATCTGACCAACGGTGGCTTCACAATCCCGGGTCTTTGTGTTGGTCATCGACTGAACCGCTATGGGATGCCCTCCTCCAATGGGAAGAGAACCCAGATAAAGGGTTTTTCGCATTAAAAAACTCCTTTTATAATCCTCATAATATCATTATAGGTAGTCAGTATGAGCAGCGCAATCACCAGGTAAAGGCCGATATTCATAATGATCCCCATGGTTTTTTTGCTTAAAGGTTTTCCTTTGATCTTTTCGATGCCCAAAAAGAGGATCTGGCCTCCATCAGCAATAGGGATAGGCAGGAGATTGACGATGCCCAGGTTGACCGAAATAAAAGCAATGAACTCTAAAATCGCCACAAAGCCGAATTGTGCCACCTGAGCGGTCATCTGAACGATTCCGATGGCCCCACCCATGGAGCGGGCCGGGAGATCACCGGTAAAAAGGAGTTTCAACACTAAAAAGAGCTGCCCTATCATCCCGATCAGCTGTTTGAAGGATTCTCCCACCGCCTTGATGACAGAGTAGCGTTTGACTTCTGTTTTGATCTCCGGAGAAAGATCCACACCCAACGGATAACGTGAAGTCGCGTCATCCCATGAAGCCTGGACAAGAACCTTCTTTTCCTCTCCCTGCCGGAGAAGAGTCAGAGTAAAAGACTCTTCTTTTTCTCCTTTCTTCATCAGATGTAAAATCAGTTCTTCTGCACATTCGATTTTTTCGCTGTTCAGGGCAATGATCTCATCGCCGGGAAGAATCCCGCTTTGAGCTGCTGTTCCGCTTTTGTCCACGGCGCGGATAATGGCAGGCGTACCGGGAGCCGCTCCAAAAAGCACCATTCCCGTGTAAGGATCCCGTTCCAGTTCCAAATCGGCTGTCAATGTCTTTTCTCCTGACACCCATGTCACGGAAGCCTCTTCTTTGGAAAAAATTAGTTTCTGATTAAAATGACTCCAGTCCTTGACGGGTTTCCCGTTGAGGGCAATGATCTCATCACCCACGGTGAGACCGATTTTTTCGGCCAGCCCGTTCTCTTCTACCCAGCCTATCTGCAATCCCTGGCGGACAACAGGCTCCCTTACCCCTATGATCAAAGCCAGCCAGATCACAACAAAAGCTAAAATAAAATTCATCAACGGCCCGGCAAAAACCACTTGAAAGCGTTGCCAAACAGTTTTCGAAGCGAATTCATCCGGGTCTCCTTTGCGGTCTTCCAGCTCTTCCCCGGCCATGGCCACATATCCTCCGAAAGGAACAGCCGAGAGCCGGTATTCAGTCCCCTTATACTCTTTGCCCCAGATCTTCGGTCCGAAACCGATAGAAAAGGTGTAGACTTTTATCTTGTTCCTCTTGGCTAACAAAAAATGTCCCAGTTCATGGAAAAAGACCACGATGCCCAATATCACCACAGCAATCAGAATATTCAGTATCATCTCAACTCCAAATCCTTTTTTATGCGGCGACTGATCTCAAGATCAGCAGCCTTCACATCATCCACAGATTCCAAACCCCTGTTTTTCCTGCCATATTCTTCAAGGTAAAGTTCCAAAAAATAAAATATATCCGTCAACATAATCCGTTCTTCCAGAAAAGCGACCACACATTCTTCATTCACCCGGTTATACACCAGGGGAAGAAGCCCCCCTTCCTTTATCGCCAGACGGGCCAAAGCGAGAGAAGGGAATACATTTTCATCAGGAAGCTCAAAGGTCAGCGTCCCCGTTTGAACGGGGTCCCAATGCTCCCATTGATACCGGGCCCGGCGGGGATAGTCAAAGGCATAAGCGATGGGAAGCCGCATATCGGCAGATCCCATGAGGGCTTTCAGAGAGCCGTCTTTCATTCTCACCATAGAATGAATAACACTTTGGGGATGGACGATCACTTCAATAGCGTTCTCTTCAAACCCGAAAAGGCGGACGGCTTCAATCACTTCCAACCCCTTGTTGACCAATGTCGCCGAATCAATTGTTATTTTTTTCCCCATCGACCAGGTCGGATGCCTTAAGGCCTGTTCCGGCGTCACATGAGCCAGCTCTTCCCGGCTAAAACCTCGAAAAGGTCCTCCCGAAGCTGTCAGAATAAGGCTTTCTATATTCGCCTTCTCTTCCCCCTGCAGGCATTGAAAAAGGGCGTTATGTTCGCTGTCTACAGGTAAAAGAGTAATCCCTTTCTTCTGCGCCTCATTCATAAAAAGTTCTCCGGCCATGACTAAAGTCTCTTTATTAGCCAGCGCCATCCGGCGGGCGCCTTCTAAAGCGGCAAACGAATAAGCCATTCCCGCTGAACCCGAAACGGCCGAGAGAAAAATATCGGCAGGCTGAGCGGCCGCTTCCAAAGTCCCCTCTCCATAAAAGGCTTCCCGGATAAAGGGAAAATCTTTTTTGATGTTTAAAGCGCTTTCCTTCTCAAGGCAGCCCACAAAAGCCGGTTTGAGAAGAGCGATCTGTTCACGGGCCACTATCTCATTGCGGCCGAAGATCAATGTCTCGCAATTCAAATGGGATGCCGCGGCCAAAATCCGGCAGGCTGACCGGCCGATTGAGCCCGTAGAACCGCAAAGCGAAACGGTTTTCATGTTGAACTCCCGGGCTTATGGCCAAGAGAGAGAAAAATCACTCCTCGACCTTGAACTCTTTACTTTCACAGGGTATGACATTCCCCAGAATGACTTCTTTAAGTGCAATGGTTGTAATCTTTTCACCTTTTGCTTCTATGGTCGGAGCATGTCCTTCATCATTCAGCTGCCGGGCCCTCTTAAAGGCCAGGACGGTGCTCTTATAGATCGAATGGGTCGCTTTTACAAAATCATCAATGGTTATCCGCGTCATCAACGCACCCCCTGTTTTCCCCTTCCCTGGGAAGGGCCGCAATCATTTCCAACTCTTTGACGGCTTCATCCAACACATCGTTAATAATAAAGTAGTCATATGTGTTCCTGGCTATACTAATCTCCTTTTCTGCGTTTTTCAATCTTTTTTCAATGGTTTTCTCATCATCCGTCTTCCGGTCTCTCAGACGGCGCTCCAGCTCATCCATGGAAGGCGGTAAAATGAAGACAAGACGTGTCTCATCAGGGTAGGCCTTTTGAATATTTTGTCCCCCCTGAATATCAATATCAAAGATAATATTCTTGTTTTCCCGGGCCAGACGCCGGATCTCTGAAAAGGGCGTCCCGTAATAGGCCCCGTGAACTAAGGCCCATTCCACAAAATCCCCACAGCTGATCATCTCCCGGAATGTCTTTTTATCGGTAAAATAGTAATGGACTCCCTGAATTTCGCCTTTTCGGGGTTTCCTTGTCGTATAGGAGACAGAGACATCGTAATCGCTGTGTCTCTCTAAAAATTTCCGGGCCATTGTCGTTTTTCCGGCTCCCGAAGGGGCTGAAAGGACAAGGAGAATACTTTTAAAATTCGTCTGAAGCTTTCCCTTCATAGCGCTGTATGAGGGTTTCTGATTGTATAGCAGATAAGATAATATGATTACTCTCTGTAACAATCACAGCTCTTGTCTTTTTCCCTTGAGTCGCATCTAAAAGAAGGCCCTTGTCTTTTGCGCCTTCTTTCAGCCTTTTCATCGGAGCAGAAGACGGTGCCAGGATCGCAACGACCTTCTCCTTGGGAACGGCATTTTTAAAACCGATATTTAAGAGCTCACTCATATATCCTCCTTTCTACCAGATATTCTGTATCTGTTCTCTCATTTTTTCGATTTCTTCTTTCACCGTGACAACCAAAAGGGAAATATCTGAATTTTTACATTTAGATCCTATGGTATTGATCTCACGGTTCATCTCCTGCAGAAGAAAAGAGATCTTTTTCCCCTTCTCATATGCATTTTCTGCGAGAAAATCACCGAATGCTTCACAATGGCTTTTAAGCCGCGTCACTTCTTCCGTAAAATCGGAAGACTCGGCAAAAAGAGAGATCTCTTTGCACAGCCTCCCTTCATCCACAATATCATCCGCCTGAAATTTTTCAATACGGTTCAAAAGCATCTCTCTGTAATGGCGGACCGTCTCCTCGGAGCCTTTTTCGATCCGATGCAGGGTTTTGAGAATCTCCTGAAGACGTTTTTTAAGATCTCTTTCCAGACGGGAACCCTCTTTATCGGCTTCTTTCAAAAAGAGATCCACCAACTGAGCGGTCTTTCCCCGGAACAGATCCCATTCCCCTTCATTGATCTCCGTGTTCAGGCTCTCTACGGAATGGGGTAATTTCATCAGATCTCCTATGGTAATGTTAAGAGGCAGCTCCAGGGCATCGATCTGAGAAAAATAAGAACGGATCAGATCGCCGTTGATCACCACATTCTCTTTGAGATACTTCTGGGTAAAAGTGATTTTCGCCTGAAAAATGACTTTGCCCCTTAAAAGCTGTTCTTTCAGCAAAGTCTCCAATTCCCAGCGTTTGCCCCCGAAAAACTCCGGGACACGAATCGAGATCTCAAGATAGCGGCTATTCAGCGATGAGAGGAGAAGTTCGCACTCAAAATCCTCCGTTTTGTAGAATAGCCTCGAAAATGCCGTCATACTTCTTATCATAGGGATGTAGTATACAATATGAGAAGATAAAAGTCAATAATAGGGAAAGAAATCCCTTATCTACAGATCCAACTCGATTCCAACGGGACAATGGTCCGATCCGTAGACATCCTTCAGAATAAAAGCCTTTTTCAAGCGGGGCAGAAGATCTTCCGAAATGAAAAAATAATCAATACGCCAGCCCACATTCCGCTCTCTGGCCCTTGTCTTGTAATCCCACCAGGAATAATGCCCGGCCTCCGGTTGAAAGTGGCGGAACGTATCGATAAACCCTTCCTCCAGGAGCCTGTCGATCCAGGCCCTTTCCTCCGGAAGAAAACCCGAGACGCTGCTGTTCTCATCGGGGCGCGCCAAGTCGATTGCTTGATGTGCTGTATTCACATCCCCGCATATGATCACAGCCCGGCCGTTTTTTTTAAGATGGGCCGCTTCCGCTAAGATCCGGTCATAAAAACGCATTTTATAATCCAGACGCTCAGCCGAAGCCTTCCCGTTGGGAAAATAGATATTAAAAAGGGTAAAAGAATCATACACCAGGCCCAGGACGCGTCCCTCCTGATCAAAGGCCGCTTCCCCCAAATGCCTGATGACTTCACGGGGTTTTTCTTTGGCCCAACAGGCCACCCCGCTGTAGCCTTTTCTTTCGGCTGAATGAATAAAGAGTTCATAACCGTTCATTTCCCTGAGAGCAATCGGGAATTGTTCTTCTAAGGCTTTGATCTCCTGAACACACAAAATATCAGCTTCGTCCCGGGCCATCCATTCTTCAAAACCTTTTTTATAAACAGCCCGTAATCCGTTCACATTCCATGATATTAATCGCATTCGCTCTCCTAAAAAGTGATGATCTCATATCCGGAAAACCGGTATGACGCCAGGGAAGGATGCCCTTCCATCTCTCCGGCCAATTCGACTCCCAGGGTCTGTGCGGCTTCAAGAGCGTTCGTCTGGGCAGAACAAGCCCGGCAGGCGCAGTCGATAAGCCCTTTATCCCGGGCCCTGCGGAAAAGAGCGGAAAAGGGGGCCTTTTCATCCAAGAATTTATTCAGCAATCCTGTAGCTTGTCCTTCAATGATCACTTTTACTTCAAATCCCTTATCTGCCATATCCAAAGCATTGAGCAGAACATGAGCAAAACACATCATCTCACCGTTAAAAGCCGCAAGAGCGATTTTTTTGTCCGGCATAAACTCTCCCTCCTGACTGATCACATCTAATATAAAGGCTCATTTCTTAAGTGACAATAAGAATCTGAATGTCACAGACATTGGTCTGTGTGGGTCCCGTTTTAAAAAGTCCGCCGCTCTCACTGAAAAAATGATACGCATTATTCTCACGAAGGAAATCACCGGGCTGTAGTTTATTGCCCAAGGCCGCTTTTAAGATCTCTTCATCAGCGAATGCCCCGGCGGCATCTGTGGGGCCGTCATTGCCGTCGGTAGCAGCCGACAGGAAAAAGAGAGAGGGATTGATGATCCCTTCTTTGCGCATCTCTTCCAAAAAAGCCAGGGCCATCTCCTGATTGCGCCCTCCTTGCCCCGTTCCTTTTACCGTCACTGTCGTCTCTCCTCCGGCGATCAGGCAAAAAGGCTTTTCCCCCAAAAGCCCGTGCTCCTGCGCATCCCGCCCCAGTCCGTAAAAGAAACGCGCCGCTTCACGGGCCTCTCCTGTGATCCGGGAGGAGAGGATCATGGCATGATACCCCGATTCAAGCGCCTTCTCATGACAAGCCTGAAGGCTGATGATATTACTCCCCAAAAGAATATTCGTTGACCGACTAAAAATCGGGTCCCCGCTTTTAGGGGTCTCTTCCGCCACCCCTTCAGCCCCGCTTTTCAACAAGGCCAAAACAGAAGAGGGAAGGCGTTCCTTAAGTCCGTACCCTTCGACAATGCTCAACGCCTCTGCATAAGTGGAATCATCACCAATGACAGGACCTGAAGCGATCGACCGGAGATCATCTCCGACAACGTCGGATAATATTAAACTGACAAAAGGAGCCGGAAAGATCTTTTGAGCCAACCGCCCCCCCTTAATGCCTGAGCAATGTTTACGGACACAGTTGACTTCATGAATATCAGCTCCGCTTTCCAGAAGAAGCTGTGTTGTTC
>DSCS01000002.1 GCA_011048995.1 Bacillota bacterium
CCCGGCGAGCTGCTGTCTTTCAATCTTGGCTTGCAATGATGCTCAAATCATTTAAAATGAATAAGATATGATAAGAAAAGTGATAGGTATTATTATGATTTCAGCCGGCGGCTTGGGGTTGATTATTGAGTTTAGCCGTATGGTTTCAGAGTATCAGACAGATTTCTTCGGGGTCGGGTTGGCTCTTTTTTTTATTTGTATCGGAGGGCTCCTCTTGTCCTGTAAGCCGGGGTCACGGGATAAAAAAACACTTGTCCCGGAAGAGGACAGGACGGGGGAAATAAAAACAAAGAGAGTGGTTCCGCATCATCAAAAAGCCCTGGATGTCATCAGTCTGGCGGGGTTCATTATTTCTCTCTTCCAGATGGTTTTCGGACTTATTATCACCGTCGTCGGAGGGATCCTGATGACGGCCCTCTTTTCCAAGGGGGAGCCGGGTTGGGGAGTTTTAGGTGTCGGAGGTCTTATCTGGGGTGTTTGGCTTTTTCTTTTTGGAATCTTAAGGCTTGTCGGCTATGTGCATCTAAAAAAAAGAAAATTTTCAGGATTTGTCATCGTTTTGATTTGTGAAATCATGGCTTTTCTGGGCGGAGTTTATTCATTAATTCTGGGGCAATTCTTTATCGCTGTATTTCCCTTGATCTGGTCTGCGATCGTTCTTGTCTTTCTTCTCAGAAATCGCTCCGTTTTTTTCCGGAGTCCTGCTTCTGAGGGGGAAAGAAACGCATGATTGCATTTCTGTTTGGCTCAAAAAAAACGGAAAGAGGCTTAAGCCTTTTAACTCGGAAAGAAAGCCGCTGCTCCCTGTCGTCTTGCGATTCAGGATTTGAAACATTTCTTATTTAAAAAGTATCTAATAAGGTGGAAGGGAGATAAAAATGAAAAAAGTTTTGCCCGAAAGTTTAGATAACATTTGCCTTGTGGGTATTGTCTTATCGATCATTGAGATTCTCATTGCCCTTGTTTTCAGCCTTGTCGGGGGGGTCCTTATCAGCGCCGTAACCTCCAAAGCCGAGCCCGGATGGGGGATTCTGGGGATAGGCATTGCCTTTTTCGGCCTTGTTGCACTTGGTTTCGGGATCATCAGATTGATCGGATATATTCATATGAAAAAAGGGCGTTTCGCCGGTTTTATCATTGTCCTTATTTCAGAAGTTATCAGCTTTATCGGGGGCCTGTATTCGATTCTTATCGGCCAGGTCTTTTTTGCCGCTATCCCCTTTATCTGGGCAATAATCGTGTTAGTTTTTTTATACAAGTACCGCTTATCCTTTAAAAAAGAGGAGGCTTCAGAAAAAGAATAATATTGAATATTGACAATCCAAAGAACTGTGTTACTATGTGGAGAAATAAAGGAGGTTTGCTATGCAAACAATAAGCTGCAGCCGCAGAAGGCGGCCGCGTGAGTTCGGAAGGGTTCAATCACTGTCATTGTTTTTTTCTTCTTCTCATTATTTCTTTTCTTTTTCTTCTCCTTTTCGAAAACCTATCAAACGAAAATCTAAATAATATTTTTTATTTCCCGCGTTTTGTAAAATAAGCAGCTGTTCATAAGAGCAGCGAAAAGAATTATTTTATAATCTCATTTGTTATGCGGTAAAGCATGATGTGAAAGGATATTATATGAGAATACCTGTTGTACTTTTAGGGGCGACGGGAAGTGTCGGACAGCGAATGGCTTTCCTTCTGTCCCGTCATCCCTGGTTTGATCTTAAAATCTTGGCTGCTTCGGAAAGAAGTGCCGGTAAGAACTATGAAGAGGCTGTTCGTTGGGCTCTTCCCGAAGAACTTCCCGTTAAGATCCGGGAGCAACCCGTAATGTCTTGTGATCCGACTCAAAAGCCCTCTTTGGTCTTTTCTGCTTTGGATTCTTCTGTGGCAGGGCCCATAGAAGAAGACTGGGCCCGGCGAGGACACTTTGTCGTTTCTAATGCAAAGAATCATAGGATGGATTCTTATACGCCGCTGGTGGTTCCCGAAGTGAATCCCGGCCATCTTGAATCTTTGAAATGTCAGTGTTACGGGAGCGGAGCTATTGTAACAAACCCGAATTGTGTTGTCAGCGGGATTGCGTTGGCGTTGAAGCCTCTTATCGACGCCTTCGGCCTTGAGTCTCTCCATACGGTGACGATGCAGGCATTATCCGGGGCAGGCCTTCCCGGCGTATCTGCTATAGAAGCCTTAGGAAATGTTATCCCTTATATTTCCGGAGAAGAAGAAAAAATCGAAGAAGAACTTCAAAAGATATGGGGGAAGTGGGACGGCAGCTGTTTTTTGCCTCACGGGGTGTCGATTACAGCACAATGTAATCGCGTACCCGTTGTCGATGGGCATTTAGCCTCGCTTTATTTCCGCCTTTCTGACGATCCCTGTGAAAAGGATTTAAAAAAGGTTCTCTCGGGGTTTCAACAGCCCCTCTATTTGGATGCATTGCCCACAGCCCCTGAAAAGCCTCTTTATTATTTTGACCATCCAGGCTTCCCCCAGCCCCGGCTTCATAAAAACCTGGGAGAGGGCATGAGCGTTAGTATCGGCGCCTTGAGAAAAACAGGAAAGGGGTTATTCCAATGTCTGGTACTTTCGCATAACACGGTTCGGGGAGCAGCCGGAGCGGCTCTTCTTAATGCGGAATTATGTGTCACGAAAGGATGGGTACAGTCATGCGAGTCATGAAATTCGGCGGGGCCTCTTTATCAGGGGTCTCTGAAATCAGACAAGCTGTCAAATTGATTCACGAATACCGGGAGCGGGGGCCTGTTGCAGTTGTGGTCTCGGCCATAGGAAAAATGACAGAATGCCTGTTGGCAGGATTGAGAAACGGGGAAGAAGGAGAATCACTTTTTACTTTTTGTTTTCATCTTCATGAAGGCTTGTGCAAAAGCCTGGGAATCGACTCCGTGATCCTCAATCCCCTGAATGCAGAAATGGAACAACTTTCTGAAAACAGAAAGACCATGCCGGAGCCCTCTTATCGAGAGCGCTTAGTGGCTTTTGGCGAACAATTCTCAGCCCGGCTCATCGCAGCGGCATTGTCAATGAATACCCCTGCTATGGCTTTTGATTCCTGGGATGCCGGTATTGAGCTCAGTGATGACAGAGGGTTTCTGGAGATTGATGAGTCCGGTTATTCCCGTATCCGAGAGACTCTGAAAGAAAAGACAAAGGATTTCTGTGTCATTCCTGTGATCACAGGATACATCGGAAAGAAGAGAAACGGTGTCATCACGAATTTGGGGCGGGGCGGCAGTGACTTAACGGCGACAGCGTTAGGAGCTGCTCTCAAGGCAGAAGAGATCATCGCATGGAAAGATGTCCCGGGGATCATGAGTGCAGATCCCGGTATTGTTTCTTCAGCGCATGTAATCCCCGAAATCAGCTTTGAGGAAGCCGGAGAGATGGCCTTTTTCGGGGCTCAGGTCTTACATCCCCGCTCAATGTATCCAGCCCGCTTTCACTCTATTCCCGTTCGGATAAAGAGCTTTTTAGACCCCCGGCATCCCGGGACTTTGATCAGAGGGGAAGAGGGGAGTGAAGGGTTTTTAAAAGCTGTGACTGGCCGGGGTGATGTCACTCTCATCGATATTACTTCTAACAGGATGCTGGGGCAGTATGGATTTTTGTCCAAAATATTCTCTGTTTTTGAAGCTTTAAAGCTTTCTGTGGACCTTATTGCCACAAGTGAAGTAAGTGTTTCCTGCACATTGGACGAAAGCCATGACGCAGAGCTCTTAAAAGAGTCTCTGGAAAAATATGCGCAGGTTTCCATCCGTCGGCGAAGAGGAATATTGACATTGATCGGAGGAGGAAAAGCAGCACCTCTTTTGTTGGCGGACGGGCTGAAGGCTCTTCATGATAAAAAGATCGAAGTGGAAATGGTCTCTCACGGAGCCTCCAAGACAAGCACGGGAATTGTCTTGAGAAATGAAGAATTAAACAGAGCTTTGAATATTGTTCATAGTACTTTATCAGAGGAGGTGAAGGTATGAATATCGGACTTATCGGGTACGGGAAAATGGGAAAAATGATTCGGCGTTTGTCTGAAGAGGAAGGGCACAAGGTCACCTTTATTCAGGATCTCCGGGAAAAGGATTTTATCCGGGATCGAAAAGCAACAGATGTTTACATCGATTTTTCTGCCGGAGAAGCTGTCAGAGAAAACATTCTCATGGCATGCAGAGAAAAGAAACCTCTTGTCATCGGAGCTACCGGCTGGGAATGGGACTGTGCATTAACAGATGCTGTAAAAAAAAGCGGGATATGCCTCATCTGTGATTCCAACTTTTCTCCGGGGATGTATTTCTTTCGACGCATCGTGGAAGAAGCAGCGGATATGATCAGCGTTTTTGATGCCTACGATGTCGCTGGACTGGAAATGCATCATAAAGAAAAGGCTGATGCCCCTTCGGGAACAGCCAGGGCTCTTTCAGATATGATCATCAACGCTTTTCCCGGTAAGGTAAATGCAGAGTTTTATCCAAAAAATGAAAAACGCCCGCCCGATTCTTTTCATTTTGCCTCTTTGCGTTGCGGGAGAATTCCCGGGATACATACGCTTTTGTTTGATTCAGCGGAGGATTCGATTGAATTGACTCATCGAGCAAGAAGCCGGGAAGGGTTTGCCCGGGGTGCTTTGTTGGCAGCGGAGTGGGCTTTACAAGAGAGCGGGATACGGGCTTTTAAAGATGTTATGGAAAGTTATATGAGAAAGGAGATAAGATGAGAGAGTTTCGCGGAGCATTTACGGCTCTTATTACCCCCTTCAAAGGCGAGGAAGTCGATTATGAAGGATTGAGAAAAAATGTGTGTTTTCAGATTGAAAACCGCATTGACGGACTGGTGGTTCTGGGAACCACTGCAGAGACGCCGACACTCACAGAAAGTGAAAAAGAAAAGATCATTGAAACGGTTTGTGAAGAAGTTTCGGGAAGGATTCCCATTATTGTGGGGACAGGAAGTTATTCAACACAAGTGACGATCGAGCAGACGCGCCGGGCGAAAGCATTAGGCGCTGATGCTGCTTTGATAGTAGCCCCTTATTATAATAAGCCGGGCCAGGAAGGGCTTTTCCGTCATTTTGAGGCTATTACCCGGGCAGTCGAGTATCCGGTGATCGTTTATAATATACAAAGCCGGACAGGCGTGAATATTGAGACCTCGACATTAGAACGGATTGCCGCTCTGCCTTTTGTTATGGGTGTCAAAGAGGCTTCAGGTGCTATCAGCCAGGTGAGCGACGTGATTCATCGCGTACGTAATATTTATGATCATTTCAGCGTTTTGAGCGGAGATGACGGCATGGCTTTGCCTCTGACAGCTTTGGGCGGGGATGGTGTGATTTCCGTAATCAGTAACCTTGTGCCCGGCCTTGTGGGAAGCATGATAAGAAACGCTATAAATGGAAATTATGAAAAGGCAAGACAGGAGAACAGCCGGCTCTTTCCCCTGGCCAGGGCGGCTTTTATCGAAACGAACCCTGTCCCTATAAAAAAGGCGATGGAGTTTTGCGGATTACCTGCGGGTCAGGTCCGTTTGCCTCTATGGCCGATGAGTGCTTCTCATGAATCGTATCTTGAAAATGTTTTACGGGAAGCGGGATTGAATCCTCAAAAAGGGGGTGTTTTATGAGACAGTTGGAAGCGACAATTCACAGTCTATTTCAATCAAAAAAAATGAAGGCTGAAGAGGAAAGAGAGGCTCGGCAGCATATTGAGATCTTTCTTCAGCTTTTAGATGAGGGATCCCTCCGGCCGGTTATTAAAGAGCCGGGGGGGTGGAAAGTGAATTCCTGGGTCAAGGAAGGGATTCTCCTCGCCTTTCGGCTGGGGGTGGTCGAGGATATGAGCCGGCACTTTCCTTTTTATGACAAATCAACTTTTCCTTTAAAAACCATTGCTCTGAAGGATAAGGTGCGTATCGTCCCCGGGGGAACAAGCATACGGAAAGGTGCTTATGTGGCCCCGGGGGTTGTCATCATGCCTCCTGCTTATATCAATACCGGGGCCTATGTTGGAGAGGGCACTTTGATAGACTCTCATGCCTTGATCGGGAGCTGTGCACAAATCGGGAGTTTTTGCCATATCAGTGCCGGGTCTCAGATCGGCGGAGTCTTGGAGCCTGTCAATGCCCGCCCTGTCATCGTTGAAGATGATGTGTTGATCGGGGGAAATTGCGGGCTTTACGAAGGAGTGCAGGTCGGACGGCGCGCGGTTGTGGCGGCGGGTGTTATCATGACCGGTTCCACGCCTCTTTATGATATTCCCCGCGGAATCGTGATTCGCTCTGAAAAAGAGAGCGCTCTAATGATTCCTGAAGGGGCTGTCGTCATTCCCGGGAGCCGTCCGCTGAAGAGCGAATTTTCCCAGGAACACGGGCTTCAGGCCTATACGCCGATTATTGTAAAATACCGGGATGAGAAGACCGAAGCGAGTGTGGCTTTGGAGGAAGCTTTGAGGGATGGCTATGCGCTCTGTTAAGCATATGGATTCCAGTCTCATTCGGGATATCTTCGAAATGGCTTCTTCGGAAAGTCTGAATCTGGGCATCGGAATGCCTTATTGTCCCGCTTCTGTCGAGGTCAAACAGGCTATTGTCCAGGCTTTAGAGGATGATGAGACTTTTTACACCCCCAATGCCGGGATTACTCTTTTGCGCGAAGAAGTGGCCTTGCGTTACACTTATCAGGGAGAAGGCTCTGTGTCTTCAGAGAATGTTTTAATTACAACGGGAGCTGCCCAGGGGCTTTTTTTGGCCATGGTCTCTCTTTTGTCACCGGGAGATACTGTTCTTTTGCCCGATCCAGGTTATCCGGCATATCGGAATATCGCTCGTTTTTTGGGGTGCCGTATTGAGACCTATGGATTTGATTATGAAAAGATGGTCGCAGACAGCGAAGAACTATTTAAAAAAAGCTCAAAAGGTCCACGGATAATCATCCTTAATGCTCCTTCCAACCCGACCGGGGCAGTTTTGACCAAAGAGCAGTTCAGCGAATTGGCTGTACTTTTGGAAAAAAACGATTCCTTTGCGGTGAGTGATGAGGTCTATGGGGCATTAAGTTATGACGCCCCCTTCTTGAGTGCCGCCGGCTTCCTTCCCCGGGAGAGGACCATCATCCTTTCGTCGCTTTCCAAAGAAAGTGCATTGACAGGTTTGCGGGTCGGATGGTGTTACTCAGATAAAGGGGTGATCGAAAAGTTGAAGACGATTCATCAGCATATGGTCTCCTGTGCCGCTTCCCTCAGTCAATGGGCGGCTGTTGAGGCTGTTCGGAGAGGCGGAGAGCGGATCAAAACGCAGATGGGAAAAAACCGCACCTTAATGGAATCCTTTTTAAAAAAGATCCCCGGGTTTGAATTTACCCGGCCACCGGGGGGGTTGTATTTTTTCGTGAATGTATCCGCATATACTGCCGGAAGACCTTTTGCAGAAGAATTATTGAAAAAAGAGCAGGTAATCACTGTTCCGGGAGAAGCCTTCGGGGAAAGAGGGGGCCGTTTCGTCCGCATCTCCTTTGGCGCTTCACCCGCAGATATTGAAGAGGGATGTCGGCGTATCAGGAGGTTTGTTTATGACATCACAAGAGCATAGGAATACAGAACGAATCGTTTCGTGGATGAGTCGAAATAAAGGGGTTCAGACGCCCTTCTATCTCTATGATGAAGAGATGATGAGGCGACAGATTCGAAGGCTGCGAAGGATTTTGCCTGTGAACGCCGAGATTTTCTTTTCCATGAAGGCAAATCCGAACCTTCATATTGTCCGCCTGTTGGCCCGGCAGGGATGTGGTGTGGAAATCGCATCGGGTGGCGAACTGAAGACGGCATTGCGTGCCGGGGTTTTACCGGAGAATATTATTTTTGCCGGACCTGCAAAAAGAGATGTAGAGTTGGAGGCTGCTTTGACAGGAGGTATCCGGGCGGTCAATGTGGAATCATTGAAGGAACTGGAACGGTTATCTTTTATGAGCCGGCGTCTCAAAAGGCATCAGAAGATCCATTTGCGCATTAATCCGCCCTTTGATATTCAGGGGAGCGGGGTTAAAATGGGGGGGGGAGCGAAAAAGTTCGGAATCGACAGTGAGCAGATCGGAGAAGCCAAAACTCTTTTGAGGCATTCCCCTTTGCTTCGTTGTGAAGGGTTTCATGTTTTCGCTGCGACTCAGATCGACGATGAAAAAAAAGCCTTGGAAAATTTTTCATTGTCTATAGCCTTAATGAAAGAGTGTGCAAAACTATTGGATATATCTCTGAGTTCCTTGGATATCGGGAGCGGATTAGGGATTCCATATGGAGATTCTCCTGAAAAAATTAATGATGAGGCTCTCAGAAGCGGACTGCAGTCTCTTTTTGAAAAAGAAGGATTACTGTCAAAAAAAGTCCTGGTCGAAAGCGGGCGTTTTCTGACGGGGCAGGCCGGTTATTTTGTGACACGTGTTTTAGATAAGAAGAATTCGCGGGGGGTCACGTATCTTCTTTGCGACGGGGGGATTCAGAATCTTTTACGTCCCGCCCTTATTGGAGATCATCATGAGATCTGTTGTTTAGGAACAAAAGCGGTATCCGAGCCGAAGGAGAAGGTCACTGTAGCCGGCCCGTTGTGTACATCTCTGGATGTCCTGGGGGAGAATATTGAAATGGAACGGGCGGAGATCGGAGATTATCTTTGTGTGGGGCAAGCCGGCGCCTATGGCTATACGGAAAGCATGCCCCTTTTCCTTTCTCATCCCATGCCGGATGAATATTTGCAAGACTCATCGGGAGCGATCCGGCGCATACGGAAGGGGCTAAGCTATGATGAAATACTGCGTTCGCAGGAGGAAACCGGAAATGAGTGACAGAAGAGAAATCAGCCGGGTAGTCTTTGAGGCCTGTTTGAAGGTCCGGCCCGGAGAAAAAGTACTTATTCTGACAGACAGAAATAAAGAGCATCTGGCGCGTCCGCTTTATGATTTAGGCAAGACAATCACGGATACTGTTCTTCAAATTATTCCTGTGACCCGCTTTGACGGTGATGAACCAGGCCGGGAGGTCACAGAACTCTGTCAAAGGTTTGATGTCATCCTGGCTCCCACGACCATGTCCGTTAGCCACACCTCAGCAATGGTGGAAGCCCGGCGTAAAGGGGCTCGTGTTGCTACTATGCCGGGTATCACCGATGAGATCTTTGATACGGCGTTATTGACAGATTACCGGGCTCTTTCCGAGAAGACAGTGCGGCTTCAGCGTCAAATGAATTCTGCCCGGGAGCTTTATGTCACGGCTCCTGGAGGGACAGATGTCCGTTTTTCTGTTGAAGGGCGGGAATTTTTCGCTTTGGACGGCTGCTGTCACGCTCCGGGTGCATTTGTGAATTTGCCTGACGGCGAAGTGATGGTCGCGCCTGTGGAAGAAAGTATCAACGGGTGTCTGGCCTTTGACCTCTCCCTTATGCCGGATCACCTCACGGATTTTGGAATTATCGGGCTCCTGACCAAAGAGAAGGTGATCGTGGAAGTCGAATCGGGGCGTATTAAGTCGATAAAAGGGGGGGGGAAAGCAGGGGTATTCAGAGATGTCCTGGCCGCTGCCGACGAAAGAGCCTCTGTGGTGGCGGAGTTCGCTATGGGGACAAACCCTGCCGCCGTTATTATCGGGAACATCCTTATGGATGAAAAGGTAGACGGGACTGTCCATTTCGCTTTCGGGAGTAATGTCAGTTTCGGGGGGAAAAACCAGAGCAATGTTCATTTAGACGGGGTGATAAGTCGTCCCTCAGTCATGGCTGACGGAGTATGGATAATAAAAAACGGTAAATTGTCACGGTGAAGGTGAGTGTTTTTTGATAAGATAAGATGAAGTTTAATTCAAGAGGGCGCCTTTATGATTGCTTTTCTCTTTTTTTTCTCTATACTTCGTTGGTCGGATATGGGATCCGATGTAAAGGAGACTGTTATCCGTTTTCAAACGAACCTCAATTTAACTTATAAGATATCAAAAAGAGATGTCACAAGGAGATATTATGAATACATTCAATCAATTCGGGTTGTCTGAAGAGACGTTAGAGGCCGTCAGGCTCAAAGGCTTTGAGGAACCGACACCCATACAGCACAAGGTTATCCCGGCCTTGCTAAAGGGCGGGCGTGATATTATAGGCCAAGCTCAGACCGGAACGGGAAAGACAGCGGCTTTTGCACTTCCGCTGATAGAAAAACTAAACGAAGAGAGTGAACATGTCCGGGCTCTTATTCTGGCTCCTACCCGTGAACTGGCTTTGCAGATCTCCGATGAGATCAATTCGCTTAAGGGACGGAAAAAATTGGATATTATCCCTGTTTACGGAGGACAGTCCATTGACGTGCAGCTTCGCCGTTTGAAAAAAGGTGTCGATATCGTTGTGGGGACTCCCGGCCGTATTATGGACCATTTGCGTCGCAAAACACTAAAGCTTCAACATTTGGATTATCTGATTTTAGATGAAGCCGATGAGATGCTTAATATGGGTTTTATCGAAGATATCGAGTTTATCATGGGCCATACACCCCAGGAGAAGAGGACTCTTCTCTTTTCTGCGACGATGCCCGCTCCCATCAGGGATATTGCCAAGAAATATATGCAGAACACCTTGACACTTAAGGTCGATTCTGAAAACCTCACCACAGACTTGACACAACAGATTTACTTTGAAGTCTCAGAAGGGGATAAATTTGAAGCCTTATGTCAGATGATCGATATAGAAGACGATTTCTACGGTCTTGTCTTTTGCCGCACAAAGAACGATGTGGATACAGTGACTTCCCGTCTTATTGAGCGGGGATACGATGCTGAAGGGCTTCACGGTGATATCACCCAGGCCTTGAGGCAGAAGATTTTCGGCCGGTTTAAAAAGAAACATATCTCTGTCTTGGTGGCGACCGATGTGGCTGCCCGGGGGTTGGATGTTCAGGATTTAAGCCATGTCGTCAATTATTCTCTTCCCCAGGGGCCGGAAGCCTATGTTCATCGCATCGGCCGGACAGGGCGGGCAGGCAAAGAAGGGACAGCCGTGACTTTTGTGACTCCAGCAGAGTACAGAAAGTTAGGGTTTATTCAAAAGATCTCTAAGGCGGAAATCAAAAAGGGGCAGCTCCCTAAAGTGGAAGATATTATCGAACGTAAAAAGAATACTCTTTTTGAGGAGTTGGATACTCTGATACGTGAGGGCGAGTGGCAAGACTACCGGGGGTTTGCCATGGGGCTTTTAGGGGATCACTCTCCCGAAGAGGTCGTCTGTGCTTTGCTGAAGCATGCTTATCAGGATGAGTTTGATCCTGCCAAGTACCGGCAGATTTCAGCTCCCTTAGCAAAAAAAGGAAAGACTAAACTTTTTGTGGCTATGGGGAAAAAAAGCGGCTTAGGGAAAAGAGAATTGATCAGCCTTATTGAAAAGAAGAGCGGGGTCAAATCATCTGAGATCAACAATTTGGAAATGTATGATGACTATTCTTTTATCAGTGTTCATTTCAGGGCCGCGGAGGCGATTCTGAAAGCCTTTGCCGGAGACACAAAACGCAAACGCCCTTTGATCGAGATGGCATCGGGAAAGAATAAAGAAGGGCAGAAAAAGGCCGGTTTCAAAAAGTATTATAAGAAGAAAAAATAACAGATAGGCCAAAATAACGCCTTAAAGAAGGGGTTTTACACCTCCTTTAAGGCGTATTTCAATAATATCTTGATTTATTCCAAAAAACATGTTAAGATAACCATTGTTTCGTTGAAAAATCTGCATGAAAAAGAAAATTTGAGTCTATAAGCTTATAAAGGAGGGGTTATGGATATTGTCGTCTATAATGACAAAGCAATGCCCACAAGGGAAGAGCGAAAAGCTGTCGTTGACTTTTTGTACAAAAATTTGGAGGAATTCGGAGATCCTCGTCCGGATATCGACAAGGCTGTCGCTTATGCTCTAAAGGAAAACAAATCATTCGGGGGTTTTATCCTTGCAGCTGTAGAAGAGAAGTCCGTCCTCGGCGTTGTCGTGGTGAACAGGACCGGGATGAAAGATTATATTCCTGAAAATATCCTGGTCTATATCGCAACCCATAAAGAGCATCGGGGCCAAGGAATCGGAAAAGCCTTGATGAAAAAGGCTTCGCAGGTTTCTGACGGTGATATCGCCTTGCATGTGGAACCGGACAATCCGGCGCGTTTCCTTTATGAAAAAATGGGGTTTACATCGAAGTATATTGAAATGCGGCTGCACAAGGAAGAGGATGAATAATGGCGTTTCTCACCATGAATACCGGGAAGCTGAAAGATAACTTTGACTATTTGAACACCCTTTTTAAAAATCATCACATACAGTGGACTGTGGTCTCTAAATTGCTCAGCGGCCATAAAGATTATTTGACAGAGCTTTTGAAGCTCGGAATAACACAGCTTTCAGATTCCCGGATCTCTAATATTAAAATCCTCAAGGGAATTCAGCCGGACATTGAAACGATCTTTATTAAACCTCCGGCGAAACGCTCGTTAAAAAATGTGATCAAATATGCGGATATCAGCATGAATACAGAGATCCGGACGATTCAGCTTCTGTCGGAAGAAGCAAAGCGGCAGAATAAAATCCATAAGATCATGATTATGATCGAACTTGGCGAACTGCGGGAAGGGGTCATGCGGGATAAATTCATCGATTTCTTTCAAAAGACCTTCAGTCTGGACAATATTGAAGTCGCAGGGATCGGGACCAATCTCTCATGCCTTTACGGAGTATTGCCCACAAAAGACAAATTAATACAGCTCAGCCTATACAAGCAGTTGATAGAAGCTAAATTCAATGTAAAAATTCCCTATGTTTCCGGAGGTTCTTCTGTGACGATCCCTTTGTTGCAGCAGGGACTTCTGCCTAAGGGGATCAATCACTTCCGTGTGGGAGAATCCCTTTTTATGGGGACCGACGTTTACAATGATAAGCCTCTGGAAGGGTTGCACACAGATGTCTTTCAGCTTTATGCTGAAATCATAGAGCTGACAAAAAAACCCCGGGTTCCCTCGGGACAGATGGGGACCAATGTCGAAGGGGAGGCCTATGACTTTAATGAGGATGATATTGGAGAGACATCCTACCGGGCGATTATCGATTTAGGGCTGCTGGATGTGGAAGAGTCACATATTATGTCTGTGGACAAAAAAATCAAAATCGTCGGGGCTAGTTCAGATATGATCGTTTTGGACTTGGGAGAGAATCATCAGGGTTATAAAGTCGGGGATCTGGTCAAATTTCAACTGGACTATATGGGGATGCTTCGGGTGATGAATTCCCGTTACATTGAAAAGAGAGTCGTCTCTCCCGCTCGATGAGGGGTCGCGTCTTGTATTTAGTATTATACTGTTAATAGAAGGACAACAAACATCATTTATTTTTAATTATCGTAAAACCTCTCTCTGTAATACTAAATACAAGACGCGACCCCTCATCGCTTGCTTTCATACACACAGCACCTATAATAGGATTAATCGAAAAGGGGGCTCTTATGAAGACTATTGGCTTGATCGGGGGCATGAGCTGGGAATCGTCCAGCCTTTATTACAGTATTATCAATAAAGAGGTCAGGAGATTGTTGGGGAAAAGTCATTCGGCGTCTTGTATTATGTATTCATTTGACTTTCAGGGCATCGAAGAAAAACAATATGCCGGGCAATGGGAGGAATTGGAAGCAGAAATGGTGGAAGCCGGGATGAAGTTGAAGAGTGCCGGAGCCGATTTTTTTGTCCTTTGTACCAACACCATGCATAAGCTTATGGATCATTTCGAAGAAAAAACAGGGTTGCCTTTTTTGCATATTGCCGATGTCGTGGCTGAAGAGATGGCAAAAGACGGACTCAAGACGATCGGGCTGTTAGGCACAAAGTTTACCATGGGAGAGGATTTTTACAAAAAAAGGATCCATGAGCGTTACGGGATGACGGTCCTGGTCCCTGATGAAAGGGATCAGGAGGATGTGAACCGTATTATATACAAAGAGTTGGTCCGGGGTGTCGTGAAAGAAGAATCACGGACAAAGTATGAAGAGGTCATCGACCGCCTTATGGAGCGGGGGGCTCAAGGTATTATTTTAGGATGTACAGAGATCGGGATCCTTATAAAAAAACATCGTTGCCCTCTCTATGATACGACACCGCTTCATGCTGCTAAAGCCGCAGAGATGAGTGTTCAGGTTTAAAAAGCATCATCCCTGTAAGATATTATTTTTAGGCTATACTCTAAGGAGAGATGTCTGCGTCATCTGTCTCGGGACTGGTGACAAACTATAACGAAAAGGAGAGGTTCATGTTTGTAAGAAGAATGACAGTTTTGAGTATGTTCATCGTTTTCTGTTTGAGTATTCTTTCCGCGGATCTTTTAAACCGGCTGCAGGATAAGGCGGCAGAGAAGAGAGAAGCCAACCGGGAGATAAAAAATAAAAAGGCGGAGCTGCCCGCCGGAAAGATCTATACTTTGCGTGAGGGAGAGGAATTCGTCTACGGAAAGATCGGCCTCTTTGATGACGGGCAGATGAAATACACTTTAGCTGTCGTGCGAAAGCCCAATACAGAAAAACCCATCTATGAGGCCGGGTTCGATCCGTATGAACCCCGTCCTTTGGGAGAGCCCCTTTTGAAATTGAATCCGAACCCGAAACCGTATGAGCAATATGATTTTTTCCTGATTTTTAACGGGGTGAAATACGGCCCGTTCGACCGGATTCTTGATATGGATCAGAGCGACCCTGACACTGATCATTGGGTGAGCCATGACGGGAAGAATATCTCCTTTTCCTATGTCGTGAGAGAAAAATATTATCCTTATGTCAACGGATTCCCCGGTGTTCCCTTTTGGACCACAAACCAGGCTCCTGTACATGATCCGGTCTACGGACAGACAGAATTTGCCATCGAAGCCAGCCGTTATCGTTTCCGGTTGTTCAAGCGGGCAAAGATCGTCCTTGACAACTGGATGTATATGGGAGACCTTCACACTTCTGAAGACGGCACTCATTTTCTCTATGTGGGAGGTGAAGCGACTCCGGAGGAACGCTATGTCTATATCAACCACGAAAAGAAAACGGGCCCCTATTATCTCGTCTCCCGGGTAGGGTTTATTCCCGGGACAAATGAGTTTTATTGTGCGGGATTTGACAAGCAAAGTAACTATAAAAAGGTCGTTCTTGGAGAAAAGAGAGTCGCTGTCCCGGAAGGGACGCAGGTCACCAATTTCCATGTCTCGTCAAAAAAGATCATCTTCACCCTGGAGACGCCACTTCCTGCTCTCAGGGAAAAGATCGGGATCCTCGGACGGAAGTTTGATGTCGTCGAATATGATATCGCTTCAAAAACAATCCGCTCCTCCGGCCCTTATTTTAAACAATTGGCTGTCCGTGAGGCTAAGGGGGACTTTTACTTCTGGACCATTGATGGCCAGGACGACCTGGTCATGATCGCTCCCGGCGGACGTATTCTTGAACGTTTTAGTGTATCCGACCCCCTTGTTTTTTGGAGCAGCAGCCGGGTGGCCGTCACTCCTCAAGGGGATTGGTACATCGCTTATAAAAAGCTCAAAGAGGGCGGGGATTATGACAAACCCGGAACCTATACTTATGTCCTGCACAAAAATGGAACAAAGAGGGAAGAGTTTGACGCCGTCTTTGCTCCTGCTCCTTCCGTAAATGAGAGGACCAGGGCCGTTTAGTTTCACTTTTTTGCGGACAAGGCGGTGGGTTCTGTCAAAAGGATCTATGTTTACGGGGACAAGGTTATCCGGGGAGAAGGAGAAGACATGGAGACGGTCTATGCTCCGGAAAGCCTTCACATCTACTCCCGGATCAGGACCCCTGAGATGCGCTTCCGGGTGAACAGAGACGGGCGGCCTGCCGATGATAAGATCTGGGACGGGATAACGGCTCTTGCAGTCTCCGGAAACGGAGACCGATACGCGGCCCTGGTCACAGAAAAAGGCAATTATACCCGTTATTGGATCACACCGGACCGTTTAGATGCTGACTGGAAGCTCGTTGTGAACGGGACTGTCCTGCTCGGCCGTTTCGGCGCTCCCATCTGGTCACAAGCCTATCAGTCTTTAATTGTTTTGAGACAAAAGGGACAAGAGATCATTATTACAACCCTGTAAAAATCAGGGGCTTTCACGTATCCCGGGAAGCCCCTGCTCCCGTACACACAGAGCGGGAAGATTTACAGTTTTTTAAAAAAATCGAGAACAATTTTGAAAGCGGAATGATTCTTTTGAAGTTCTTTAGACCCACGGGTAATCTTACAGAGGCTTAGGCCCAGGTCATTAGCAATAGCCCGTTGAGGTGTTCCCTCATCCAGATATTTGACCAGTTCCCAGCGGGAAGAGATATCAAAGACCTCTTTTTCCGTAAGAATGGAGTTAAGAAAATCTTCTATGACTTTCGGGTCCTCAATAGCGGCTAATGTTTTTGCAATCTCATCCATACGATAAAGTTTCATGCCCCTGCCCTTCCCTTGTATTTTAGACAAGGACAGGGGGTTTGTCAAATCCCTAAAACAGCAAGCCTAAAGATAACCCTTGCCATAGTGACGAAGGACGAAATCAACATCTTTGTCACCCCGGCCCGAAAGGTTGATCAGAAGGGTTTTTTCTGTATTTTCTTTGGCCAGTTTCATGGCAAAAGCAACCGCATGGGCCGATTCAATGGCCGGTATAATGCCTTCTGTACGGGAAAGGGCGAAGAAAGCTTTTATAGCTTCCTCATCGGAGATGGTCGTATATTTGACTCTGCCGATATCTTTGAGATAACTGTGCTCGGGACCCACTCCGGGATAATCCAAGCCACTGGCTACCGAGTAGACAGGAAGAGGTTGTCCTGATTTATCCTGGAGGAGATAGGAGCGGAATCCGTGAAGGATACCCGGGGTCCCCTTTGTGAGTGTTGCCGCGTGCTCTCCGTCTTTAAAGCCTTTCCCCGATGGTTCGACTCCATGTAAGGAGACTTCGTTGTCTTCGAGAAAGCCGCTGAAGAGGCCGATGGCATTAGAACCGCCGCCGACACAAGCCAGGACATGATCCGGGAGACGGCCTGTCATCTGAATAAACTGGCTGCGAGCCTCCCGGCCTACGATTGATTGAAAATCCCGGACCATTGTAGGAAAGGGGTGAGGGCCGACCACAGAGCCGATGGCGTAAAATTGATTAACCGGGTCTTGAAGATAGGCTTCGAAGGCGGCGTCCACGGCATCTTTGAGGCTTTTCGTGTTCGTTGTCACGGGAATGACACGGGCCCCGAGGATCTTCATTCGGGAGACATTGGGATGCTCCTTTTCAATATCGATCTGCCCCATATAAATATCGCATTCAATTCCTACGAGTGCAGCTGCTGTGGCCAAAGCGACTCCGTGCTGCCCGGCGCCTGTTTCGGCAATCAGTTTCATTTTCCCCATGTGTTTGGCTAACAGTGCTTCTCCCAGACAATGGTTGATCTTATGGGCGCCGGTATGGTTCAGATCTTCGCGTTTGAGATAGACCGGGCCTCCGCCGATTTGCTCAGTAAGATTTCCGGCATAGTAAATAGGAGAAGGGCGGCCCACATAATGAGTGTAATACTCTTGAAGCTCCTCCATAAAGGTCGGGGTTCGGCGTAAAGTTTCATATTCATCAGCGATCTCTTCCATTACCGGAATCAACTCCGGGGGGAGATAAGCCCCCCCGTATTCTCCGAAATAACCTTTAACAGCATTGGCCTGTCTTGTTTCCATTATAATTCCTCCTTGAATGTTACTTTTAACAGAAACGTTTCTGTAAATAGTAACATCTTGTAAGAGGCTGTCAAGAGAATTACAGGCCCGGTAAGATTTTTTTATAAAAAGCCCATTCTCCGATCAGAAGGGCGTTCCCCGCAGCTCCCCGCATCGTGTTATGGACTAAAGCTTTGAGCTGGAAGGTCTTATCTGAGTATTGTCTCAATCGGCCTGTCAAAACAGACATACTGTTATAGGAGTTCAGGAAAAGAGGTTGAGGCCAAGTATCCTCTTCTTTGTAAAGAACGGGGTATTCCGGGGCCAGGGGGGTGAAGGGCAGGGTTTTCAAGGGCTGAAATGACTGCCATGACCGGATGATGTCATCCCGGGAAGCCGGACGCTCCAATTCGATAAAAAGGTCCAGCATATGGCCGTCACGCACAGGAACGCGATTGCATGATGCGGTCACTGTGATGGAGGCCGGAACGATGGCTTTCCCGTTATAAACTCCGAAGATTTTCGGAAGTTCTTCTCTGATTTTATCTTCTTCACCGGGAATCAAAGGAATGATATTCCCCATGACATCCCAGGCCGATAGGCCGGGATAACCGGCTCCGGAAACAGCCTGCATGGTGACTGTATGGAGAGAACGGATGCCGAAGTCCTGATGAAGAGGGAAAAGAGCTAAGGCCAGCCCGGCCGTTGAACAGTTTGGGTTAGTGATCAAGGAGCCGGTGGCTCGGGGGATCTTTTCCAGAAGAGGCCCGTTGATCTCAGGGATTATAATGGGAACATCGGCATCCATCCTGTGATTTTTGGCATTGGAAATGACAAAATATCCGGCTTCGGCCAGGCGTTTTTCAATCGGTCCGGCTACAGAGGCATCCAGGGCGGAAAAGACGAGGCGCGCCCGAGGGAATGTATCGCATGATTGTACCATGAGTGAAGCCGTATCAGCGGGGCAGGGGTCCGGGAGTTTCCATTGAACGGCTTCATTATAAGTTTTACCTGCGGAGCGCTCTGAGGCGAAGACTTCTCTCAATGAAAAAAGCGAATGTTCATTTAAAAGACGGATAAAATTCTGTCCTACAGCTCCTGTGGCCCCGAGAAGGGCGACATCAATTTTCATCTTTACTCCTTTTACGGCCCATGGGAAAATAAAAGGCCTTTTCATTATGGATCATGAATCCTCCGGTGCTTAACTCGGGGATAAGCTGAAAAGAGGGAGAAGTCGTTACACCGATCTCTTCAGCGCCGAGAAGGGTACAAAGAGTCTTTTGATAGGTCAAGTCGGGGCATGCCGGGTAGCCAAAACCGAAACGTAAAGAGTCTCCCTCCTTCTCATTGACTTGTTTATTAAGGCAAGCGGCCGCTGTTTCAGCTAATTCTGTGCCCAATCCGTGAAGAAGAAAATAATGGTAATATTCATCGTTTTTGAGAAGAACCTTTTCTTCAGCTGCGATTGCCCCTCCCACAGTGACCAGAAAAAGGGTGATACGGTCTTTACCCTTGCGGAAAAAGTCGGTAATACAGTGTTGTCCTTCCGTAGCTGCCCGGGGGAAGTGCAAGGTTGTTATGGTACGGCCTTGCGGAGAAAGCAGTTCCATTGTTTCACCGTCAGGACGGCAGGAAAAAGAGGAGTAGATACCCTTGATTTCTTTAAAGAGCTCTTTTTGGTTGAGAAGGTAAGCAAGTTCTTCTTCCCCTTTTTCACTGTCCAGCCCCCATCGGATTTGGAAAAGTCTCTTTTTCTGAAGGCAGGGGAGAAGGTCCCGTAATGAAAAATGGAGGAAGTGACGCTTTTGTTGAAGAAAAAGAGGGGCTGGAGAAGGATCGCTCTGTGTTTGAGGAGAAGGAGGGGATAGAAAGGGAGGTGTTTTATCTTTCTTTGGGGAGAGGTTTTTCAGAAAACGGATCCCGTCAAAAGCATCATCGGCTTTGTAAACTGCTCCCCTGTAAAGGGGAGCTAAATAGTTCTGGGTGTAGTCCCGGGAAAGGGCCGCTCCGCCGCAGAGAACCGGCAGTGAAAAACCGTTCTTTTCAAAGAGAGTTAAAACAGTTCCGAAATAAATCGCTGAGTTGGCTAAAAGACCGCTCAGGCCTACGGCATCAGGCTGATGGGTTTTCACGGCATCAATGATCTCTTCAGCCGATCGGTCAACACCGATATCAATGACATGATAACCGTGATTGCGGAAGATGATGGCGCTTAGGTTTTTTCCGATATCGTGAACATCTCCGTATACTGTGGCCAGAAGAACGGTACCCTTATACTTTTGCTCTGTCAAATGGTCAGAGAGAAGATCCAATGTTTTCTTCGCTGTCTCCGATGAGCGCAGGACAAAAGGAAGCTGCAGCTGATTGGATTCAAAGAGACGCCCCACCTCCTCCATGGCCGGGATAATAGACTCTTCGATAATATTTTCAGCTTTTTTCGTTGTGAGTTCTTTTTGCGCCAAAATCAG
>DSCS01000030.1 GCA_011048995.1 Bacillota bacterium
AAACAATGTGCTGAAAAGCGGTCTCTTTGTCAGCTGCAATCACGACAACAGGTGAATCAGAGCGGCTGCGTATAAGCCTTGTTATCTCCTTTTCAGACAGTTTTTCAGCACTTCCCCGGGAAATTAGCCCTTCTTTTGTAATTGTAAAACGGATTTCCTCCCCCTCGGCGCTTACGCCGCTTTGCGCTGCGGGCAGATCGATTCTTAAAATGCGGCTGTCCGAAGCCTGGATCAACAAAAGTGAAAAGAAGATGAGAAGGATAAAAATCGTATCTAAAAGCGGAATTAAATTGACTTCCCCCTCTTTTTCCCGCTCAAACTTTTCTCTGACATCCCATGGTTCCATATCTTTATCATACACCCGTTCTTTGGTGAATCCACCTTCAATAAAAGGAAAGGAGATCCCGTCCCTTTTCCCTGAGCCATCGCCGATGAAGGGAGTAATCGGCCATTTCTTTTTCCAGAGCTGCCCAAAAGGCAGAAGAATGATCCGGAATCCTGAAATGAGTCAATTCGTGAAGGATGACATAAGCGGAAACAATTTCAGGAGCCATGAGAAGGAGAGTGTTCAAAGTCACAGCTCTCTCAGAGGAGGCACTTCCCCAACGGGAACGCATTGGCCGGAATCTCCAGCGGTCAGCTTTCAGTCCTGTCTTCGACTCTGCTTCTTTGATCAGCTTTTCAAAATAACAAGGAGCTTCCTTTTTCAGGAACTCATTCCACAGTTTAAAAAAAGAATCGGCTCCGTCTTCGGATTTCATAATAATCTTTCCCCTCGTTTTATCAAGGACAATCCCTTCATTATCCTGACTGTCAACTATTGATAACGTATATTTTTCTCCCTGATAGATGAGAGAAGCGTTATCGGCGGGAGAAAACCCTTTTCGGCAAAGAGCCAATATCTTCTCTTCCCGTGCTTCAAAAAAATCATTCAACGTTTTTTCCGGAATCCCGGAGGGGTAATAACAGATAAGAGTCCGGGCCCTGTTGTCCCACGCGACTCTGACTGACCGCCTTTTTCGCTGGGGGACGAGTTTCAGGGGAATCCGGTTCCACTCTCTCTGAATATGACGCATACAAAGACTATAATCAACTTGATGAGGGAATCAAGGTTTTATATTGCGCTGCCTGATTCTCTCCTTATAATGAAGGAAAGGAGGTCTCATGCATCCTGATATACAGCGCATACTTATTTCTGAAAAAGAACTGTATGAACGCGTAAAAGATATGGCTGCGGAAATCACGGCTTCCTTTTCGGGAAAGGACCTTCTTGTGATCGGAATCCTGAAAGGCTCTGTTATTTTTTTGGCCGATCTTGTCCGCCAACTTCCCCGCCCGGCCGCTTTTGATTTTATGAAAGTCTCTTCTTATGGACTGTCAACAGAATCTTCCGGATCTGTCTCTATCCTTTGTGACATCACCGAAAATATCTCCGGCCGTCATATCCTTCTTGCAGAGGACATTATTGATACAGGGCAGACATTAAGCCGGCTCATCCCGCTGCTCCGGCAAAGAAACCCGGCCTCTGTCAAGGTAGCAGCGCTTCTCGATAAACCGGAAAGGCGCACGGCGTCTCTTTCCGTTGATTTTACGGGATTCACCATCCCCGATGAATTCGTCGTCGGTTATGGATTGGATTATGCTGAACAATATCGGAATCTCCCCTATATCGGTGTTTTGAAACCATCAATATATCAGCGCTCTCTTTGACTCAAACGGATAAGATCCGGTAGAGCTCCCGGGCTTTGACTTCTATTCTCTTAAAGAGTTCATAAGTCTCTTCCCTGACAAAATACCGATTCCTCGGATACCGGGTATCATTATGAATAAACGGAGTGCCTGACTCTTTTCTGATTTGCGCCAAAAGTCTTTTCCCTTGATTATTAAAGGCCAGGATTCTTATATAGGGGTAATTTCTTTCTTTCATCAAAGAAAACTCTTTTTTCGTCAAACCTAAAAAGATGGCCAAAAAAGCTCTTTTTATTGCCGTGTGGGTATACCGTTTAGTCGCGACAGCCCTGATCAGTTCCTCATATGTCTCTGAAGAACCCGCCGCTCTGATCATGCGGTTTTCCAATCCTTCGATGACATCCCGATACTGATGTGTTTTCTCTAAATCTCTGAAAAGAGAATACTTCAACAGCGTGGTTAACCGTGAAAGCCCGAGCGGATAATTTTCATGCAGGCTCTCTCGGACATAGGAAGGGACAGCCTTTTTCCACGATGAATCATTTGCAAAAAGGGACTTCCTGATGCCCGTTGCGCTCATATAGGCACCACGGCTTTCTTCATGATACCCGGCCCCGCGCCTTAAGACCGTATGAAATCTGCATCGCTCTCCCAAAATCCTTTGCGCATGCTTAATGTATTCAATCCCCAAAATATTGTTCGGCGAACGGATAACATCCCCCAGTTCAGGCAATGTCTGCGTGATAAAACGTTCCCGGGCCCTTGGAAATGAATCACCATCTGAAAGAGATTCCCTTATAAAATCATAATATTGTTCTTCCTGTGCTGATAAAAGACGCGCTGTCTCTTCCAGAGGGCTGATCTTGCCCTTTTCACTCCCGAAAGAGAGAACAAGGGACCCCGGGATTTCATTCATCACACGCACAGCCCCTAAGGCAAAATAATCGGCAGAGGCTGTGGCAAAAGCTGTGGGGTTTCGAAGCACAAGGTCAGCCCCCGCCTCAATGGCCCATTGGGAACGTTTTTCTTCATTTAACAGAGCCGGTTCTCCCCGTTGCACAAAATTTCCGGAAAGAATAATAACAACATAATCAGGCCTTATCTCTTCCCGTGCTTTTTTTATCTGGTAGAGATGTCCCTTATGAAGCGGATTGTATTCTGCGATGATAACCAAAGTTTTTTTTTCCATTATTTCCGGGAACCTTTTTCTCTGCCTGCTGTTTTACTAATAGAACAGCGAAAGAAAAACCACCCAACCAACCTCCTTTCTTATCTACAGAACCGGCCTTTCATCCCCCCGAAAGGCCGGTTCTGTTATCATACCCTTTTTTTTTTCTGAAAACAATAAAAAGGCCGGCTTGTTTTTTTAATCCGGCCTTTTTATGCATGAGAAGACAATCATATTATAAGGGATTTGTTTTGTCATGCTCGGAAATATCGCTCACGACCGTGCTCCAAAAGGCAATGGCCTCCAGAGGATTTTCCCGTCGCAAAGCATTCATACGGTCCATAATGATCCCTGCGCTTTTTTCATCACACAGAATGATCATCATTAAGTTTTTTCCGGGCCAGACATGGTTGTTGAATCGAGGATCTGTAGAAAGCCCCCTCCCGTACAATTCAGGAATGATCGTGTAAGCTTTGACTCCCATTTTTTTCATCTCTGCGATGATCTCCTCGCCAAAGGTGTCAGCATAGATGATATGCAGGGCTTTTAACTTCATATGAGCTCACCTCTCTTTTTTGCTGTCTTGCGCTCGGCAATGTAATAAAGCGTCGGAACAAAAAGCAACGTCACCAAAGTTGAGAAAAAGAGACCTGAAATAACGGATAACCCTAGCGGGCGCCACGTCTCCGCTCCTTCTCCCCGGCTTAAAGCCAAAGGCAGCATTCCGAATATAGTGGTCAGCGCTGTCATCAAAACAGGCCGGAGGCGGCTTTGCCCGGCTTCCAATATGGCTTTCTCAATAGGATACTCTCTTTTCCGAAGAAGGTTCGTATAATCCACTAAGACAATAGCATTGTTTACAACGATCCCTACAAGAAGAATCAATCCGATAAAAACAATAATGCTCAAATTGATCCCAAACAAGGGTAACGTATAAAAGACTCCGCTGAAAGCAAAAGGAATGGAAAAGAGAATAACAAAAGGATCACGAAATGACTCAAACTGCCCGGCCATGACCAGATAAACCAGAAGTATTCCCCCTAACACAGCCAGGGCAAGATACTTAAAGGACTTTTGCTGATCTTCGAAGGTCCCTTTGAGGACAATGTCCACATTATCAGGGCACTCGACTTCACGGAGAGCACGGTTAACATCTAAAGCGATCTCTCCGAATGAGCGTCCATAGGTGGCAGCGGTCACATAAACGACACGTGACTGTGATTTTCTTTCAATATCCACAGGCCCCTGTTCGATCGATATCGAAGCGATACTGTCCAACGGGACAGACCTTCCCATAGGCGTTAATATGTTGGTTCCTTTAAGGCTTGCGATATCTTTTTTCAGATCATCTTTGATTCTTAGAAAAATATCATATTCATCGCCCCCTTCACGGTAACGGCTTGCAGTTATCCCGTAATACTGTGCTCTGAGCTGCTGCCCCACATCATAAGTCGTCAGTCCCAGATTAGAAAGATGAGCCCGGTTCAAAGCAACGGTAACTTCAGGTTTTCCCATCTCTCGGGAGATTGCAGTGTTCCGTACACCTTCTACCCGGGCGATTCTTTGTTTAACCTTTTCTGCGATATCATAGGTTAGATCCATATCATAGCCGTAGATCTCTATACTGATAGGATCCCCGGATGAAAAAGCCCCGGTCTCTTCAGAAGTCACACTCAGTTTTTCTATTCCCCTCACTTTTTCAACCTCTGAGCGCAGCTCTTCGGCGATGTCCATAGCACTGCGTTTCCGTTCTTCTACCGGGACGAGGGAAAACCCTACTTCAGCGATATGTAAGCCCTCTTCGGATCCCATGACGGCAGCTATTCCGCTTCCTGAAGAGCCTGTACTGACATAACGGCGTTTGATCTCAGGAACCTTTTCCTGAATAAGAGCATCAATTTCTGCCGCGATTGACATCGTCCTTTCATGGCTTGTTCCCAAGGGCATATGAGCCTTTACAGAGACGCGGCCGGAATCGCTTACAGGCATAAACTCTGTCCCCCCGAAAAGGCCGAAAACGGCCAGAGAAAGAACAAAAACTAAAATACCCAAAACAACCGTCATCTTGCGATGATGCAAAACCCAACGGAGAAGAGACAGATAAAAATCAGACATCTTGTTAAAACTTTCCTCGATCTTTTTCGCAATTCTCCCTTTCAGCTCTATGTTTTTCAAATAAACAGATGAGAGCATTGGAATAAGAAGCATCGCCGTGAAAAAAGAGCCTGCTAAAACAATCATTATTGAGAATCCAAGCTGCTTAAATAAAATCGTTGATATGTCATTGATGAAAAAGATCGGGACAAAGATGACAATCGTTGTCAATGTCGATGCCAGAATGGCAGAGCCCACTTCAGAGGCGCCGAACATCGCTGCCTCGCGCCGGCTGACACCGCGGCTTAAGTGGGAATAGATGTTTTCGAGCACAACAATACCGTTATCGACCACCATTCCTACGGCAATCGCCAATGCAGAGAGAGAGATGATGTTAATCGTATATCCGTTCACATACATCAGGATAAACGCCACAATAAGCGAAACAGGGATCATCAAAGAAATAATAAAGCTCCCTCTTATATTGCGAAGAAAAAGAAGCACAATAAGGACGACAAAGATCCCCCCGGCCAGCAGCGTTTCCGACAAATTGGAAATGGAATCTGTAATGTACTCTGATGTATCCATAACGACATCGATCTCTGTGTCAGCAGGCAGGCTCTTCTCAAGTTCAACGATTTTCTCCCGTATATTTTTGGCCACTTTCACCGTATTAGCATCAGATTGTTTCTGGATCACCATCATGAGAGCGTTTTTCCCATTGACTTTCATCGAATTGTTATCTTGAAAATAGTCATCGGAAAGAGTGGCGATATCTCTAATGCGGACTTTGCGTCCCCTAAGCTGAGCGACAACGATCTCTTCAATATCTTTTGGATCAGAAAACTCCCCGGCAACACGTAATACATAATTCCGCCGCTCATTGGTTATCTCTCCTGCCGGAGTATCCACATTCTGAGCCCCGATGATACCGGCTACGGCTTTGACATTTAATCCCAGATCATTCAATTTGTCTCTGTCGAAGTACACACGTATCTGCCGCTGCGGCCCGCCCATAAGCGATACATTTCCTACGCCGGGAATCCTTTTCAACGGGTCGACGATCTCTTCCTCGATTAATGTCCGTATGCCCTTATAGTTGTGTTCGGAGGTCACGGACATGAAAAGGACAGGCATCATGCTGATATCAAATTTAAAGACCCAGGGACGCTCCACCCCGTCGGGAAGATAACTCAAAACCATATCCAAAGCGCCCCGGATATCACTCAGCGCCGTATCCATATTCGTTCCCCAGTTAAACTGAAGCATAACCGCTGAAGTGTTTTCAGAAGACGTTGATGTCACCTCTTTAATATTTGGCACTGTTGAGACAGAACCTTCGATGATCTTGGTGATCTTCTCTTCGACATCCTCTGCCCCGGCTCCTTCATAGACAGTTACAATACTGGCCACGGGGTAGGTAATATCAGGGAAAAGGTCAATATTCAACATGGAAAAGGAGATCGAGCCCAGAACCAGGACAATGACAAAAATAACGAATGTCATGACCGGGCGGCGGACTGCGATTTCAGGTAATTTCATGCTCCCCCCTTATCGAATCCGGACCGTCATCCCGTCACGGATATATTTCTGTCCCACGATAATCAGGTCTTCTCCCGGAACCAGCCCTTCCAGGATTTCAAGATAGGTATTATCTTCGATACCTGTTTGGACTTGCCGCAATCGAGCTGTTCCGTCTTCGTGGACAAATACAAATTCATTATTGATAACGGCTTCTTCAGGGACAGCGACCCCTTCATGCTCATCCAAAATCAAAGTCACCTGCGCAAACATGCCCGAACGAAGTTTTAAACCGGGATTGGGGATTTGAAGCCTCAAATCCACCGTATGGGTCAGTGAGTCGGATACGGGAGAAATCATCGTGATCGTTCCCTTAAAGCCCTTTTCAGGATAAGCTTCAACACGTATCTCCACCGGCCTATTTCTTCTGAGCATAGGATAATACCGTTCCGGGACAGCTATTGTCGTCTCCATCGTGTTCATTTGAGAGACAAAAGCCACGGGGATTTGGCCCGGGAATATCATCTGTCCCTTATCACATGTCAATTGAGAAACTAATCCGCTGATGGGGCTTTTGATCAATGCCGGTTCATATTTCAAGCCGGTAATATCCCTGTCGATGCGAGCGATGACCTGGCCTTTTTCCACATACTGTCCTTCCCCCACATCGTAAGCGACAAATTTTCCATTGATCTTGGAATAGACAGTCACATCCTGAACACCTTTCAAGGTCCCGGTTGTTTTGTACATTTGCTTGACGAGTTTTTTTTGCACTTTTTGTATACTGACAAAGGGGGCATCAGACTCTGTCTTATCTGCAGAGCCTTTCTGACAACCCGTAGCGGCAAAAAGGGCAAAGAGCACGAAAACACACAGTATTTTATTTCTTTTCATAACTCCTCCTCTTGTTCCAAAATACCTGCTGATTTTTTGAGGTTCAGCCAGGACAGGTTTAAATCATAACGGGCTTTAATAGCCCCTGCTTTGGCATTGTTGTACCCGATTCGGGCCTGCATCAGTTCAAGAAGAGAGACCACTCCCTCCTGATACCCGGCTTTTGCCATTTCCAGGCTTTCCTCAGCCAATGAAAGATTGATTTTTTGAGCTTCCAGGCGTTCGGATGCTTCTCTGATACTTTCGATTTTCATACTGATATCAATTCCTGTTTTTTCAATAATATCCTGATAGGTGTCAGCCAGAATGTCCTGCTGTAAAGTGAGATTTTTGATACCGGCGGGACGTTTCAGGCCGTCTAAAAGCTTCCATTGAAGAGCTAAAGTGATATTATAAGATTCATCCCAATCCTGCTCCCACTCCTCTTTCTGCTGGCCGTATGTCCCTGACAAGATCAGAGAAGGCAGATACTGTCCTTTGGACATCGTTTTGGAATAGGTCAAAATATCTCTGTTTTTTTTGAGTATCTGAATATCAGGGTTATTTTTCAATGCCAGATCCATTATTATCTCTTTTCCGGGAAAGACGCTCTTTTCATCGACATCAAAATCGTGTGAAACAGTGAAGATAAAATCCTCGTCGGCTCCCAGAATATTCTTCAGGCTCATCATGGCTGTCTTGTACCCCGATTCGGCTTTCATGGCATCCGGCCGGGCATTGTTCAATTCAACGCGAGCCTGAAGAAGTTCGAGATTTGAAGCTTCTCCGTTGTCATACTGAATCTGCGCCATTTCTTTCTGCTCTTCAAGGATTTTCACTGTCTCTGCGGCCAGATCCTTCATCAGCCCTGCATAAATAACATTATAATAAGCCTCAGACACTGAATAGATCACATGCATCCGGGTTTTTCGGTATTCTTCGCGAGCGATTTCACGCTCCTTTAGTTTGGATTTCAACGTATAGAAGCGCGCTCCTCCCGTAAAAAGAGGAAGCTGCGCTGAAAGCGAATACTGATAATTGCTCAGCATATCCATTTCTAACTCCATTGTCGTCCCGCCGGGGCCCGGGAGAGTCATCGTCGATACAGATTCCTTTAATACTTTCACTCCGGAAACACTGACCGAAGGCAAAAAATTGCCATAGGCGGCAATGATATCGTTCTTTGCCTGCAGGATGACGCGTTCGCTGTTCTTTAATCCTGTATTGTGTTCTAAAGCATAGGCAACACACTCTTCCAGTGGCCACTCTTTTGCCTCAGACGTAAAGATAATGGCCATTAAAAGAATGGTGAAAATCATCGTTCTTTTCATAGATCCTCCTCTTTAGGGTCGCCTATGGCCCGTTTCATAAACTTTTTCATGATTTGATAAGCTTCTTCATCTGTAAGAGTCTCCTCTTCCATGGTTTTGTAATGGTCCATACCGTGAAAGATTCCCAACAACAAATAAGACACCAGTACAGCTTTTTTTTCGTCAGAAACATAACATTTTAATATTCCTGCGAGAAAAGAAATGCGTTTATTGTAGATATATAAAACTTTTTCAAGCAATTCACCATTATTTTGATAGATCAAGCCTATATTTTTATGAAAAAGAGAAGCGACTTTTTTGTTTCGATATGTTTTTTGCAAGCTTTCATCAAAGAGGACATCAAAAAGGGCATCCGATTCGTCTTTTTCCAGCTCTGTTTTAATAAATGTCTCAATTTCACTGAATTCTTCATCAGCCATCTCAACAAGATAGAAAATAATATCATCGCGGGATTTGAAATAAGAATAAATACTTGATTTACTGTAACCGACTTGAGCTGCAATCTCCGCCAACGTCACATTTTCAACGCCTTTTTCCAAAAACAAATCAGCTGCGGCGTCAGCGATCTGCTCCTTTTTCATTTTGAATTCCCATTCTCTTTTTTTCAATACCGACCCCCTATTTATTAATTTGACCCATTGGTCAGAATAATAACTTGTGGGTTAGTCTTTGTCAAGAAGATTTTAAAAAAACCAGTTACGATTCTATCTCTGTTTCTTCGTCGTATTGAAAAGAGATTGAATTTCGCGTATATTCTTCAGAGCTGTTTCATTGTCTCCTTTTTGAAGGGACTGTTCCGCTACGGCAAGATCATCTTTTATGAGATTCAGTTTATCGCTCATGTCATCCAGAAATCCGTTCAGGTCATCGACGATTCCTGAAAAAAGATAATCGTCAGCCAAATAGACCCGTTCTCTTAGATTCGTATGTCTGATCTTCTTTATGGCTCCGGAAATCGTTTGGAAGACTTTCATCAGATTAACTGTTTCAAAAAAAGATAAAGCGCCTGCAGCCAGAAGCACAATAAAAAAACGGGCGACAAATAAAAAACGATGCTCTCTCCACAGATAAGAAAAGCCGTAGTCCATTGAAAATATCATAGAAGTCAGAATGATGACGATCACCATCATGAGAAACAACTCGATAAACAACCGGATTCTCTCTTTCATTTTTGACTGCTCCTCCCAAAAAATTTCTTGATATCATGTGTCAGCAGAAAACGCACGAAAATAATGCTGCGCCGGATAAAACGCTTGATCTTGCCCAGGGTGCTCTCCATGACGGCTGCATTGGCGACCCTGGAAAAGACTTTTTTGTAATCGATGTTTTTAAAGACAAAACTCTGCATAGCTTCGATTTTACTGATGTCTTGCGACCTTGTTTTTACCGAGATCCCCGAAAGCTCGGAAACAACGGCAAAGGTGTCTCCCTCTTTCCACAAAACGGTCATCTCTTCCTCCTCGAGAACTCTCATACTGATCTCTCCTGGCGGACGACTGCCGTTTAAAAGGAGAGCACATATTTTCGAGTGCCACTCTTTGAGGATCTGCTGCATTTTAGGCAGAGCAAAAATAACATCCATGCGGTCAGCGGGAAAAATGATCATAATATTCCCTTTATGCTTTTTGATATAATTCAAAGCCTCCTCGATGTTAGCCGCTCCGACAATATAACGGTCAATGACGGAATTTCTCGGGGCTTTTTCCTGTAATATCTGAGGATGAATATCTTCGATGATAGTATCTAATGTGGGATTGTTCAATACAGTCGAATAGGGAATCACTCCGAAAAGGGCTAATTTGTTTTTCTCACAATAAATCTCCAAAGCTCTTTTGACCTTCTCCAGCTTTTTCTCATGAACCTTATTGACCACCACACCGATAACTTCTACGCCGAAACTACGAAAAAAAATACGGTTCAGCTCCAGCCTGTCAATGGTGTTCCCGATACCCCCTTTGGCCACCAGAACGACCTTAGCATCCAAAAGACGGGCGACATGAGCATTGGAGTGTTCAAAAACAGAACCGACTCCGGCATGGCCCGTCCCTTCCACAATGACATAGTCTTTCCCTTTGGCAAGTTTTTTATAAGAATCGATGATCTTGTCACTGAGATTCGGTTTGATCGCCCTCAGAAGGTACTCTTCGGTAAACCCCCTTTCCACCACCACAGGATTCATTAAAACCGGGTCAGCTTCCAATTTCAGGACTTCTTTCATCAAAACGACATCCTCATCCACCGGCCCCCATTTTGAAGCGATCCAACGCTGTCCGACAGGCTTCATAAAGGCGATGTCTTTACCCATTTCCAAAAGTTTAAATAAAAAAGCCAGGGAGATAGTCGACTTCCCGACATCTTTGTCCGTTGCAGCAATAAAAATATTCTTAGCCACAGTTATTTCCGCCGTTGAGATATGAAGTCCGCGACCTGTTCCAAAAAGAGACGGTCTTCATCGGTGAAGGCATCAGGCTGATGAGAATCAATGTCGATCTCTCCCCATACGTTCTCTTTATCTTTTAACGGAACAACGATTTCAGAACGGACATGAGGGCTACAAGACAAATAGTTCTCTTCCAGAGAAACATCAGGGACGACAAAAACTGATTGCGTAGCCACAGCCTGGCCGCATATTCCCCGCCCGACAGGAATAATCACATGCTCTGTCGGTTCTCCTGAAAAGGGCCCCAAAAGCAGCTCATCCTCATTTTCCGGATTGACCAGATAAAAACCGACCCAGTCGTATGTATCAAATGAACAGTATAACAATTTGGCGATCTCTGCCAAAATATCTTTATCCGTATTCATGTTTTTGATTTCATTCAAAACAGTCTTGTAAGGGCTATTCATTGTTTTCTCCTTTGTCTTTGAACTGTTCCCAACGGCTGAAGGCCTTTCTGAGATGGGGAATCACAATAGAGCCCCCTACGACAAGACCGATATTCATGACTTCCCGGAATTCCTCATCATGCATTCCTTCTTCTTTTGCTCTGATGAGATGATAAAAAATACAATCATCACACCGCAAAACAAGCGATGCGACTAACCCGAGCATTTCTTTGGTCTTTGCCGACAATGCTCCTTCATTGTAGGCTGAATGATCTAAATTAAAAAACCGCCTGATCCCGACGCCCCCCTCTTCCAAGACAAGGGCGTTGAGTTCATTGCGTTCCTGTTGAAATGATCTTCTGCTCTTTTCGCTGCTCATTTTTTTCTCTCCTTTTTTCCTTTGTTAACCTGTCTGAGAAGGACAAAACCCAAAGCTGTGCCATAAAGAGAATAGAAAAGAGGGAAGAAATAAGGGGCTTTGGAAAAACCGGGGATCATCTTGACAACCCCTAAGGGGAGCACCCCGGCTAAAACGATAAAAGCCGTTGTTACGCCTAAGTAATCGAAAACCTTTCTGATTGCCTTCTTCCCGTCATACAAAAACCAATGATAAAAAGAGACAAAAAAGAACCCTCCCAAAGCGTTCCCCAATGTTACAGGAACAAGGTTATCCATGACCATACCCCAATCGACCCCACCCCCGGGAAGCAATAAAGCCGACGAGAGGATCCACATATTGGCAATGCTATGTTCAAATCCCATGGCGACAAACCCGAAAATAGGAAACCACAGCAGAATGACTTTGCCGGCGGCGTCTTTTCCTTTGAAAGAAAGCCAGATGGCAAGATTCACCAGCCAATTACACCCCACGCCAAGCCATAAAAGGGGGAAAAATCCTCCGCCGGATTTTGTCAGAGCGGCCTGCGTCACGACTTCAGACAATAGTTTATGGGAAGAGATGATCCCGCCCCCGACAGTCACTAAGAAAGCAAGGAAAAAAGCCCCGGCAAAATTGCCCGTATAGCTGACAATCCAATTATACAAGGTATGGCGTTTACTGATCTTTCCCTGAAGGGCCGCCGTTGATGTAAACTGGACATTTCCGGTCCAAAGTTCAGCTCCTCCTATGACCACTGCGACTAATCCAAACGGGAAAAAGATGCCGAGCATGACCTTATAAAGAGAATAATGATAATGAGGGCCCAAATGAGAAAAAGAGGCCGCTGCAACGATGCTGAGAAAAAAAGCAAAAGCAATATAGGCTCCGGCCATAAAGCCGCTGAAAAGAAGCCGCGGCAGAGAGACATCGCTTTTGCCGACGCCTGCCTCCGCTACAAGTTTTACCGTTTCTTCAACCCCGTAAAGACTCTTGTCGGCCATTCCGCCCCCTTTTACACATTAAATTTAAAATTAATGATATCACCGTCTCTGACCACATACTCTTTTCCTTCCAGGCGGACTAGCCCGGCCTCTTTTAGTTTCTTCATATCAGGAGTAGCTGCAAAATCGTCATAATGGACGAGTTCCGCTTTAATAAACCCTCTTTCAATGTCGGAATGGATCTCTCCTGCCGCAGAGCGGGCTGATGCCCCTTTCCGTATGGTCCAAGCTTTCACTTCATCTTCGCCGGCAGTAAAAAAAGAAATCAATCCTAAAAGACTGTAAATGGAACGAATGACTTTTTCAGTTGCAGGCTCGCCGATACCCATTTCTTCAAGAAATGCAGGGCGCTCCTCTTCGGGAAGCTGCATGATCTCCTCTTCAATAAGAGCTGATAAAGCGATCACCCCGGTATGAGCATCATTTGCCAGTTTTTCCCTCAACCGGTTCTCAATGGCTTCGGCCCGGGGGATCGCCTCTTCATGAATATTAATAACAAACATCAAAGGTTTCAGAGTAAAAAACTGAAATCCTTTTATGGCTTTTTGCTCATCTTCTTTAAGATCAAGACTTCTGAGGGGACGGTTCTCTTCCAAAGCTTCATGCAAACGGGAAAAGAGAACAAATTCATCTTTTTCCTGAGGATTACGCTGATGTTTAATCTTTTCCAACCGGTTTTCTGTTAAGATAAGGTCATTCAGCAGCAATTCATCCAAAATACCCTGGATCTCCCCCTGAAGTGAAGCATCACAATCCTCCTCCTCAAAGGCCCCGATAACAGCCAAAAGGCTTTCTGTGTTGCGGACATGCTCCAGCATTTTATTTTCTCCGGTTTCCGAACCGGAAACTCCGGGGACATCGATAAATTCCACAGAAGCATACGTCGTTTTTTTTGGATGATACAAAGAACTTAAATAGTCGATTCGGGAATCACTGACCTTAGCCATTCCCCGGACAGGGCCGAATTTACCTCCCCCGTCTTCCCCGGTCATCAAAGCAAATAAAGTGCTCTTCCCGCTAAAAGGCTTCCCGATAATACCACAACTGAGATTCATTTATTTTCCTTTCTTCTTTATCATTGACTTTAATGATTCAAAAAACAAGCGGTTTTCCGAAGGCCGCCCCACTGTTATTCGAATAAAATCCTCATATCCCGCTATATTGCTGAAATCCCTGACATAGATGCCTTTGTCATACAGAGCCCGGGCAGGGTTTTTTCCCGGAGGAAAAGAAATAAAAATAAAGTTGCCGTATGATGGATAGGCCCGGACATGCGGCAGGGTTTTTAAACAATTCATCAATTCCTCCCGTTGCGTTATCATCCCCTCGCGGTCCTTTTCAAAATCAGATCGGTTTTCCAATATCACAATTCCGGTCTCGACAGAAAAGGCTGAAACATTATACGGGACAAATTGGGCTTTTTCAACGGCAGAAACGATTTCAGGGCGCCCGATGAGATATCCCAACCGGAGAGAGGGAATCGAAAAGAACTTTGAAAAAGTCCTGACGACTGTGAGATTAGGATGATTCGGAACTTCAGGAACAAAAGTTTGTCCGGAATATTCATAATAGGCCTCATCCAAAACAAATTCACAATGAGGATGAGAGCGGATCAACGTCATAATCATTTCTTTTTCGAAGAGATTTCCTGTGGGATTATTAGGATAGGTAATAAAAGCGATGGCGGATTTTTCGATCAATTTTTCCGCTTTTTCGATATCAAAACTGAAATCAGGCTTCAAAAGCGGCAGAGACACGGACGGGACATTTAAAACACGGGCAAAAAGCTGATAAAGCGGATAAGTCGGGTGAAAGCAAAAGACATTCCCCTGTCCGGAGGCAGAGACAGCAATCAAAGACTGGATCAATGCATCGGCCCCGGCACCGATAGCGATAGCGGCCGGATCGGCCCCCGTATATGCAGCCAGCGATTCTTTCAGGGCCATCAGACGCTCAGGCCTCAGATAGCGGTGAAAAGGATACTGCTTGATATGCGAAGCTAAAATCCCTCTCAATCTGTCAGAAAAAGGAAAGGGGGATTCATTCTGATCCATTTTTGCCCGGGGACTCCCCGGGTAGACGCTAAAGTCTTTCATTTCCTCTAAATCATCTCTCAGCATAGCACTCCTTTACAGGCCTTCACTATAACATAAACCCCTTGTTTTCGCAATGATCAGGAGCGGGCCAACTCCTTTAATTCCTGTACATCCCGCCATGTCTGTTCTTCCCAACTGCAGGGGACAATGGATTTATTTTGAAAAAGAGGCTCTTGCAGGTCATAGACAGAACTTTTCACTGCATTGTTAAAAAGAGGTGTACCCGGGATAGGAGAATATTCATTGGGTATAGGGCGAAGTCCCAGCCCCTTTACCATTTTGATACTCTCCTCTACTTCCATACGAGGCTGCCCCGGCAGTCCTGCTAAAAGATAAATCCGCACATGCTCAAGATTGAATTCTTCTTTGAGCAGCAATGCAGCCAATTGTTGTAAATCGTGCCAATCCGTTTTGACATCAAGCGGCTGCCTTTGATTTTTTATCAGTGTCTCTACTCCGAAACGGAACTCCCACTCACCGGCGGCTCTCATCAGTGCCAACGTCTTCTCATCGAACAAAGCCACATGAAGCCCGTTGGGCGTATGGAAACGCGCCTTCATCCCCTGCTGTTCTATCCACTTCAAAAAGGGATGAAGAAGCCGCTCTTTGGAAAAAAGAAGGGCATCATCGTAAAAAACAAAATCTTTGATTCCCTTTTTGTATCCATATTCAAACTCAAGTTTGATCTTTTCCAAACGGCTTTCAATATACCTGGGCTCTAAAAGAGGGCCGGCACAATACCGGCATCGGTATGGGCATCCCCGGGTAAACCGGAGGGGGATATACGGAAGAGACGGATAATACGTATAGTCCGGAGAAATTGAAAACGGCCCTGAAGGTATAAGCGGAGCATGCCCTGTTGATTCCCGAACCCGCTCTCTCAAAAAAGAATAGGTCTCTTGCGGCGCTATTTCAATATCATCAAACACACGCAGGGCATGATTGCGGCAAAGCCTTGTGTATATTCCCCCGCCGATAACAGGGACCTCAGGATATGTTTTTTTGAGGAAATCAACAGTCGCACGCAGGCCTGAATACCAATAGGTCATCATCGATGTGAGAAGGATCAGCCGGGGCCGGGGATAACGGCTTAATAAAGCCGAAGCATCTTCTTTTGACATCCCGTACCGGTAAAATTTTCGGGGTATGCTGACATGTTTCAGCAGCTCCGGACGCGGTATCTCTCTTCGCAAATAGTTCCCCCGCCCCGTCATTTTGACAGAAGCTTTTTGGGAGAGTTCAGGATAATGCTGATACAAAAGATCCGCTACGGCGACATCAAACCCGTTTTGTTTAAGCCAGGACGCAATTTCAATAAGCCCTAAGGGCTTTGCCCAGAGGTCATAAGCCGTAAAATCATCGATCCAGGGATTGACGCAAAGAATCATATCGTCTGACGCAGCCGCTCCTGATAATAAAAGCGCATTTCATTAAAGAGAGAGATGTATTCAGATTGACGATAATCAGGGTAGGTCCAAGGGCAGGGGGTATAGGAATTTTTACAATAGGTGTACTCCACTTCCCCGAAAATGCCGTCACGCAGATAAAGGCGATGCGCACGGTCCTTTGTTGTGGCCAGCATCACTTTAGACAGGTCCAAATAACCGGGATCCAGATTGACAGAACGAAGCGTGCGGGGCAGGGACAGCCTCTCTTCCAGTTCATTAGTCTTCATCTTAACAGAAGCCATGACATCCATGGGAATCAACTGCTCAAAAAAGAGAAAACCTTTATAGATCTCCTCTCCCAACTCCCTTTGATAATAATCGGTTCCTTTGAAAGGAAATCCCCGGGCTTCTTTGGCCAAAGGCCCAAATAGATCCGACAGGGACTGAAGCGCATCTTCGAAAAGTTGCTCTGACGCATAAAGCAGGCCGCAAAAAAGGAGAGCTTCCCGGGGTTTTTTTATCTTTCCCATTAACTGTGCTTCTCTACCGCCTGTATCAGATCTTCCGGGGAAAGCCCCGCCAGGCGGTAAACATCATCGGATACCCCGGAACGGGCATAGTCCCGGACACCTAACTTGAAAAGAGGGAGGTTTATCCCTTCTTCAGCCATCACATCTGCTAAAACAGCTCCGAATCCCGTATGAATATTATGGTCTTCATAGACGATGAAGGTGTCATGCTTTTTCGCAGCTTCTTTCAAAGCATCTCTGTCGGGCGCCAGTGGAGAAGAGACATGGATAAGAGTAAAGGGTTTTTCTTTTGACATCATACTGTCCCAAGCCTCCACAGCGTAGGGAAGCATCGCTCCATAAGTCAAAACAGCGACGTTCTGCCCTCTCCGAATGGTATCAAGCCGGCCATATCGGAAAGTATAATCAGGCCCGAAAACAGGGGCTCCTTCTTCATTTGTGATCACAGGAGTCTTGGCTCTCCCCATAGCCAAAAAATAATTCCCGCCATGTGCAGCAGCATAACGGGCTAAAGCGTCTGTCTGATTGGGGTCCCCGGGTGTTAAAAGCTTGAAATCGAACAAACAGCGTAAGATGCCGATATAGTTGATGGCATGATGTGTCTTGCCGTCCTCGCCAACATTCAATCCGCAATGGGTTGCAGCCACTTTAAGATTTGTTTTGTTGATATCATTGAGGCGGAGCTGATTATAGACTTCATCAGCGGCGAAGACACCAAAATCAGCCCAAAACGTAAGAAGCCCGGTCGAAGAGGCCCCGCCGGAAAGGGAGGCCGTGCTATGCTCCTGAATACCGGCCTGAAAAAATGCATGGGGCCATCGTTTTGCAAATCCGTTTGTCTTCACTGACCCGGCCAAATCGCAATCAAAGACAATCGTCTTTTCGGGGTTGGCTTCCCCTATTGATTCCAGTGCTTTCCCAAAAGCCGAACGATTATCGGTTTTGCTCCCTGAATCATAAATAAGCCGCGGGCCTTCTTTGAAAACCGGATACGTTTTTTTTATCTTTTCACATCCTTTTAGCGGAAGGGATGCTCTCTTTTTTTTGATTTTCTCAAGAGAATCCTCCAAACCCAACTCCCTGATAGCCGCATGATACTCTTCCTCTCCCAAAGCCTGTCCGTGCCACTTCTCGTCATTTTCCATAAAAGAGATCCCTTTTCCCATGACAGTCCCGGCTAAAATCATGACCGGCGTCTCTGTCGTGTTCAAAGCTGTATACAACGCCTCATAAAGAGAGGGGAAATCATGC
>DSCS01000065.1 GCA_011048995.1 Bacillota bacterium
GTTGCCCAATTGGTTCACACTTTTAATCTCATCAAAAAAAACCTGAACCCTCATCTTTATATCCAGGGGATCCTTCTGACGATGTTTGATAAGCGTATCAACCTGGCACAACAGGTGGTGGATGATATCCGGGCTTATTTTAAGGAAAAGGTTTATGAAACCGTCATCCCCAGAAATGTCAAATTAAGTGAAGCCCCTTCTTTCGGATTACCTATTATCTTTTACGATATCAAATCCGCCGGAGCCACATCCTACATGCAATTTGTCGAGGAGGTCCTGCATCATGAAAAAGAAAGCGTTAGGTAAAGGCCTCGGGGCCTTAATCCCGGGAACAGAGCCTACCCCTCAAGAAGGAGAAGGCATTTATCTTGAAGTCCCTGTTGAAGAGATTCGCCCAAACCGTTTTCAGCCTCGCAATCTCTTTCATGAAGAAGAGATCCAGTCTCTGGCTGATTCCATTCAGGAAAACGGCCTTCTTCAACCGGTCACCGTCCGCCGTCTTGAAGATCACAGCTATGAGATCATATCAGGAGAGCGGCGCTTTCGGGCCATGTCACGACTGGGTTATAAGGTGATCCCTGTCATCGTCCGGGAAATCTCCAGCGACAGCCAAATGCTGGTGATGGCCCTTATTGAAAACCTGCAAAGGGAAGACTTAAACCCCGTAGAAGAAGCCTTAGGATATCAGCGCCTTATTGAGGAAAACGGATTGACTCAACAGGATGTCTCGCGGTTAGTCTCAAAAAGCCGAGCCTACATAACAAATACTTTGCGTCTTTTGAAATTAGAGCCTGAAATCATTAAAGCGTTAGAGGAAAACCGTATTTCATCCGGTCACGGCCGCGCTCTTCTCTCTTTTCAGGACTCCTCTACCCGTCTCAAGCTTTTTCATACGGTTCTTCACCAGGGGCTCAGTGTCCGAGAGCTTGAAAAGATGGCTTCATCGAAAAAAGAAGTCACCCACAAAAAGATGAACACGGACCCGCCTCACAAAGAACCCGGGATCGCTCTTATCGAATCCCGCCTCCAGGAGTTTTTCGGCACCAAAGTCTCGCTGACACATTCCCCCCGCGGGGGCTCTCTTTCCGTCAAATATTACTCCGATGATGACCTGACCCGTATTTTAGATCTGCTGAATATTGAGGTGAATGAATGAACTTGTTTATCCCTTTTAAGAAATATGAGCCGTTGTTGAAAAATCCTTTTTACATGGGTGATTTTCTTCTTTCAACCGGAGTTCTTTTATGGTTTTATTTATATTACTTCAATGTCCTTTTATCTGATTATCTGGCCCAACTTCCGAATACACCCCTTAATGACGAACTGCTCAATGCGCTGCCCTCTGTCGACATGGATTTCATCGCTTCCAATTATATTTACCTTCTTTTTGCTGTTTTTGTGGCATGGGCCCTCATCAAAGAACCGCAACGGATTCCCTTTTATATTAAACTCTTTACCTTGATGTATTTTTCAAAATTTATCATCCTTCCCACAACAGCGTTAACGTATCCCGCCCAGGCGATCCATGAAAGTTGGGATACTATTTATAATGACCTCTTTTTTTCAGGGCATACAGCTTTCCCTTTTTTATGTTATCTGATCACAAAGAAAAAGGCCAAATATCTGGGCTATTTTTTTCTTTTCTCGACACTTTTGGAAGCCTCCGGCGTTCTGCTGATGAAGATTCACTATACTATTGATGTGTACGCCGCGCCCTTTATTACATACGGAGTCTTTAAGATCGGACATGATATTTTCAGAAAAAACTATACAGCCTATGATTCTTTGATCAATTCTCAAAATTGAAATAATTACACATCTTACTTGAATCAGCCCCTGGGTTGGTTTATAATAAAGTATATGAAACTGATCAATAATCGGTACTCTATTCTCTCGAAAATGGGGGAAGGGGCTATGGGGATCGTCTACAGGGCCCGTGACCTTACTCTCTCCCATGATGTTATTCTGAAGATTATTAATTTTGATATGCCTGAAACACCTCATTTAGAACATTTTCAGCAAGAATTTGAAATCCTTCGTTCTTTACGCCATCCTCATATTGTCGGGGTTTATGACTTCAGCGCCATCTGGTCTTTAGACGGCCATCTCGTCCCGCCTCAGTATTATCTTTTTTCCATGGATCTGGTTGAAGGGGATGAGCTGATGACTGGCCTTAAAACACTGACAAACGAGAAAGAGCTTTTCCGGATCATCGGAGAACTTCTTCGTGTTTTGTATTATATTCACTTTTGCGGAATCCTTCACAATGACATCAACAGCCGTAATATTTACCTGACGTCGGAAGAGCGCTCGGTTAAACTGCTTGATTTCAGTTTGTCTGAATTCCTGGACCGCAACGACCCGCTCTCCAGAATGAAAAGGGCCGGTGATTTTGAAGACCTGTTCCATCTTTTAGAAGAGATTCCCCAAAACATTTTTCCTGCCCTGGAACCCTTTCTTTCAGAAGTACACCGCTCGGTCGATTTTAAGACAGGCGATAATATAGAACGCTTGTTCGACATCTTTAATGCCCATACTCCGGGATCTTCGATCATGCCCGCTCATACGGCTATAGACCATTATTACACAGTCAGTACAATGGGCCTGCAGCGGATTATTAAGCCTGTAAATGGATTTTTAGCCACGCAGCAGGAAAAAAATCGTGTTCTTTTTTTAACAGGAGATATTTACTGTGAAGTCATCCCGGTTTTTTATGAATCATTGGAAATCCTTCAACTGGACTCCCCTTTTCTGATACGGTTTAAAGCCAATACGATCATGGACACACTCAACTCTCTCATTAAGAGCTTACAGCATATTGATGTCGAGGGCAAATACCTGGATGCCGAATCTCCTGAAATCAAAAAAATTCTGGACTGGGATGACTCTGTCTTAGCGGGCGATAATAAATATATTGCCTACAACCGGCTTCTGACTGTGATTCAATCGCTTTCCGACAAATATAAACTGACTTTTTCCGTTACCTACATCACCTCAAAGCGAGAAGAGATCGTCTCCTTTCTCCTTTATCTGATCAACGGACTTCAGGGGAATTCCCTGACATGGGTTTTCTTTGACTTATCTTATCCCTTAGATCTCCGAAAAAAGATTCAGCATGAAAATAATGCTGTTGCGTCTTTTACTTTTGAGACTTTGCCCAAAGACATCTTCATAGAATCGGTCAATCGGATCTATCTTATTCCTGAAAGTGAATACCCTCGCTACACGTCCTTTTATGACACCCTCTATAAGAAGACAAAGGGGAAATGCGCCCTTTTAGCTAATCTTACCCGTTCGGCTGCAGAGGAAGGCCTTATTACCTTTGAAAACGGTTCCTATCACTTTTCTCCAGAGGCACTTCTCAATTATCCTTTTTCTTTTTCTTATGACAATCTTTGGCATCAACGGGTCAATCGGCTCTCCCAGGAAGAAAAAATCATTCTTTCCACATTGGCTTTCTACGAAAAGTTTCTTCCCTGGGACGATGCACGTGCGCTCTTCTCGGGTATTCCTGAACTGGAAAAAAAGCTTCACCGTCTTGTGAAAGAAAACTTTTTAACAGTAACCGGAGGGAAAAGCCCCCTTTTCAGTGTAAGAGGACAGCTGTTTATTAATTTTCTTTCTGAAGAATTCCCTCCGCCTCCCCCCTTTGCTCGGCGCGCCGTTGCGTTCCTTCTACAAAACCCGGACTCATTTGTTTCTCTGGAATCACATTTTTTTCTTCTTACTAAAATGCAATTCGTCAAAGATGGGATCCCGCATCTTGTTGTTCTCTCTTCGATTCATTTTCTACAAAAATACTCCCGTGAGACCCATCGCCCTGAGATACAGTCCGCGGTAACGCTTTTAGAAGACGCCTTGCCACTTCTCCCCCAAGAAGAACTTTATTACCGCGGGCAGGAAGCTTTAGGCCTCTTTTATTATTACAGCAATCAAGACGATAAAGCTCTCAATATTTTTGAATCCATCGACTGTTCCAAACTCCGCGGAGAAAATCTTCTGACCTATTATTTAAATTTTAGCAAACTTCTCTTTTTTATCGATGATTTCGACCGGTCACTTCAACTGTGCCGTCAAGGAGCTCTTTTGGCTAAAAAAGAACAGAACCGGCCCTTTCGTTATTACTTCCTCAACGTTAAGGGGCTGATTCTGACCGGACTTATGAAAGACCTGCATGCACTTCGTGTTTATGATGCCGTTTTCAGCTTTCTTCTCCAACACGGGATCACCAGTGAGCTTTCGAATTTCATCAGCAATTATTTTAACCTCCTTCTCATTCAAAAAAAACACACTCTTCTCATGCAACGTGGAAAAGAGTTGCTCAAACGGGTGCACGGCAACCTTTATCAGGTCACCAAAGCCAAACTTCATATTCTTATTCAAATGTCTCAATCATTGATCTCTGAAGCGGATTATGCCAAAGCTCTTGAATATTTAGATAAAGCCTATGTATTGGCAGAATCGACACAAAGCTTTGAAGAGATGATTTCTATTCTGAACAATCGTTTTATTGCCAAATATTTCATCTCTTTTGATAACGAGAAAGCCATCGAAGACCTCAAAGAAACGATCGCCGTGGCGAAAAAACATCAAGTTCCGATTCTTGCGAATACAGCTTTTTATAATCTGACCGAAGCCTATCAGGATTCGGGACAATACAAGGAGGCTTTGGAGACCTTTCGCGATTATGCCCGTTCAGTCATAGGCCCCAATAAAAAGAAAAACCTGTCGGAGTATCTCAGCTTTCTCTCCATCGGCACGCATCTCTATATCAGGATGGGACAGCGCAGATTGGCTTACCATTGCCTCTCTCTTTTAAAAAGACATATGATGCGTTCTCCCGCCAGACAAAATGAGCATTGGAAAAGACTCTATCTCCTTGATAAAAGCTTTTATTATTTCTACACAGGATGTACGGAAAAAGAGATCCTCTGTCTGCAGGAATACCTTTATTCTGCTTCGGAAGGTTCTGAGCCGGAAAGCCCCCCGTCTCTTCCCCAGGAAATCATCGAAGCGATGCTTCGCCTTCTTTATGCGTATCATCGTTCAGGAGACGATGAACATAAAATGCGTTTGTGGGAAATATTGCTGCGGGACTATTCAGAATTTATCGGGAAAGATAATGAATTCAATTGGGCTTTTTACAAAGGGCTTGTCTGCGACGACAAAAAAAAGGCGTTATCGCTCTTCGAAAAAGGCCTTGTCTCAGCCATCAGACAAAAGGATATCCGGCATATCGACCACATTGCCCGCGAGTTGATGAGACACGCAGAACTCCATTCGGTGAAATACTACAATACGTCTCTTCTTCTCTATTTATCGGTAAAAATGGTCTATACAAATCTCCCCCGATCATTACGCTCCCCATGGACGGCCCTCCCGTATATTGACGGAATCATTCAGGAGCTCAGAGACGCATTCTCGTTTTTGCCCTCTGGAAAATCCCTCTTTTCACGATCCTCCACATCCGTCATCAAAAAGATCCAGTCACTTCTTTATCAGGATGTCACACAGGATAATCTTCGTAAAGCCCGCAGCCTGAACCGGGCATTAATGAATTCAGGCTTGAAAGAATCACTTACAAAAATCATGCATTTTCTTAAAAAGTATTTTCTGGCAGAGCGTATTATGATTGTCTTGAATACACCTTATCAAAATTCTTTCGGTACGATCAAATCTGTAAATCCCCGTCTCTACAGCGTTCATGAACCGCGGGATGAAACGCTCGTACAAAGCGCCTATATCAAGGGAGATTTTGAGATCCGTCAAAGCCATCGGTTCGGCACACCGCTGACGTCATTGGTCATTCCCTTGATCAATCCAACGAAAAAAACGGTCTCCTACCGCAGAGAAAAAAGAGTAAAAAGCATCTCTTTTTCGGATATCTATTTAGGATATCTTTATGTAGACACAAAGTACCCCCTTTCCAATATTACCCCGAAAACCGTGGAGACGATTAAAGCCTATACAGAATTGATACAGCTTATCATCCACTATAACGAACTTCACGAAGATATTATTTTGGATAAGACAACATATCTTTTGACTCGGCACGCTTTTCTGAAAGAATTAAAAATGCGTCTTAAACATCAACGGTCGTTGGACAGCCAATGTGCGTTTCTTATGATTGACATCGATCTCTTTAAAAAAGTCAACGATCGTCATGGTCATCAGAAGGGAGACGAAATCCTTTTTAAAATCTCCTCTCTTTTAAAAAAGGGGATTCGCCGGAACGATTTAATAGGAAGATACGGCGGTGAAGAGTTTATCGCCGTTCTTTTCAATATTACCCGCGAAGAAGCCGAGAGAAAGAGCGACGAACTTCGCCGTTCCATTGAAAAGGCCAAAATCATTCACAATATGCCTCTGTCAGTGAGCATCGGATGCTCCTTCTACCCCGACGATTCCGAATGGATCAATATTTTAATTAACCAAGCCGATTCGGCTTTGATCGAGGCAAAAAACAGAGGGCGAAACCGTGTCGTCTTTTGGAATAAGGACTTACGGGCTAAAACACAAAAAAAGGATTCTCTCTACGGGATTATTACAGACGATTTTTCACGTTCAGAAAATATGATCCGCAATCTCATCGAGTTTTTTGACGTCCCATATAAAAAGGCAGGGGCCCTTTTTGAAGAAATGGTCAAACGGCTGATCGTCGCCATTCCCCATACGCATTATGCTTATTCTTTTCACCCCTCTTCGGGAAATAATATCGATCTCATCCAGACAAATTGCCTTTTCGACCCCGAAGAAATCCGTTCGCTGGATTCCGGTTATCATATCCTGGCCAATTGGCGTTATTTGAAAGAAAAAACCGGCCCGATTCATTATGATCTTATTTTTGTTTTTCAAGAATCATTCGGTTCTGGATTTCTGATCTTTTCATCTCCGACAACGGAAACAGAATACAATGAGGGTCATTATAATTTGATAGATAAATTCTATCAGATTTTCAAAAGCAAATTACAATCCTAAATAATACGGGTCCATATCTATAAAGACCCGTGTTCTTTTCTGTTCTGCTTTCCTCTGAACAGCGGCCACTGTTTGACGCAGAGCTCCGATCTCTTTTGATTTGATCAATAAGAACGCTCTGTATAGATTTGCCCGTTTCGGAGTTTTCTCAAACTCCTGAAAAAATGCTTCTGCCCCGGGGCCTGTCAGAGAGGGTAGAACACGCTCCAATGCACGGATCTCTTTCTCCAAAACGCTTTTCTCCCTGTTTTCAAAGATAATACGGCAAAATCGTGTAAAAGGCGGATATCCCAACTCTTTTCTGAAGAGGATCTCCTTTTCAAAAAACATTCGATAATCATGGCGGATCGCACTTTTTATCACATAATGGGCGGGCATCCATGTTTGGATCAGCGCTTCTCCTCTTTTTCTCCCGCGCCCGGAGCGTCCGGCAACCTGGCTGATCAACTGAAATGTTCGTTCATTCGCCCTGAAATCGGGCATATTCATCATTGCGTCTGCTGATACGACACCGACAAACGTTACATTTTCAAAATCGATACCTTTGGCGATCATTTGTGTGCCGATAAGAAGATCGGATTTACCTTTTTCAAATTCCCCGAATAAGGATTGAACTGTTTCATGGCGCGCCACAATACTGCCATCGATCCGCATCACTTTCATGTCAGGGAACAATTGCTTGACTTTCTCCATTATCTTTTCTGTACCCATGCCGCTTTCAACAAAACTTGTTTTCCCGCAGGTAGCGCACCGGGCGTTTTCGCGGGGATATGAATACGAACAGAGATGGCATTGAAGAATATGACGCTCCTTATAATAAGTCATCAGCCGAGAGCAATGCGGACACTCTAAGGGAGCCCCGCATTCTTTACAGATCAACGCCGTATGATATCCTTTTCTGTTTATAAAAAGGATTGATTGCTCTTGTTTGTGAAAACGGTCTTCCAAATGGCGGATCATCTCTGTAGAGAAGGGATAGGTCTTTCCTCCCTCACAGACATCTTTTCGCATATCCACGACAGAGACGCGGGGCAAAACCGCCGTTTGAAAGCGCTCGTTGAGAGAATAGAGCTTATACTTGTTCAAAACGACAGCGTTATAATAACTTTCCACAGAGGGAGTGGCACTTCCCAAAACAACCGGGATATTTTCGATCTTCCCTCTGTAAATAGCGGCATCACGCCCATGATACCGTGGAGATTCATCTTGTTTAAAAGCACTTTCATGTTCTTCGTCGATAATAATAAGTCCCAATGAAGAAGACGGGGTAAAAAGGGCGGATCGGGGCCCTATAAAGATTTCTCCTCTGGAAGAGAACGCTTTTGACCAGGACTGGTATCGCTCTTTTGAATTCATATAGCTATGGAGGATTGTGGCCCGCTGTCCGAATGCGGCCTCCAGCCTGCGGGTCAAATGTGTTGTCAAAGCCACTTCCGGAACAAGATAAAGGACATCTTGCCCCCGGGAGAGGACATTTTTCATCAGATGCAAATAAATCTCGGTTTTACCGCTTCCCGTGATACCGTGAATCAGATGAACAGAAAAGCCCTTGGATAATTGCTGGTCAATACTCCTGAAAATTTCTTTTTGCTTATCTGAAAGTTCATTGATGCACAGGAGCTGTTCTTTGTCCCTTTCCTGCATATGCCCATCGTTGGTATCTTCCTCCCGAAAGGCGACAAGCCCTTGTTTTTCAAGGGCGGAGAGTGCAGAAGATGGCCCGATCTCCTCATAAGGAAGCTTTCCGCCGACAGCCTGCAGGCGGAGTATGATCTCTTTTTGACGCCTTGCTTGCGGAGAAATAGTTTCGGGCATTCCTTCCGGCCCTTGATAATAAAGCATCTTTTTTTTTCTTTTCCCGTCCTTGACTTTGATCTCAGAGATCAATATTGCCTCTCTCAAAGCCTCTTCCACCAGAGAAAAGCTGTTTTGATTTTTCTTCATAAGCACAGCCTTTGATATCCCCCTCGCCGGGACACTTTTTTTGAGAAGATCAGATGCCTTGGAAAAGCGGGGGCCCGGATAAAGCCTTTCTTCATGTGAAATACGGGCCGGTGCCGGGTACAAAGCGTGAAGCATCTTGCCTGCCGATATATAATAATACTCACACATCCACAAAGCCAATTTAAAAAGCTGTGGCGGAATAACGGGCGTGATAATATGTGAGACTTTTTTTATTCCTTTTATTCCTCTCGGCTTCTCCTTGAATACCCTGAGAATATAACCCCTTTTCAATCCCTTGCGAAAGGGGACAAGGACGCGGGCACCGGAAATTGATTCATATTCGTTTGTTTCCTCGCTCAGAAGATACGTAAAGGCTTTCCCTTCAAGATCCGGAAAAACAATGTCAGCGTACACGTCGCTCCTCCCGGAACCGACGAAGAAGCCGGGAGAACTTCTCTTTATCCTTTTTAACGTCTCCGCTGGACATAAATTCCGGCCACTTGTTTCTTTCATTTGCTGTAAGAGAGCGGTCTTTGTTCAATACGCGTTTGAGCTGTTTGACAGTTCCCGCATTGCCGTCTATAACAGGGGTCCCTTCTGTAAAAAAGGAAGCGATTTCATCTTTGAAAAAAGGGAAATGTGTGCAGCCCAAAACAACCGTCCCATACTGAATAAGGTCAAGTGAACAAAAAGATTCTTTTAAATAAGAAATGACAGAATCGCTGTCAAAGAGCTCCTCCTCAGCCATTCTGACCAATTCAGGCAAAGGCAGAGAGTCCACAATCCTTTCACTGTTCAGTCGCGATACAAGATGAGAATATTTCTTTTGTGAGAGGGTAAGAGATGTCGCCAGAACCAAAACTCTTCGACCTCTTTCTTTTTCCTTTTCCACCGCCGGTTTGACGGCCGGCTCCATTCCTATGACAGGAATGGTAAATCTTTTTCTGAGACTGTCTATGGCGACACTTGTGGCTGTATTACAGGCGATAACGACAGCTTCCGGGGATATAAGAGGGATGATCTTATCCATGATTTGTATCACAAGATTCCTGACATTTTCCGGACTGCGGTTACCGTACGGGACATGGGCGGTGTCGGCGTAATACCAATAGTGTTCGCCGGGGAGAAGGGTCATCGCTTCAGCAAGAACCGTGATACCCCCCATCCCTGAATCAAAAAAAAGAATGCTCATAAACCTCCGAAGATACGGAGAGGGTGGGATTCGAACCCACGGTACCTAACAAGAGGTACAACAGATTTCGAGTCTGCCGCCTTCGACCACTCAGCCACCTCTCCTTAACACAAGAAAACGCATGACAAAAGGCATATCCTCCTGGCGGGGATATTGAGTTATATTGTAAAAAACATAGATCAGATTATAGTATAAATAAATGTGAAGGGGAAGAAGAAAAAGAAGCCTTAAATAGTTAATAATAATGAACTTCCCTGCCGACCAGAAAAAACCGCTTCCTTCTTTCAGGGCGATGAAATGTCCCAGGTAACGGGCTATATTTTTGTCTCCCCAAAGTGTTACCGCCCATAAAATGACAAATAATACGCCGAAGAGAACATACGTCCCGAAATTCTCCCTCAGAATATTCAACGCCTTTTTTAGTTGTGTTCCATAATTTTTTTTCTCCCGATAGAGAAGAATAAAAATGTTCCATCGTATGGCCAGAAAAAGGATGACTATGAAATAGTAGAGCCCGCTGGCGACAAGACGGTTGAGTGAAGTGAACCCTTCCTGCAAGGATGCCTGCATCATCCAGGGAAAGACGATGCGGTTTAATAATATTAATATACTGTAATAGGTGATATCAATAAGGGTCATGAACAGAGCCGGTTTGAAAAAGAAAAATATTTTATCAGAGGGTGCATTGAAGTTCTTATGCAATTTTCGAATCAAAAGATATTCAAAAAAGCGGTCGATCATAATAAGAAGCGGCCATAGCCATAAGATGACAAAAAAAGAAACGGATGAAGAAAAGAGCGGGATACGGGCATCAATAAAGACAAAAAAAAGGTAAAAAGCCAACAAAGGCCATTGCCAAAGGCTCTTTTTTGAAAAGAGACGCTCTTTTACGGCGTGATAGGCTTGAGCTGCAGAGTAAAAGATCAAAGCTGTCACAGCCGTTCCACTCCTTCCCCCCGATATCCCTTTGTAATGTTTCTTGTGTCGAAGATAAGGCGTCCTTTTCGAATAATATCTGCGGGGTCATAGACAGAATGGTCGGTGATCATCACAATAAGATCGGCAGAATCCAAAACTTCTTTTTTCAAAGGAACCGAAACATATGTTTTCTTCCTGTGTATAAAAGAAGGGACAAACGGATCATTATACCGGACATCTGCACCATGCTTATTCAAAAGATCCAATATTTTTAATGCGGGGCTTTCCCGCATATCACTGATATTTTTTTTATAAGCGACTCCCAAAAACAGAATCACGGCCCCCTGAAGAGTCTTATTATTTCTATTGAGGAGTGAGAAGATTCGTTCGACGACAAATTCAGGCATATAATTGTTGATCTCGCTGCTTGTTTCGATCAAGCGGGTATGATAATCGAATTCCCGGGCTTTCCATGTCAGATAAAAGGGATCAATGGGAATACAATGCCCTCCGATCCCCGGCCCCGGATAAAAGGGCATAAATCCATAGGGTTTTGTAGAAGCCGCTTCAATGACTTCCCAGATATCGATGCCCATTTTATAACAAAGAATCGCCATCTCATTAATGAGCCCGATATTGATATTTCGGAAGGTGTTTTCCAGTATTTTTTCCATTTCCGCCGTTTTAGGGCTGCTGACGGCCGTGACCGGAGCATCCAGAATCGCTGAATAAAAGGCTTCGGTCACCCTGTTGCAGGAGGCCGTCATCCCTCCGACGACTTTCGGTGTGTTTTTTGTCTTGTATATGTCGTTGCCGGGATCCACGCGCTCAGGGGAAAAAGAAAGAAAATAATCTTTTCCCGGGGCTAATCCTTTTTTTTCAAATATCGGGGCAACGACTTCTTCTGTTGTTCCGGGATAGGTTGTGCTTTCCAAAATAATAAGAGTGCCCTTTTTTACTGCTTTAGCGATCTCTTTGGTGGATTGGAGAACATAGCGGACATCCGGCTGATGATATTTATCCAAAGGTGTCGGAACGGCAATACAGACGATGTCACACTCCCTGATGCGTGAAAAATCAGTTCCGGCCTCTAAATAATGGGTGCGGACGGCCTCTTTTAATTCTTTTTCATCTACATCGCCGATATAACTGATTCCTTGATTGACCATGTCGGTCCTTTTCTTTTGTATATCGAAGCCGATTGTCTTAAACTTCTTGATAGCCACAGTAACAGCCAGGGGGAGTCCGACATACCCCAAGCCGACAATGCCGACAACAGCTTTCTTTTGCGAAATCTTTTTCGTTAACTCCTTTTCAAAGGCGTTCATTTTCGTCCCCCCGCCCTTTTAATATATCAACGATCTTAAATTCTGTCGTCATAGCCTGAATACCCGTCAAAAGGGAAAGATAGAATCCGTACTTTCCGTCCCGGAATCCTCCCCGTGATATATATTTATCTAAAAAGCGATGCCAAAAAACTCCTGTCGATCTTCGATACGATTTTTTTATTGAGATCCCTTTATCTGATTCTAACTTTTGCAAAGCCAGTAATGATGTATAATGATTTAATTTATCTATATATTCTTCCACTGTCCTATATGAAAAATGAAGCATCGGTTCTTTCAGCCGGCCGACATCCCCTTCCACAATAATCTTTTCGTGAACATGTCTTTTCAAGGTCATCTTTCCTTTTTCTTTATTAAAAAGGCGCAGGCTTCTCCCGGGCCTCATATGCTTCATCTCACGTCCGAAAGCAAAAGTCCTTCTCGGGATCTCATACCCTGAATAAAAATGTCCTTGTTCAGAAAACAATTTCAAAATCTCATTTTTGAGTCTCGGTGTAACGCGCTCATCGGCATCGATCATCAAAATCCAGGAATAAAGACAGTTCTCTATTCCAAACTGTCTTTGCTGAGCAAATCCCGGCCAGGGATTTACAAGGATACGGGCACCCAGATCTGAAGCTATCTCTCTTGTCCTATCTGTTGATTCAGAATCAATGACAAGGATTTCATCACAGAAAGCGACGCTGTCCAGACATTCTTCGATGTTACCTTCTTCATTTTTTGTCAGAATCAAGGCCGATATCTTCATTGATTCGCCAGAACCCTTTTGTATCTGTCAAGCATTTTTTTCCCAGGCGGGTCTTCCGCTCTTTTTTTCTCCGTCCATATCCTGCAGTTTTCTTTGATTTTATCATATTCTTCTTTATCCGTAAAGAGGCGGATGACTAAACGGGCTAATTCTCTGTGATCGCCTGAAGGGAAAAGCAGTCCGTTCCAGCCATGAGTGATGATTTCCGGTATCCCCCCGATATCCGATGCAATAACGGGAACATGATAAAAAAGCGATTCCATGACACCGGGTGCTATCCCTTCATTTTCTGTGGGAAAAACAGAAAGATCCATATCAGCGTAAAAATCCCATATATTCTCGCGGAATCCTGTAAAACAAACATATTTTTCAATATTCATTTCTTTGACCAGTTCTCTTAACACAGGGAGATAAGGGCCTTCTCCTACGATAAAAAAAGTCATCCCTCCCAGAACATCGACGATTTGAGGGATGGCACGCAGAAGATGGCGATGCCCTTTATTGTCCACAATACGGGTAATCGTAGAGACACAGCGATGGTGATGCGTCAATCCGAATTCTTTACGTATTTTTCCTTTTATTCCCCACTTCTCCGGATAATTGAAGGTAAGAATAGGCTCAAACTTATCTTCATCAAATCCTTTAGCCTCTCCAAATGATCTTTTCATCGTTTCTTTGATACTTTTGCAACTGGTTACAGTATGATCCGGTGATTTCAAATACATAAAACGGCTTATTGCATTATTCTTAACTTGAAAATCCACATGCCTTGTATGAATCAATTTTATTTTTTCTCTGAATATTAATTTTATCAGTGATCCCATCCAATGATCGTGATGCGAATGTGTATGGATAATATCAGGCTTCTCTTTCATTACGATCCGTATGATTATTATCAGTGTCCAGAGATCGGCATCTCCTAAAAAAGGAGCTGTATAGACTTTTCCCGGAAAGCTCTCTTTTACCCGGGCACCGTTCGGAGCGACGAGAATAAGCCCATGTCCCTTGTTTGCAATATAAGAAGCAATATTAACATATCTTTTCTGCCCGCCTCCAAATTTTTTAAACCCGTCTAAATGGATGATTTTCATGATCCTCCGTCATGAAAGCCCTACGGGAAAATATTGAAAGTTTTCTCTGGCCCTCTCGTCTCTCGAATAGACATTTCTCAAATCAAAGAAAAAAGAATCCTTCATAAGCTTTTTTACTCTCTTGAGGTCCATGCCTCTGAACTGATTCCATTCCGTAATCAAGACAAGGGCGTCAGCATCGGTTACAGCATCATATTCATCATCAGAATAAGTAATTTTTTCCTTCCATTCTTCCAGTCTCCATTTTGCTTCTTTGAATCCTTTGGGACAAAAAGCTTTTATACGTGCTCCCTTTTTGACAAGCTCGGGTACAATGGTCAATGAAGGAGCTTCTCTCATATCGTCAGTATCCGGTTTAAACGTCAGTCCGAGAATAGCGATAGTCTTCCCTTCTAAAGGCCCCATGGCTTTTTCTATTTTCTCTACCATTTTTATTTTCTGTCTCTCATTTGCCTTGATGGCGGCCCTTACAATATAAAGTTCCACCCCCTCTTTTTGTGCTATATCAGCCAACGCTTTTGTATCTTTCGGAAAACAACTACCTCCGTATCCCGGGCCGGCATGAAGGAATTTTGGGGAAATACGTCCATCCATTCCCATAGCTGCTGCAATATCCTGGACATTTGCACCCACTTTTTCCGATAGTAGGGCTATTTCATTGATAAAACTTATTTTTACAGCCAAAAATGCATTGGACGCGTATTTTATGGTCTCTGCGGTCTCAATATCAGTAAAGAGAAACGGAGTTTTATTTAAATAAAGGACTCTGTACACTTCTTTCATCACATCTACGGCCTTTTCTGTTCTCGTACCTATAACCACCCGGTCGGGATGTGTAAAATCATGTAATGCCTTCCCTTCCCTTAAAAACTCAGGATTAGAGACAACATCAAATTCAAAAGAAACCCCTCTTTTGTTCATCGCCTTTTGTATTGTCTTTTCAACAAGACGTCCCGTTCCTACAGGAACCGTTGACTTGTCCACAACGACCTTATAGCCGTTTATATAAAGACCTATCTCTTCAGCCACACTCAAAACATATTGCAAATCCGCAGATCCGTCCTCTTTTGGCGGGGTACCTACGGCTATGAAGATAACGTCACTCTCTTCAACACATCTCTCCATCTCACAGGTCACCTGAAGTCGCCCTTCATTATAATTTTTATTCATGAGTGTCTCTAATCCCGGCTCATAAATTGGTGTTTCTCCCTGTTTGATCTTTTCAATTTTTTTCCTATCCACGTCCATACAAAGGACATGAAGCCCAAAATCAGCCAGACAGACCCCTGTCACCAATCCCACATATCCCGTTCCTACAACACCTATTTTCATAAAAACTCCTTTTTAAAAATGATAATACTCTTTACACCAGGAAACAAAATGGCTGAGCCCTTCTTCAATGGCTACCTGCGGAGAATAATTAAGAAGCCGGCGTGCCTTTTCAAGATCAGCATATGTCGTGTCCACATCTCCCGGGGGTTGGGATTCATACCTGATCCGTGCTTTTTTTCCAGTTTTCTCCTGAAGAAGGCTGATCAGTTCTTCTAGCGATACTGTGCGACTTTCTCCTAAATTGATGATCTCGTAGACCTTTTCCTTTTTTTCCACATAGTTCAATGCTTCTGCTGTCCCGTGAATAATATCATCGATATAAGTATAATCTCTTTTCATAGTGCCGTCTCCAAATAAAGTGATCTCCCGCCCTTCAAATAGTGCTTTTGTGAATTTATGAATTGCAAGATCCGGCCTTTGACCCGGCCCGTATACAGTAAAAAAACGCAGTAATACCGTATCCAAACCGTAAAGATGATGATAGACTGACGCCATAAGCTCTGTTGCTTTTTTTGTTGCAGCATAAGGTGAAATCGGGTGATCCACAGGCATGTCTTCCCTGAACGGAAGCGTTCTTGTATTTCCGTAAACAGAAGAGGATGAAGCAATTACATTTTTTTTTATATTTTTCAATCGGCAGGTTTCCAAAACATTAAGTGTCCCTTTGATATTGACCTCTTCATAAAGAAAAGGATCCCGTATCGAAGGTCTCACCCCGGCCATCGCTGCCAAATGGATCACAGCATCCACATCGTGAAAATCAAATATTCCGAGAAGCGCCTTCATATCTCTGATATCAGCAGCGTAAAGATGATAATGCGGGATACCTTTTATATCCTTCATCACCCTTTTTACTGTTTTCGGTGAGCTCTGACGGCTTTCAGCTGAAACGGAACGGAAAACATTATCGATCTTATAGGCCAAAGGATAATAATCACAAAAATTATCGATCACAATGACCTGATGTCCTTCTTTCATAAGAAAACGGGCCAAATGAGAACCAATGAACCCGGCGCCGCCTGTAATACAGTATGTCTTCATCAAGACCTCCAGATGAAGAATAACAAACTTTGCTTTGATGTCAATATAAGAGAAAAAGAGAGGGGAGTTGACTCCCCCGTAAAACGGAGAGGGTGGGATTCGAACCCACGGTACCGGTTAAGGTACACACGAGTTCCAGTCGTGCCGATTCAACCACTCTCGCACCTCCCCAGTATGGCGGAGAGAGTGGGATTCGAACCCACGGAGGCACCTTTAGTACCTCACACGATTAGCAATCGTGCGCCTTAAGCCTGCTCGGCCATCTCTCCGGTATTTTTGTCAGCGGAGGAGGTAGGATTCGAACCCACGGTGCCTTGCGGCACAACGGTTTTCAAGACCGCCGCTTTCAACCACTCAGCCACTCCTCCTTTGCGCAAAGTTAACAAAGGACGTTCACTATGTCAATAGTATTTTTTAAGTTCCTTTTTATGATCTTTCTATCTATTAAATATAAAGAAGAAGTAGTAGTGTCTGTGTGTATGTGAAAAAGCAACGGAAAAAAGGAAAAAGAAGAAAGATAGGCAAAAAAAATGTGTTTACTATAGTTTGCGAAAGGAAGGGAAAAATAAAAAAAAAAAAAAAA
>DSCS01000016.1 GCA_011048995.1 Bacillota bacterium
AACCTCTTCCCGGCCGGCATATCGGTTGCCGAAAGCAACGTTCTTATAAATTGTATCATTGAACAAAAAGGGCTCTTGCTCAACCAGAGCTGTTTTTTCTCTTAATATGCTCATATTATTCTGGTCGACTAATTCATTGTTAATATAAACAGAGCCCTTAAACTCATACAATCCCATGATAATATTGATCAATGTGGATTTCCCGGCTCCGGAAGGGCCGACAATGCCGATTTTCTGCCCCTTTTTTCCTTTGATATTTATCCCTTTTAAAATCGGCTTCCCTTTCTCATACTCAAAACAAATATCCTTAAATTCAATTTCATCGACTCTTTTGTTAAATGACAAAAGACTTTCCGGAGCTTCCGGCAAAGCTAAAATTTCATCGATTCGGGTCAGAGCGACCCTCAGCTTCTGGATCTCGCTGTTAAACCCGATAAAACTTGATGCCGGCCCGAATACAAAATTCATCAGACTCATAAAGGTAACAAAACTTCCGATTGTCAAATTCCCTATGATGATCTGATAGCCTCCATAACCTAATAAAATTAAAGGCGAGATGGTCCCTATAAAACTCATAAAAGAGGCATTCATCATTTCAATCTTATTTAATTTCACAAGATCCCGATAAGTGATTGTCACCGATTTCATATACCTTCTGACATTGTGAAAGGTCCTGTTGAAAGCGCGGCATAACTCGACCAAGTTAATGTTCTCCTGAAGCGACTTGGTCGTCAAAGCAGACTTCTCATACGCAACAGCTGACTGTTTTTTGATTTTCTTTCCAAAGTAATGTGTGGTGAAAACGAACAAGGGAATGATCATAAGAGAAAGCAGGGCCAATCTCCACTCGATATAGATCATAGCAGAGACCCCCACGATAAAAGTCAAAACTTGTTTTATCATCTCAATGATTTTCTCGCCGAATAAAACACTCAACCTGTGGGGATCATCTTTAAGACGGGACATCAAATAACCGGTGCTGTACTTTTTGAATTCATTTAATTTGACACGCGCCAGTTTTTCAAAAAGCACCCGCCGGATATCAATTATTATTTTGTTATTTATCTTATAAAACAATACTCCTACAGTATATATTTGCAAAGCCTTCAATAAATGGACAACACCAAGAACACCTACAGCAATAAACAGCATTCGTATATTTTTATCAGGAAAGACAACATCGATGACATATCCCATAGCAAAGGGGCGGGGAAGAAGCATTAAAGACCCTATTAAAACAAGCAACCCCCCCACAAATATCATTAATCCATGGGCCTTGACTTCCTTTTTCACAAGAGCTATCGCTTGAGATCTGTGCTTGTGAGTCCTTCCCTTTTTTATCTTCATCTCCGCCCCTCTTCTCTATGCCGGCAGTCCACCTCTCTATTCAGTCAGTTCTTTACTCCGGTCCATTGAAGTTCAAGCTGATCTATCGTATTATCTTTGAAGGCCTCCATAAGCCTGACGGTTGAATCATAACGAGAGCGTGTCAGACAGGCATCAGACAATTCGCAGTTCTGACAATCGGGACAGGCAGGAAATTTCGTATATCGGAAAATATTCTCTCTGTCATTCATATCTTCGCAGACCTTTCCAACCAGCTCTTTTTCAAAACCCGCTTTCATCAATTGATCCGGGATATCCTTGTCGCTGACTTTTTCGATTTTTAACTCAAAATATTTCTTGATCCCGTCATAATAGGGCTCTTTTTCATCTTTTCGCAGATCGAGAAACTTACAGAAATTGTCATAAGCCTTATCATCGAACCCCAATTTATACCACAGTTGTGTCAGGAAAAAAGAGAGGTTTAATCTTTTCCAATAAGAAGAATATTTAAACTCAATATTCAACAGTTCGCTCAACAACCTGTTGGGTGAAAAATGCTCTAATTTTTCAGCGATTTGGATGAGCTCTTCTCTGGAGCATTTGTTCATATCAAAGATCGGATCCAGGACCTTGTCCAGCTCAATAATGTGAAAAACTTTTGTCGGAAGAGTCGATCGCGGGCTTTTACGTCCTTTGACAGAAATTTCGGGTATATAGATCAAGTATGTGGGAAAATCCAAGTAAGAGACATTCCTTATATAAACATTGTGTCCCAGTTTATGAATTTTTTGGATGACTCTTTCTACTTCTTTTTCATAGGATTCGGCAGGAGTATATGTTGCAGGATCAAAAGCATAAGATTCCTTTTCTTCGAAAAGACTCTTCGGATATACGCCGCTACCATCTTTTACAAATTCTGAAAAATTAATCACACAATCCATCTGCGATGACGTATCTTTTTTGATAAAATAATCTTTCCTCTCGGCAGGAATATCCAATAGCCTCTTCCTGAAGAATTCATCATCTCGAATCCCTTGATATATTTCCGTCAAACAACGACTAAGAGCCACTTGGAAGGACGTATCAGAACCGACGTTTAATTTATACTTCTTCTCCTTGTCATCGATAATCATAACCCCGATAGAGGGAAGCCCCAAATTCGCCGAAAAATCTTTTATAACGACGCGATATTGCCCGCTTTGCTGGATGCTGTTAATTATTTTATACTCTCTCTTAAAATTTTTCAAATACTCATCGGGAACGGTTGGAGGTGTCAATTCCCCGTAATAAATCTCCGCAGCAGCCCAACGCTCCATAATCTCCGCCAACCCTTGAAAAATAGCTTCAGCTTCGGAGTTTCCCGCAGCCATACCGTTTGAGCCAATGGCTAATATCAGCATGTTCAAGGGAAGATCGATCAGCTGATTATTTAATGTATCAAAAAAGGGAATGGAAAGCAGGCCGGGGTATCCGTTTTCTTTTAAGCGTTTAAAATAGAGTTCAATAAACTTGTCTCTGTTTTCACCCTTGTGGGAGATGAGGTCATTTTTTATCTTATCCGGCAAAGCCATAAAGTCACTCTTTGTCATATACTTTTCATCAGGATAATAACAGCACCCTGTTTGATCCTTGACTTTGTTTGTCATAACCCTTGAAAAATTTCCCATAAACCCATTTTGAATACGCTCCATGAATTCAGCATACCCGCTGGCAATGGAAAACTCTTTAGTGCGTCCCTTGCCATTGGTACCGAACTTCCCCTTTTCATCATTGAGCTCTACGCGGCAGGAATGGATTCCGGGAAGGGGGTTCGTTGTGAATGTGATTTCGGGTTTTAAATCAATCCGTGCTAGAATATTTTTTATCTTTCGGATGGTATTCCCGGCGCTTCTGGTTTTGTAAGGGCGTTTCATGGTGTTAAACATTTTTTAACCTCCTGTGAAGAATTTATTTATTCAAATCAACATCATGCTTTTGAATTTAACACAGAGATAAATGATTTGATATCAGCTGTTCCACTTATTTTTGATAAGCTAAAACACCCTTGGCTCTTAGGTGCTTTCTGAAATAGCCCGAGAATATATTGGGAATACGGGCTTCCGAAGAAGCCCGTAAAAGCGATGATTACTGATCACCAATTAGAGAACAGGTCTGCCGGTCTCTTCTAATGATTCCTTATCTCCTTTTTCATTATAAAAATGAAAATGAAGTTCGAAATAGAAACCTGCATTACCGTCAGCATCCATTACGACGTCTTTATATTCCATCGTTTCTCCATTTCATTAGAGAACAGGCCTGCCGGTCTCTTCTAATGATTCCTTATCCCCTTTTTCATTATAAAAATGAAAATGAAGCTCAAAATAGAAACCTGCATTACTGTCAACATCCATGACAACATCTTTATATTCCATGATTTCTCCTTTCAATTAAATAACCGGACGTCCGACTTCATCAAACTGGGGTTTATTATAGTAAGTCATGTAATCAATTTGTTTGTCCAGAGTAAGCAATAATGCTTCGGACTCCTGGGATCCATTATCGTAATAATCCATTGTTCATTATCCCGATAAAACGACAAATCACATTTCAGAGAACAGGCCGGCCTGTATCTTCGGCCATGTCTTTTTCACTCTTCTCATTGTGATAGTTAAACTTCAAATAAAACATAAAAGCTGTTTCTTCATAATCGACAAGGTTTTTTTCCATGTATTCCATAATTCCTCCTTAAAGAACCGGGCGGCCTGTCTCTTCTGCTGCGTCTTTTTCACTTTTTTCGTTGTTAAAGTCAAAGTAGGCAAAAAAGAAAAAAGCCGCTTCTTCAGAATATTCATTCTCGTTTTCAAGATATTTCATAATCTCTCCTTACAAAACGGGACGTCCCGTTTCATCCATATCGTTTTTATCGCTTTTCTCATTGTTGTAGTAGAACGCTACCAAAAAGAACCCTGCCTGAGGGTCGACGACTTCACTATTTTGTTCCAAATACTTCATACTCTGCTCCTTTCATTGTTAAAGGACGGGACGGCCTGTCTCTTCTGAGCTGCTTTCTTTACCCACTTCTGTTTCTCCCATTGCGGTTTGAAAGTAGAAATCACTCCAATCCAAACCTCCAGGTCCTTCGTTTTTTTTCAGATCTTTGAAATCCACTGATGTTCCTTTCTTTGGCTAACCTCTTAGAGAACTGGGCGGCCTGTCTCTTCAACACCTTCTTTGCTGCTTTTTTCATTGTTGTAATAAGCAGCAATCACCAAAAAGAAACCGGCTTCAGGCTCAACATTCGCTACATCTTTGTACTCCATAGTACACTCCTTTCAGATTTGATGAGACAAGTCAACAACAATGCTTATGATATCGAACCCATAGAAATATTGAATCAACGCAAACACTGTTATTTGGTAATGGTTTTCAATGATTTCAAATCATTGAAAACCCCCTCATAAACTGATGGTCACAGCAGAAGTGTAGCGATAATGATTACCTTTGGAGGATGTGATTCTAAATCAAATGTTTTTTGACTCTTTATGGGAATATCTTATCCACGGCAAGATAGCGTTGATTAAAAAAACTGGCAAAGTTATACAAAGATTCAGCATCACTGATATCCAGTTTATCCATTATTTTATAACGGTACGTCTCAACGGTTTTAACACTAATAAATAACTCATGAGCTATTCCGGAAGGTTTTTTCCCTCGCCCTAAAAGCTGAAGAATGGTCGTTTCCCTTTCGGTCAAGTACCTGATGCCCGGGATAAGATTGAAGTAATCTTCAATGACACATTTACTCACATACATTTTCTTTTCGTTGATAATTTGATTGATAGCCTTTCTGATATCACTTATTTTTTCCTTTTTCGAGATAATCCCTTTGATATTATTATTTAAAAGTTTTTCAATGCAAATAATAGTATCAGGCTCGGTAAGCAAAGCGATATTTCCGATTCTCTGAAAGGGTATTGTCACTTCGCTTTCATGACAATAATAACAGATGTCGATAAGGATAAGATCGATTTTTTTGTTCTCTATGAGATCCTTTACATTTTTGTTCACCATGCTGAAACAGCCTATGTTATCCTGTTCAGGGAAAACACTTTTTATGCTTTCCATAATGATAGGGATCTTTGATATGATGACAATGTTTTTACTGTCTACACTTTTTTCTTTTTCGCTGAAAAGGCGTTCAAAGTCACCAAATGACCTGTCAAATACAAAATCATCCATAACGGGAACTCATTTCAGTAAATGACTAAGCACATATTCCACAGCCGACCCCGTAATATTAAAAATTGAATGTACGACGACCGCAGGCCAAATACTTCCGGTCTTTTCCCTGAAATATCCTGCCATCAAGCCTGCAATAACGGCCCCGGTAACAATTGTAAGAACATATTTGGCATCAACATCCATTGTCAATAAGCCTAAATGGATAAGTCCAAAAAGAACGGCAGCAATAATCACCGGCACACTCAATGTAATATTGCCGACGGATAGGCCAAACCTGCTCAGGGGAGACAACATACCCTGTATCAAGCCTCTGAAGACTAGCTCTTCTGCAATACTCGCCAAAATCCAGACAAAAAGGACAATTTGAGCAAACGAGTGATGAGCGGCAGGTCCGATCTGTTTCCCCACAAAAGACGGAAATAACAGATAGAGAATCATCTGAGTTAGTGTACCCACTATCAAAGCCCATAAAATCGGAGATATATACTGCTCAGCGCTGCATGATTGTAATCCGAACTCCGAAAACCGTTTTATCCCATGCAACAGAATCCCAATGAACGCGAAAAAGATCATGAGCAGATGCGTCAATGCGGGTGTGAAAAATGAGTTCGTTTTTATGACTCCTGAGGACTGCAGCATCATGGGGATCATAGAAGATAACGAAAATATAACAACCACAACAAAAAGAACAATAAATATCTTCCAAAAATAAAGCAAATTATCATCTCCTTTTTATTTATTTTTCATTATTGAAACTATTATACATGCTGCTTTCTTTCTTGTCAATTCAAACAAAATATTTTATTTTTGATAGTTTACTACAATCAGAAAACGACGCAATAAGTGAATTCACCTATATCTGATAAAGTCTTTCGCCTCTTAATACGGGAAACTGCGCCCTAAAGGGGGAACGGCTGAGGGGCAGGAGGCGCCCCCGGCCGTTTGAATTATTTTCTTTTTATGGCGGAATGGCCATGCCCGACGAGCCCCTCCGCTTCGGCCATGATCCGGGCTTCTTGGTAAAGGGATGCATCACAGCTTTTTTCTGTGCGCAATGTCGTCTGACGCTTGAGAAAAGTCCAGACATTCAATCCATTCAAAAAACGGGCTGTCCCCCCTGTCGGCAGGGTATGGTTAAGCCCGCTCACATAATCCCCTAACACCTCAGCGGCCCCTTTCCCTGCAAAGAGAGAGCCGTAATTCTTCAGTATCCCTTTATAGAGCGAAGGGTCCTTGACATGAAGCTGAAGATGCTCCGGTGCCAATACATTGGCGATGCGACTTGCCTCTTCAGCAGACTCTGCAAGAAAACAGATACTGTTCTCTTCAAAGGAGAGACGTGCTGTCTCCGTTTCCGGAAACGTTTCAAGCAACGCGATGATCTCTTTTATAACTTTTTTTCTTACCTTTTCATCATACACCGTTAAAAGAGGCACCGCCTGTGTGTCATGTTCTGCTTGCGCAAAGAGATCCGCGGCCACAAGAGAGGCATCACAAGTGTCATCTGCCACTACTAAAATCTCCGACGGCCCCGCCACAAGGTCGATACCCACATCCCCGAAGACCTGCCGTTTGGCTTCCGTTACCCAAGCGTTCCCGGGCCCGGCGATCATATCCACTTTTGCAACGCTCTCTGTTCCATAGGCCATAGCCGCAATCGCATGGGCTCCGCCTAAAGCGTAGACCTCATCAATTCCCAAAAGAGCAGCTGTTGAAAGGATGATGGGATGAGGCTTTCCGTCAGAACCGGGAGGGGTAAAAACCGCGATCTCCTCTACGCCGGCAACACGCGCAGGAACGACACCCATGAGGAGAGAAGAAAAAAGAGGAAAGTGCCCCCCGGGAACATAGATTCCCGCCCGGCGTACGGGAAGTATATGTTCTCCGGCAAAAACGCCCTGAGCCGTTTCCTTCTCTCTGAATGAAAAGGGCAAAAATTCGGAGAGCTGAAACCGGGCGAAGGCCTCCAGCCTCCCTGCACTTTTCTCTAAGGCCTGTTTCAGCTCCGGGGACAGAGAATGCGATTCTCTGATTTCAGAAAGAGGCATTCGGAAAGTGTCTAATGCAACATTGTCATATTCCAGTGAAAATTCCCGCAAAGCCTCGTCACCCCGGCATATGACAGCATCAATAATTTTTTGCACTGCAAGGCAAAGAGAAGCATCCCTCTTTCTTTTCCGCTTTTTATTAAACTCTTCCAATGTGGATATTTTCAACATGATGACCTCCAATTCCTGCGGCGCAGTTCCGCCCTGATCTCGTTTAAAGAAATCCCCTCCTTTTGCAACAAAACTGTCACAAAATAGAGAAGGTCGGCCGCTTCCCAGACTTTGTTGGCCCTGTCCGTTCCTTCAACAAGCTCCCGGGCTTCTTCTATGATCTTTTCCCGCACCAAGCTGTCTGTAAGGGTTGCCGTATAAGAGCCGGGAGGAGCATTTTTAAAACGCTCCCCGATGGTTTCGTAAAGCTTTTCCAGGGTAAAGGGGAGGCTTCCGAAACAGCTCCCTTCTCCGGTGTGACAAGCCGGGCCTGCCGGAAAGACGACGGCCCGTAAAGTGTCCGAATCGCAATCCGAACGGAAACGCCGGAATTTCATGACATTCCCCGAAGACTCTCCTTTCGTCCAAAGCTTTTCACGGGAACGGGAATAGAAGGTCAAAAGACCGCTTTTCAGTGTCTTTTTGAGAGATTCTTCATTTGCCCAGGCCATCATCAGGATTTGCCCTTCTTCATTTTCCGCAATAACAGGAATCAATCCTTTATCAGTATAGTTCAAGGCAGCGGTAAAAGCATCTCCGGATGAAAGGGTTCGGCTGTAAAGGGCCATTCCAAGCTGGACATGCGCGCCCAAAGAAGTGATCTTTGCGATCTCTTCTTTGGTGGAGATCCCCCCGGCTGCCGTCACAGGAAGCGCTGTCTTTTTCACAAGACTCTCAATGCCGAGGATATCTCCTCCCTGCATCAACCCTTCCCGTTCCACGTTGGTGGCCAATATCCCCCATACTCCTTTGTCCAATTCTTCCAAAAGTTTTTCATCAGCACTCTCTTGTGTCGTATTCCTCCAACCTTTTGTCAGGATCTTCCCGTTCCGTGTATCCAGGGCAGCGATAATCCTCTCCCGCCCTATGGCCTGTCGGAATTTTTCCAATGTTTCTGCAGAAAAGGCTCCACCCGGGAAAAAAGCGCTTCCGATGATTACCTTTTCCGCTCCCAGGGAGAGCAGCTCCCGGGCCTCTTCAGGACTGCGTACGCCACCCCCGACACGGATTTCACATTTCCGGGCGATTTCCTTGATCACCCCCCGGTTCTCTCCTTCTTCTCTGGCAGCATCAATATCAATGACGGCTACAGGCCCCAAAGGAGCCAATTCCCCAATGACAGTATCAATGTCCTTGCGCTCTATTTTTAACCGTTCTCCCTGCTCCAGTTGTACGACACGTCCTTGAGATAGATCTATGGATGGAATCAGCATCGGACATCCACTCCTTTCTCCTTGAAATAATCTTTGACTTCTTTAATCGTTAGTTTTCCATCATGGAGGAGAGAGGCCAGAAGAACGGCATCAGCCTGTCCTTGAATTACACCGTCGAGCATTTGTTCTACAGTCCCCGCCCCGCCGGAAGCGATCACCGGAATATCAACAGCCTGGCTCATGGCCCGGGTCAATTCCAGGTCATACCCTATTTGCGTCCCGTCCCTGTCGATGGAGTTGAGAAGAATCTCTCCTGCCCCCAGTTCCCGGCAGCGTTTTCCCCAATCAATAGCATCGATTCCTGTATCTTTTTTCCCACCATGGGTACAGGCATGCCATTTCTCTCCTACACGGCGCGCATCAATGGAAATGACGATACATTGACTCCCAAAAGCCCTGGCGCCTCTTCTCACCAACTCCGGATCTTTGAGGGCTGCTGAACAGAGCGAGACTTTATCAGCTCCGGCTCTTAAAACACTTCGCATATCCTCGTCAGAACTGATTCCTCCACCGGCTGTCAGGGGAATAAAGATCTCCGAGGAGACCTCTTCTAAAAGATTCAGCGTCATTTTCCGGCTCTCCACAGTAGCCCCCACATCCAGAAAGACCAACTCGTCTGCGCCCTGTTCTTCATATTTGCGGGCAAAAAGAAGAGGGTCTCCTTTTTCTTTTAAATCTTCAAAAGCCACGCCCTTGACCACCCGGCCGTTATTAACATCCAGACAGGGAATAATCCTCACACATCCCATAACCGCTTCCAATTCTCCAAAAAGGTCAATCCGTTTTTTCCGCTCTTTTCCGGGTGAAATTGAACCCCGCAAACCTTTCCGATCCGCATAGCCGCGGCAAAAGAGTCTCCATACTTACTGACCGCCATCACACCCTCTGTATCCGCCGGCAAAGCATACCCATGCACAAAGTAAAAAAAGGTTTTTTGGGCGGGAATATTTTGAAACAAAGGATCATCTCCATAATCGACCCTGTTCCACCCCATATGAATACGCCGTTTGCCGCACACTTTCCGGCATTGCCCACGGACAAGGGATAGGCCCTGCCCGGTTATGGTTTCTTCACTGGAATCCCCCAACAGCTGCATCCCCAAACAGATCCCCAAAAAAGGGCGACCTTCGCTGAGCCACTTCTGCAGCGGTTTCTTCAACCCGGCTATCTCCAATCTGTGGGCGGCTTCTCCGAACGCCCCGACTCCCGGAAGGATCAGTGCACGCACCTTCTCGAAGTCTTCACTCCGGGAAATCAGGGTTGACGTCATGCCCAGATAATGCAGGGCTTTTCTCACTGAGTAAAGATTGCCCGCTCCGTAATCAATAATCCCCACCATTGTCCATCACCTCTTTCGTACTGGGGAAACGATCCCCCAGTCGGCTGTCCCGGGTGCAGGCCATACGCAGGCTTTTTCCCAGGGCTTTAAAAACCGATTCCATCTTATGATGATCGCTTCGCCCCTGATACATGGTCACATTGACTGTGCCCCGAAGTCCCACCGAGAGCCCATAGATGAAATCTTCCAGGCAATCAGTGTCCATCTCCCCTACAAAACGACGCTTAAATGAAGCTTTGTACTTATGATAAGGCCGCCCACTGAGATCCACTGCCGCGGCGCTCAAGGCATCTTCCATGGGAAAGAGATAAAAACCGCTGCGGTAGATCCCCTTGCGCTCTCCCAGCGCTTTTGAAAAGGCTTCTCCCAGCACGAGCCCTGTATCTTCCATAAGATGATGCTGATCCACTTGCAGATCGCCTTCAGCCTGAAGGCTCAAGTCAAAAAGCCCGTGGCAGGCCAGAGCCTCCAGCATATGAGCAAAGAAGGCCGGAATAATAGTGATTTTCGTTTCTCCTCTTCCGTCAAGATCGAGACTTATAGAAATCTGAGTCTCTTTTGTCTTTCGCTCGACCTGGCTACTACGATTCATGATAACCTCCTTTGAACTGTTTCCATGGCCTTCAGAAAACGCCTGTTTTCCCATGGACGCCCCACGGTAATCCGCAATCGGACGATTGCCCCCTCTTCCCGATAGACACGGGGAAGAATCTTTTTTTCCTGCAAAACATTGAAAATAACCGTGTTCGCTTCTCTGCTTTTTCCCCGCATGAGGAAAAAGTTTCCTTCTCCGGGACAGACATCAACAAAGGGCATTTTTTTAAGAGACACAAGAAGACGGGCCCGCTCATTGCAGATCTTTTTCACTCTTTTTCCCGGAACTCTTTTCTCTTTGATCGCTTCCTGAAGAAGCAAAAGGGGGAAAATACCCGGATTATAGGGAAGGGACGCTTTTTTCAGATCTTCAATGATTCTTTGCGATCCGACAGCATACCCGATGCGCCCCCCCGCCAGTCCGAACGCCTTTGAAAATGTCCTTAAAATGATGAGATTACGGTATTTTTCAATAAGATCCATTGCTGTCTGCCCGGCAAACTCCCCGTAGGCTTCATCTACAATCACCATGCCCGGACAATGCTTTACAATTTCTTCGATCTTTTTGATCGCCAGTTGTTTCCCCGAGGGATTTCCGGGAGAAATCAAGACCACCATATCCGCTTTTTCGGCAGCTTCTGAAAATGTACCGAAATCAAAGTCAAGATCTTCATCCAAAGGCACCGCCAGCGGACAACAGCCACTTCGCCGAGCCTCTTTTTCGTAAGTAACAAATGTGGGAGAGGCCCAGACGATTTTTTTCCCTGCTCCTCCCCAGGTTAGAAAACTCAATCTGATCAGCTCATTGGATCCGTTTCCGAGTAAGAGGTTTTCTTTCTTCTTCCCTGTAAAAGAACTTAGGGCTTCCAGGGCTTTCTCTGTCATTGCTTCCGGATACCTGTTCCATGGCGTTATCAAAGCCCGAAACAGCATCCTCACCTTAGCCCGAAAAGGGAAATCATAAGGAGATTCGTTCATGTGCATTCTGATCATCACGGCACCACCTTGTTAAAGGGATATTCAAGAATATCCGTCACACCCCGTTTTTTTAAAAGAGGGATAAGGCGTCGGGCATCATCCCGGAGAACAGCGCTCTTCACAGAATATCCGGCCTCTTTGTAAAGGGGCGCAATAGTAGGTGAGCGCATCGAGGGAAGAAGGGCAACCACTTCGTCCAGTAACCGGGGAGCCACATTCATCTCTAGCATGACACGTTTGCGGGCATCCAAAACAGCCGTAAAAAGCATCGAGAGTTCGTCGATCTTCTGCTTTTTCTCTTTATCTTTCAAAGCCTCCGGAGAAGCCACAAAGACCGTTTGAGAAGTCAAAAGGGTATCGATGATCTTTAACCCGTGACGCCGAAGCGTCTCCCCTGTTGATGTATTGTCTACGATCATATCAGCATCGCAGGGGGGAAAAGCCTCTGTCGCCCCATAGCTGCGGATGATATGAAAGTCCTGAGTTCGTTTTTCCAAATAGGGACGGGTAAGATTCACATATTCTGTGGCAACAACGACACGCTTTGAAAAGAGCTCCTCTTCATTGCGGCCTTCGGGGGCTGCGGCTACAATGGAAACCGCATCAAAACCCGTAAAGAGCAGGATCTCCACTTGAGCCTGTGTCTCTTTGACCCAGTCAATACCGGTAAAACCCACATCATGAAACCCCAGCCCGATGAGCTCTGCCACATTCTGCGGTTTCATGATCTTAAGTTTGAGAGAGGAATCGGAAATATAGGGTTTGTATTCCCGATTATTCACTCCCAATGAAAACCCGGCCTCAGCAATCAGGGTTTTCACATTTTCGAATATACGCCCCTTAGGCAGGGCAATGCGCAATTGTCCTTTCATAGACAACCTCCGTTTTTATGTAATGTTATAGATATAATAACATTACAGGATGTTAAACTTAGCCCGTTAAATTTGAATAGAAAAATGTAAGATTAAATACGGTGGAGACGAGTAGTGACTGTACAATTAAAGATAAACAATTTTCGTACCTGATTCATAAACATACCATAGCATGATAGATTTCACTGTCAATCATTTTTTTAATTTTTCCGTTGTTGACCGCATCCCTTTTTATGAGTATGATGAAGGGGACTCTCTATTCAAGAAACCGTAAAGGAGTGCCATGCCTTTTATTTTTTTTATTGTGATCGGCGTTATTGTCTCCGTTGTTGTTGCTCAAATAACAAAGCGAAACAAAGAAATCATTACCCATTTAGAATCCGGCGGAGAAATAAGACTTAAAGATAACAGCGCCAATTATTTCGGCCGGGACTCTCTCAAAAAAAACCAGCCCAGGGGGAACGGCGTTTTGGCTATTTTTAACGAAACCCTTTACTTTGAGTTGTACGTCCCCCGCAAATCCATAGAGATCCCGCTCTCCATGATTACCGGCCTGGAACGGGGCACATCTTTTTTGGGAAAGACCAAAATGACACCTCTTTTAATTGTCCATTTCCTGAATGAATTCGGGCAGGATGAAACGGCGGCATGGCAGGTCAAAAACCTTCCCGCCTGGGAAAAAACCCTTAATCAGACTCTTTCCAAAGGTCGACGGTCACTCTGAGACTTCCCTTCACTTTTTCGACCATGGGGCGGTATTTGGCCCAAATCGCCAGAGAGATATCATTGTTCGGGCTGATGGTCGATGTCAGGAATTTGAGCTCCATTTGACGGGCGATGTTGATGATTTTCTCAAAGGCTTCTTTCGTATAACCCCGGTTTCGGTATTTGCTTCCTATCCAGTAGCCGCAACGGGCATCTCCGTTTTCTTTGTTGATATGACTCAATGAGATAAGCCCCATGGCAATCCCCCCTCCATTGGCAATCACGAATTGGAGGGACTGTGTCCGCTCAGCCCAGGCTTGCGTGAAGGCCTGAAAATCTAAAGCACTCATAGGGGGGTCTTCAGCTTTAAATCCCAATTCATCTCTTAACGTATCATCAAAATTAAGAAGATTCGCCAGATCCATGAGCTGGGAAGGAAGCAATTTATCAAAAGGAATCAGCTGAACCATGCCTTATTTTAAGCGATAGACACAGAAAATCAAGGAGGAACACAAAAGAGCCTTAAGCCCTTTATTCTTTATTTTTATCAAAATGAGAAAGAATGGCTCGTTCCAGACCTTCGATTGACATCTCGCCTGTAATCTCTCGTCTCATTTTTTATCTCCCCGTCGTGGACACCTTAGGATTTTGTAGATTTCTTTTTCATTCTCGGGAAGATACTCGTAGACTTTCGCAAGGAACTGTCTAAACTCTGCCTGAAAAGGCCATCGGGGATTCCAATGAAAAAGACGGGTCCGCCCCTTATAAAGGCTGACTAAAATCCCCATATCCTCAAACTTTTCAAGCTGTTTTTTAAATTCCGTTTAATGCTTTTTGAAAGAGCCGAGTCAACTCCGCTGCATAGGCCTCCTCACACAAATCCATAAAGATGAATATTTGTTCAGCTGTTTTTGACATGGGTATTGCCACTATGACACCTCCTTTATCGGTTTCATAACCTATTATAGTGGTTATGTTAATATCTTCTTCTCGAATGAGCCGTGGAGGGCAGGTTTTTCTCTTTCAAACCTTCGCATTGTGAGTATAATTCTGGCAGAAAGGGACTGATATGCGTTTTTATATTGAGACTTACGGCTGCCAGATGAATGAATACGACTCTCAGCTTGCAGAATACGAGCTTCTCCGATCCGGGCATGAAAAATGTATCTCCCCCGAAGAGGCCGATCTTGTGATCTTCAACACCTGCACAGTCCGCAAATCAGCTGAAGACCGGGTCTACGGACAGTTGGGCCATATGAAACGTTATAAAAAAAAGAGAACTATCATGGTAGGTGTTATCGGCTGTATGGCTCAGAAAAGCGGACAAAAATTAATCGACGACGTTCCTCATGTGGACTTTGTCCTGGGGACCGATCATTTGAATGATATCACCCGTGTGGTGCGTTTCCTTCAGGAGCATCCCGGGGAAAAGATAGTCCTGACAGATCAAGACGACGCCTTTCTGGAAACGGAAGAACTTCCCCGTAAAGAAGCCGGTTTAAGCGAATTCATCTCCATTATGCGGGGCTGTAATAATTTCTGCACCTACTGTATCGTCCCTTATGTCCGGGGAAGAGAACGCAGCCGTGATCCGAAACGCATCATTGAAGAGATCATGCGTTTGGTCGCGGGAGGAACCCGGGAGATCACCCTTCTGGGGCAAAATGTTAACTCCTATCAATGGGGAAAAACAGATTTTTTAAAACTCATACGCATGGTTCACGATATCAAGGGTCTGGACCGTATCCGTTTTACGACATCTCACCCTAAAGATATGTCACCCGAAATCCTTCAAACCCTCATGGCTATGTCTAAAGTCTGCAATCATTACCATCTCCCCCTTCAATCAGGCTCCGATACTATTCTCAAGGCCATGAACCGCAAATACACAGAGGCTCATTACCGCTCCCTTGTGGAAACCATCCGCCAAGCCGATCCCCTGGCCTCCATCACCACAGACATCATTGTCGGCTTTTCGGGAGAGACCGATGCAGATTATAAAAAGACCAAAGAGATGATGCAATTTGCCCAATATGATTCTGCCTTTATCTTCAAATATAATCCTCGCCCCGGGACACGCGGCTGGGAGATTGCCGATGATGTCCCGGTACCTAAAAAACAGCAGCGGCTGGAAGAGCTCAATGCTGTCGTCAAAGAGACTTCCGACAAGCGCAATGCCCTTCTTCTGGGGGAGAAAGTAGAGATCCTTGTGGATGGCCGGGGCCGAAGCTCCGACATCCAGCAAAAGGGACGCACCGGGAGCAATAAAGTCGTGGTCTTCGATTCTGAAGAAGACCTCTACGGCCGGCTCATCACCGTCACAATCACTGACGCTGTCGGCTGGACACTGTTCGGGAAGATGGCATCTATTTGACGTCTTGTCGTTTATACACAGACATAAAATACCGATAAGGTTTATCTGAAGAGAAATATTTGATTTGAGCCGTCTTTTCATTAGGTTCTATGTATTTATAAAAATAGACAATCGTCTCCAAATCCTTCATGAAATACATCTCGCACTCGAAAAACAAACCGGTGCGATACTGATGATTGTAATTGAACCCGGCGTTGAAGATCTCGCTTTTTATGACTTTTCTCTCTTTTTTATCGATGAGGATAACGAGGCGCAAATGATCCTTTTCTTTATCACCTAAAAATCGACAGCGAGTGCCTTCCGTTGATCGTATTGTCAATGCCAAATTTTTTCTTTTTTTTAAAGTATACTCTTCCAAGTGATGCAAAGGTGATGAAATGACGATAAAACGATCCGAGATATTGTAGATACCACCCCAGGGAATCATGTATTGGTAAGTATCATAATGATACGACAAGTTATGCTTGTCATAAACGTCCCGCAGGTCCACTGACTCAACAACCTCCAGATCATCCGAAAGAAAGAGAATCTCCGGCGCCGCTGCATAAAAATAAAGATACCCGCCGTAAGGGTTTTCTAAAAACATAAGGGGATGAGCTTCATTGCCGTTTTGGGGAGAAGCCTGAATGGTAATATTGTCATAAGATTGCTTTGCGATATCATGACGGTAAACAACCGGCTGCTCCATAGGCTTGAAGGCAGAGAAACGGTATGGGATTTGCGTAAAAGGAATCCCCAGTATTTCTTTCTTTTGAGCGTTGAACACATAGCTCATCCCGGTGCTCAGATAGAAATATTCATCGTTAAAATTAAAGTTATAAGAATCATAATGGTTACCGTTCATATTCCAAACATGCAAGACACGCTTATGCGGATTATAATAACTCATCCCCGG
>DSCS01000017.1 GCA_011048995.1 Bacillota bacterium
AAAAGCTCCTCGCCGGAAGATTTCACCTATGCGGTCTCTCTGGCGCGGATCACCCTTCCCTTCATGTTCTTCATCTCCATGATGGCGCTTTTTATGGGCTTGATGAATGCTAACCGGAACTTTGTCCTTCCGGCTTCTAACTCTCTCGTCTTGAACATTCTTTTTATCGGCGTCTTGCTTTTTTTCGGAAGCCGTGTCGCCCATGTCTATGCTCTGGGTTACCAGGTGGCCTATGCTTATATTTACGGCGGCTTTTTGATCTTTTTCTATCAATTTTTCTATATACGTAAAAAATATGACTTCCATTATCAACTGAAATTTAATCCTAAGGGAGAAGGGATCAGTCGGATTTTCAAGATGATGCTTCCGGCCATCGGGAGCATGGCGGTGGTGCATCTCAACATCATGGTGGATACATTGCTTGCATCATTCATCTCCCCGGGAACGATTTCTGTGATACGCTATGCCGAAACGATTATTCAATTTCCTATCGGGGTTATCGGAGTGGCGGTGTTCAATACAGCTCTGCCTTCTCTTTCGGCTTCGGTAAAAAAGAAAGAGACAAATCGATCGGCCGCTGTATTCAGGCGGCTTGTTCATTTTATTCTTCTCATCGGGGTCCCTGTTTCTGTGGGGCTCTTTGCCATACGGCATGATTTTGTCACCTTTCTCTACCAATATAAGAACTTTTCTGCAGCGGATACTTTGGCTGTGGTCAATGTCCTGCAATTTTATATCATCGGGATTATCGGGTTTTTCGGAGTGCGCATCGTCTCCACCCTCTTTTACGCATCTGAGGAGATTCATATCCCTTTTAAGGTGGGGATGGCTGCTATGGGGCTGAATATTGTTTTGAACCTGATTCTTATGCAGTTTATGGGGGCCGCAGGATTGGCGTTGGCTTCTTCCATCGCCGCTCTGGCCAATATCTCTGTCCTGTTGATTATCGTCAATAAAAAATATTTTCCTGTGGAATGGAAAAAATGCGCGGAGACTTTTGTAAAAGCCTTTGTGGCGTCCGGGATAATGTATGCAGCCGTTGTTTTTACAGGCCGGTTTTTCACCGGGATCCGTTTTTTTGAAAGATTGGCCGCTGTTTTGGGGCCGGTCGCCGCCGGAGTGTTGATCTATTTTGTCGCCTTGATTCTCTTGCGCCCGCCGGGAGCTGATAATCTTTTTGCTGTTTTAAAAAAACGCTTTAGAAAAAAAGGTTTTGACGACATTTCACGGCCCTGAGGCAGAGGTTTTAATTGACAAGAAACCTTCTCAAGGTATCATACGTTTATGAGAAACACGATTGTATCGAAGGAAAACCTTTCAGAAGACGTCTGCTCCTTTATTGTTGAACATCCCGAAATAGCGTCCCATTATGAGCCGGGTCAATTCGTTATTGTCCGTGTTCATGAAAAAGGGGAGCGCATTCCTCTGACCATCGTGGATGCCGATCCTGAAAAAGGAACGATCCGCCTGGTCGTCCAGGGAGTGGGGTTGACGTCAAAATTAATGAATCAGATGAAGGCCGGAGATCGGCTGATCGATCTTTTGGGCCCTTTAGGTCGGCCTTTTCATTTTCCCGCTGATGCGAAAAAAGGCCTCTTTGTCGGCGGCGGTTTGGGGATTGCTCCCCTTTATCCCAAAGTCAAGCATTTTGAAGGGGAACGCCATGTCACCCTCGGGGCCAAAGATGCCTCGCATTTGATTTTGCAAAAGGAGATGAAAGCGGCTTCTTTTCGATTGACCCTTTGTACCGATGACGGATCTCTTGGGGAGAAGGGTTTAGTCACCCATGCGATGCAGCGCCTTTTCGACAGCGGAGAGTCCTTTGATTTTTGTGTGGCCATCGGTCCCCTGGTGATGATGAAAGCCGTTGTGGAAGCGAATAAAGCCCTTGGTTTGCCCACTTTTGTCAGCCTGAACCCGATCATGGTAGACGGAACGGGGATGTGCGGCGGATGCCGTTTTGAGTATGACGGAGAAGTGAAGTTCGCCTGTGTGGACGGGCCGGTCTTTGATGGATTCAAAGTCAATTTTCATGACCTTCTTGTCCGTTCCCGCCAATATGAAAAACACGAGTGTCGGGCTTTAGAGCATTACCGGGAAAAGAAGTCAAAAAAGGAGTCTTTGTGAGCTCTGGCCGTATCACCCCGCGTATGCGTCCTGCAAAAGAACGGATCTGCGACTTCGAAGAAGTCAGTTTAGGGTATACAGAAGAAGAAGCTGTCGCAGAAGCTTCGCGCTGTCTTTTATGTGGGGCCTGTGTCAAGGGCTGCCCTGTGGGAATCGATATTCCCGGGTTCATCAAGGCGATTCAGGAGAAAGACTTTAAAAGAGGGTATCAGATTATTAAAAAAAACAATCTCCTTCCCGCGATTTGCGGAAGAGTCTGCCCTCAGGAGACTCAATGTGAAGCGATGTGCATTTTGGGAAAGAAAGGAGACCCGATCAATATTGGGGCTTTAGAACGTTTTTTGGCTGATCATTATGCAGACGAAAGTATCCCCCGAATCAACGAAAACGGGCACAAGGCTGCCGTCGTGGGCTCAGGCCCCGGGGGTTTGACAGCTGCTTTTGAATTGCGGCGCGCCGGATTTCAGGTGACGGTCTACGAAGCCCTCCATGAATTGGGGGGTGTTTTGAAATATGGGATCCCCGGGTTTCGCCTTCCTGACGATGTCGTTGATCGGGAGATCGAGACGTTGAAAAAAATGGGAGTGGAGTTTTTGACCAGTTTCCTGATCGGAAAGACTTTGACCATAGATGAACTTCTTCAAAAAAATGATGCTGTCCTTATCGCTACAGGAGCCGGACTTCCCGGATATTTAGGTATACCGGGAGAGAACGGTATCGGGGTGCTTCTTGCCAATGAGCTTTTGACCCGGGTGAATCTGATGAAAGCTTATGATTTTCCCCGGTATGATACTCCTGTAATCAGCGGCAAAAAAATCGTTGTTATCGGAGGCGGGAATGTCGCCATGGATACGGCCCGTGTCTCCCGCCGTATGGGCGCGGATGTCGTTATTTGCTACCGCAGAGAAGAGAAAGATATGCCTGCCCGTTTAGAAGAGCGTCATCATGCCAAGGAAGAGGGCATTGACTTTCAGGTCTTGACAAACCCTGTGGAGATCCTTTTAAATGATGAAGGGCGTGTCAGGGGAATGGTCGTGGAAAGAATGAAGATTACCGGAGTGGCCGACGACGGCCGGAGCCGGATCGCAAGTACAAAAGAGACATTTGAAATGGAGACAGACTTGGTGGTGGAAGCTATCGGGCAGAGTCCTAACAAAATCATAAGAGAAAATGTTGAAAAATTGGAGTTTGACAAAAAAGGGCGCATTGTCGTAGATGAAAATCTAAAGACCACAAAGGATAATGTCTGGGCCGCCGGTGACATCGTCAGCGGGGCGGCCACTGTTATCCTGGCCATGGGGGAAGCTAAAGAAGCAGCCCGTGCCATTGTGGAGAAATTCGGGGGTTAGACATGCATTGGGTACAATTTTTGGTCATTGTGGCTTATTTTCTGCTCCTTGTGGTTGTGGGGCATCTTTCCAAACGTTTTTCAAAGTCGGCTTCAGATTTTTTGATTGCCGGAAGGAATATGGGTCTGGCTCTTGTGACGGTCTCTGTGGTGGGCCAGTGGCTCGGAGGGATGAGTACTATCGGCACAGCGGAAAAAGCCTATCACTCGGGTTTTTTCCCCTTGTGGTATAATGTCTCGACGGCAACGGGAATGTTTCTTTTCGGATTGACTCTGGCCGCTGTTTACAGAAAGCATCAGGTTCACACTGTAGGGGAGATGATCCAAAATTTGTTTAACAAAAAGGTGCGTGTCATCTCTTCCTTTGCCTTTTTGATTGCTTTCGTCGTTTTGTCCTATCTGCAGCTGCAAGCCATCGGGAGTCTTTTTTCACAGCTTTTCGGGGGAATCCTCTCCTATGCCGGTACTTTTCTCACCTCGCTTTTCGGCGGCGGAGCAGCCTTTTTTACCCCCTACAATATTGCCATCATTTTTTCGGGGATTTTTGTAATCCTTTACGTCTATGAGGGAGGGATGAAGTCTATTGCTTTGACTAACATGATTCATATTATTCTTCTCTTTTCGACGATTATCACCGTTTATATTTTAGTTATGGTGAAAGTCGGCGGATATGGGAACCTTTTTGCCACATTAGAGAAAACCACGGCATTTCATGAGATCCACCGCAGCGGGGTAAGCCCCGGCCAGGCCGTGGAAGCAGGCAAGACTCTTGTGGCGCAGTTTAAAAACCCCTTTTCCATGGGGCTCGGCACGGTGTTTGCCTGGCTCTTAGGGGGAGTTTTAGCGGGGTTTGCTTCTCAGGCTTCTATTCAGCCTGTCTTTGCGGCCAAAGATATCAATACGGCCAAAAAAGGAGCCATGATGAGCGCTTTTCTCATCGCTCCTTTAGGAGTCTTCGTCGCAACCATGGGGATGGCGGTGCGTGCGGGCTTTTTCGGAGTGCTTCCTCCGGAAAGAGCCAAAGAAGCCCTGCCCTTTCTCCTGATGAACGGAGAGTTTCTTCCCCCATGGCTCAGCGGGTTAGCAGCGGCGGGGATATTGGCGGCTATTCTTTCTACGGTGGCTCCGGTCATGTTTGCGGTGAGTACAATTATCGTAAAAGATTTTTATCATAATGTGATCAATCCCGATGCTGATGACAAGACCCTGCTGAAAACATCCCGGAGGATGACGGTAGCCGTCGGGTTGGCGGTGATCCCCATGGCTATTTTCATCAGAGGCGGTATTTTGGATATTGCTTATTTGACCTACGGTATCCGCGGCGCTGCGGCTGTCGTTGTTCTGGCCGGAGTCTATATCACCCACAAAAAGACAGGAAAGCCTATTATAACCGCACAAGCAGCGAATGCGGCCTTTATTTCATCAACACTGGGAATCATTCTCTATGTGCTTTTTAAACCTCAGATCGTGCAGGCAATCGGACTCAATGTCGATAAAGTCTATGTGGCGCTCTTTTTCAGTGTTCTTTCTTTGATTGTGGGCACATGGCTGACAAAGAATAAAGGAGTGACGAGTGAACCGGTCTCTGGAAGGTGTTAAAATCCTTGATCTATCCCGTGTTTTGGCCGGCCCCTTTGCCGGTCAGATATTGGGTGATTTAGGAGCCGATGTCATAAAAGTGGAGATCCCTCATGGAGGAGATACAACCCGGGGTTGGGGGCCTCCTTTCGCAGGGGGAGAAGCCGCTTATTATCTTTGTGCTAACCGCAACAAGCGCAGCTTGACCCTGGATTTTACAAAAGGACGTGAGGTGCTTGAACGGCTCGTCAAATGGGCTGATGTGGTTCTTTTGAACCTTCGTGTCGACAGTCTGGAAAAACAAAAACTTACCTATGATGACCTGAAAAAGATCAATCCCCGTATTATTTACGGCCTTATTACAGGGTTCGGAACATCGGGCCCGTATTCACGGAAAAGCGGTTTTGATGTGGTGGCCCAGGGGATGGGGGGCGTGATGAGCATTACCGGAGAACCGGACGGTGAACCCATGAAGGTGGGGGTGGCTATTGTCGATGTGACATCGGCCCTTTATCTGAACATCGGGATCTTGGCAGCGCTTCATCACCGTGAAAAGACAGGAGAAGGCCAAATGATCGATGTCGCCCTCCTGGACAGCCAGGTCTCTTGGCTGATAAATGTCGCCTCCAGCTATCTTGTGTCGGGGGAGTCTCCGAAACGCTATGGAAATCAGCATGCCACGATTGTGCCGTACCAGGTCTTTAAAGTCAAAGACGGTTATCTTATTGTCGGTGTGGGTTCGGAAAAACAATGGAAGGATTTTTGCCGCATGCTGCATAAAGAAGAATGGGCCGAAGATCCGCGATTCCATATCAATAAAGACCGTGTCAAAAACAGAGATATTCTTATCCCTATGATTCAAAAAGAGATGCTGACCAAAACCCGTGAAGAGTGGTTGGGTCTAATGGAAGATTATGCTGTTCCCGGAGGGCCCATAAATGAACTTGACGAAGTCTTTGAGGACCCGCAGGTTCAGCATCGGGAGATGATGATTACCTTGCCTCATCCCACAGCGGGAGAAGTAAAGCTGGTCGGAAGCCCTATCAAAATGAGCGAGACTCCCGTCTCATATGACAAGGCACCTCCTCTTTTGGGAGAACATACGGATTCGATCCTTGGGGAGTTGGGTTATGCCCCGGATGAGATTAAAACGCTTAAAGAAAAAAAGATCGTCTAACTAAGGGGGAAGTCATGGGCTATAAAGTGATTATTCGGGAGAATTGGTGTAAAGGTTGTTATATCTGTCTTTCTGTTTGTCCGAAAAATGTTTTTGAAAAAGCAGGGCTCCTTGATGACCGCGGAATCATTGTCAGTAAAGCGGTACGTCCTGAAAATTGTATCGGGTGTCAGATGTGTGCAGATCATTGCCCTGATTTAGCCATTACTGTTGAGAAAGAAGATGAGTAAAACTCAGAGGGAGGGAGAGCCCTTATGCCTATAGAAAAGAAAAAGACTCATTTAAAGGCCGGTAAATATTTTATGCAGGGAGACGAAGCTTGTGCTGAAGGCGCTGTCGCTGCAGGATGTACTTTTTTTGCAGGATATCCCATAACACCGGCCAGTGAGATCATGGAGACAATTGTGCGGAGATTTGAAGAAGAAAAGCGCGTTTTTGTCCAGATGGAAGACGAGATCGCCTCTATGGGAGCGATTGTCGGAGCCTCTTGGACCGGTGCGAAAAGTATGACGGCGACGTCCGGTCCGGGTTTTTCTCTTAAAATGGAAAACTTGGGATATGCTATTATGACAGAGACCCCTTGCGTCGTTGTGGATGTTCAGCGTGTCGGGCCCTCAACGGGACAGGCGACAAGAACAGCTCAGGGAGACCTTATGCAAGCGCGCTGGGGGACCCACGGGGAGCATACCATCATCGCGCTTTCGCCCTGGAGTGTGGAGGAAGCCTTTTATGAAACAGTGCGGGCCTTTAATCTTGCTGAAGAATTCAGGACACCTGTGATCATTCTTATGGAAGAAGCCACAGGCCATCTTCGGGAAACTGTAGCTGTTCGGGAAGCGATAGAAATCTTTAACCGTGTAGAAGAGGGAAATGGCGCCCCTTTTGGAGGAGAAGAACCCTTAGATGCTGTTCCTCCCATGCCCCGTTTTGGAACCGGCCATCGCTTACTTGTTACCGGATCCACGCATGACCCTCACGGTTACCGCAAAACTCAGGACAGAGTCACTCAGGAGCGTTTATTGTCCCACTTGCAACAAAAAATTGAATATCATAAGGAAAGAATCGTTCAATGGGAAGAATACGAGTTGGACGATGCCGAAACGGTTCTCATCTCTTTCGGATTTGCAGCCCGGGCAGCGTTGAAAGCGGTGAAGGACGCCAGAAAAAAGGGTATCAAAGCGGGGCTTATGCGACTCAAAACTGTATGGCCTATGCCCACAGAGCGCTTTGAAACGTTAGCGGCCCAGGCAAAGACTTTGATTGTCCCCGAGATGAATTTCGGCCAGCTTCGAGGCGAAGTCCAGCGGTTCACCGGCGGGAAAAAAGTCATCGGTGTCAACCGGGCTGATGGGGAAGTCATCACTCCGGAGTCCATTCTCCGCGCCGTTGAGGGAGGAACGTCTTTATGAAACAAGAATACTTGAAATATATCAGGGACAATGTTTTTCCCACAGCATTTTGCCCGGGATGCGGGCATGGGATTCTTCTCAACGCCTTTGTGTCGGCTCTCGGAGAGTTGGACTATGACCAGGACAATCTTGTATTGGTGTCGGGTATCGGTTGCGGAGGGTGGATCGCTTCTCCGCATATGAATACCGACACCCTTCATACCACCCATGGCCGGGCCATTCCTTTTGCCATCGGGGTGAAATTAGCAAATCCCAAATTGAAAGTCGTCGTGATCAGCGGGGATGGCGATTTGACTACCATCGGGGGGAATCATCTGATCCATGCCGCCCGGCGGCGTATTCCCATTACGGTGATCTGCGGCAATAATAATATTTACGGCATGACAGGCGGACAGGCCTCAGCGACCACTCCTGTAGGAGCCAAGACCATGACGACGCCTCTCGGCAATGACTATCGTCCCTTCGATCTGGTCAAGCTTGTGAAAGGCGCCGGCGGAGAACATGTTTACCGTTACACAGCTTTTCATGCGATGCAGATGAAAAAGGCTTTTAAGGATGTCCTTCAGAAGGACGATTTTTCCTTTTTTGATATTTTGACAGGATGTCCTGTCCAATACGGCCGACGGAATGAGTTGAGGGAGCCGGCGAAAATGATCCAATGGATGAAAGATAACAGTGTCCTCTATTCAGGCGAATACCATGATGACAAGATCATGGTCGGAAAATTTTAAGGGAGAGCAGTATGAAAGAGATAATGTTTGCAGGCATTGGAGGCCAGGGGGTCATCCTTTCAGCGAGTATTCTTGCCCGTGCCGGGATATTAAAGGGTTATTATGCAGCCCAATCCCAATCTTACGGTTCAGAGTCCCGGGGAACCGCGACAAGGGCTGAAGTTGTCCTTTCAGAAGAGTTTGTGGATTTCCCTCATGTGGAACATGCCGATATCTTTGTCGTCATGGCGGAGATGGGTGTGAAGCTTTTTGCTTCTAAAGTCAGTCAAGAAGCTATTGTCCTCTACGATAATTCTGTCTTTGAACTCTCGGAAAATATCGGAAAAGAACGTATCGGCATCCCGGCGACTCGTCTCGCTGTAGATACATTTAAGAAGCCCTTATACGCTAATATCATTATGCTTGGGGCTATGATGCGCCACTGCGGCATGGTCGGCCCGGAAGAGATCAAAACTGTGCTCAAAGAGACCGTCCCGTCCAAAGCTCTCGCCGACAACATCAAGGCCCTCGAGTTGGGGTCAGGTCTTGAATATTAGCTTTTAGTAAAGGGGTCAGGTCTTGAATATTAGAGTTTTCATCTCGTAAAGGGATTACATTTGTCACATTGTTAAGACTATCGCTGGTTTTATCATCTCACTCGAAAAATGTTGCTTATAATAAGTTTTTTATACCTTCATGTGACGTATTACTCTTCATCTGCGAAAAGACTTGTTCCTGAGTGTGGGAAGGCTCCTTTCGTTGCCCCTCTTGCTGTGTCGATTATGCGCTGATTTTACGATTTTGGGAAAATGGTTTTAGGACAATCACTTTACGTCCACATCCTTTGACTACCTCAACAGGAGAAGGATGAAGAGAGAGTTCTTATTTATTGTTTTTTAAGTCGGACAGCTTTTTTTTAAAAAGAGTCATTGAGTGGTCAAGTTTTGGATCCAAACTGCATGATCTTTGAATATTTTGATCAATTTTAGCGATTACAGTGTAATGGACATGGAATAGCTCAGCGATTTGGGTGTTTTTTAAATCAGTATGGTGTTTTAAAGCCCACATAAGAAGTTTTCGATAAGGGGATCGTGAATGTTTAGCAAAGATGTCTTCGTCTTTTGTTTTAAACTCATTTTTGAAAATGGTATATATTTCTTGGAAGGACAAAGAAGTCCATTGTTTTATCCCAGGATATTCTAAACAGTTCTTTTCGGTGGTTTTTATTTTTTTATTTATCAATTCAGATATTCTGTTTTTGAATTGGTCGCTTCCAAGGACTCCCTGGGTGCCATAGATCTCTTTTTTATCAATTTCCATATTTTTATGATACCACTCCATGGTAAATGTCTCGTATGATTTGGAACCAAGAAGGTTCAAAATAAGATCTTTTTTTAAAAAAGGATGTGGTGTTTCATTTATATAAAAAAGATAGCTGCTCCAAGGATAAAGGTTGAGGTCCTGAGTTAACCTGGCACGGAGGGGATTTAAATGAATGTATGCACTTAATGTACTAAGATAGGAATCGTTTTCTACGAGAATTGCTTTGAAGCGGCCCTGGAAAAGAGATCCGACTAATGAATATTTCGCTTTAATATAATTGGTATAGGACGCATTGAAATAGTGCATCAAAGCAGAAAGATTCGCATGAGGTGTTTCTAAAAGTAAGTGATAGTGGTTGTTCATGAGGCAATAACAATAGAGAATCGCCGAATATTTAATCAAACTCTCTTCAAGTTTGAGAAGGAATATACTCCTGTCTTTGTCGGAGAAAAAAATGTTTTCTTTTCTGTGCCCCCTGGCCATGACATGATACAAGGCATGTTCATACTCAATACGTAACGGACGTGCCATGCTGAGAGTATAACGGGAGAAAAAAGAAATTCAAGCGAAGGATTAAATAAAATAGAAAAGTCTAATTTTCAAGACCTGACCCCTACTCGAGGCTACACTTTCAGGGAGTTTTCTGATAAAATGGAAACTCAAGCGGAAGGAGTGGTATGGATCGACGGGTAAAACATCTGTTAGTGCGTTATCCTGCTTTGGGACGCCTGGGACGTGGAGTCAAGTATCGCTTTGCGTCCCGCAGCCGGCCTGTTGCTCGAGATGATTTATCTTATCAGGAGGCTGACATTGTAAAGGTAGATTCCGATCGATTTGATAAAATTCCTGTGGTCGGAATTGTCAAGGATCATGACCCACTTCCTTATTATACCAAATATGAACGTTTTTGCAGGAACAACAGTATCCCTTTTCGATTTGTTGATATTCATTCTTCCCGATGGCAGGAAGAAGCAGCTTTCTGTGATTGTCTCGTCTGGCGGCCCTTGGAATGTCCCTGGGATTTAGAGGAGTTCAGAGAGAAACTCTCTATTTTAAAAGATGTATTGCATCAGCCGACGCTGCCGGCATTTGAAGATGCCCTGATGTACGGAAGCAAATCGGCTCAATATGAGCGTATCAGAGACAAAGGGTATCCTCTTTTAAAGACTTTTATCACACATGATTATTCAGAAGCCTGTGATTGGATCCAATCGGCCTCATATCCTCTAGTCCATAAATCCTTTCCATCATCTTCCTCTCAGGGCGTTGTTGCTGTAAGAAACAAAAGAAAAGCCCAATCTTTAGTACAAAAAGCTTTCGGGCCCGGATTAAAGACTTGTTGGCCCGGCAGAAGACAAAAAAATATTCTCTTTTTTCAGGAATATCTTCCTCATACGGGGTTTGACCTACGCGTAACGGTTATAGATGAAAATCATATTTTCGGGTATTACCGAAAAGCTCCCAAAGGCGATTTTCGGGCGTCCGGATTAAGTCCGACAATCAAGAAGTCCCTTCCCCGCGGGCCTATCGAAACAGCCTTGGCCCTGAAAAAAGAACTGAAGTCTGTGATTCTGAGCGTTGATTTCCTCCAATCAGCTGAAAATAAAAAGTTTTATATCACAGAGTTTTCTCCGCTTATTAAACTCATTACCTGTGAGCAGCTTCACGTGAACGGGCGTCCGGGGCGCTACATTTTCGACAAAAATACGGGACGGCTTTCTTTTCGTCCGGGCCGCTTTTGGCTGCAGGAACTGGCTCTCAGAGAATTTCTTCTCCGGAAATTTGGAAAGGAGTCCCGGTGATTCTTAAGGGGCCTGATTATACCGTCATGTTGACCCGTCAAGGGGGGTACCCCTGGACAGGAAATGCCTTTCTTCAGATCAAAGGCTTTGATAATGACGGAGGGACTATCTATGATTCTGCGCGGGAGAACTTTTCTCCGGAACAGTGGGAAGATTACCTTCAAAATCTCAATGGCCATGCAACGGTGGTTTTATCATATCAAGGCTGTCTTTTTGTCGCTTCAGATTATCTGCGGACATTTCCACTTTTTTATTCCATACAAAATAAACATTTTTACTTATCCGACGATGTACACTCTCTTCCTGAAGGTGATGGGCAAGCCCCCGGGAAAATCGCTTCACTGTGCTTTGACACCTTAGGTTACACGCTCGGCCGGGAAACGCTTTCCCCTCATATTTTTCAGATGAATGCCGGAGAATCGCTGAGATGGTCACGGGGTTCTCTGCAAACGGAGATCTATTATGATTATCGGCCAGGGCATTCCCCCCTGGCAGACAAAGATGCTTTTTTCAAAACGGCTAAAAAGGCTGCTCAAGAAACAGGAGACCGGCTGGCAAAAAACCTTCGGGGAAGAAAAGCCCTTGTGCCCTTGAGCGGCGGGTATGACTCCCGCTTGGTTCTTTGCTTTCTGAAAGAGTGCGGTTATGAGAATGTTATGACTTATACCTATGGGAGCGAAGAGTCTTTTGAAGTTCAAATCGCTTCTCGTGCCGCCCAAAACCTGGGCTATCCCTGGGTGAGGATTCCTCTGGACACCAATATTTATCAACGGTATCAGAATCAGATCCTCTACTACCTTGATTATGCCGGCCAATATGCCGCCCAACCGACACTTTACGATTTTGTTGCATTAAAACACGGGCAAAAGACAGGAATGTTGCCCCATGATGCGGTGTTTGTCCCGGGCCATGTTGGAAGTCTGCTCAAAGGGCACTATTTGCCCAAGCTCACAGGGAAACCGATATATGAGCGAAAGGACGCCGCTCAGCATCTCTTCCTGATTTTCGGTCAATTCAAATATCTCTTTTCTCCCGGGGAAAAACGGCTTCTTTTAAATGCGATTCAAAAAGAAATCGCAGACAAATCAGGAGATGAAGCTTGGTATTGTGATGCTGTCCTGACGTGGAATAACCGATTTCGGCAATCCCGTCTCACTGTCAACGGACTTCGGCATGCGGAATTATCAGGGCTTTCTTGGATGATTCCTCTTTGGGACAGAAAGTTCGCAACGGAATGGTACACATTTCTTCCTTCGCTCAGACAGGGAGCAAAAGAATGGTGTGATTTTATCCGCAAGGCGTACTTCGTTCCCATGAAGGTCGATTTCCCCAGGGGAAACCCGAATATGAACAGGAGGCCAAAAGGGGGCCTGATAAAACATCTTCCCCTCAAGGTGCGGCAGTTCTATAAAGTCGTCCGGGGACGCATGAGTTGTTATCCTGATGTCAATAATTATGCTGCACTTATTGAGTTGCTTCACCGAGAAGCGCAAACACGGCCTTCTCCTTTTGCCGATCATTACGGCCGGATGTTTGAAGCCTCGCGCAAGATCATGACAGAAAAGGGGAGACATGGGAAAAAATAATAAAATCATACTTGGAATCCTCAAAGAGCCTGATGGGCTTCATGAAAGCTATCTCAGGGCCTGTGAAGTACTTGAGATTCCATATAAAATAATCGATATCATCTCCGATGACTGGATCCGGCGTCTTGAAGAATGCCCGTGCAGTGCTTTCCTCTGCCGTCCCACAGCCCGACGGATGGTCTACAAACAGATGTTTGATGAGCGCATCTTTTTTCTCGAGCGGGAGATGAAAAAAATCGTCTATCCTTCTTACCGGGAGATCATGCTCTATGAAAATAAACGTGTCCTTCTTTATTGGCTGAGGATCCATCACATCCCCCATCCCCCCACACATATTTTTTATGACAGGGACGAGGCCCTGGGCTTTATCAAAGACGGCCCCCGATTCCCGCTTTTTTTTAAGACCAACCTTGGAAGTGGCGGGGGAGGGGTGCGTATGATCAAAGGCAGAAGATCTGCCAAGCGCCTGATCAATCGTCTCTTTACCCGCACCGGACTGGGATTCAAGGGATTCGTCAAATGGAGCCGGGGCCCTCTGGGGTTTCCCTATCCCCTTTTTGACGATATTCAGTATAATAATGTCTTTTTCCAGGAAGCGGTCCGGGTCAGGCATGAGTGGAGGGGTGTCATGATCGGAGACTCCTACTTTATCCATGAGAAGCTTCCTGACAAAAGGGGTTTTCGGAGTGGGTCAGGGAAAGCTGCTTACGGACATCCGGGAGATGGCCCTCTGAATTTTCTTAAAAGAGTCTGTGATGCGGGGAATTTCCGTTCTATGAATGTCGATTTCTTTGAGACTGAAGAGGGGGAGTTCTTGGTCAATGAGCTCCACACGGTTTTTGCATCAAAGATCAACCCGTTTCAAACAAAGGTAGACGGTGTCCCGGGCCGCTTTTTGTACAAAAATAAAAGCTGGGTTTTTGAAGCCGGAGCGTTCAACCGTTTTGACAGCTGTGAATTACGAGTCAAAGATGTTATAAGTTTATTGGGGGAAAAGAATGGCTGAGCGCTTTCAGAACTTAAGGCGTCTGCGAACCTTCATCAAAAAGGAGTTGCAGTTCAAGGAGCATGTCCCGTTGTTGAAACGGATGGCCCTTCTCCGGAGAGGGTTTTTCAGCGAAGCACATGAGATCTACGATTTTAAAAGTTACGGATATCAGGCTTTCCTCACAGACTGGCAGCGGCTCCGGACGCGCAAAATAAACGGGGCTTTTGGACTCTTCCTGGATGACAAGATCCTCTTTGAAAAGGTCTTCGGGCATCATTTCTCTGTTCCAAAGAACGTATGCCTCATGGACAGAGGGGGCATCTACCCTCTGGAAAGCGGCCATTCTGTAAAATCAATATCTGCACTTCTGGATTATATTTCTGATATCAACGGCCTGGTACTGAAGCCCCTCAGAGGCGGAGGGGGGCACGGGATCATCTTTTTAAAACACGAGGATAAGACGTTTATCGTTAATGGAGAGAAAAAGGATCCCCGGCCTCTTCTGGAAAAGATCCTTCGGGAGAAGACCCCCTATCTGGCCACAGACTTTATCGCCCAGGGTTCTTTTGCATCATCCCTCTATTCCGGCACTGTCAATACCTTGAGGATCGTGACCATGTTGGATCCCGATAACGGGAAAGCCTTCATTCCCTCGACGGTCCAGCGCATCGGGACCAAAGCTTCAGAGCCCACGGATAACTGTGAGTTGGGAGGGCTCAGTGTTCATGTGGATCCTGAAACAGGAGAACTGGGAGAAGGCGTGGTCCACCCCAGGGGGAAAGGGCTCATGTGGATGCAGCATCACCCTGATACAAAAGAGCGCTTCACCGGGCGGAAGATCCCGGACTGGGACAAAATGGTGGAGAAAATCTTTCGGACAGCGGAAGCTCATCCTTACCTGCCCTATGTAGGCTGGGATATTGTCTTGGGGGAGGAGGGTTTTAGTGTCATTGAAGGGAACAGCTACACCGGGGTGGATCTTCTTCAGGTGCACAAGCCTTTTTTGACGGATCCCCGGATCAGGAGGTTTTACGAAGCGTATGGAATCGTGGAAAAGAGAGATTGAAATTTTAAAGTTCTGTTGATTTAGCAAAATAAGTTATTTTGTATTTTATTCTAATTTGGGTAAATTTATTATTGACATTATATATATATATAATGATTGAAATTCTTATGAAGGAAGTCGGTATGAAAAAAGCTGTGATTATTGTGTTGGTCGTGTGTATGTTGACAGGGGCTGCTTTTTCGAGCCCTGTTCCTTTGGTATGGATGTTTCTTAAGGACGTAGGGATAAGTATCCTCATAACAATTGGTATCGGTATTGGGGAAGGTTTGTTTGGGAAGGAATACACAATAGTTTTTGATCCTTGTGAGGTAACATTATACCCTAGTGGTACAGCTGTTAGAGGGATAGCGCCAAGGTGCATGGAGGTAGAGAAAGGAATGTCAGAATGTAGTGTATTAGGCGATTGCATACCAACAGCTTAACGGGGCATCAAATGACTACAAGGCTAAAATTATTTATTTTATTAGTGTTAATATTATCAGGATGTTCGGAGAGAATTCCGCTGTATGACGCAATTCCAGTACAGCAGGATAAAAGAGACAAGATAAAATCAGCAGAATTTCCTTCAGATCTATTCGTTTTATCGGAGTATATGGAATTGGATCTTGATTATGAGTTATGGCCTTTTTACGATGTCATTGTTGGAGACAAATATGTTATAGGTATTGTTCGGGCCAGTAATCAGCGAGCCTATGTCTGGCATCGTGAAAGTGGACGTTTTCTGGGAGAAATGATGCCCTACGGTAAAGGCCCGGGAGAAGCGATTAACGTAGGTTCGGCTGTGTTTATCGACGACTCCACGGCTCTTCTTTTTGACATGGGGCTTTCAAGAGCGACTGTTTATCGATTGACGCCTGACGGCTTTTCCTTTGATGATGTGATCGATACAGCAGCCTGGTCATCAGGTGCTATC
>DSCS01000013.1 GCA_011048995.1 Bacillota bacterium
CAATCACAAAAAACAGAATGCAAATGAAAAGCCGTTTCACTCTTATCTCACAAGATGAAGGAATTCAGGTCTGAATCACCGATCAAAGGAAGCACCTTTTCATCCACAAATTCAGCGGTAATCTCAACATGATGCCCGGCCATGTCAGAAGCTTCAAAAGAAAGATCTGAAAGGACATGCTCCATAACCGTATAAAGGCGGCGAGCGCCGATCTCCTCCACTTCCCCGTTCAACCGATGCGCAAAATGTGAAAGGCGTTTTATTGCATCATCTGAGAAACTCAATGTCACCCCTTCCGTCCCTAAAAGAGCTGTGTATTGAAGGATCAAAGAATTTTTCGGTTCTTTTAATATACGGACAAATTCCTCTTCACTGAGAGACTGTAATTCCACACGGATAGGGAAACGCCCCTGCAACTCAGGGATCAAGTCACTGGGCTTGGAAACAGTAAACGCTCCTGCAGCTATAAAAAGAATATGATCTGTTTTTACAAACCCGAATTTTGTGTAGACACTGGATCCTTCTACGATAGGCAGCAGATCCCTTTGCACCCCTTCCCGGGAAACATCGGGGCCTGCCCCCTTAGATTCTCTCCCGGCAATTTTGTCGATTTCATCAATAAAAATGATTCCGGATTCTTCGACACGTCGTTTGGCTTCGACAGCAATAGCCTCGGTATCAATAAGCTTTTCGATCTCATCATCCAAGATCCGCTCATAGGCATCACGGACTTTCATTTTTGACCGTTTTTTCTTTTGCGGCATCAGGCCTGAAAGCATCTCCTGGAAATCAATGCCCATCTCTTCCAGACTCACATTGGAGAGAACGCCCATTTGAGGGATAGCAGGGGCCTGGATTTGATATTCCACTTCTTTTTCATCCAGCTTACCCGCTCGGAACATCTCGCGGAAACGCTCCCGTGTGTTCTGAAAACGAACCGTTCCGTTTTCACCCGCATCTAAGGCTTTTTCGTCATTCTCTTCCGCTGTTTTTTCATCAGAAATATCCCGAACAGGAACAGAAGGGAGAAGAAGATCAAGGATTTTGTTTTCAGCTGCCTCACGGGCCCGCTCTTCCACTTCACGGCGTTTCTCTTCCTTCAGATCGCTCACAGCCTGGCGAACCAGGTCTCTTATCATGGATTCCACATCACGCCCCACATACCCGACTTCGGTAAATTTTGAGGCTTCGACTTTGATAAAAGGAGCGTCGGCCATTTGCGCCAAACGCCGAGCGATTTCGGTCTTTCCTACTCCCGTGGGTCCGATCATTAAAATATTTTTTGGCAAAATCTCAGCCTGAAGTTCTTCGGAAAGCTGCTTACGCCTCCACCGGTTCCTCAAAGCGATGGCCACAGCCCTTTTGGCCTCCTGTTGCCCGATAATATACTCATCTAAAAAAGCAATCGTTTCTTTTGGCGTAAAGATGTGTTTCATATATCCTCCTCTACGGCCTGTAAAAATAAGCGACGCGTTGCACCCCGCTGAGATCCTTTTCGATCTCGACTTCGGCGGGTTGAAAGATCTCCTGGACAGCCTTCGCCTGATTATACCCTATCTCAAGAAAAATCCAACTCCCTTTTGCCCAGACAGAAAGCTTGTCTTTCAGACGGCGGTAGAAATCCAGGCCGTCACTCCCCCCGTAAAGGGCTTCAGCAGGCTCAAAATCCCTCACCTGAGCCTCTAAATGAGGATCACCGGGCACAATATAGGGAGGGTTACAGATAACCGCGTCATAGCTCTTTTGAGGAGACAATGTAAAAAAGTCCCCCTCAATTAGAGTTGCCCGTTCTGCAAGCCCGTGAGCTTTCATATTTTTTCTGATAAGGGCGGATGCTTCGGGCGACCTCTCAATGATATCCACCATTATATCATCTCTCTCCAGTGCCAATGTCAATCCGATACAACCACTGCCGCCGCCGATCTCTATAATCGAAGTCCCGATACCTTCTTCTTTCTTCTTTTTCAGAAAAACATCTATCAGGGCCTCCGATGAAAATCGGGGGATGAAACAGCCTTTGTGTACTGCAAAGGTCCGGCCGTAAAAAAAGGCTTTCCCGATGATATACTGAACCGGCTCATTCTCCCGGCGCCTGAGAATAAACTCTTTATAGCGGCTGAGCTCCGCAGGTGTCAATATCTTGTCGTAATTGAGATACACTCCCATACGCCCGGTCTGCAGAATCTCGGCGAGCATGACTTCAATATCAGAACGGGGCGCGTCGATCCCCTTTTCTTTAAGATGAGTCTCGCTCCAGTTCAGAAGCTTTTTAACGGTCCATGTCTCCGTCATCTCAAAAATCTGCCTCTTCCAGTTTGCGGGCTTGTTCTTCCGTGATGATCTTGTCAATGATCTCATCCAGATCACCATGAAGTATTTCCTGAAGATGATAGGACGTCAAATTGATCCGATGGTCGGTGACTCGGTTTTGCGGAAAATTATAGGTTCTGATCCGCTCGGAACGGTCTCCGCTGCCGACCAGAGATTTCCGGGTTGAGGAGACCTCGCTCTCTTGTTCGCGCAGTTTAAGGTCGTACAAACGAGCCCTGAGGACTTTCATGGCTTTGGCACGGTTTTTATGCTGGCTTTTTTCATCCTGACACATGACCACAAGGCCTGTAGGTTTATGTGTGACCCGCACAGCCGATTCTGTCGTGTTGACATGCTGGCCTCCGGCTCCGGAAGCCCGATAAACATCGACGATAATATCCCCGGGATCGATTTCCACTTCTACCTCTTCCGCTTCGGGAAGAACGGCCACCGTGGCAGCAGACGTATGAATCCGTCCCCCGGATTCTGTCTCGGGAACGCGCTGAACCCGATGTCCGCCGCTTTCATATTTCAGCCGGCTGTAAACTTTCTCTCCACGTACCATAAAAATAATCTCTTTATACCCTCCCAAACCTGTAGGGCTGGCATCGATGATCTCATATTTCCAGCCGCATTTTTCCGCATAACGCGTGTACATTCCATAAAGATCCCCGGCGAAAAGAGCGGCTTCATCCCCCCCGGTTCCGGCGCGAATTTCGACAATTGTATTTTTTTCGTCGTTTGGATCCTGAGGAAGAAGAAAGAGTTTGATCTCCTGTTCCAACTCAGCGGCCCTATCCCGGCTGCTGCTCAACTCTTCTTCAGCTAAATGCCGCATCTCTTCATCGTCGGAATGGAGCATAGACCGGGCTTCTTCAATATTCGAAAGGACATCTTTGTAGACAGCGATCACCTGCACCAAAGGCTCCAGAGCGGAGCGCTCTCTGGTCAGTCGAACATACTCCTCCTGATTTTGAACGATCTCAGGATGTGACAATTTTTCTTCAATATCAACGAATTTATCTTGAATATCATTTAACCGGTCAAGCAGCATGACATCTCCTCATCTGGCTTCCTCAGGAAAGGGGGGATTATCAGAAAGGGAGAGGGGCCATTCCCTCTCCCTGTAAAGTGACTATTTTTCTTTTTTTCCGTATCTTTTGTTGAACTTATCCACACGTCCGGCCGTGTCCATGATCTTTTGCTGCCCGGTAAAGAAAGGGTGGCATTGTGAACAGATCTCCACTTTAATATCCTTCTTTGTAGAAAGAGTTGTAAACTCGTTACCGCAGGCACATTTAATGGCCACTTCATGCATTTCGGGATGCAGTTCTTTTTTCATACTGATTCCTCCTTATGAATTCATCCTGTCAAGGAACTCTTTATTACTTTTCGTTTTCACCATTTTATCTATCAAAAATTCCACACGTTCCACCACTCCCATAGGGGCCAGAATCTTGCGCAGTATCCAGATCCGGTTTAATGTCTTCTGGTCGATCAGCAGTTCTTCTTTACGGGTACCGCTTTTTTCAATGTCAAGAGCCGGGAAAACACGTTTATCCACTAATCGGCGGTCCAGAACCAGCTCCATATTCCCTGTTCCCTTAAACTCTTCAAAGATCACATCATCCATACGGCTTCCGGTATCAATAAGGGCCGTCGCGATAATTGTGAGACTGCCGCCTTCTTCAATATTGCGGGCCGATCCGAAAAAACGTTTTGGTTTATGCAGAGCGTTAGAATCAACACCGCCGGAAAGGATTTTACCGCTGTGAGGAACCACCGTGTTATTGGCTCGGGCCAGGCGTGTAATGCTATCCAGAAGGATCACCACGTCTTTTCCGTATTCCACAAGCCGCTTTGCTTTTTGTATCACCATATCGGCAACCTGGACATGTTTTTCGGCCTGTTCATCAAAAGTAGAGGAGATCACTTCTCCGTTTACGGTTCTTTTCATGTCGGTTACTTCTTCAGGGCGCTCGTCAATGAGAAGCACGATAAGGTGGACATCAGGGTGATTTGACGTAATAGCGTTGGCAATTTGCTGCAGAAGAATTGTTTTTCCCGTTCGGGGCGGAGCGACGATCAAGCCTCGCTGCCCTTTTCCCAGTGGAACGAGAAGGTCCATAATCCGGGTCGACATATTTTTCGGATCGACTTCCAAGTCGATTTTTTCCGTGGGATAATAAGGAGTCAGTGTGTCAAAAAACTTTCGATTGACAGAAGCATCCGGGACATCATCATTGACTTTTTGCAGATCGGCCAAAGCAAAATATTTTTCATTATCCTTGGGCGCTCGGATAATCCCTTCAAGGGTATCTCCCGTCTTCAACCTCCATCTTCTTATGAGATTGGGGGAAACATAAATGTCTTCGGGAGAAGGCAAATAATTGTTTTCTTCAGCCCTTAAAAACCCATATCCGTCGCTTAAGACTTCCAAAACGCCTTGCCCGCTGACTTCCTGATTCTTTTCAATGATCTTTTCCACAATCCGGAAAAGAACCTCATGTCGCCGAAACCCCAGCAAGCTTTCTTCGTCTATTCCTTTGTCTAAATCCGAAAGGTCTTTCAGAAGGTCATTAATATCCTTCTTTTTCAAATCCTCAAGTAACATCACACCTCCTCGTTACATCCCTTTTGACATTATTTCTCTGTGGTATGAAATGATCTCATTCAAGAACTGTTCTACTTCTTCCTTATAGGAGTCCCAGCCGTGAGATGTATCAACGGCACAATCGAACAAACTTTCAACATCACGCGGGGGAGCCTGCTGTTTCAAAATGTGATGTATTTCTTCAACAGAACGGCGATCCCGCTCCTTAACCCGTGCTATTATCACATCAGCGGAGCTTTTTGTCAAGAGAGAAAAATCAGCGAGATAATAGAGTTTGTTTTCTGCAAACAAGGGGATCTCGGCAAAGATCAAGCTTTCGGTTTTCTGCTGAATCATTTCTGTCATTGTCTGTCTTATCAATGGATGAAGTGCATTATTAAGCCTGTTGAGTTTGTCAGGAGAGGAAAAGACTTCTTCTCCCAGCTTTTTCCTGTCCAAAATCCCGTCGGGGGAAAAGAAACTTTCTCCGAAAAGCTCTCTGACAGCCAGGGCGCCGGCTGCACCCGGAGCTGTAAGAGACCGGGAGATATCATCGGCCGATAAAAAAAACCCGTTACAGAGAGACGCCAGTTTTCGAGCGACGAAACTCTTCCCTGTTCCTAAATTTCCTGAAATGGCAATAACTGTATTTTTCCGTCGTTTTCTTTCCTGTATAAACGATTCCAGAATGAGTGAAGCCGCTACCTTGTCCACGCTTTCCCTTTTCTTTTTAAACCGCATACCCTCAACGCTGAGGCGGGTGTAACTTTCATGAGTCGTGCCCGTCTCATCGACCCAGGAGAAGGGACAGGAGACCAACGGTTTGAGTCTTTCAAAAAAAGAAAACCCCCCCCACTCTCTTTTCACTTCCCCTGTAGATAGGGAAAAGGGGACCCCCATGATTATCCGCCGGGCTCCGCTTGTCTGAACGATTTCAGAGAGTTTCATCATTTCTTTTTTTGTATCAATAACAGCCAAGGGAGAGGCCAGCATCCATGACGCATCAGTGACAGCCAGACCTGTGCGACGCGCCCCCCAATCAATTCCTAAAAGTACCATGTATCATCCTTTAATGCTGACACCGGCTCTCCGAACGGGAACCGGTTATAGTCTTTAATGCATTTTGGGAACGACATTATTGACAAAAATACCCACGAGATTTTTATCAAACTGTGTTCCTGTATCATGATTGAGCCGCCGCACGGCTTCATCCAGGGGAAGAGCGGCCCGATAAGGACGGTCAGATGTCATTGCATCAAAAGCATCCGCAATCGTCATAATGCGCACCTCTTCGGGAATTTCATCACCAGACAGGCCGTCAGGATAACCCCGTCCATCCATCCTCTCATGATGATTCCGAATAATAGCCCGGCAAGTTTCCAAAAACTTGATATCTTTGATGATCTCTTCCCCGATAACAGGATGGCGCTTCATCTGATCATATTCAATATCCGTTAATTTTCCGGGTTTTGTCAAAATATGAACAGGGACCCCGATTTTACCGATATCATGCAAAATGCCCGCCAATTCCAAATTGCGCAGCTGTTCTTCATTATAACCGATTTCACGAGCCAATTCCAAGGCAAATATCGTCACCCGCTCCGAATGGCCCCGTGTATAGACATCCTTGGCTTCAATGGCTTTGGAAAGAGCACGAACAGTCTGCAGATAATAACTTTCCAGCTCTTCATAAATAATGGTGTTTTCAATATCGATAGCGGCTTGCTCGGAAAAGATCTTTAAGATTTCCAATTCTTCTTCAGTAAAACTTTTTCCATCTTCTTTATTAGTCACATTGAGCACTCCGATAACGCCTTTTTTAATCGTGACTAACGGGATGGAAATAAAGGACGCCGCTAAATATTTGCTCCGCTCTCCTTTGAGTTCCACCGGAAGGTCTTCTTCGCTGGTATCCTTTACCAAAAGGGGCTCATTATGTTCAGCGACCCAGCCGGCGATCCCTTCTCCGACGCGGACTCGCTCGCCGATGTACCCGCTGGTATCTCCGATACCGTCGATCACAGTCAGATGTTTTTTTTCATCATCCAGAAGCATGATCGAAACAGTTGTCGCCGACAAGACTTCCCTGACCACTTTTAGAATATAATGAATGGTCTCATTAAAATCTAATGATGAATTGATGGTCTTCATGACATCATTGATAAAACGGAGTTCCTGATATTTTTTATGAAGCGTTTTGTCGCTGGCCAATACTTTTTGTTCCAGCATCTTCTGCTGTCTGGTCAACTTTTTATTCGCTTTTTTCAATTCGTCCAACAGGTGTTCATTCTCCAGAATGACCCGGCGCTTTTCAACAGAGCGCTCCAGAATCATTGTAATGGCCCGGGCATCATAGGGCTTGGGCAAAAAATCATAGGCCCCGGCCCTCAAAACAGAAACCAAAATATCCGAATCAATATATCCTGTCATGATAATCGGAATGATATCAGGCCGCTCTTCGGAAAGAGTCTTAACAAGGTTCAGGCCGCTGAGACGAGGCATCTTGATGTCTGAGATCACAATATCGATATCCGGGGTCTCCCGAACGATTTCCAAGGCTTCTAGCCCGTCATTTGCGCCTATACAGTCATATCCCAGCTCTTTCAGAATATCCTGCATCACTTCCAAAAGGGGAAGCTCATCGTCGACGACAAGGACTTTCATTTTGTTATTCTCATCCAAAAAGAGGCCTCCCTTCCCTTAAAGAAAGAAAAATGTCTTTTTCCCCCCGTACATTCCCATATCAGTAAGCTCTTCTTCAATACGGATCAGCTGATTATACTTGGCCACTCGATCTGTCCTGCACAAGGAACCTGTTTTAATCTGGCCGCAATTCAGCCCTACAGCCAAATCAGCGATGGTCGTATCTTCTGTCTCCCCGGAACGATGTGAAACCACACAACTCATTCCGCGGCTTTTGGCCATATCGATCGTCTCTAATGTTTCGCTTATCGTCCCGATCTGATTGACCTTAATAAGTATGGCATTCGCGCATTTTTCTTCAATCCCCCGGCTTAGCCGTTTGACATTCGTCACGAACAGGTCATCCCCGACTAATTGGATCCTCTCCCCTAATCGGCGTGTCATCTCTTTCCATCCGCCCCAATCATCTTCGGCCAGGCCGTCTTCAATAGAGATAATCGGGAAATCGTTGACCAGCTTTTCATAATAATCGATCATTTCGGAAGAATTTAACGTGCTTCCATCGCCTTCCAGGACATAAAGTCCGTTTTTATAAAACTCCGAAGCCGCCGGATCTAAAGCGATATAGACATCCTCTCCCGGTCTGTAACCGGCGTTTTCGATCGCTTTCATCATATACTCCAGGGGTTCACGGTTATTGGAAAGGTTAGGAGCGAAACCTCCTTCATCTCCCACGGTTGTGGAAAAACCCTTCTCACTCAATATCTTCCTAAAATGATGGAAGATCTCCGCCCCAAAGCGTACGGCTTCTTTTACAGTCGGTGCCCCCGCAGGAACTATCATAAATTCCTGCAAGTCCACGTTATTGGCCGCATGCTGGCCGCCGTTAAAAATATTCATCATAGGAACAGGAAGAGTACGGACCCCGATTCCCCCGATGTAACGGTAGAGAGGAAGACCTAAATAGTCGGCACCGGCTTTCATTGATGCCATGGAGACGCCTAACATGGCATTGGCCCCCAGTACAGATTTATTTTCTGTCCCGTCCAAATCTATGAGAATCCTGTCAACAAGGCGCTGCTCAAGGACATCTTCACCGATAAGTTCCGGAGCAATCGTCTCATTGACATGTGTTACCGCTTTTTCAACACCTTTTCCAAGATATCTTTTGTTATCGCCATCGCGCAGCTCCAGAGCTTCATGCTCACCTGTCGATGCTCCTGACGGAACGATCGCCCGACCCATAGCGCCGCTTTCTGTATAAACTTCCACTTCCACCGTCGGGTTTCCGCGTGAATCCAAGACTTCCCTGGCGATGATTTCAATGATTTCAGGCATAATTCCTCCTTTTAGTAACCGCTTGCTTTGTCGATCAGGCCTTTTAATTCTTCTCCGTTTAAAAAACGCGTCAGATTCTCCAAGAAGAAAAGAGTCGCCCCTTTTGTGTATTCTTTAAAATCGCCTGACGAGTGTTGAGTCAAAAGAATATTCGGAACACTCCAAAGAGGAGAATCAGCACTCAGAGGCTCTTCAGACGTCGCATCCAAAACAATACCCCGAAAACGATGAGCTTCTTTCAACAGCGCCTTCTCGACAACATGCTCTCCCCGTCCGACATTGATAAACAAAGCTCCGTCTTTCATTCTGGAAAAAAAAGCTTCGTCCATCATTCCCCGGGTCTCATCTGTTAACGGCAGAATATCGATGACAATATCAGACACGCCCAAAAGATCATCCATCTCTTCGGCCGGGTGAACGGAAATCCCGTCCAAATACTTCTCCCTGACACGACGTTTGACACCGTGAACATCGGCCCCTAAAGCATAGAGCTTGCGAGCGGTGGCTTCTCCGATATGGCCTAATCCGAGGATTAAAATCTTTTCTCCGGCCAAAAGAGATTTGTTTTCCACTAATCGGGCCTTATTCCATTCTCTCTTCTGTTGAAGCTTCGCCGCCTGCCCCAGGCATTCATAAAAATAGAAGATCGAGGCAATAATATATTCAGAAATATAGGGGGGATGTAATCCTTTTGATGAAGTCAAAAGAAGAGGCGATTGAAGAAGTTCCGCATAAAGGGCATGGTTGACACCTGCAGAGGAGTAGTGAACCCATATTAATTGACGGGCTCTTTTCAGAAGCTCGGGGCCTAAACGGGAACCAAAATAAATATGGGCATCTTCTATTTCCTGCTCAGCTTCTTCCTTTGACTCAGTCAGGGAAAAGATGACATTATTCCACTCTTTTTGGAATTCTTGAGTAAGTTCCCGGATCATCTGATGCTCTTCCCGGCTGCGCCCGTACCCGATGATGACTTTATACTTTTGGGTCACATCAACCCTCCTTGCAGTCAATTAACTTTATCCTAATAATGCCAAAGCGTCAACAATCTAAAAGGTGCTGTTCCTGCCTTGTCAGTTTAAAGGGTATTTTTCACGCAATCTTTTTTCGACATGAGATGTGACAAACGTCTTTAAATCAGCGCCTAAGGCTGCCAATTCACGGACAACACTGGCATTAAGATAAATATAATCAATAGAAGGCATAAAAAAGAGAGTCTCGAAGTTTTCATCCATTTTGCGATTGGTCAAAGCGATCTGCATCTCATATTCAAAATCAGATATGGCCCGCATTCCGCGTATGACAAGCTCTATCCCTTTTTTCTTCACATAATTGACAAGCAGGCCGTCAAAGGGCTCCACAATGACCCGAGGCTCCTCCCTGCATATCTCTTTGATCATATGAACGCGCTCGTCCACAGTGAAGAGGGGCTTCTTTTTTTCGTTCTTTGCCACTGCGATAATCAGCTGATCAAAAACTTTTAAGCTTCTCTGTATAATATCAATATGCCCCCTTGTAATGGGATCAAAGGTTCCGGGATAAATCGCTTTTTTCATGAATTCATATCTCCCTTCTTTTTCAAATAATAAAGCCGGCTGTCCGCAATTCTTTTTTCTCTGACAAGACTCCACTCACAAGGCAAAATAAGATGGTAGTCTTTTTCTGTTTCACAAAACAAAAGGCCTTGCGGGCTTAATAAATGCATGATCGCTTCTCCCTGAAGTATACGGTTGAAATAATCTTTACGAAAGGGAGGATCCATAAGAATAAGATCAAAAAGACGTTTCTCTCTATATAAGGATTCGATTCCCTTCATGCAATCCGCTTGTAAGATCTTTGTTTGATCTTGGACTTTTAACTGAGAACAATTTTGACGGATAAGAGCGACACTGTCGCGATGTTCTTCCATAAAAAGAACCGTTGCAGCCCCGCGGGAAAGGCTTTCCAATCCCAGGTTTCCGGTCCCGGCGAAAATATCCAGAACAGCCGCCCCGTTCAGATCCACATGATGTCCAAGAATGGCAAAAAGCGTCTCTTTGACGCGGCCCAAAGTCGGACGAAGATGGGGCAAAGGAGCGGAAAGGACTTTACGCCCTTTAAGATGTCCTGCTATAATTCTCATTGTCTTTAATACTTATCACAACTAACCGGCGTACTCCTTTTGAGAAAGAAAGGCCGATCCAAAGGGATTCTTTTATCCGGCCGGTCAAGTTTTAGAGCCTGTCATCGCTTAAATTCAGCAATCTATTTTCATGGCGTTCTTCGTCCACTTGAAAAGTAAAATTGATGTCATAAGCCGGGTATGTCCATGTCTCGATCTTCCCGTAAACGGAATCATCTTCCTCTATGATCTTTTCAGGCTCTCCGTATTTGATAAAAATACGCCCCTGATCTGTAAACATCCCCCTTTTCACTGATCCATAACGCATATTAGCCAATCTGACCCGCTCTAATTGCCTGTTTTTGAATGCGGCCGGCGACATAGTCATCCGTTCAGCGATGTCTTTGATCTCCTGTTCGATCAAACGCACTTTATTTAAATTATCCATTTCAAATAACTGTTCCAAACGCTCAGATTTCACCCAATAGAGCAAAATATGAAAATAGCGTTTATCCTGATCCGTCTCCAATGATCGGTACACTTTCAAATAAGACGTGCAGGATGTCAAGAACAGTAAAAAAGAAAGCAGAAAAAGCGGCCCCCTCAGGATACCGCTTTTTTTCAAATATCTTTTCGTCATTTTATATCCTTTTTATGCATCCCCATCGGTTTCTTCTGAGACAGGGACGTCTGTTGTCGTCTCCATTTCGTTTTTCGGATTAATCAAACGAAAATAAAGGCTGCCTTTAAACTCTTCCTTGCTGTTTTGATCGGTGAACGTATAATCGATCCTGTAAACCCCGGTGATGAGATTGGAAACATCAGGCAAATACATAATATATTGTCCGTTTTCCCCGACCTCATCGCGTTCTTCTGTGGTATTATAGACTTCGTAATCGCTGGGCGTAAAGACGATGCTGTATTCGACCGTGTAGCGTCCCTCTTTATAAAGCGCATCAACGGAAAGATGGAAATATTCAAAGTAAAAGCCTAACTGCATATTGTGTTCATAATAGCCTCTGATATTCGGGACGACAAAATAACGGCGGCGGAAAAATTCGTTCCGTTGGACCCCGTTGACATCACTGATCAGAAAAACGCGGGATAGTTTCAGCATAAGATCGCTTAGCTGAAGAGTCTCATATTTATCGACGGTGACCGCAGCGTTATCGCCCTTGTCCCCGTTAACCGTGATCTGTATGTCGCGGTACACGCCTTTTTCCATGTTAAAGCGAAGGACCATTACACCATCTCCTTCAGGATTCACAAAGACTTCATCTTTATTCAAGGTCCATTTTTTATTCAAACTAAATCCCATGTCATCTTTTCCTGAAAAAGCAATGGTGAATTTTTTACTGGACAGCGCATCGAAATCTTCTATTTGTATGATCAAATCGGCGTCCAACATGACATAACCACGTCCCATATAATCATAAATCATATAATAAGCGCTCATGGAGCCGTTCATTTTTTTCAGCTGGCTTTCATAGATCTGGATCTCTTCTTTCATCCGTTTTTCAAATTCTTCCAATGTCATCGCTTCTTCATTTTCTGTGTTGTTTTCGGAAACTTCTTCTGTTTCCTGAGCCATCATCAGTCCGATCCCTGTAACCATAAGACACAATAAGAGAATTATTCCTTTTTTCATTATGACCTCCTTAGCGCCAATTTTACTCTATATTCAGGCGTTGTCAATCGACCTTTTCCAACCTGTCAAGCGTAGCACGACTCAGCGTATCTATCAAGGCACGGAAAACATTCAAAGCTTCCTCCTCGATCTCCAGTCCTTCGGTTTCTTCCCAAAAGGCCAGAACCTTTTCATAAAGCCGAATAGATTTGATCGTCTCTTTAAACCTCTTTTCATAGGTGTCCCATGGAATTTCTTTTGTTGTCTGCTTTTCCCAGGTCATAGGAAGAACATAATACTCTTTCCATTGAAAAATAGGTAAAAGGGTTCCCACGGGGGTATCCAGATAGGGGCCCATCTCTTTATGGTCGTCATAAACCCTCCCATTGGACATAAAGGGAGTATACCGAACACGGTTAGTCCATTTCGCTGCATAGTTTTCAAAATCTTTTTTTGTCCGGATCTGTTTTTCCAATAGCAGGCAATGATCCATTGTGGGAGCTAAAAGATACGCAAAACGGGTGCTGGTCACATCTTTGAACTCTTCTTTGTTATATAAAGCCCGTAATTTATTCATGGGGATATCATCCACTGAGATACTTCCCACAAGATTATCATACCATGTGGACAGAATCAGTTGCGTGAACTGTTCTTCGGCTTGTTTTTCTATTTCATCATCCAGCGGTAGTTTTTCCGCTTCCAGTTGAGCCAATACGTTCAATACGGCTTCTTCTACCATAGGTGCGGCTGTGGACATCTGAATTTTCATCTGCGTAAAAGGGTTTTCCTTATATTGGGAATCCATCGTGTCTAACAGCTGCTGTTTATTCATAATTTGATCATTGATTTTGACCATAGGCGTCTGCGGCCCCTTTTGCAAGAATTCAGTGTAATTGACAGAGTAGTATTCCACATTATACTTTTCCTTTAATTCCTGAAAAAAGAGAAATTGTTTATAATCCATGGCCCCCGCGCGAAGGGCTCTTTTGTTATCAAAAAGTTTTGAGACATCATGAGGCTCTTTTTTGAGTATTTTAACAATGTGGTAACCAAAAGGATCGGACAAAATAAAAGGCTCTCCCACCTCATTCTGTTCCAATTGATAAAAGAATGTGCTGGAAACTTTCTGTGTGGAAATATTGATCTCACTGAGCAGGCCCTGCCGATCCTTCGTCCCGGACTCCATCGAATACTTTTTTGCCAATTGACTGAAATAATCGAAGTCTTTTAATCGCTCTTTCTGAAGCATGAGCTCCTGGATAACGGCCCTGTCTGTGTGAAATATATGCTGAATCGTATAGGTATAGGGAATGAGTTTCTTATATTCTTTGATAACACCATCGACTTTTTGAGTAATCTCTCTATGAAAAAGAGCCCTTTCTTTGGCCTCTAATACGATCTCCTGATATTTGACATGTTCTTTTTTCTTGAAAGCGTCCATGTCTAATAGTGCTCTTTCAACATATTCCATCATCGCCAGCGGAGCATTGCTGGGAGCATAGATCTCTTCTCCCTGAAAGCGGCCGACAAGGAACTTATCCTCTTTTCGGCTGCACCCCAGAGTCATAAGGGTGGTGATGGTAATAAACAAAACAATCATTCTTTGTTTCATATGATGCACATCCTCCTGTCCAGGTAAAAAAAAAGGGGGAGGAGACCGCTCTCCCCCCCCGGTCAGGGTTATTGAATCAGAAGTTGAACCCTACAGAGAAGACATGAGACTCATCCAGGTCTTCATGTGTCTTGTAGGCATAATCAATAACCAATGCATAGGTGTCTGACATATGAGCCACAAGTCCGGCTCCGGCAGAGAACCTGTTTTCCCAATCCTCTTCCTGATACATGATGTATCCGCCGCGAAGAGCGAACTGGAATCCCTCAAGGCCGATGAACTGATATTCCATTCCCAGATGGAAGGATTCTTTCTGATCATTGGTCTTAAACATAGAGGCATACAATGTCCCTACATGGTCATCCATATCGTTCAGGAAAGCCGAGTTGCTGCCTAAAAAGTCGCCGCTGATTCCGACAACGATCTTAATAGGAGCGCCGAACTCTTTGGTGTTCATTTCAACAGGGCGGTCAGGATCGGTTTCATCCGGAATGCCGCTTCCCGTTGTGGTATCCACCTGACGCCACAAATCATTACCGCTGAACTTGGTATCCGTCCCGTAATTTTCCAAAATCGCAGCGATTTTGATATTGGAATATTGGAGACGATAAAGCGTTGAGACATCAAAGAGAAAGGCTGTCGCTGATGTATTGTAGATCTTCTCTTCAACGAATTTCGCTTTCATACCGATAGAAAAGCGACGTGTGACGCGATACCCCATTCCGACACCCAAAGCCATATCATGGTATTTGTAGTCGATATCGGTTCCGTCGGGATCATCAAGCGTTGTGATCTCAATGGGATCGGTGGTCAGGTACTGAGCCATCACACCCAGAGCCATACGCTCGCTGATCTTGGTGGTCAATGCAAAGTTACTGACCTGGAACAGATTATCATACAGCATGATATTGGTGTAATACATGGATGTCCCCTTGATATCGGCGATTTCGGAAATATTTCCGAACATGGCCGAGGCCGAGATATCATTCGAGTAGATTGCTTCGCCTAAAGCGGCCTGCCGGGCTGTGGCGGGTAATTTCAAAAATGTAAACCCGGACATACCCCGGTTATTTGTATCGGCTTGCGCAGATGTGTCGACATCCTGAGCCAGGGCAAATGAGGCCATGCAGGCGATTAACAGAAATATGATAGATAATTTCTTCATACTTTCCTCCATTTCTATCTTACGACAGCAAATGTGCCTTTAGCCTTACCTAACGCAGACTCGACCACATAGATGTACATACCAGGGGCCACTTCCTGATTATGTTTCGTCAGGAGATCCCAGGCTGCCCAAGACAATCCGTTGTCATGTTTGATTTCTCTCAACAGATCACCGTTGATGTTATAGATCCTGATAGTACATTCGCCGGGAAGATGGTTGAATTTCACTTCGGAAACATCCGCATATTTATCCCAGCGTGTCCCCACGAACAACGGGTTAGGCACGACTCTTACGGCATCCATATTCGTTGCCGGCAGAGAAGCGGGAACTATGTCAAATTTATTCTCGCCTGCAGCTGCAGAGAGAGAACCCGCATAATCCTGAGCCTGTACTATGTATTTGTAATTGTAACCGAAGAGGTTGTCGGCAATGACTACGATGTAGGATTCCGCTGTTGTCGGCGTTACGGCGTCATCAACACGGAAACCGACCTTCCACTGCAGATCACCGTCTGCAGTTACTTCCCCTTCACTG
>DSCS01000031.1 GCA_011048995.1 Bacillota bacterium
CCCCGTGCGGGCGCGTGGATTGAAACGATTTCTACCGGAACTGCCCCTCTCTTTTATGCTTCTCTTTGGGCGGGAAAAGCTTTTCGAAGGCTTCCAGCTCTTTCGGATCTACATGAAAGACCGGGTTTTCCAGATATCTTCCCCTGATGCCGTCAAGGCTCTTCTCACGAAGTTCAAGGGCCATAAAAGCGTCGAAGTTCTGTCCCTCTGCCGTGGTGATGCCGTAACAGGCGGCATTGACAAAACCGAAGCGGGAATAGTAGGCCGGATCTCCGAAGAGAAGGACCCCCCTGTAACCCAGAGAACGGGCTTCTTTTAAAGAGTGGCGGATGAGCCGTGCGCCGATGTTTTGCTTTTGGAAGGAGGGGAGAACACTGACGGGCCCCAGGCAGAGAAGCTTTTCCTTATCTCCTTTGTCATTTTGGACACAGGCTTTTGTGAACATGATGTGCCCCGTGATTTTTTCTTGTGCGATGGCGACAAAAGTTAGTTCCGGAATAAATTCAGGTGTCAAACGGATATGATGAACGATAAGATGTTCATCGCAGCCAGGCTGGTAAAGGTCCCAGAAGGCTTCCCGTGTGATGTTTTCCGTTTGAAAGTAATCAGCAGGTTCTTCGTGCCGAATCATGATCTCCATGCATCCTCCTTCCGGATCCATTTCGCCCTGGTTTTCAGAATAGTCAGCAGGAGAAAAAAAATCAAGAGAGAAAGGGATATGCCTCCGGGTGAGATAAAACTTGAAAAAAAGCTCAGAAAGGGTATAGTACCCGGGTCAGATAAAGGGATGACCGAAGGCCGGTACGGGAGAGATGAATCCCCGGCCGGTTCTCTTGAGAGAATAACTGGAGGATGAAGTGAAAGAGATAATGCGTGTACGTTTTGCCCCGTCTCCTACGGGGTATCTTCATATCGGAGGAGTCAGAACAGCTCTTTACAACTATCTCTTTGCCCGTAAAAACGGGGGAGAGTTTCTTTTACGGATCGAGGACACTGACCGCGAACGCTCGACTCAGGAGTCGTTAGATCAGATTCTCGAGGCCATGGAATGGCTTGGGTTAGAACATGACGGGGAATTGACCTATCAGTCCCGGCGCCTTGATATTTACCGTACTTTGGCAGAACAGCTGGTGGCCGAAGGGAAGGCCTATTATTGCGATTGTTCAAGAGAGGAACTGGAATCCCGCAAAAAAAAGCTGGAATCCCAGGGGGTCTTTGTCGGATATGACGGCCGGTGCAGAGAGCGTGGCCTGAAAAAGAATGATTCTTCTCAAATGGTGATCCGCTTGAAAGTAGACGATGGTATCGATCTCTCCTACACCGATCTCATCCGGGGAGAGATCCATTTTGATTCCAAAGAGATCGAAGATTTTATTATTATCCGCTCAGACGGGTTTCCTACTTATAATTTTGCCGTTGTGGCCGATGATCATGCCATGGGCGTAACTCATGTTTTACGCGGAGATGACCACATTATCAACACCCCGAAACAATTGGCTCTTTACAGGGCCCTGGGATACGATCTTCCGCAATTCGGACATTTTTCTATGATCTTAGGCAGTGATAAATCACGTCTTTCTAAGCGGCATGGGGCGACTTCCGTGAGTGAATACAGAGAATCCGGTTATTTGCCGTCGGCTCTTTTGAATTATCTTGCCAAATTGGGTTGGGGACATGGCGATCAGGAACTCTTCACAAAAGAAGATCTGATTGAAGCTTTTTCCCTGGCGGGTGTGAACAAAGCTCCGGCCGTCTTCAGCCCTGACAAGCTTCTTTGGGTGAATCAAGAGCATATCAAAATGCTTCCCTATGAAGAAATCCGCCCCTATTGGGAGCCTTTTCTGAAAGAGAGGGGCATTGACCCGGACAGACGCTCTTCTGAATGGTTCGCCCATGCTGTGGATACCCTGCGGGGACGGGTTAAGACCTTGGATGAGATGGCTGAAAAGCTTCGTTGCTATTTTACGGAGATCAAAGAATGGCAGGATAAAGATGTTCAAAAGGCCATGAAAAAGTCCTCTCCGGAAATTGTTCACGGCTACGCTGAAGCCATTGAAAAAATTGAAGATTTTACGGTGTCCGCCCTGGAAAGCCATATGAAGGCCTATTGTGAGGCCCATGAGCTGAATATGGGTAGCCTGGCGCAGCCTTTGCGTCTGGCTGTTACAGGATCCACAGTCAGCCCCGGCATCCATGACGTCTTGGCGTTAACGGGAAAAGAAGAAACATTAAAAAGGATTCGGACCTTTTTGGATTATATCGGTTCTTAGCAGAAAAGTCGAAGGCGGCTCTCAAAGGGGGGGTTGTGAAGCGTGTGGAGCATCGGCGTGTTGAAGCTGTTCTTTTTCTGATCTGTTTTTTTGCCTTTTTCGGCCTTTTAAGCCATGGAATGGGCCTTCAGAATATGATCTCAACCATGATGAAGACCTCTTATGCCCTTTTGATCGACACAGTACTCTACATCATGGCGGTCTCTGTCTTGGCCGGGGCGTTGGGCCGTCTCCTTATAGAATTCGGGGTGGTGCGCCTTTTGGAAGCTCTTTTGGCTCCTTTTATGAAACCTCTCTTTAATCTGCCCGGGGTAGCCTCATTGGGCGGCCTGATGACTTTCTTTTCCGATAATCCCGCGATTATCAGTCTGGTCAACGACCGCCATTTCAGCTCTTATTTTAAAAAATATCAATTGATCTCTTTGACAAATTTCGGGACAGCTTTCGGTATGGGACTGGTTGTCATCAGTTTTATGATCGGGAAAGGCTTTGTAGCTGCTTCCCTCATTGGGTTTTTGGGAGCGATTTTCGGTGCTGTGGTCTCTACACGGATCATGCAGAAACTCATCAAAAACAAAGTTCCTGAGGAGATTCCTACCAGCTCGCAAGGAGATGAGGAACAGATCTCTTTCAAATCAAAGGGGAGCGTTTTTTTGCGTTTTATCAATTCGATCCTGGACGGGGGAAAGACAGGAGTGGATCTGGGATTAGCGATTATTCCCGGTGTTCTGATCATATCCACATTGATCATGATGATAACCTTTGGAGAGCCGGCCGGAGGTTATACGGGGGCTGCGTTTGAGGGAGTCCCCTTCATGCCCCGCATTGCCGGCCTTCTGGATTGGCTTTTCAGGGCCTTGTTCGGTTTCCGGTCTCCCGAAGCCATCGCCTTTCCCATGACTTCATTAGGGGCTGTGGGAGCGGCCCTTTCTCTCATCCCGACTTTTTTGGACAAAGGATTGGCCGGGGGGAATGAAATCGCTGTTTTTACGGCCATGGGTATGTGCTGGAGCGGTTATCTCAGCACACATACAGCCATGCTCGATGCATTGAAACACAGAGAATTGACTTCCAAGGCTTTGTTGGCGCATACAGCGGGCGGAATCGCTGCCGGGGTTTTTGCTCATTATGCCTACCTTCTTTTTACAGCTCTCTTTTAGATTATTTCTTTGCAAAAAAGGGAATCATCCTGTATCCTTTCACTATGAAAAAACTCATTCTTTTTTTTACGGTTTCACTTCTTTTTTCCGCTTGCACGACCGGCCAGGTCAGAATGGAGAGAGCCTCTCTTCGGTACGGTTATCGCCTTTATACTTTGGGACTTTATGATGAAGCTCAATTTCATTTTGAAACTCTTTTGAAGCAGGATGCGATGAGTGATCAGGAGCGGGCCCGTATATTGAATAATCTGGCTGTTATCTATGAAATGCGGGGAGAATATCAGGAAGCAAGGGAAACATACAGGGAAGCGCTCACATTGGATTCTAATCATGAGATCTATGAAAATTATAAACGTTTTACGGGAGGATTATGAAAAGAGGGGGGTTGGCACTTGTTTTGTTTTTTCTTGCCGCCTGTGCTGCCGCTCCGCGGGCGAAAGTATATGTTTCTGTCCCGGCTCATTCTCTTTTTATGGAAGGAGAGCGGGTGGCCTTGATCCAGCCGGCTATTAACGGCCTGGATACGAAAAAAAGCCATGATCTTCTGGCCTCTTTAGGACAGGGAATTCTCCCGGGACGCCTAAAAAAAGCTCCCTATGACCCCGTTCTTGCGGAAAAAGAAATTCAAATATCGTCCCTTTCACGCCTGGCCCGTCAGGTGGGGGGGCATTATGCGCTTGTGGTCACCGGGGACTATTCAGGAAAAAACATGACGGCCGTTACTCAATCCAACCATTTTCCTGATTATTCCGGGACAACACCCCAAAGAGGTTATTACAGACTGATGTCTCTCGGAATTCGGATCGAACTCTATAACATGAAGACTTTGGAGCTGGTCGAAGAAAAAAGTTATTCAAGGACTTTGGAAACAGCCCCTATCTTTGATATGGAAGACGCCGAAAAATGGGACCGTGATGCGGCTTTTGCCGCTTTGGCCGATGCATTCAAAAATTATCTTTTTTACTTAAGGGGGGAGACCAAAGTTTCCTCCCGGACATTTTTTACTCATTAAAGTCCTAAAATATGCCGAAAAGCTGAAACAGCCGCCTCAATGTTTTCAGATCCGAGGATGGCAGAAGAGACGGCTACTCCGCTGATACCAAGGCTGAGGAGAAGGGGGATGTCTTCCGGAGTAATACCCCCGATGGCGATGATCGGAACGGAGAGCCTGCTGGCCATAAGCTCCACTGTGTCACAAGAGATTGTTTTTGCATCGTGTTTTGTCATGGTTGAGAAAAGAGCCCCTGCCCCGATATAATCGCATCCTTCTGCAGCAGCCCGGCAAGCTGTTTCAAGAGTTCCTGCTGAAGCTCCGATGATCTTTTCAGGCCCTAAAAGGCTTCGTGCGGCGACAAGGGGAAGGTCGCTTTGGCCCAGATGAACGCCGTCAGCCTCAACCGCAAGAGCAATATCGGCCCGATCGTTGATAATCAGAGGGATCCGGTAAGGCTCTAAGCGTTTTTTTAAAGAGAGCGCCCGGTTATAAAAATCACGGGAGGAAAGTATTTTCTCCCGCAGCTGGACCATAGTGACCCCGCTGTCCACAGCTTTCATTATTTTTCTCAAAGGATCGGGCCCGGATTCAGATGAGGCGATGAGATAGAGAGAATAAACGAATCTGTCAGGCTTCATAAAGATTTCCTTTTTTAAGAAGTGTTTCTCCCCTCAGCGTCGTGAGGGAATCCAAAAGGGCTGTATAAAAAGAGCCTGTTCCGGCGGCGTTGCAGGCTGCCTCCTGAGAGGCTGTCTTTATAACGAGCAAGGCTGTTACGGCAGCTTCGACGGGAGAGGCGGCTTGAGAGAGGTAAAGAGCACAGAGAGCCCCGGCCAGGCAACCGGTGCCGGTAAGTTTCCCGCAAAGGGGTGTTCCTCCTTTGATACGGTAAGAGCGGATCCCGTTGGAGACAATATCTTCCGCTCCGGTAACAGCCGTGACCGTCTTAAAGGAGGAAGCGCTGAGAAGAGCCGCTTCAACCGGGTCATTGTCCAAAGATACTGCGTCGACGCCCCGGGCTCCCCGGCCTTTGCCGGCCAGATAATCGATCTCGGCGGCATTGCCTTTGATAATGGCAAACGGATGACGCAAAAGCAGGGTATGGACAATGCGGTTCCGGTATGCCGTAAATCCGGCCCCCACAGGGTCAAAGACCGCCGGGATACGATGTTTCCGGGCCATGCGACAGGCAGCGGTCATGGCTTTGAAAGACCGATTGTGCGGGGTCCCCATGTTGATGAGGACTCCTTGTGCCTGACGGGCGATCTCACCTGCTTCTTTGGTCGATGAAGACATTATGGGCGCCCCGCCGAGGGCGAGGATCCCGTTGGCCAAAAACGTGATGGTGACATCATTTGTTATAGAATAGATCAACGGCCTGCACTTACGGACTTCATCGACCAAACAAGCGGCTCTCTTTAACAGGTCAGAAGCATCCATCGTCTTGCTCCTCCCGGCTCGCCAGTGAAAAAGGGGAGATGTGATGGTCAAGGGGGCCGGCCCCTTTCCCCAATCCAGGGGCCTTGCGTATCGCTTCTGTGACAAAAGCTTTTGCCCGTGACACGGACAATGGAAGGGGCCACCCCAAAGCCAGCCCGGCAGCAATGGCTGAGGAGAGGGTACATCCGGTTCCGTGGGTATGAGCGGTGGGAATCCGCGGCGTTGAAAAAACCTTTTTCGTTTGTCTATTGATGAAAAGATCCTGGCACAAATCGTTTTCTGAAATATGTCCCCCTTTTAGCAAGACAGCCTGTGCTCCCGATTCTAAAAGAACATAGGCAGCCTTTTCTCTCTTTTCAGGGGAGTTGAGAGAGAGGCCCGTAAGAGCTTCCGCTTCGGGTATGTTCGGGGTGATCAAAGAAGCTAAAGGAAAAAGAGCGTTGAGCAAGACATCTTTCGCTTGGGGATCGAAAAGGGCAGCCCCGCTTTTAGAGACCATGACAGGGTCAAGGACGACAAAGGGAGGGGCATATTTTTCAAGGGCTTCGACAATGGCTGTCATGGCTTCTTTGTTACCGGTCATGCCGATTTTGACGGCGTGGACAGGAAAATCTTCAAAAACGGCCTGACATTGAAGACGGATGATATGGGGGGACAAAGTCGCGACGGATAAGACCTCAGTTGAGTTCTGGGCGGTCACGGCGGTCAGAACGCTCATGCCGTAGACTCCGTAAGCGCAAAAGGTCTTGATATCAGCCTGAATCCCGGCGCCTCCTCCGGAATCTGAGCCGGCTATGGTCAAGGCGGTTTTCATCGGCTGTTTCCTTCCCCGGGCTTCAGATGCCGGATCAGCGGAAGAATGAAAAGGGCCAGAAGACTGCCACCCAGGGTGCTGAGAAGAAAAGGCGGGATGTAAAAGAAAAGAGCTGTCTCTTTTCCCATGGCCCAACCGGCCACAAAAAAAGCCGCCAGGCTGCCAAGGATCCCTGTTCCCAGAGTCTCCCCTAATGCCGCAGAAACGGGAGTGCGAAAGAGACGGTAAAAAAGGCCGGCCAAGGCAGCTCCGAACAAGCTTCCAGGGAAAGCTAAAAGAGTACCCGTCCCCAGGATATTGCGGAGAAGGGAAATGAGAAAGGCATTCAGCAAGGCATATCCGGGGCCTAAAAGGACGGCGGAAAGAACATTAATGGTGTGCTGAACAGGAAAACAGCGGGAGAGGCCGGCGGGGATGGAAATGAGATGGCCGGTGATGACTCCGACGGCCACAAGAACAGCAGCGTACAACATCTTTTTTAAAGGCATGATCGTCCCCTTTCATCAATGGAAGAGCCGCCCGGCCGGGGGATGTCGTGGAGAGAAAAAGACGTATTTCCCTACGCTGGCATAACCCAGATCAGGTCGAGGGTAAAAGGATATTGTCCTTACTCTCAGCCGGCCGTACCGGCTCCCCTAATACATCCCCATTCTAAGAGAGCAGATATCATCTGTCAAGAATGAAGAAGGGGGTGTCCCTCTTCTGAATTTTTGGTATAATAGAATGATGAAAAGGAGGCATTATGAAAAAAAGCGTGGCTGTCATCGGCTGTTCGGATGCCCTTCAGGGAACTCCTGACTATGAAATGGCGGAAAAACTCGGTTTCACCTTGATCGAGTCGGGTTTTCGCCTCATTACCGGCGGCCTGGGCGGAGTCATGGAAGCGGCATGTTCAGGAGGACAAGCGGCACCGAAGCATCAGGAGGGCGACATTATCGGCATTATCCCGGGACATGAAAAGAAAGGGGCCAATCCTTATGCGGATATTGTCTTACCCACCGGATTGGGGATCGCCAGGAATCTTTTAGTGGCTGCATCGGATGCTGTTATTATGATCGGGGGAGGGGCCGGTACATTGTCAGAAGCCGCTTTCGCATGGCAGCTGAAAAGGCTTATCCTGGCTTGGCGACAAAGCCCTGACGGATGGAGCCGCCGATTGGCAGATGCCCCTCTTGAGAGCCGGTACCGTTTTGCCGACAGAGATGATGACTGTATGTTTGGATTTGACACAGCCGGAGAGGCTGTGGGGTTACTACAGAAATATATAAAAGCCTATGCCGAGAAGTGACCTTGTGTTATTAAGGATGAAGGCTATATTAATAAAAAAGGAGGTTTTGCATGCGTATTGTATCTGTTGCCGTCATGGCGTTTGTTTTGTTGACAGCCTGCGGTAAAAACCAATTCAGTGAGACCACGGAACTGGTCAAAGAGGCTGTTTCCATGGATAAAGCCTATGTGGAAGAGATGAATAAGGCTCAAAGACCTGAAGAGATGGTCAAGGCTATGGAGAATTATCAGAACCATTTGGAAGGGCTGGCTCCTCAATGGGAAAAAGTCTCTGCTCAGCTGAAGACATTGGAAGGGAACGGAAGTCTGAAAGCGAAGATGGACGCCGGTCAATTGATCTTGGCTTCAGGGGAATATATGGTCACACAACTCAGTGTATGGGAAAAAACACAGGCTTCTCTTGAGAAATACCCGGAAGATGAAGGGGTGCGGGCTGCTGCAGAAAAAGTAACAGCGACGCTGACACGGTGGTTCAAGGAGGATGAAAAAGAAAAACGCTGATTTGCAGCCGGATTCAACGGATAGAAGGGCTGAATAGCCCGTGATTCACATTGAAGCCCCTGTAAAGGGGCTTTTTTTAAAAAAAAGTGATGGATTTGTGACTTTTTTCTTGTGCTCATAATTCCCATAGGTTAAGGTAGAGCGAATAGGAGGTTTTCAATGAAGAAACTTGCGTTGTTTTTGTTGGTTGTTGTTTTCATGGCAGCCTGTGCTAAAGGGGATTTCCAGGATGTCAAAGGCGTTATGGAAGAGTTCCTCAGTGCCCAGGAAAATTATATTACCGGTTTGGAAAAAGTAGAGAACGCTGAGGATTATGCCGCTGTGACAGATTCCTTTGCGGCGTCTATTGAAGTCGTAGGACCGAAGATGAAAGAGATGACTGAAAAGTATCCTGAGATCTTTGAAGAGGATAATGTGCCCGAAGCTTTAAAAGATGTGGATGAGCGCGGACGAGCCCTTCAGGAAAGGTCTATGTCTATCGACCAGAGTAAATTTGCTGAATATATGTCTGATGAAAAAGTCATGGCAGCTCTGCAGCGTATGCAATCGGCCTTCATGTCTATGATGTAATCTTTCATTTTCAACGATCATCTTAAGGCGCTCTCAGGGGCGCCTTTTTTATTGTCTGTGAATCTGGCGGTAAGCTTCGTAAGCGGCTGCACTCACGGCATTAGATAGGTTGATAGACCTTGTTTTTCCCGGCATGGGAAGGGAGATGCATTGCTCACGGTGTTTTTCAAGAAGAGACTCGGGGAGCCCCTGCGTCTCTTTTCCGAAGACAAGAAAATCTCCGTGTTCAAAACGGGCTTCAAAATATGTCTGTGTGCTTTTTTTTGTAAAAAGCCAAAACCGCCCCCGGGGGAATTTCTCTTTCAGGGCCTTTAATGAGGGGAAAAGGAAGTATTCAAGGTCTTCCCAATAATCCAGGCCGGCCCGCTTGAGGTATTTATCTTCCAGACGAAATCCCAGAGGTTCGATGAGAAAGAGAGGGATATTCAAAGCCACGCAAAGCCTGCCGATGGTTCCCGTATTGGGGGGGATCTCCGGCTCGACCAGGACGATGCGGAGAAAGGGGTTATCCATGAAAGATCCTTTGGATAAGCTCTTTATAGGAGACACCCTCGGCCTGAAAGGACATGGGGACAAGGCTGAGAGCGGTCATCCCCGGAAGGGTATTGACTTCCAGAAAAAAGTATTGATCACCGTTTAAACGGATATCAAAGCGGACGATGCCCCGGAGGCTCATCTTCTCATAGAGAAACAGCGCATCCCGGCTCATGTCTTGAAAAAGGGTTTCGGGGATATCCGCCGGGCAGATATAGCGGCTTTTCCCTTTGCTGTATTTACTTTCATAATCGTAAAGGCCTTTTTTGGGGATGATCTCAACAGGGAGGTGGCATCCTGACTCATCGACGGGCAGGGTGAGTTCCCGCCCCGGAATAAAACTTTCCACCAAGACTTCTTCATCGGACGCAAAGGCTGTTTTAAGAGCCTCTTTCCACTGTTTTTCCTTTTCGACTTTTGTCAGTCCCATGGTCGACCCTTCACGGACCGGTTTGACGATGAGAGGCAAAGGCAGGGGCGGAGACGGGGTAAAAGGGCGTTCGGCTTTCAACGTCACCCAATCGGGAGTCGGAATATGATGATAGGCCATTATATATTTGGAAAGAGCCTTATGCATTCCCATAAAGGACGCTCCCATACCCGAACCGGTGTAAGGGATGCCGCAGAGGTCAAGAAGCCCTTGAATATGCCCGTCTTCTCCTACTCCGCCGTGAAGCATCACACATGTTTTTGAAACATGATGCTTTTTTATCAGGGAGAGCAGGTCTGCGGTCAGTGCTGTTGATAAAGGAAGCGGCTCTTTTTCCTGCTGTAGGTCAAAATCGGTAAAAAGCTCACTGCGTCCGGTGTCGATAAGAAGAGGGGTGAAAGTGTCCTCCAGGGCCTCGACGATACTCCGTGTGCTTTTGAATGAAATCAAGCGCTCAGAAGAGTGTCCGCCGCACAGTATGGCCAATGTCATGACTCCTCCTTTTTTTAGAAAAAGTATAACATATTTTCGAAAAAATAAAAAAAACTTTTATTTTGAGCCGCCTTTGTGATATACTGGGAAAATGGAGGTTTATATGGGCCGGAAAACTCTTTTTGTGTTGATGTTGTCTTTTTTTGTGCTTTGGGGATGTTTGGAAGATCCCACCACGGCGGATTTGAGTCCCGGGACTCTGACAGCGGAAGGGTGGGAACTCTTTGAAAATGCCGTCTTTGCTTATCCCATCGACCAGGAAAGCCTCTATTGTCAGGCTATTGAAAAGTTCGAATTAGCGATCTACATGGATCCCCAGGCAGGAAACGCCTATAACGGTTTGGGATGGTCCTATATGCGTATCAGCCTGGAAGCAGATGCCATCCTGAATTTTTACAGAGGGCTTTCCCGATCGGCCGGAGAGGTCAAACGGGAGATCGCTATCGGATTGGGGTCTCTTCTTCTTCAGGAAAACAGCCTGGAAAAGGCCCAAAACGGAGCTCAGCTTTTGCATATGGCTGTTTTCGGGGATGGATCCACTTTTGCCCCTCTTGATACCGGTTCTGTGATCTGGCACTTTATTCATGATCCCGCAATCAGCGCCGGGGATGTGCATCTGAACCTGGCCATGGCCTATATTTATATTCATCGGAATTCTCCGGATCCTGTTGCCGTGCTGGGGACAAGCGACGACCCGGCGAATGCTGATACGGCCTGGGGCCAATACTATATGGGAGCCAGCCTCTTGCCCCCCGGAGACGAGCGGGCCGAAAGCGTTTATAATATCCTAATTCAAATTGAAGATCTTTAGGAGGCGATGATGAAAAAATTGATTCTCCTCATTTTTTTGTCTGCTGTTTTTACGGGGTTTCTTTTTTCAGCTCCGGTGATCCCTCACCCCAATATCAACCTGGAAAGATATCAGAATGAAACCGGCCCCTTCTATACGTGGTGGCATCAGCCTGACTGGATCCTGAGCGGGGTGCCCGATGATTCCGCTGGCCGGCAAAAAGCCGGGAAGCTTCTTCTGGCGCAGTTTGACGGGGGAGAAAAAGACCTTGTTGTCTTTGACCGGCAAAGGGGGCGCTTCTATGTGAAGCTTAATGCCGTTGCCCAGCTTAATGATTCTGTCGATCTGGGGAGCACCGCCGATTATGATTTTTCTTACGGCCTTAGTGATGGGACAAACTGGTTTGAAGATATTTCCGTTGGTGATTTCACCGGCGACGGGATCGACGAGATCTTTGTGATTTATCGATCGGATGAGGGAATTGTCTCTTCCCGCATCGGTATTTTTTCCTGGAGTTCTTTATCCTGGCTTTCAGGAGACTACACACTTTCCACTGAGCAGGATTTCGATCATGTGATCTATCCGGAGACCTATAATATCGGAGGGTCGGAGTATCATAATATTGAGCTGATGGATCTGGATGATGACGGATTAAAGGATCTTCTCATCGCCGATTCCGGGCAGAATTTTGAAAATCCCCAAAAGGGCGCCGCGGTTTATCTTTTACGGGGAGGGGATTGGATTTTGACTCATCAGGCCCATAGATTGGGCTTAGAACCGTCCGCGGCCCAATATATTCCCGGAGGTGTCAAATGTGTGATCCGGCGCCCATATCAGATGAATCAGTCATTAGTCGATAAACAGCGTTTTGGCGCAGCCATGGCCTTTGAGCCGGGAATGGATCTTCTGGCTCTTGCTGATGCTTATGAGATGACGGCAGAGTTTAACAGCGGGGTCCATTTGCTCACTCTTTTCAGCGATCCCTATATCGGATGGACCATGGACGTGACTATCAATGCCCTGGAAACTGATTTTGAAGCCTCCCATGGGAATGTCTATGCTTTTTTGACTCAAAACACAGGGTTAGCAGGACTCAGTTATCTGGGATATAGCCTTGATTTCGGAGACCTTGACAGGGACGGGATACCGGACCTTTTGATCGGAGAGCTGGGCAATACCGGCCACGAGATCAACGGGGCTTTTTATCTGCTTTCCCTTTTTCCCTCGTACCCGTCCGGATATGGAGTCACCCCTGTTACCGGAGCTAGTCCCCGGCTGATCTTTGATGTCGGACGCTATCCTCCTGTGACCGGAGTTCTGGAATACGGTGTCAGCAGCGCCGTTGCGGATTGGGACGGCGACGGGAACAATGATCTGGCATTGGGCGTTTCCTATGCCGTCAACCGGGGAGATCTTTCAGCCACAGGCGATTTTCTTACGGGAGCTGTGTATCTCTACTTTGATGATGACCTCTCTCTTCTGACGGGAACGGTTTCATTGGATACGGCACCGCAATCGCCTTTGATTCTCTACGGCAATCACGGGTACAGTTATTTCGGGAACAGCCTTTGGAAAGCGGATCTGAACAACGACGCGCACCCGGAGCTTTATTGCGCTTCGCCGGGTTTTAACTCTGCCTATGATGACCTTTCTTCGCCTCCCACAACAGGATATACCGGCCGGATCTACGGATTTCTGATGTCTGCAGAAAACCTTCTTGACTATGTTACAGGCGCCGAATATGCCGATGATACGGTTTCTGAAGGGCGTGCCATCGATCCCAATTCAGGGGATGAAGAGACTCCGTTCAATATCACTGTCTTTTATCAGAACATCGGCCGGCTGGACTCAGAGTTAAGCAGTTGGGAGATCGTCTTTTACGCTTTTGATTTTCCCGATTGGAGTCTCGTGGAAGGGCCCATAGACTTTACAGTTCCGGACCCCAGAGAAGGGGAGCCTCTTTCCAGAAATTTCTATGTGGACATCAGTGGACTTCCCATGAACTCCGGTGTTTTTGACTTGCATTTTGACATCTGGGCGAAAGGGGGCGAACAGCTTCAGCCCGGGTTTGAAGAGAATAACTGGATCTCTTTTATCAATAGAAGTCCAACAATTCTTTTTTTACCGGGTTTTCCTGAAGGCCGAAACAGGGATGTGGTCAATGAAAATGAGGATTTGGAGTTCCGGCTGGACTATCAGGATCCTGACGGGCAGCTGCCTTCTGTGAATCAGCTCTGGATGGACTGGGACGGCGACGGGATCATCGACAGCGGGGAGGGTTATGCTTTTTTGGAATCCGACCCCATGCAGGGGGATACCACAGATCCAAAAGAGTATTGGCTCACTGTCCCCCAAGAAGATTATGCATTTATTTTTGATTATCTCGACACTCATCCTGAGGTCACCCATTATTCTATCCCTTATTCGATTGTCCTCTGTGAATACCTCATGGCCGGAGATATGCCTAATCAGACTAACGGCCCTTTGGAGTTCGAATTGGTTTTTTCACTTTATGACGCCTATGATTACCCGCTCCCCACAGACCCCGTGCGTCTGGAACTTTTGGGGGAGGGTTATCCGGGATACATCAACTCAGCTGTCGATCCCCACATGGGGGCTGATTGGGAGGACTTTGTCTTTCGCATCCGCTATGTCAATGAAGATGCCGCTGCAGAGCTTCCGGCAACACACAATCTTTTGGTGACCATGGTCAATCCCACGATGGGAGAGTCTGTCTCGCTCACTTTTGAGATGGAGGAAGAAGACCCTTTTGATACGGATGTTTCTGACGGAAAGATCTACACCTATACATTTAATGAGGCCGATATGACCGGTTATGACATTCCCCGGCATCAGGCTCCCTTTCTGTTCGAGTTCGGCCCCGGAAACGGCCCCTACATTTCTTATCCGGCATTTGAGGCCGGGACATCGCTCAAAGCGGTTCAATCGGTTATGACTCTTTATACCGTTGACTTTACCAATGCCTTGTTAGGGTATAATTTTGTGGACAGGGGTAAAGTGAACCTTTTCATCCCCTTCGCCTCTTTTGTCCCTCCGGGAAATGAATTTCTCATGAGAATTACCCCCTCTCTTCCGCACGGGGATGTCTTTCCGTTATTTAATCGTCTTTTCAACCCCGATTTCAGTCAATTTGAAGAAGACCGGGCCCTGACGCCGGGTCAGGCCTTTACCCGGTTCAATTTTTTGACAGAGGCGGAGCCGAATCACTATTTTCTGGATTTCGAATATTACCGGAACGGGACCCGTATTAACGATATTCCTTCTCCAACTCTTGAGGTCAATGTGGAGATGTTTGCAGGGAAATCCATAGAGCCCATCGGCCGTTTTATCCTTGAAAACCGCAGGGAGACTCCTTTTATAGCATTGATCCATACGTATGACGACGGAAGCCTGACTATGATCTGCGCAGAATCTGTCCCGGGCGATGTCTGGATCTCCCACGATCACCCTGATGAAAAAGTCGGAATCTTCCGTTATGTGGGGGGAGACAGTTATGACTTTGTCGGGAAAAAAAGCGGTAAAATCCCGTCTTCTGGACGGTTCGTCTTAAAAGAAGACCGTACCCCGCCGGTGATTCAAAATGTCTTCTACCGGGAAGGGAATGTGGTGATTTCTGCTGAAGACGATCTCAGCGGAGTGGCAACCTTTATGATCATTCCCGAAGAAGGGGAGGCCATTGTCTCTGAAAAAGGCTCATTTATCGCGTCTTTTCTCCGGGAAGGGGAAAACCGGATCGGCGTCAAGGTCTCTGACCGTATGGGGAATGAAGCATCACAGGAGCTGACGCTTTATATCGGTGTCCCTAATCCCCTGGCCTCAGGAAAAAAAGATATGATCAATTACCCCAACCCCTTTAACCCCTCGACCCGGATCGGGATTCGGTTTGACCGGGATGAGCGAGGATCGCTGGTGATCATGAATGCACGGCAGCAAAAAGTGCGGACACTTCATTCAGGCCTGTTTGAGGCCGGGATCCGTGAGTTCGAATGGGATGGCAAAGATGAGCGGGGACACGTCTGTTCCAGCGGGCTTTACTATGCCGTCTATACCGGGGGAGGGCGCAGTCTGGTTCAAAAAATGGTTTTGGTGAAATAGGAGGCCTTATGGTACGAAGAAAAATAATCATTCTTTTCGTCTGTCTGCTTGCAGCTGTCGGATCAGTTTTTCCGTCGGCGCTTTTCGGGCGGGTGGAATCTTTTAGCGGCCGCTTGACGCGTGTTTCTTCCTCAGGCGAAGAACTTCTTGCAGCCGGGGATATCATTTTAGAGCAGGATGTCCTTCAATTAGATGAAGGCAGCCTGGCTGTCATCCGTCTCTCAGCAGGATCTGTTTC
>DSCS01000073.1 GCA_011048995.1 Bacillota bacterium
AAAAAGTTCTCTTTTAGTGAACGAAAACTATAGCCTAAATAATATAACTACAAATATAGTAGTCAATAAAAATATAAAAGGTGAACATATATAGAAATAAACTGCTATCTTTAAGATGTCTTTTATTGCCCCTATAATACAAGTGAAAGGAGAAAAATATGCTTTTTGCTTTTGCTGTTATTTTGTTAGGGGCGTCCTTCTTTCTGAGTGCTCTTTTGTCACGGGAGATATGGCTTTTGTGCCGGGACAAACAAAAAAGCCGAAGTTTGCGCCGGCAAAAAAAGGGGGAAGTTTATGGTTGCACAGGCTGTTAAGACAGAAGAGAGCCTTATTCCCGGCAGTCCTCTTTGGGATTGTGCCCTTCATGGAGACTGGGAGGGTTCGCCGCTCTATTTCAAAGGCGGGCTTTTTCCGATGTGGTTTTGCCGGATCAATGGCAAGACGTATAAGTGGATATCAACAGGAGAAGATTTTGATCGAGAGGCCTTTTTGATGATTGCTTTGAATTTAGAACAGAATGAAAGAGTTTTAACCTACACAAGGCGTTTCCTTCCGGCTTTAAAAAAAGAGTATGTCGACTTGCGGATGTTACGGCGGCAGTTCCGACTCGATAATATTTATCTCTTTGCACAAAATGTCTCACGGAAAAAGAAGATTCATTTTTCTGTTCACTCGGATACAGTAAGCCGAAATAATTTTTCAATTCTGCCCCTTGAAGACTCATCCCGGCTACCTGAATTTCCCTTCCTGTGTTATGAGGGGAAAAAACGGCGCGAAGGCGCCTGATGAAGCGGAGCGGAAAACCTTCCTTTCATCTCATCAGGGGCCCGGGAGGCTCCGCGGCCGGGTCCCTCTATACAGGGATGATCAATCCTTGAGAATAATGTCCTTTTGACTTCATTTTGGGAGCGTCTTGACAAGTGGAATATTTTTGTCATACTTTAAGACAGGTAAAAAATGGAAAAACAATTATTAAAACCGATGATTATTGGGGCGCTTCTCATGAGCGCCGGGGTCTTTTTTCTCATTTTTAATTATAATAGAGTATCCCAAACCGTTATCCGTCATCATGTCACTCAAAGGCATCTTATCGCGTTACAGATATCCGGGGCGCTGAACGAATACTTCAGCCACTTTGAAAAAGATCTGCGTTTCCTTTCGGCCCACAAGCGGGTGATTCATACCACCCCGGATATCTCCATGCTTTTAAAACGGTATTACGAGTCCAATGAAGACGATATCGCCGCCATTACAAGGATTGATACAGCCGGACGTATTGCGGCAACCTACCCGCCGGCAGGAACGGTTGGCACCGATGTCTCTTATCATCGTCATAATTCCCGGATTCTTAAAGAGCATAAGCCGGTCATCAGTGATGTTTTTGATACGGCACGGGGTATTCAGGCCGTAGCGTATGCTTACCCGGTTTTTGACGGTGAGAAATTTAAGGGGGCGATTTCGGCCCTGATTCCCTTTCAAAATATCGCTAAACGTTTTTTCGACCCCATCAGAGGATCTGAAAAAGGGTATCCGTGGGTGATATCCGAAGGCGGAATCATCATTTATCATCCTGAGCCGTCATTGATCGGGAAAAGTTTCCTCTCCTTCCGGACAGAAGACAAGGAGTTTCGAAGTGTCTTGGACAGAATGCTTCTGGGAGAAAGGGGAGAGGGGAGATACCGTATCTTTAACCGGGAAACTCAAAAAGAAGCCGTCATGCATGTGGCTTTTTACCCTCTTCGGATCGGGGACACCTTTTGGTCTGTGGCCATATCAACGCCTCAAGAATCTGATATCCAGGCCCTTGTCGGACACCGATGGAGGATGATTCTTACTGTTTTCATTTTTCTGGGCCTTGTCATGGGGTTCATTGTTCTCAGTATAAAGACAAAGGAGGCCGAAGGAGAAATCGAAAAGATCAGAAATATGGAGAAAGCCCTGACAAGCTCCAAAAATTATTTCCAGGGAATAATTGATTCTTCTCCTTCTGTCTTGATCACTTTAAAAGATGACTATAAAGTCGTCGGCTGGAACAAAGCCGCCAAGCGGCTTTATGCGATGGAAACAAAACCTGCAAAAGGCCGATTCTTTTGGGATGTCTTTCCCTATCTGAAGCCTCTCAGGGAAGAAATCAAACAAGCCGTGGATGAAAAAAGAGAAAAAACGATGAACGGCCTTCCTCTGAAACAGACAGGAAGGGAATGTTTCGTCAATGTCAATTATTTCCCTATCGCATCCGGTATGCAAGGCGGCGTAATTCGCATTGACGATGTAACAGAATCCTATCTGATGAACAGGCAGGTTCTGCAGGCGCAGAGAATGGAAGTCGTCGGGACATTAGCCGGAGGATTGGCCCATGATTTTAATAATGTGTTGGGAGGGATCGAAGGGACAGTCTCTTTGGCCGAGCATTATCTCAATGTGGCAGAAAAACCCGAAAAAGAGAAACTGATGCATTATTTGTCACATCTATCCAAGGCTTCACACCGGGCTTCCTCTGTTATCGACAGACTGTTGAGTTTCGCGAAGATGAATAAGGGCGAAAGAATCGTCTTTGATTTGAATGATGCCTTGCGCGAGATCTACGAGATCTGTAAAAATACTTTAGACAAAGCTGTTCTCCTTGACTTTCAGTATTACAACACGGAAGCTCTGATCCTCGGAGATTATTATCAGATCGAGCATATGCTTTTAAATCTTTCTGTTAACGCTGAGCATGCGGTGACGATGATGCGCCCCGCCGGAGAAAAAAGAGGGGGGCGGCTCAAGATCGCTCTGAAAAAGAATACATTTAAGGGAGATAATGCACCCGGTCATTGGGTCATCACTGTTCAGGATGACGGTGTAGGGATGGATGGAGAAGTAAAGAAAAAGATTTTCGACCCTTTTTTTACGACAAAAGAGAAAGAGGTCGGCAGCGGACTGGGATTGATTATGGTTTCTCATGCCGTTGCCTATCATGGAGGGACGATTCAGGTCGAATCGGAGCCGGGCGAAGGGACCTGCTTTACGATCACTTTGCCGATTTATGAGGGAAATCCGGATCATAATCGAAAAAAAGGTGAGGAAAAAACCGTCGTTCGGGGAGAAGGCCGGATACTTGTCATCGATGACGAAAAAACGATTCGGGATATAAGCCGTGAAATGCTTGTAATGTGCGGATACGAAGCTCTTTGCGCCAGGGGAGGAAAAGAAGGACTGGAAATCTTTGAAAAAGAGCGTTTTACGTTAGCGGGAATCCTTTTGGACCTCTCGATGCCGGGAATGGACGGATATGAGACCTTTCTGGAGTTAAAAAGAAGGGATCCGCATGTGGCTGTTATTCTGCTTTCAGGATTTAAGGGAGATGCGAGGATTCAAAAAATGATGCAGAAAGGAGCTGCAGGATTTCTGAAAAAACCCTTCACAATGCCTCAATTAAGCCAAATGTTGGCAGCAATGGCCAAATGAGTTTTAAGGATGTATCAACCCGAACGAATCGATCCACTCCGTTGATATCATAAGCTCTTCGCCGCTGCGTGGAAAAGGCCGTATTGTTTCCATGATATAAAGGTTTTTATCTTTTAGGAAAGCCCGCCCTCTGGAAGTCAGGGGTGCGCCTTGCTGGGGAAGGATCTCCAGAAGAAACTCTATCCCCGAATACTGATTATAAAAGAGCAAAGGGGAGACATTCAGAGAGTGCCCGTGAAGGAGGCCGAATGAAATGAGTTCCTCAATAACACTTGCGGGCCGGGAAAAATCAAGAGCTGCTGCCATTTTATCAGGGAGAGGCATAAATAATACCCTGCATTGAATATTCTCTTTTTCTGAAACAAAGAGATATTCATTGGGTAATCCGTAAGGTGTCTCTGCTTTGAGATGGTCAAAACTCGGTTTTTTCGGAAGGCGTATATAAAAATCCCCGGTCGGAAATGTCAAGTATTCTCCGTCCCACTGAAATTGTCGATCTGTTTTATAATCAGTCTTTTTTGAGAAATGAAGAGGGAAAGTGACCTGTTTCCAGGATGAAAAAAGAAAAATGGAAAGGAATAGAATCATTACAAAGAGGCTGATCAGCCAAGTCGATTTGCTGTTTTTCTTTTCTCTTCCTCTTTCAGAGCAGGGTTCTTTTTCTCTGCGGTCCAGGACAGCTCCACAGGAGGGACAAAAGCGCATCGGTCCGGAAAGAAACTCTCTGCATTCAGGACATCGGGAAGAAGAGGGGGTTGTCTTCATTATGATTATTATATCAAAAAGGAGAAAAGGAGCAAGCCTTCTTTAAAGGGAGAAAGCACAGAAAGAAAAGAGATTATACGGAAAGCGATTGAAAATAATAAAATGTATGATATTATTAAAAAATGAGAATTATCAATGACCGATTTGAGATTCTGAGTCAGCTCAACGAGAACAGTAATTTTGTTGTTTATGAAATTAAATATTCTTTATATCCGGGTAAAGAGTTAATCCTCAAAATGACCTCATCAGAGGAGCGTTTCCAAAAAGACCTTCTTCGCAAAGAATACTCTGCCGGAGTATTATGCAGGCATCCGCTGTTACGTCCCATACGAGCATTACATAAACTTCGCACTGTCGATGGCCGGTTTGTAGATTCAAGGCGGATTTTTTTCATAGCCGATAAATACCCGTCGCTTTATCCTGTCAACAAAAAAAAAGACCCCCTGTTAGTCAACGCTTTTTATGTTTTTCTCTCCTTTCTTCACAAAAACGGTTTTTATCATGGGGACCTGAGAACAAGCAATATATTAGATGACGGAACCGGCGCTCCGATATTTTTTGATATGAGCCCTCTTTATGTGAACACGGAATCAGGCCGGGAAAATGACAATAAGGCTATCGGCGAAATTTTGAGCGGCATGGGGTTTCAGGCAGAAGAAGTTGAGGTGGAGAAGCTCTTCTCGCACAGAAAAATTGGACCTCTTCTGTCTGATGAGTACATTCAAAAAATCACTTTACAGCATATTAACAGAACACCATTCCCTGCAGAGCGCCTTTTGAACATGAGGCAGGAACATATCGATACTGAAATGGCTGTGCAAATGGTTTATGACTATCGCGGCGCTGAAAACGCCAGGATCTGGTATGAAGGGCTTCTCTCCCTGATTCCCCTTGACGGATATGAGCTCTATCGATGCCCGGATGAGGGGAGGTTAAACAGAAGGCTTCTGAATCTCTTTCCGGGCTGCAAGAAGGCCGATGACTTTCATCGGGCCATTGAGGATGCCGCAGCTTACGGCCCTGTAGCTGTAGGACTAGGATATACAGGGAGCTTCAATGATGAAGAACGGAAACTCCTGAGGACATTTTCCCGGCATTTTGAAAACAGCCGGGTGTGTTTTTTCGGATACCAAAGAGAACCCGCAGCGGAGTTTCATAACCGGCAATTTGCGCCTCTCTCGCCCGACGAAATATCGCATATTTTTACATATTACTTTCCTTTGTCTGAAGAAACGGAAGCTTTATCCCCCCTTCTGTTCGAACAGACCGAGGGAGAGCCTTCTGCCCTTTTGTATCTTTTCCGACAGTTGAGTTCAAAAGAGTGCTTAGACTTCAGCCAGGGGATCACTTTTGTCAGGAAAGAAAAGAGATGCTTTGATATATCAATTTCTCTGTCTTCCCTGCCGCGGGCTGAAGCTGCCTCGGTACATAACCTGATTTTTCTGATTCGTTCCATGGGAGAAAAGCTGCCTCTCTCTTTTTACGGATTATTTTCCGAAAATGAAAAAGAGTCCATGGATTTTCTTGTCAAAGAGGGAGCCGTATATAAAACAGATTCTTTTTTTATCTTGCGCATGCCCCGTATTCCCCGGCCGCTCAAAGAGAAAAAAGCTGATATCAGGGCCGGAAAGCTTTATTTTAAGGAATTGGAAAAACTGGCTTTTCAGAAGGCAGAGTATTTGGAAAGTTATGTTGCTCTTTCTTTAAACATAGGATATGGCGAAGAAGCTTTTGAAAAAGTCCTTTCCTGTTACAAGGATCTGAGTGAGTATGAACGCTCGCGGAACAGGCCCCTTTACTTTGATTTGTTCTCAGCGTTTGAAAAAAAATCAGGCTGCTTAGCTGAGAATCATCTTTTTGAACTCTATTATTATCTGTTGCGGCTCGACACCAACCATATTTTTGATAATAATGTCCTTTTGAATCATTTGAAAAAAGCTGCAAAATCGGAAAAAGAGCATCTCATCCATAAAGCCATGAGCCTGACTTTAGATGAGAAGACAGGGATTGATGATGTCCGCGAACTGATGCCCCGATTAGAAAAACTTTATGAAACCGATAGAAGACTGTGGATCTTGATCCTCCGGCATGCGCTTCTTAAACTCAAATTCTTAGGACGTTATGAGGAGATGGAGGAGATCGTAGAGAAATACAAAAAGAAAATCGAACAGCTTGATCATGAAAGCCGTGTCATGGTCTATAATGAAATGTTTTCCTGCTACATGGACAAAATGAATATGGAAAAGCTTCAGGAAACAGCCGCTGCGATGCTACGTATTTTAGAAAAGCAAAAAGGGAAACTGGGGTTGGACTCAGAATTCAGCTGTTATAATAATCAGGCCATCGTTTTGCGGCGCCTTGGACGCCATCAGGAGGCTTTGGACTATTATCGTAAAGCCTTGGATGTAGCGCGGATGCTTCAAAATTACCGTTATGAGGCCATTGTGGCGACAAATATCGGTGTGATCCACTATTACGCCGGCGATTTTGAAGCCTGCATGATTTCCTGGGACAACGCCATTCAAGCAGCTGAACAAGCAAAAATCTATTTTTCAATGGTGACGAACTCCATCAATCTTTCTCTTATCTATAAATTACTTCATAAATATGAACGGGCACTGAAAACCTTTGAAAAGATTCAGCAGTACTTGGAAGAAGCTCCCACAGTGCGTGAAAACTCAAAACTGCACCTTTTATATGCGGATATGCTTTTGGAGCTGGGTGATTATGATGAAGCTGACAAACATTTACATAGTGCCGCACAATTTTATGAAGAACGTGGCTCTTTGAAAGTCAGTTATGAATATTTTAATGTCAAAGTGGGATTAACATATCAATCACAGGGCAAAGAGGCTATGGACGGGTATATCAATGAACTTTTGGTTTGTTTTTCATCACCGGAGGATATTTCTTATTACGGATATCTCTTTCTGACAGCGGCCTTACAGGAATGCTGCGCTTATCAGTTTGACGGAGCGCTGGACTACCTTGGCCGTATCAATAAAGAAGCATGGGAGATGTTGGATGAGAATGACCGGCAAAGTATAGAGATTATCCATTTTCTATCAGGGGATTCCGGAAAGTTTCCCCGGGAAGATATTTCAGTATTTTCCGGATATTCCCGCTCGATGTTCCGCCTGCATGCCCTTATTAAAAGAGAAAGAAAAGGCAGCGCACGTTATTTGGAGTATTGTGCAGAGCTTCTCTCCATCCTGGATCACTGGCTGGCTCATATACCTCCTCAATACAAAGAATCATTCAAAAAAAGAAATCCGGAATGGCGTTTTCATGAAACCTTTCTCAAAGAAATGGGTTATGAGACGGATACTTTTAATATTAATGCTTTTCGGGAAAAGCATAACAAAATGATTCAACGGTTTTTGCGGGAAATGAAAGGAAAAGCATTAAAGGATTATCGGCTTTCCCCAATGAGTGAGGGCGAAAATCTTTACCGGGCCATATTAAAAGATCTTCTTATGATCACCGGGATGACACGAGGAGCCTATTTTGAATATGATGTCTATGAAGGATGGCAGGAAAAGGTCGCCCTGAACTGGGGAACCGGATATCATCCTTCTTTCCCTATGAGAAAAGAATTAATGAATGAGGTGCTTTTCGAATCTTCTCATCGGGACATCGTCTTTAAGACTTTTATTTCCGAAGAAGATGGGCATCCCGGGGCTGTTATGATCATCCCTGTCCTGGATATTGAAAAACTCGGCCATAATAAGTTCAGAGGAGATAACAAAAGACAGTCCAGTTTCCATTATTTTGCCCTTCGCGGATGTATCTATTTGGATTGTGACAACCTGCTTCTTATTCCGGGACAGGATGTCATCGATGGTTTAGGGCCGCTGAGGGATTATATTAATGCAGCCGGTTACTATGATTATTTGAAACAAACGGCTCTTATGGACAAATTAACGGGGCTTTACAAACGTGAGCATTGGGTCAATCTGACAAAAAAGCTTATGGAATATGCGGTCAATAATGAACAACAGGTTATCATTGCCATCCTGGATATTGATCATTTTAAAAATATCAATGACCGCTATGGCCACGCTCGGGGAGATGCTGTTTTAAAGGAAGTCGCCCGCATTATCAAAGATACCGTGAGAGCAACTGATATCGCCGGGCGGTATGGGGGGGAGGAGATCGCAATTGCTATGATGGTGCCGCCGAAAACGTCTTCTTCAACGATTATTGACAGGATCCGCATCAATATCCAAAGTTCTGCGCTTCATAAAAAATACAATTTGACAGCCAGTATCGGGTATGCGTTGTACCCTCAAGACGGAGAGTTGTTGGATGTGCTGATCGGCCTGGCAGATGAAGCTCTTTACTTTGCCAAACAATCGGGGCGCAATATCACCATTGCTTTTGAGACAATGCCTTCCCATATCTCAAATGAAGCAAAGAAGATGCAGAAAGCCATTGATGATCCGGTAAGAGAAAGAGAAAAACTGTATGCTCTTCTGGCCTTGGAGGAAACGATCAATAGTTTCGAAGACACAGAAAAAATCATCAATGAGGTTTACGGGATCTTAGTGGAACTCTTTAACGCTGAAGACCTTTCGATTTTATCCGGGAGCCGGGGGCGTTATACCCTGTATGAGAAGAAGAGAGATAGTCATGAGATAATAAAACGAGAGATCCCCGATGAAAAAGAGGTCAAAGGCTCTAAGATCAATGTCTATGGGATCCATAATCAATATAGTGTTTCTGTTTTTTTGAGTATGGATTCGGAAAGATATTCTTTGGAGAAAGACGCCCGTTATTTCACACTTATTGGGAATATTATCAGCGAAAAAGTTTTTCTTTCATCTTTTCACAGGCATAAAGAGGTGAATAAACCAATGACAGAAAAGGAGGACTCATGAAAAAGGCTTTGGTACCGGTTCTTATGGTATTGGTGTTTTTGACTGCGGGATGTAAGACGGAATCCCGTATTCTGGATCCCGTTGAGGGAGACGGTTTTATTGTCAATCATCTTTGTACCGATATTGACCAGATCCCTGTATCGGCCATTAATGAGGCGAAATCCAAACTTCATATCGCCTATGGGCATACTTCTCACGGCAGTCAGATCATAACGGGGATGAGCGGTTTGGATGATTTCCTGGGAGGGGCGGGAATTTATGTCTGGAATTCAGGAGGCACAGGGGGAGCCCTTGATCTCAGAGATACGCCTTTTTCCGGGGCCAGCGACTTGGGAAATCCCGACGGATCAGCTTGGGAACAGGCGACCCGTGATTATCTTGACGACCATCAGGAATGTAATGTTGTCATCTGGTCATGGTGCGGCCAGGTCAGCAGCGCCGATTCCGGATATATCACGAACTATTTAAATCTGATGAATGGACTGGAAGCCGATTACCCCCATGTTTCCTTTGTCTATATGACAGGACATTTAGACGGGACAGGGGTAGACGGTAATTTGAATCAGAGAAACAATCAGATTCGAGAATATTGTTCTCAGTATAAGAAGATCCTGTATGATTTTGCGGATATTGAAAGTTATGACCCGGACGGCGATGAGTTTCTTTCTTTTGCTGCAAATGATAATTGTGATTATGATCTGGATGGAGACGGCGTAAGAGAGAGTAATTGGGCTGAAGAATGGCAGGATAGCCATACAGAAGGGGAAGACTGGTATCTTTGTTACCCGGCTCATACACAGGCTCTGAACGGCAATTTAAAAGCTTATGCAGCCTGGTGGCTTTGGGCTCGTTTGGCAGGGTGGGACGGGATTTGATGATTCCTGTCATCGACCTCCATTGTGATACACTGTGGCGTGTTTTTACTTACGGAGGGTGTTTTTCGTCGAACGACTATCATATTGATCTTCAAAAACTGAAAGCAGGGGGATCAGCGGCTCAGTTCTTTGCAGCGTTTATTTATATGAATGAGCGCCGGCGGCCTGTTGAAGACTACAGAAAAGATACTTATGCCATGATTGAGCGGTTTAACCGGGAGATCGAAGAAAACCCCGGTTTGGCAGCGGCAAGCAGCAGAGATGATTTCGAAAGAAACAAAAGAAACGGAATGGTCAGCGCTTTTTTAACTATTGAGGAAGGCGGGATCATCGAATCATCACAGGATCTGGCCTCTCTTTATGACAAGAATGTCCGTCTTATCACATTGACATGGAACTATCCCAATAGCCTGGGTTATCCGAACATCGATTGGACTTATTCCGGAAAAGGGTTGACTTCTCTTGGCAGGGATATTGTCAGCGAAATGGCTCATAAAGGCATTCTTGTGGATGTTTCTCATTTGTCTGATGCGGGTTTTTGGGATACGGCGGATATTCTGCAAGGCCCTTTTCTGGCCAGCCACTCCTGTTGCCGGACGCTGACACATCATCCAAGGAATCTGACGGATAAAATGATTAAAGCCATTGCTGATCATCATGGAGTCGTAGGCGTCAACTTTTCAGCTTCATTTTTGGGAACGGGAGAGAAGGGAACCATTGAAGGAATCATCGCTCATATGAAACATTTGAAAAAGACGGGCGGCATGGACATATGCGCTTTGGGAAGTGATTTTGACGGAATCTTCTGTCCTTTGGAGGTGAAGGATTATTCGGGAATGCCCTTGCTTTTGACGGCGCTGAAAGAAAACGGGTTTACTGAAGAGGAATGTGAGAAGATCGCATTTAAAAATGCGCTTCGAATGATCGATTATATGGGAAAAGAGGTGTAACTTTGTAATTATTCCTTTATAATGGAGAAAAGGCGGAAATACAGATGAAATTAGTTAACGGACGCTACAGCATAAAGAAGACCCTCAATGAGAACAATAATTTTATTGTTTATGAAGCTCAGGATCTTTTTGATCCCCAACGGGAGTTGGTGCTCAAAATAACGGCTTCTGAAGAGAAGTTTCAAAGAGATTTGCTGACAAAAGAGTATTTAGCAACAGCCTTTTACCGTCATCCCCTTCTCCGGCCTATTCGCTCCTTCCACAATCTTTTAAGCATTGACGGGCGCTTCATCGACAGTACCCGTTGTTTTTACGTTGCTGACAAACTTCCGGGACTTTTCAGACTCGACCCCGACAATGGCCTACTCCTGGCAAACAGCCTTTATGCCCTTATTGCCTTTTTGCATACCAACGGGGCCTATCACGGTGATTTGCGTGAAAGCAATGCCCTGCGGGACAAAAAGGGGAATCCCGTATTTTTTGACATGAGTCCCCTTTATGTCAACACAGATATGGGGCAGCGCACAGACAGGTCCGCATTTGTCCGCATGATGAATGAAGCCGGCTTTTCTCTCGCGGAAAATGACTTTGTGGATTTCAGGCTCTATTTTCCCCATAAAGAGATCATTCAGGATGATATTCAAAAGGATATTATTACCGCTCATGCCAAAAGAACAAAATTCCCTGCAGCCTGGATCCTCTCAGAACGGAGCAGTTTTCTTCCGGATAACTGGGAGACGTTGACTGCTGTTTATGATTATTCTTCTGAGGAAAATGCCCGCATTTGGTATGAGGGATTGATTCCGATATTTCAGTCAAAGGGATATGAATATTTCGGTTTGGAGGAGGAATCCCTCTCTCTTCCCGAACGTATTATCAAATATCTTGAATGCCGTATGGACAGCAATGAGGAGCCGGCGTTTAAAGCTTCAGAAGGCATCCGATCCAGAGCAGTCCGTATTTTGGAAAACAAAATCGCTAACGGCCCGGCTTTTTTGGGTTTGGGACCGGGAAACAGACTCTCTAAAGAGGATTTTAAATTTATGGATTATCTGGCAAAACGATTCAAGCCTGATGATCTCCGTATTGTGACCTGGAGCAGGGAGCCCTTAAATGGGATGATCCCTTTTTCTTTTGAAAACCTGAATCATGAAGAAACCGCCAAGGTTTTGAAATATTACTATTATGTGGTTCAAGACATAGAGGAGGTAATCCTTGAACTCGCTGATCAAAGCCGCGGAGAGCCTGTTCTTACGAAAAAAATCATGGAAAAAGCAGCTGAGGACGATTGTCTGCGTATCGAAAAAGGGAACGGGACGTTTGAGCAGATCACGGAGTGTTTTCATGTCCGGGTCAATATTGATCTGAAAAAAGGAAAGGGATTATCTGATATCGAAGAGCTCATCGCCCTTGCGCGGGCGATGGGGGGAAAGATCCCACTGGAATTCAGTGAAAAGGATTCAGTTTCCTTAAACAAGGCCATGGAATACCTCCTTCAAAAGAATATTGTCTATAAAGATAATCTGTTTTACACATTTCGTCTTTCACAATTGATGCAGGAAAATATCAAAAAAGTCGATGACCGCCTGGCTCGTTATGTTTTGAACCGCATTGCCCGTAACGGCTTTAAAGAATTGCCTTATTTGGAAAGTTATGTTTATCTCGCACTGAATACCGGATATGGAGAAGAGGCTTATGACACAACTATGGAGCTCTTTAAGCGTCTGGGTGTCCGGGAACAATCGATTCATCATGATCTCTTTTTTAACCTTTTTTTACAGTTTCATTATGCAGCAGATTCACTTTCGGGAGTCAATCTTTTCTCATTATATCTCAAATTGTATGAGATGGATTCCCAACGGCTGGTTGACCGGCAGTTGATTCTTACGCGTATGAAAAAGTATGCCGATACCCCTGTGCGTAAAGTGGTTTATAAAAGCCATGTTCTTGTTGTCAACGATAAAAAAAGCGATGAGGTAATTGACGAAGTCCTGCACTGGATGGCCAAAGGACCTGCTGATCACACGGAAGAGTGGAATACTGTTTTTAATAATGTTTTGATCTTCTATATTATTCGTGCCGAATATGCAAGAGTGGAACAACTGGGCAATGATTTCCGCGAGGAGATCGAGGCTATGGATGAAAACAGTCGCTCTCTTATTATAAACGAGTTTTTTATTAGTTATATGGATAATCAAAAAAGCGCTGAAATGCAAGAAGCTTCTGATAAGATGCTTGCGCTTGCAGAAAAATACAGAGAACGTCTTTCACTTCAAGTCGAGTTCAATGCGTATAATGCCCAGGCTATTTCATGCCGGCGCTTTAAAGAACATGAAAAAGCACTGTTATTTTTTGACAAGGCCCTTGAGATTGCCCAAAGGCTGGATGACCAGCGTTTAATCGCTATTGTTTCCACAAACATGGGCATTATCTATGTGGATCAGGGGCAATATGAATCTGCAGTCTCTTCATGGATAAGAGCTATACGCGCGGCTGAGCGTATTCATTTTTATCATGCGGCGACGATTAACAGTATGAATTTGGCACAGGCCTACAAGACCCAGCATCTTTATGATAAGGCTTATGATGTCACGATTAAAGGGTTCGTTTTTCTGAAAGATGAAAAGGGTGTCCGTGAACAAGCTAAAATGAACTATCTTTTGGCGGATATCCTTTATGAGCTTGGAGACAGGCCGCGTGCGAAAGAATCCTTTAAAAAAGCCGGGAAGTTCTATGAAAAACGTGAATTTCTCCGTGAGTCAGTTGAATATCAGAATCTTGCATTAAAGATAAAAACCGCAGAAAAGGGATCGGCAAGCCTTAAAGAGCTTATTGAAAGTATCATTAAACGTTACTCAAGGCCTGAAGACAAAGAACATTGTCATGCGCTTATGATACAGGCGGCCGAACTGTCTCTCATCGAGGGTGAGGCGGAAATAGCCGGACAATTTATGGATCTTGCGGGAAAATTCGATGATGCGGGCATTGAGATGTCGGAGAAAAACAAAGCTGATATCATCAAGGCGTTTCTGGGTGATGATGAAGCCGGTAAAAGAATATCAAAAGCTCCGTATTATGGCTCCTCACAGGCCCTTTTGACGCTTCATTGGCTTGTGAAAACGACAGAGAAGGGCTCTGCATTGTTTTATGATTATCTCCTGGATTTGTTTGCTCAGATGAAAGAGTGGGTGAACACGATCCCGTTAGAATACCGTGACCCCTTTATCCGCGGAAACAAACGATGGTCTTTTCACAGGTCATTGCTTAAACAATATGACATTGATCCGGTGACTGATTTCCCGGAGGCTTTCAGAGAATCTCACCGGGAGGAGGCCTTGAAAAAGATCTCTGAAGACAAAAGGGCGGCATTATTGAATTACAGGCTCTCTCCTGTCAATGAGGGCGTTCAGCTGTATAAAACGATCTTAACCGATTTGATGGATTTGACAGAAATGACCCGGGGAGCTTTTTTCGAATATGATATGTATTCGGGGTGGAGCGAACAGGTTGTTGTTCAAAAAGAGGGACGTTTCCATGCTCCTGTTCCCATGAGAAGCGATCTGCTTAATGAGGTTCTTTTTGAACAGGCTCACAGAGATATCTTTTATGCGCAGGAAGACAAGAAAAAGGGAAGGAATTTAAGCGGTATTCTCATTATCCCTATCCTGGATATCGAAAAACTGGGCCGAAGTAAGAATAAGACTGAAGAAAACCGTCAATCCAGTTTTCACTATTTCGCGTTAAAAGGCTGTCTGTATCTGGATACGACCCGCTTGTTGCTTTACCCCGACAAACATATTGCGGATGATCTGGGCCCTTTCAGAGATTATATTAACGCCGCGGGCTATTATGATTATTTGAAACAAACAGCCCTTTTGGACAGATTAACGGGCCTTTATAAAAGAGAACACTGGATGAGCCTTACGGTCAATCTTCTGGATTATGCCGACAATACAGACCAGCAGGCCATTGTAGGTATTTTAGATCTGGATCATTTTAAGAATATTAATGACACTTACGGCCATACAAGAGGAGATTCTGTTTTGAAGGAGATGGGACGCATTACAAAGAATACACTACGTGTCACGGATTTGGTAGGCCGATACGGGGGTGAGGAGTTTTGTGTTGCGATGATGATTCCCCGAGATGTCAATCCCCATTCGATTATTAACCGTATCCGTATCAATACTGAAAATTCAGCGCTCTATCAGACTTATAAATTGACATGCAGTATCGGATATGCTCTTTATCCCGATGACGGGAAAACAATCGAAGAATTGATCGTTCAAGCTGATGAAGCTTTATATTTTGCTAAAAATAACGGACGGAATAAAACCGTTTATACAAAGAATGTTTCAATCAAACCCGAAAAAGGAAAGGCGCAAAAGATCATTAATGACCCGGTCCGGGAAGGAGAAAAAATCAATGCTGTTTTTGATATTGCTCAAATGGTCACGCCTGTGCACAGCCCGGATCATGTGATGAAAGAGATTTTTAATCTTCTTGTCACATATTTCCATATACAAAGCCTTTTTATTCATATTGAAGGAGGGCAAAATCCTCTTTTTATGGGAATGACAGCGGAGGCGAACGAGATATTTCACGAGAAGCCCTTTTTCCCGTTCACCGAAAAAGAAGAACTT
>DSCS01000022.1 GCA_011048995.1 Bacillota bacterium
GATGTGTATGCCCGGGGATAACGTAACCGTAACCGTTGAATTGATTCACCCCGTTGCTTTGGAACAGGGTTTGAGATTCGCTATCAGAGAAGGCGGAAGGACTGTAGGAGCCGGCGTCGCTGCTGAAGTTATCGAGTAATCGGTTCGCAAGATAAGGTGGAGAAAACATGGCAAAGAAAAAAGGTGTCATAAGGGATATTATTACCCTTGAATGCACTGAGTGTAAAAACAGGAACTATACCACCACGAAAAACAAGAGGAACACCAAGGACCGTATTGAGCTGAGCAAATACTGTAAGTTCTGCAAAAAACATACATCGCATAAGGAGACTCGCTGAGTCTCCTTATGCCTTTTTGTAGGCCAATAGCTCTAATTGGTAGAGCACCTGACTCCAAATTAGGTGGTTGGGGGTTCGAATCCCTCTTGGCCTGTTAGTTACACATATTGGAGGGCGTATGAAAAAGATAAAAAGGTTTATCGACGAAGTCGTAGCCGAAATGAAAAAGGTCGTATGGCCGAAGAAGCATGTCTTGTGGGCTTCCACATGGCTTGTTATTTTTATATCACTGGTCTTTGGAGTTGTTCTCGGTTTATTTGACCGTTTATTTATCTTTTTGCTTGGCCTTGTATTCTGAGTTTCTGCTGAAGGCATGATGATATGAAAAAATGGTATGTTTTAAATGCATTAGTCGGAGGAGAGGGGAAAGCGCGCAAGCTTCTCCTGGAACGGATCAAACAGGCCGGAATGGAAGAGATGTTCGGCGAGATCTATATTCCCTCTGAGAAGATTGTTGACACCAAAAACGGTAAAAAGAAAGAGATCATAAAAAAGATCTTTCCCGGCTATATCCTGGTAGAGATGGATCTTACCGAAGAGACATGGCATTTGATCGCCAGTGTGCAGGGTATCGGTTCTTTTGTGGGCCCCAAAGGGCGTCCTGTCCCTCTGACGGAGACAGAAGTCCTTCAGATCAAGGAAGACAGTGAGGACAGGAAGAACACATTAAAACCGAGGATTTATTATCGGGTGGGGGAGAAGGTGCGGATCGTCGATGGCCCCTTTGCCTCCTTTTCGGGTGTTGTGGACAATGTAATGGCTGAAAAATCCAAGTTGCGGGTCATGGTCTCTATTTTCGGCCGGCAGACTCCTGTTGAGCTGGATTATTATCAAGTGGAAAAAGAAGATTAGTGAAGATAAAGGAGTAGGTGATTGTTATGGCAAAGAAGGTCAAGGGGTTTATTAAACTTCAGATTCCTGCCGGAAAAGCCAATCCTGCCCCTCCTGTAGGCCCGGCCCTCGGGCAGCACGGCGTGAACATCATGGAATTCTGTAAAGCATTTAACGCCAGCACACAGGATAAAGGGGACCTTATTATACCTGTTGTTATAACGGTTTTTGAGGACAGGAGTTTTTCATTTATTACGAAAACTCCTCCTGCTGCGGTTCTGCTGAAAAAAGCAGCCAAGCTGGATAAAGGATCAGGTGTTCCGAATAAGGAAAAAGTCGGGTCAGTAACAAAGGCCCAGTTGAAAGAGATCGCCGAGCTGAAGATGCCCGATCTCAATGCAAATGATGTGGAAGCCGCTATGCGTATGATCGCGGGAACAGCCCGCAGCATGGGGCTTGAAGTCAAAGGCTGAGAAAAGATGTGGGAGGCCGAAGGGTCGTTGGACCACAGGAGGTAGCATATGGCAAGAAAGATTTCAAAAAGGCTGAAAAGCGCCAGGGAGCTTGTTGAGAGCGAAAAGCTTTATACTCTGGACGAATCTATTGAGCTGGTCGGGAAATTTCCTCCGGCCAAGTTTGACGAAACGGTGGAACTGCATATCCGTTTGGGGGTTGACCCGAAACACGCGGATCAAATGGTGCGCGGTACAGTAGTTTTGCCTCACGGAACAGGAAAAGATGTCCGTGTTCTGGTTTTCGCCTCAGGCGATCAGGAAAAAGAAGCCCTTGAGGCGGGAGCTGATTATGTCGGTGGCGATGACTTGGTAGAGAAGGTCAAAGGCGGATGGCTTGATTTTGATATTGCGATCTCTACGCCGGATATGATGAAGGAAGTCGGTAAGCTGGGACGTGTTTTGGGCCCCCGCGGGCTCATGCCCAACCCCAAAGTAGGGACTGTTACCGCCGATGTCAAGACCGCAGTCAGTGAATCAAAGGCCGGCCGTGTCGAATATAAAGTGGATAAATTCGGTATTGTCCATGTCCCTGTCGGAAAACGCAGTTTCAATGCCGAACAGCTTCGCGGGAACCTGTCCTCTATCATTAAGGCGGTCATCAAAGCAAAGCCGTCTTCAGCCAAGGGGACGTATTTAAGATCCGCCTATGTGACGACCACGATGGGGCCGTCTGTAAAACTGGATATAGCGACATTACAGAGTGTGTAATAGATATCCTGTCGTAGACAGTGGGTGCGCAGGCTTAAAAATGCCTACCGAGACAGAGGTCCAATGACTCAAATCATTGCCCGACCTTTGTCGGGCTTTCTTCCGTCTGAAGAGAGTCCCGATAGATCAGGAGAAAGGAGGGGGAAACATGGCTCAAAAAATTAGACCGGAAAAAGTGCAAGTCGTCGACGAGATTAAGGATAAGGTCTCCAAAGCCAAGTCTGTCATCTTAACAGATTACATGGGCTTGAACGTGGAAGAAATCACAGCGTTGCGTCGCGAGTTGAGAGAGAATAATGTCGAATATAAAGTCTATAAAAATACAATGGCTTACAGAGCGCTTGAGGCCTTGGAAATCAAGGGATTGGAAGACAGTCTCAAGGGCCCGACAGCCTTTGCATTAAGCTATGATGATCCTGTCGCACCCGCGAAAGTCCTCGTTAAATTTGCTAAACAGAACAGCAAATTCAGCGTCAAGGCAGGTATGGTTGAAGGTATGGTGGTCGATCAGGAGAGAATCAATGCTCTTTCTGAACTGCCGTCAAGGGATGAGCTTCTTGCGATGCTGCTCAGGACTATGCAAGGCCCGGTAACCGGGTTTGTCAATGTTCTGGCCGGCAATATCAGGAATCTTGTGGGTGTTTTAAGCGCAATTCAGGAAAAGAAAAGCGAATAACCGTAGGGGGTGTTCACTATGAAAAGAGAAGATCTTATTAAAGCGATTGAAGAAATGACTGTTTTGGAGCTGTCTGAGCTCGTCAAAGAACTGGAAGAAAAATTCGGTGTAAGCGCTGCGGCTCCTGTCGCCATGGCTGCTATGCCGGCCGCCGCCGCTGCTGCAGAAGAAGAGAAGACTGAGTTTGATGTCATGATCAATGCCGCGGGCGATCAGCGTCTGAAAGTCATCAAGGCTGTCAAAGAGATCGGCGGACTCGGTTTGCCGGAAGCGAAAGCTTTTGTTGACTCTCTTCCCAAAGCCATCAAGGAAGGGATTCCTAAGGCTGAAGCAGAACAGGTCAAAGCTCAACTTGAAGAAGTCGGAGCTGTTGTTGAGATTAAATGATTTATTCTTGACACAGAATGATACCAGAAAACGCAAAACGGGGGTGTGCTTCCTGCGCACCCCGCTTTTGCTTAATTTGAGAGAAATCGACAGAAAAGACATCATCGGCCTTGATTAAATTCGCAGGGGCTTTTGCAGACAAGGGGGTTTTTAAACAATGACCCAGAAAACGAAAGAGTTTCCTTTCTCGTTAAAAGAAAATTTCGACCCGAAAACGGGACGTTTCAGCTTCGCAGAGATCCGGGAGATGGTGGATATCCCGTATCTTCTCGATATGCAACAGAAATCATACGAAGAATTTCTTCAAATCAATGTTCCGCCGGAAAAAAGAGAGGATAAGGGGCTGCAGGGCATTTTCCTCAGGACCTTTCCTATTACGAATCATGAAAAGAAGAACCGGGAACCTGACCTGGAGCAGAGTAAATATATTCTTGAGTTCATAAGATATGACCTGGATACGCCGCTTTTTACTCCCAATGAGTGTCGTGAAAGAGGGTTGACCTACGGGAGCAACCTGCGGGTGACCTTGAGACTGACGAAGAAGATTGAGAATCCCGGCACAGCCGAACAGGAGATCGACGTCAGTGAAGAGCAGGAAGTCTATTTTGGAGATATTCCCTTGATGCTTCATAACGGCTCATTCATCATCAATGGAGCCGAGCGTGTCGTCGTGGGACAGCTTCACCGTTCTCCCGGGTTATTCGTGGATTCCGTGGATGACAATCCCGGAAAAGAAGCTTATTCAGCACGCTTGATTCCTTATGACGGCTCATGGATCGAATTTTCCATTGACCGCAGGGATTTGATGTATATTTCTATTGACCGGAAGAAAAAGATCTATATCACGACTTTTCTCCGGGCCCTCGGGTACGAAGGGCGTGAAGAGATCCTGGATCTTTTTGCAGACAAATATGAGATCAATACTTCAGCTTACCCGGATGCTTTTTACCTTGAGATGACTCTTGCCGCCGATCTGAAAGATGAAGCCGGAACGATTATCGGCCAATTAGGACAGCGTATTGACACTGATGTCTGGGAAGCCATCAGTCATTTAAGGGATGCCGGCCATAAGGATTTTAAAAAGATATGGATCTATGCGGAAAAACGGCAGATCAAATTGGCTCCCGGAAAAGAAGAGGGGTTGCGCGGCTATATCAGAAATGCAATATTCGGAAATAAAGTGAAAACAGAATTGGATGAAGTAGCCGCCAAACCCGGCGATCAGTTCACCATGGATGTTTTTAATAAATTCAAAGAGCAGGGCGTAGAAAACGATATCATTTTCTATGTTGTCAAAGAGGGAAATCAGGATATTATCGCCGCGTCTTTGGAAAAAGATGCTTTTGACACAACGGAGAGGGCTTTGGCCCGCGTGTATGGGATTTTACGTCCCGGGTCACCGGCGACTATTGACCTGGCCGAAGCTTTGATCTATGACCTCTTTTTCAACCCCCGGACCTATAATCTGGGAGAAGTCGGGCGTTACAAGCTCAATGTCGTCTTGGGGCGGGAGGCCGAATCAGGAGAAAATACTTTAACCAATGAAGACATCATAGGAAGTATTGCCTATCTTTTGAAACTGCGTTTCAGCCTTGTTGAAGCCGGCGATATCGATCATTTAGGCAACCGGCGCGTTCGTGCTGTCGGCGAACTTTTGATGAACCATCTCTATACAGGGTTTTACCGGATGAAGAGAGTGATCCAGGAGAGGATGAATATCAGCGAAGCGGATAAGATCAATCCGCAGAACCTGGTCAATTCACGCCCTGTCACGGCTGTGCTTAATGAATTTTTTGGAAGCCATCAGCTTTCTCAATTCATGGACCAGACAAACCCGCTCTCTGAGATCACTAACAAAAGACGCCTTTCAGCGTTGGGCCCCGGCGGGCTTTCTCGGGAAAGAGCCGGATTTGAGGCCCGTGACGTTCATTACACCCATTACGGGCGGATCTGTCCCATTGAGACGCCGGAAGGGCAGAACATCGGACTTATCACCTCTTTGGCTTCTTATGCAGCCATTGACAAATTCGGGTTTTTACGCACACCTTACCGAAAAGTTTCCAAAGGAAAAGTAACCGAAGAAGTCGTCTATCTCTCAGCAGATCAGGAAGAAAGCCAGATCATCGCCCAGGCGAATGCCGCCCTCAAAGAAAACGGAAAGTTCGCTTCCGAGCGCGTTATGGCCCGCCAATCCGGAGAATTTCTTTTAGTCGACCCCAAACGGATCGACTATATGGACGTTTCCCCCAAGCAGCTGATCTCTGTCTCTGCGGCCTTGATTCCTTTCCTGGAGCATGATGATGCGAACCGGGCTCTGATGGGGTCGAATATGCAGCGTCAGGGTGTCCCTTTGGTCAACCCGGATTCTCCCGTTATCGGCACGGGAATCGAAGCAAAGATCGCACAGGATTCCGGCTATATTCAGATTGCCAAAAGATCCGGAGTCGTGGAAAAGGTCACAGCGAATCTTATTGTCATCAAAACGGATCAGGACAAACCGGATCCCGATCATCCCGAAAAAGATTTCGGGGAAGATATGGGCCGTGATATTTATTATCTGGAGAAATTCAGAAGGTCCAATAAAGATACTTGTATTAATACGCGCCCCATTGTCCATGTCGGGCAAAAGGTTAAAAAAGGAGCGCCCTTAACTGAAGGTTTCGGGACCCAGGGCGGGGAATTGGCTTTAGGACAGAATCTTCTTGTGGCTTTTCTGCCCTGGCGCGGCTACAATTTTGAAGATGCCATAGTCCTGAGTGAGCGGTTGGTGAAGAATAACAGCTTTGACTCCATCCATGTGGAAGAACTTCAGATCGACGCCCGTGAGACAAAACTGGGTAAAGAAGAGATCACGCATGACATTCCCCAGGTCATGGATGAAATGATCAAGGATCTGGATGAAAGCGGCATCATTAAAATAGGAACATACGTGAAACCCGGTGATATTTTGGTCGGTAAAGTTACTCCCAAGGGAAAAACAGAGCTGACCCCGGAAGAGAAACTGCTTCGGGCTATTTTCGGTAAAATAGCCGAAGACGTGAAAGATGCCTCTCTGCGGGTGCCGCCCGGAGTGAAAGGCAAAGTCATTGACGTCAAAGTCTTTACCCGGAAACAGACTGAGGATATGGAAGCGGTCATCCGCCGTGAGCGTAAAGACGATATTGATAAAATAGAAAGAGAACAGGCATTGAAGCTTGAAATCATCAACAAGCGCCGGATAGAAATATTGAAAAAGGTCCTCGTCGGGAAGTCTCTCTCCAAAGAGGTCAAGCCGATCGGGCCGAAAGGAACTGTGCTGGCCGATGAGCATTGTCTTGTTAAAGCCGTTGAAAAGGTGCTCGTTGAGAAAAAAGCCCTTGCCGTTGAAGACCTTCAGCGTCTGCAAAAACTGTCGGATGTTGTAGAGGAAAAAAGACGTGAAATCATCAAATGGCGCGACGAAGAGTGGAAAAAACTGTTGCGCGGCGATGACCTTCCCCCGGGTGTCATTAAATCCGTCAAGGTCTACGTGGCTAACCGCCGCGTTGTCTCTGTCGGGGACAAGATGGCCGGGCGTCATGGGAATAAAGGTGTTGTTTCCATTATTTTGCCTGAACAGGATATGCCCTATCTTGAAGACGGGACCCCTGTGGATATTGTATTGAACCCGCTGGGTGTTCCTTCCCGTATGAATGTAGGACAGATCCTGGAAACTCACCTGGGCTGGGCCGCTAAAAAGATGGGTGTTAAAATAGAAACGCCGGTTTTTGACGGAGCTCCTGAGTCTGAAATCAAAGAATGGCTGAAAAAGGCCGGACTTCCCGAATGCGGAAAAACCACATTGTTCGACGGCTATACCGGGGAGCCTTTTGATGAGCAAGTCACCGTAGGTGTTATCTATGTGATGAAACTGCATCATCTTGTCGATGATAAATTGCATGCTCGTGCTACAGGGCCCTATTCTTTGGTGTCTCAGCAGCCTTTAGGCGGAAAAGCCCAATTCGGAGGACAGCGCTTCGGTGAAATGGAAGTCTGGGCTCTTGAGGCATACGGGGCGGCTCATCTTCTGCGGGAGATGCTGACAGTCAAATCCGATGATGTCAACGGCAGGACCAAAATGTATGAATCCATCATCCGTGGTGAAAATCCCTCGGAGCCGGGGATTCCCGAGTCGTTTAATGTTTTGGTCAATGAGCTCAAGGGCCTTTGCCTGAACGTAGAATTTTTTAAGAATGATAAATAAGGAGGATAGCTTTGACATCTCCGAAAAAGGTTTTTCCGAAATCGACGAATGATTTTGATTCTATCAAAATCTCTCTGGCTTCTCCCGAAGAGATCCGTTCCTGGTCTTATGGGGAAGTGAAAGAGCCCGAAACGATTAACTACCGGACTCTGAAGCCGGAAAAGGACGGTTTGTTTTGCGAAAGGATATTCGGGCCCGTTAAGGATTACGAATGTGCCTGCGGGAAATACAAGAAGAAAAAGAATAAAGGGATCATCTGCGACCGTTGCGGCGTGGAGGTCACCGAATCACGTGTACGCCGTGAGCGCATGGGTCATATTGAGCTTGTGACACCTGTGGCACATATCTGGTTCTTTAAGAATCTGCCTAATCGTATGGCTTTGCTTTTGGACCTGAAAAGCAAAGAGGTAGAGTCAGTGATCTATTATGACAAGTATTATGTTGTCGACCCCGGGGATATTCCTGAACTCGTAGAATATGAGACCTCTTTGGAAGACGGGAGCCTGAAGCCTAATATTAAAAAACTGATTCTTGACGAGGAGGAGTTCGACGATCTTGTGGAACGCTACGGAGAAGAGAGTTTCGTGGCTGAAATGGGGGCGGGAGCTTTAAGAAAGGCCCTTGAAAAGATCGATGTGGAATTGGATTTCTATCGGATTCAGAGCGAGATCGAGACTACAAAATCGGTTCAGAACCGCAAGAAACTTATTAAACGCCTGCGGCTTCTCAATCAATTTAAAATCTCCGGCATCCGCCCGGAATGGATGATCCTGGAAGTGCTCCCGGTTACTCCGGCCGATCTCAGGCCTTTAGTTCCCTTAGACGGCGGAAAGTTCGCTACTTCGGATCTCAATGACCTTTACCGGCGGGTGATCCACCGGAATAATCGGCTGAAAAAGCTGATGGATTTGAATGCTCCGGAGATTATTCTTAAAAATGAAAAAAGAATGCTTCAGGAGGCTGTCGACGCCCTTTTTGACAACGGGCGGCGCAACCGGCCGGTCACGGGAACGGGAAACCGGCCCTTGAAATCACTCTCTGATATGCTCAAAGGGAAAAACGGGCGGTTTCGTCAGAACCTGTTGGGCAAACGCGTCGACTATTCAGGCCGTTCTGTTATTGTTGTGGATCCTAAACTTCGTTTGGATCAATGCGGCATTCCTAAACAGATGGCCATAGAATTATTCAAGCCCTTCCTTTTAAACAGGATCGAAGAAAATATGGTGGATACCCTTAAAGGGGCCCGTAAGATTCTGGAGAAGGCTTCTCCCGAAGTATGGCAGTATTTGGATGAGATAATAAAAGATCATCCGGTTCTTTTGAACCGGGCGCCGACACTTCACCGTCTGAGTATTCAGGCCTTTATGCCCCAATTGGTGGAAGGAAAAGCTATTAAGATCCATCCCCTTGTCTGTACGGCCTTCAATGCCGATTTTGACGGGGATCAGATGGGCGTCCATCTGCCGCTTTCTCTGGAAGCTCAGATCGAAGCCCGCATGCTGATGCTTTCTAAATATAATATCCTCTCTCCTGCCCATGGAAAGCCTTTGGCCACTCCGACAAAAGATATGGTGCTTGGCCTTTACTATTTGACCAAAGAGAGAAAAGGGGTTCAGGGTGAAGGGCGGATCTTCAGTTCCACCGATGAAGTCATTATCGCTCTTCATAATAAAAAAGTCGGTCTCCATGCCCGTATAAAATTGGCGGGTGTGAACAAGATCAGAGAAAAGAGCGACTGGACCGATAAAGAGATAAAAGATATTGATAAATGGAGAGATTATACAACGGCGGGAAGGGCCCTTTTTAATTTTGAAGTGCTGCCCAAAGGTTTCCGTTATGTCAACCTCATAATGAATAAAAAGAACATTGAAAAGACTATCGGCGATATTGTCAAGGAAGTGGGAAATGAGTATGCCGTAGAGACATTGGACCGGATGAAGGATGCCGGCTTTTCCTATGCGACTTTATCAGGGGCCACTTTTGCTTCAGATGATTTGCTGACTCCTGAGATCAAAAAAGAAATGATCGATACCACCACAGAACAGGTGGATAAATACTGGAGCCAATACCGGAAAGGGATCATCACGGAAACTGAGCGGTATAATATGGTTATCAATGCCTGGACCCATACGACTGAGCTGGTCGCTGATGAAATGATCACCAAAATGAAAAACGACAACGGAGGCTTTAACCCTGTCTTTATGATGATGGATTCCGGGGCCCGAGGATCAAGAACACAGATAACGCAGTTGGCAGGTATGCGCGGGCTTATGGCTAAACCCCAGAAGACGCTGACTGGAAGTGTGGGAGAGATCATCGAACAGCCTATCACAGCTAATTTCCGGGAAGGGCTGAATGTTTTGCAGTATTTTATTTCAACGCATGGAGCCCGAAAGGGGTTGGCCGATACAGCATTGAAAACAGCCGATGCCGGGTATCTTACCCGTAAACTCGTCGATGTGGCTCAGGAGATCATTGTCAAAGAAGAGGATTGCGGCACATTACGAGGCTTGAAGGTGGGCCATCTGAAAGACGGTGAAGAGGTCATTATCCCCATTTCGGAGCGTATCCGCGGACGTGTTTCGCTTTATGATGTGTCGGATCCTGATAATCCCGACCGTATATTGGTCGCTGCCAATGAAATCATTGACGAAGATATGGCAAAAAGAATTGAGGATAAAGGAGTGGAATATATCTATGTCCGCTCTGTGCTGACATGTGATGCTAAAGCGGGGACATGCGCGAAGTGTTACGGGACGAACCTGGGAACCGGCCGCCCGGCTGAAGTGGGCGATGCTGTCGGTGTCGTCGCGGCGCAGTCGATCGGTGAACCGGGAACGCAGCTGACACTCAGGACTTTCCATATCGGAGGAACAGCTTCCCGTATCATTGAGCAATCTGAAGTCAAAAGTAAATATGCCGGAAATATCCGTATTGAAGGACTGAAGTATATTGAGAACAGAAACGGCGAAAAAGTCGTCATCAACCGTTCGGGTAAAATATTCGTCATTGATGCAGAAGGAAAAGAACGTTCCAAATATGATGTTCCTTATGCCGCTTTGCTGAAGATCAATGACGGTGATGAGATCAAAGCCGGCGACACTGTTTTTGAATGGGACCCCTTTATCCGGCCAATTGTTGCGGAGAAAGAAGGGGAAATCAAATTCGAGAACCTTATTGAAGGAAAGACAGTGGAAGAGGTCTTGGATTCCTCCACGGCCACAATACAACGTGTTATCATTGAAGATAAGACAAAAAAGCTGCATCCCCGTGTCATCATTGACGGAAAAGAGCCGCCTAAGGGCAGTGAAGAGGAAGGACGAAGCCTCTACTACCTTCCCACGGGAGCGTATCTTATTGTTAATGAAAAAGATGAGGTGAAGCCGGGTGATTTGTTAGCCAAAATGCCGCGCCAGATAGGAAAGACCCGTGATATTACCGGAGGCCTCCCCCGCATTACCGAGCTTTTTGAAGCACGAAAACCCGATGACACCTCTATCATATCTGAAATCGACGGTGTCGTGGAGTACGGGAAAATCGTACACGGGTATCGTATACTTATCGTCAAGAATGAGTTCGGCGATGAGAAGCGTTATAAAGTCCCGTTGGGAAAACAGATCCTCGTCAATCCCGAGGATCGTGTCGAGGCCGGCGAAGCCCTGACATCGGGAAATATAAACCCCCACGATATTCTCAAAGTCAAAGGATTGGACGATGTCCGGGAATATCTTCTCGATGAAATACAGGAAGTCTACCGGATCCAGGGGGTCGAGATCAATGATAAACATCTGGAGATCATCATCCGTCAGATGACCCGGAAAGTAAAGATCAAAGAGCCCGGTGATTCTCTCTTTATGCCCCAGGAGTTTATTGACCACAATGCTTACATGGAAGAAAATGAGCGATTGATCAGTGAGGGCAAAGAACCGGCTCAGGCGGAGCCGATTCTGCTGGGAATAACCAAAGCCGCTCTCAATACAGATTCCTTCCTTGCATCGGCTTCTTTCCAGGAGACAAACCGGATCTTAACCGAGGCTGCTTTGGAAGGAAAGTACGATAACCTGGAAGGGCTTAAAGAAAACATTATCATCGGCCACCTGATTCCGGCGGGAACATGTGCCAAAGAGTATAAATACATCGATTCCATGGTCGTCAACGGGATCACTGATTCCCTGGAAATCGATGTAGAAGACGAAGAATAGACAAGATCTCCGCTCTGAAAGAGAGCCTTTACCGGGCGGACTGCATCTTTTTAAAGGTATTTTCAGCTGAAAGTGGTTTTTTTGCCTGAATTATCTTGACAGTGCAGGTTGAGGTTGTTAATATTTGTGCACGAATTAAAAAGGAGGACATAGGAGTATGCCTACAATAAACCAGCTTGTGCGTAAAGGGAGAAAAAAGATCATAAAAAAGAGTAAGTCTCCTGCCATGCAGGGGAACCCCCAAAAGCGCGGGGTATGCACCAGGGTCACGACACAAACCCCGAAAAAGCCAAACTCCGCTTTACGTAAAATCGCCAGAGTCAAATTGAGTAATCAATTTGAAGTGACAGCCTACATCCCCGGAGAGGGACATAACCTCCAGGAGCATTCTATTGTATTGATCCGCGGGGGCAGGGTTAAGGATTTACCCGGTGTGCGTTATCATATCGTCAGGGGAGCTTTGGATACAGCCGGCGTTGACGGACGTATGCAGGGAAGATCCAAGTACGGAACAAAAAGACCCAAGAAATAAAACGGAGGGAAAGCAATGCCAAGGAGAGGAATCCGTAAAAAGATTGAAAAAAAATATGATAATTATGAGCAGATGGTGGTAGAAAAGACCATCAATAAGCTTATGCTGCAGGGCAAAAAAAGTGTGGCCCGGAATATTTTTGAATCAGCCATCGCCGAAGTGCGCGAACGTACCGGGGAAGACGGTTTGGCCATGTTCCGTAAAGCTATTGAAGCCTTGAAGCCTGAACTGGAAGTCAAGTCGCGCCGGGTAGGCGGAGCCAACTATCAGGTTCCGATCCCTGTCCGTCCTGAACGCAAGTTGTCTTTAGCCATCCGTTGGTTGATTAATTATGCCAGGGACCGTAAAGATGAGTACGCCATGCATAAACGCCTGGCCAAAGAGATAATTGATGCTGTCGCCGGCCAGGGCGGTGCAGCTAAGAAAAAAGAAGATACACATAAAATGGCTGAGGCCAACAAAGCCTTCGCGCATTTCCGTTATTAGGCAGGAGGAGTTGTGGCAAGAGAAATACCGCTTCAGAAACAAAGAAATATAGGCATCATGGCTCATATTGATGCCGGAAAAACGACGACGACAGAGCGGATTCTGTACTATACCGGGGTGACTCATAAAATGGGAGAAGTCCATGACGGGAATGCCGAAATGGATTGGATGGAGCAGGAGCGTGAGCGCGGTATTACAATCACCTCGGCATCCACGACCTGTTTTTGGAAAAATCACCGGGTGAGTATAATAGATACGCCAGGCCATGTTGACTTCACGGTCGAAGTGGAACGCTCGCTTCGTGTCCTCGACGGGGCCGTCGGTGTTTTTTGCGCCGTCTCGGGGGTTCAACCCCAGTCGGAGACAGTTTGGCGTCAGGCTGACAAATATAGTGTTCCTCGTCTTGTTTTTGTGAACAAAATGGACAGGACCGGGGCCGATTTTCACAGCGTAGTCGATGAGGTCAAAGATAAATTAGGGGCTAATCCTATCCCTGTTCAATTCCCTATCGGAGCTGAAGACTCTTTCCGGGGAATGGTGGATCTTTTTACGATGAAAGCGCTCATCTGGGAAGGGGAAGACCTGGGTGCAGGATTCCACGAAGAAGAGATTCCCTCTGATGTCAAAGAAGAGGCCCAGATGTATCATACGCATCTTATCGAGACCCTGGCAGAGCATGACGAGCATCTGATGGAAGCCTATTTGGAGGGGAAAGAGCTCCCCGTTGATGAGTATAAAGCCGTCTTGCGAAAGCTGACAATCGATAATGAGGCTGTCCCCGTGATTTGCGGCTCTTCTTTCAAAAATAAGGGAGTGCAGCCCTTGCTCGATGCCATTGTGGATTATATGCCTTCTCCCATGGATATTCCTCCTGTAGAGGGAAAAAACCCGAAAACCGATAAATGGGAAGAGCGGCCGGCCGATGATGACGCTCCGTTCTCCGCATTAGCCTTTAAGATCATGGTCGACCCCTTTGTCGGAAAGCTGGTCTATGCCCGTGTCTATTCCGGCATGCTGAATAAAGGTAGTTATGTTTACAATGTCAACAAAAAGAAAAAAGAGCGTATTGGGCGTATCCTGCAGATGCATGCAAACAAGCGTCAGGAGCGGGAAGCTCTCTACGCCGGCGATATTGCCGCCTTTGTGGGTATGAAAGATGTCTCAACGGGGGATACGATCACTGACATTAGTCATCCTGTCGTCCTGGAAGCCATGGAATTTCCGGAGCCGGTTATCTCTGTGGCCATTGAGCCGAAAAGCAAGGCTGATCAGGAAAAGCTCAGCAATGCCATTCAGAAGCTTTCCGATGAAGATCCCACGTTTAAGACTTATGTGGATCATGAGACAGGCCAGACGATTATTTCCGGAATGGGGGAGCTTCATTTGGAGATTTTAGTCGACCGGATGAAGCGCGAATACAATGTGGACGCCAATATCGGGAAACCTCAAGTGGCCTATCGGGAAAGCATACGAAAAAAAGTCAAAGTGGAAGGGAAATATATACGTCAGTCCGGCGGACGCGGCCAATACGGCCATTGCGTTTTGGAGATGGAGCCGGTCTCCCGCGGCATGGGCTTTGAATTCGTCGATAAGACAGTCGGCGGCGTTATTCCAAAAGAATATATACCGGCTGTGGAGAAGGGCATCAAAGAGGCTATGGTCAGCGGCACTATGGCGGGATTTCCTGTCGTAGACATTAAGGTGACCGTTGTTGACGGCTCTTATCATGAAGTGGATTCTTCGGAAATGGCTTTTTCTATCGCCGGATCCATCGGATTTAAAGAGGGGCTCAGGAAGGCATCTCCTGTTTTGCTGGAGCCCATTGTAGAAGTTGAAGTCACGACTCCCGAAGATTATATGGGAGATATCATCAGCGATATTAACAGCCGCCGGGGAAGCATAAAGGGCATGGAGCCCAAGGGGAAAACCCAGATCATTACAGCGGAAGTCCCCTTGTCCGAAATGTTCGGTTATGCGACGACCATGCGTTCGCTGACCCAGGGACGGGCAGGCTACAGTATGCAGTTTGCCTATTATGATGAAGTCCCCACAAGCATTGCTGAAGATATTGTCAGTTGACAGAGGAGGTAAGTACGAATGGCCAAAGAAAAGTTTGTAAGAAATAAGCCCCATGTAAACGTCGGCACCATCGGTCACGTTGACCACGGTAAGACAACATTGACCAGCGCCATGACCAAAGTCCTGGCGTCTCGCAATTTGGCAACAGCCATGGAATTCGACGCCATAGACAAAGC
>DSCS01000035.1 GCA_011048995.1 Bacillota bacterium
CCCTGCCATAAAGAAGACGTAAACATCTCCATGATATAATCCTGAGGAGTCTCCTTATACATTTCGATCTCTTCCAGGATCACTTTTTTTTCGGCCAAAAAGTCTTCTTCAAGAAAAAGGGCTTCCTGTATAATTTCATAAAGAAGAGCGACAGCTTCTTTCCAATACCGGTTTAAGATCCGTAATGTTACAGTCACCCCGTCATATCCGGTAAAAGCGTCATAATCTCCGCCTAATCCTTCGATTTTGTAGACAAGCTCTTTATTCGTGTAATGTGAGGTCCGCTTGAAAAGCATGTGTTCAATCAGGTGGGCAATGCCGTTAAGTTTTTCAGGCTCATGAAAAGAGCCGATACAAAAGAAAATACCGATATTAAAAGAGTTGATCGAGGGGATCTGTTCGTACCCCACGGCCAGGCCGTTATCAAGGACGAACAGATCCTGATTGTTTCCCGAAGGAATCATATTACTCTTCTTCGAGACGCTTGATGCTGATATTGATCCTTCCCATATCATCGATTTTGATGACCTTGGCTTTGATCTTGTCACCAAGGCTGAGAACATCGGATACTTTGGGAATACGCTCTTTAGAGATCTCAGAAATATGAACTAAAGCGCCCTTGCCGTTAGGCAAACTGCAGAAAGCGCCGAAATCAACGATCTTTGAAACAACACCTTCGACGATATCTCCTACTTCGTACACTTTCATCATATTCTGGATCTTTGCCACAGCAGCTTCTCCGTCTGCCCTGTTCTCCGAGGAGACCTGAATGGTCCCGTCATCATCGATCCAAATCTCGGAGTTGAACTCTTCCGACATGCCTTTTATGTTTTTGCCCCCGGGCCCGATGACTTCACCGATCTTATCCACAGGCACTTTACACATAATAATGCACGGGGCATAAGGAGACTGTTCACTACGCGGCTCATTGATGACAGCTTCCATCTTTTCAATAATATGAAGGCGTGCCTTTTTGGCTTGCGTCAATGCTGTCTGCATGATCTCTTTAGTGACACCTTCAATCTTGATATCCATCTGAATGGCGGTCACGCTGTCACGGGTCCCGGCAATTTTGAAATCCATATCACCTAAGTGATCTTCGGATCCCAGAATGTCGGTCAACACAATAAAATCATCGCCCTCTTTGAGGAGGCCCATAGCTGTGCCGGCCACTGTATCCGTAATCGGAACACCGGCATCCATAAGAGATAACGATGCGCCACAGACAGTCGCCATAGATGAAGACCCGTTGGACTCCAGGACATCGGAGACGATCCGAATCGTATAGGGGAAGGTCTCTCCGGGAAGAACAGGGGTAATTGCGCGCTCAGCAAGCATTCCATGGCCGATTTCACGACGTCCGGGACCCATCACCCGTTTCACTTCATTGACACTGAAAGGCGGGAAATTATAATGAAGCATGAATTTCTTTTTTGATTCGCCTTTCAAGGCATCCATGATCTGCTGGTCTCCGGCTGATCCGAGAGTCACTGTTGCCAAAGCCTGAGTCTCTCCCCGCGTAAAAAGAGCGGAGCCATGAGTCCGGGGAAGAACGCCGACCTCAACGCTGATAGGCCGCACTTCCTCGAAGGAGCGGCCGTCTTCACGGACTTTCGTCTTCAGCATTAATTGACGCACATGCTTTTTTTCCACATTATGAAAAGCAGCACCGATCTTTCTGGAATCAATATCAGGCTCATTTTCAAGAACGAGCTTTTTTGCTTCATCAAAAAAAGCCGAAAGGGCTTTTTGACGTTCTAATTTCCCTTTTATATCGAAAATCTCTTCAATGCGGCTTCCGACAGCTGTTTCAATTGTCGCTTCCACAGATTCAGGAATATCGAAAGGCTCGTAAGTAAACTCTGTCTGTCCGGCCTGTTTGACTAATTCCAACTGCAGAGCGCATATCTTCTTGATCTCTTCATGGGCCAGCATAATGGCTTCCAGAACCTGCTCTTCTGTGAGTTTATCAATAAATCCTTCGACCATGGTCACGGCTTTCTCCGTACCGGCAACGATCATGTCCATTTTGCTTGATTCCAGTTGGGTATGGGTCGGATTGATGATAAAAGAATCTTCAAGAAGAGCCACCCGGACTCCGGCCACGGGCCCGTTAAAGGGCATGCCTGAAAGCATCAGAGCCTGTGATGCTCCTGTAATCCCTAAGATATCAGGAGTATTCTCCTTATCTGAAGAGATAACGCTGACATAGACCTGAACCTCATTTTGGAAATCATCTGCAAAAAGAGGCCGCATAGGACGGTCGATCATTCTGGCGGACAAGACTTCTTCATCCGATGGTTTGCCCTCTCTTTTGAAAAACCCTCCCGGGATCTTTCCGGCTGCATACCTTTTTTCCCTGTATTCTACAGTGAGCGGGAAAAAATCCATGGGAGATTGAGAGCGGCTCCCTACGGCGGTGACAAGCACCATGGTATCCCCAAAACTGACTAAGCAGGATCCATCGGCTTGTCTGGCCATCCGTCCTGTTTCCAGCGACAGAGTCCGGCCGCCGATTTCCATCGTTACTTTATATGACATGTTACCCCCTAATTCCAAGATCAGCGATGAGCTCACGGTATTTTGCTATGTCACGTTTCATCAGGTAGCGCAAAAGCCTTCTGCGTTTCCCGACCATCTTCAGGAGCCCGCGGCGTGAATGATGATCTTTGGGATGACTTTTAAAGTGATCCTGTAAATCATTGATCCGTGCCGTAAGGATCGCAATCTGTACTTCGGGTGTCCCGGAATTACTCTCAGAACCCCCATACTTCGTAATCATTTCATTCTTCTGCTCTTTTGAAATAGCCATGTTATCCTCCTTCTCCTATTCCAAGCGATGATTCAAAATCATCCCTAGAGATAGGTGCTATTCAAACAATAGATCTTCGTCTGCCAATATATTCAAGGTTATATTTTTATCAATAGTCAATTTTCTTTTGAGCGTCTCGGAATCATCGAATTTCTCGTCATCACGGATCTTGGCCACGAAAAAGACCTTGAGTTCCTCTCCATAGATCTTTTCATTAAAATCGAAAATATGGACTTCCACTTTTCTCTTCTCCCCGTCAAAAGTCGGAGAAAAACCGATGTAAGCCATTGCAGGGCGGCATTCACCCTGAAATTCAACATACGTGGAGTAGATTCCGTCAAAAGGCAGTTTGGTTTCGATATCGTCCAGGTTCGCAGTAGGAAATCCCAACTCGCTTCCCCGGCCGTCACCGTTAACAACCATCCCTTTAATATGGTAAAACCTATCCAGCAATTCGCGGGTCAGGCGTAACTTCCCTTGAAGGATCGTCTGCCGTACCCATGTGCTGCTGATCTTTGTTCCGTCATAGGAAGCCGGCGGAACCGAACAGACTTCAAACTGATACTGTTCACTGCGTTTTTCTAAAAGATGAAGATCGCCCTGCTGCTTATTCCCGAAACGATGATTTTCACCCATTACAACGACTGCAGTATGAAGAATATCGACTAATATTTTTTTGACAAAATCCTCAGCGGACATCAGCGCGATTTCATTATTAAAGGGGGCAAAAATAACATTATCCACACCCAGATCCCTGAAAAGTGCGATCTTATCCTCTTTGGTCAAGATAGACTTCGGCGGATCAGCATTTAACAAGACCTTGGGATGAACATCAAAAGTAAAGATCATCGTCTCAAGCCCTTTTTCCCGGGCTTTTTGCTTCATGGTATGGATAAGCTGCTGATGGCCTTTATGAATACCGTCAAACATCCCCACGGAGACAACAAACCTTTTATCTCCCTTTATTTTGTAGCCGTCAAATACGTTCATGCATCATCTCCCAAAACAACATGATACTTAAAATTTCCCATCTCGGAAAATCCGATGGCCAGCACCTTGTTGCTCTTATTTACAATTCTGACAAAACCGGATATTTCGTTGAAAACATCCGTTTTGAGCTTCCCTCCGTGGGCCACTTTACGTGCCATATCATCATTGACAATCAATGTGGGCAACGCTTCGGTAGCCTCCTCCAGGGAAATGGACAGTCGTTCTATATCTCCCCGGGTCTCAATACTATCCATATTTACGGCTTTGTCCAGTGAAAAATAGCCGGCCTTGACCCGCCTTAAAGAGGAGAGTGTTGCCAATTCCCCCAGCTCACGGGCCACATCCTCAACGAAACTACGCACATAAAATCCCCGTCCGACATCGATACTGAAAAGGATCGTATGAGCTGATGCATCATAATCATAAAGGTGGTAGGAAAATAGTTCGACAAATTCGGGATCAGGCAAAAGCCCTTCTTCAAGAGGTTCTTCCTCATCCCGGGCCAAGTCGTAAAAACGCTTTCCTTCTTTCCTTTTCGCGCTGAACAACGGAGGAGTTTGAAGATATCCCCCCACAAAAATCTCAAAAGCGGCCGTCAGTTCATCGGATGTCAATCGGGACGGAAGTTTTTCCTCTATGACAGTTCCCGTAATATCCGCCGTATCCGTTCGCAGGCCCAATTTCATCTCGCCGATATACGTTTTCCCGGAACCTGAAAACAGGTCAAACAGTTTGGTCGCTTTTCCCAAAAGAATGGGGAGCACACCTGTAGCCATAGGGTCAAGAGTTCCGGCGTGGCCGATTTTTGTCCCCTTTTCCAATAGGGGCTTCAGTTCGCGTATACAATCATACGATGTGATCTCTTTGGGTTTATCCAAAATAAGCACACGATTCACAGGCGATCCTCCCAATAGGAGACGATCATATCCTCAGCTTTCTCCAATCCTCCCCGGAGACTGGCTCCTGCAGCGAAATCATGTCCGCCTCCTTCATCACAGGCGGCTGCAAATTGCCGTATGGGGACAGCCCCTTTAGAGCGTATAGAGAGCCGGATAGAGCCCTTTTGTTCTTTCATAAGAATATAGACTTCAACCCCATCCACAGAACGGAGGATATCAGCGACGCCTTCCATGTCATCATAAGTCAAACCAAGTTCCTGCAGATCCTGCAGAGTAATGTGGCTAACCCCCAGTTTCCCTCTGCTGTAAAGACGCATCCGGCTCAGAACACGGCCGCGGATGAGCAACTGCTGCAGGGAAAGCGAATGATAGACCCGGGCATAGAGATCGGCAGGGCTCCCCATAATGTCTACAAGATCTGCGGCAGCCCTTAAGGTTTGTCCTGTTGTGTTTGAAAAAGAAAAATTACCTGTATCTGTCATCATCCCGGTATACACCGCCCGGTAAAAAGCTAAGGGCAATGAAGGGACTGCCCACTCCTGAGACAAATGCCAAATAAGCTCTGCTGTTGAGGAGAGCGACGGTTCCACGACATTTATAGTCCCGAAACTGTTATTATCCGAATGATGGTCCAGATTAAAGAGGGGAAGGTTATCATTCCCCTGCAAACCGGCAATGCGGTTTTGGGCTCCGCAATCCAAGGCGATAAAGGCCTCCCATGAGCCGGAAAGGTCAAAAGAAAGCCCGTCGAGGAGAAACCCATAAACGCCTGCCTTTTCCCGCTCCCCGCTTATGGCAACGGTTTTCCCCAGTGTTGTCAAAAGACGGGCCATGGCAGCCATCGATCCCCATGCATCACCGTCCGGACGCACGTGGGCTCCGATCAAAAAAGACTTTTTTGACGCAATAGCCTCATAAAGCTTCTTACTTCCCTTGATCTTCACGGGACTCCTTTTCAAGAAGGCGGTAGATCTCATCCGCTTTCTGTTGAGTATGATCTAATATAAAATGAAGTTTTGGTGTATACTTCATCCGCACCTGAGAAACCAAAGACCGCTTGATTATATATTCATCCTTTTCAAGAAAAGCGAGGACTTCATTTTCGGTAATCGTATGCTCTTCATCCAGAAAGACCGAAAAAAAGACTTTGCCATAACGCAGGTCTTTTGAAAGATCGACCTCCGTAACCGTGATCATTCCGTAACGCTCATAGGGATAAGACTTTTCAATGATCTCCCCTAAAACGGTCTGCACCAGGCGATTTAACTTATCCATTCTGCTGTATTGCTTCATAACACCTCAATTAAATTTCTGCGATTTCACAGTTTTCTTCAATAATATCCACGTCATAATGGGCCAGGAGAAAATCCACGGCATCTTTGAAAGTTTTGAGAAGAAAGTCCTTGTTGTCTGCCAATGTCGCCATGACCAGCCCGGTATGCTGCCATTTATCTAAAAAACGTTCTTCGCGGATAATCAGGTCATGCCTCTTTTTCATATGATCCTTATAGCTCTTCAGAACCATACGCTTTTGCTTTAGATTTATAACGCCGTGGAGATAAACCTCCACATCAGCTAAAAGAAGGTACATCATTTACAGGGTTCGCTGATGCTCCTCGATTTCGTAGACTTCGATAAGGTCTCCGTCTTTAATATCATTGTAGCCGGCCAAACCGATTCCGCACTCATACCCTTCCGCCACCTCTTTGACTGAATCTTTAAAACGTTGCAACGAATCCAGTTTGCCTTCCCAGACATATTGACCGTCGCGAACCAACTTGGCGATGCCGTTACGCAGTATCTTCCCGTCCTTGACATAGCAGCCGGCCACACTTCCCACTTTGGGAACATGAAAGACTTGCCGCACTTCGGCCATCCCCCGGTAAACTTCCACGGATTCCGGCTCCAGCAAACCTTCGACAGCCTTCATCAGGTCTTCAATCAACTTATAAATAATGTTATAATTTCTTATCTCCACACCGTTTTCTTCAGCCATTTTTCTGGCCCCGGTATCCGTGCGGACATTAAAAGCGACCACAATGGCCTTAGCCGTAACGGCCAGATTGATATCAGTCTCAGCAACGATGCCCACACCGATATGTAAAATATTGATATCCACCTCTTCCACATCGATATTTTTAATCGACTGGACGATGGCTTCTACGGTCCCCTGGGTGTCCCCTTTGATAATAAGGGTCAATTCGGCTTTCTCCTGTTCATTCATCCGCGCAAAAAGGTCTTCCAATGAAACCGCTGCTTCCAGTGAATCCCGCAATTGTTCTTTCCGTTTGATATAATAAGCTCTTTTTTGGGCAATAATACGCGCTATCTTGTCACTAGACAGAGCGGCGAGCTCATCTCCGGCCCCGGGAAGACTGTCCAGCCCGGTGATCTCAACGGCCCGGCCGGGTTTGACCGATTTAATCCGTTTACCTGTATCATCGATCATGGTCCTGACGCGCCCGTAGGCTGCTCCGACGACAAATGTATCCCCGACATTCAGGGTTCCTTCTTTAACCAGGATCGTTGCAACATTGCCTGTTCCTTTTTGCATATTAGATTCCACCACAACACCCCGTGCCGGAACATCGACCCATGTCTTCAAATCCATCATCTCGGCCTGCAGAAGAATCAGCTCCAAAAGGCCGTCGATCCCCTCTCCTGTTTTTGCAGAGCAGTAAGCAAAGAGGTTTTGTCCGCCCCACTCTTCGGGTACGATCTCATGTTGAATCAACTCCTGTTTCACTCTGTCAGGATTAGCCCCGGGAAGATCCATTTTATTCATAGCGACAATAAGAGGGACACCGGCTGCCTTGGCATGATTGATAGCCTCAATCGTCTGGGGCATGACGCCGTCATCGGCGGCGACGACCAGAACGACAATATCCGTGATATTGGCTCCCCGGGCCCTCATCGCTGTAAACGCCTCATGACCGGGTGTATCGATAAATGTGACTTCGCCTTTAGGCGTTGTCACGGAATAAGCTCCGATATGCTGGGTGATCCCTCCGAATTCTCCGTCTGCAATACGGGAGTGGCGGATATAATCCAGGATTGAAGTCTTCCCATGATCCACATGTCCCATAATCGTCACAACAGGCGGACGACTGACTTCTTGAGTCGCCGGGGCCTCAAGATATTCTTTCATGAGAATATCATCACCGTAATTTCTTATCATCTCCAGCTCTTTACCGAATTCATCGGCAAGAAGATGAGCATAATCTTCTTCAATTGAACTTTCGATGTCCTCGACAGTAATGCCTTCTTTTTCAAGGATTTTTATCAACTCTTTTGCTGACAATCCCAGGTTTTCCGCAAAATCCCTGTAAGTAATGCCTTTCATTAAATAGAGCTTCTCTTTGCTCTCCTGTTTTTCAGGCTTTTTTTCTTTTTTCTTCTTACTTTCGCTGATATCTTTATTATCCATGATCTCCTTCCAGCTGATCTTTCGGCTGGCTTCTTTTTCAGCCGCTATCCGCCTGGCCTCTTCTTTCTGAGCCTTTTCTTCCGCTTCAAAACGGAGATGCTCTTCCCAAGCTTCTTCCTCTTTTGTCTTTTTCCCTTTACGGATCTTCGTTTTTTTAGGGATTCCTTTGGGCGGCTCGAACTTTTTCCCTTTTTTCCCACGGCCGCGTTCCAGATCCTCATCGATCTCTTTTACAGAAGGCGCCGGCTTTTCCGAAGGTTTCACTGTTTCAGGACGAGTGACAGGCGATGTGTCTTCCTTAGGTGGAACGGAGGCTTCTTTCCGTTCTTCTTCCGGTTTTTTCTCTTTTTTCTCAGCCGCTGCAGGTGCTTTCTCCTCTGTTATCTTTTCAGGTGTTTTTACCTCAGCAGGCTTCTCATCAGCAGGCTTCTTTGCGCTGTCTGCACTTTCTCCCCGTTTGGGGCGGGCTCTGCGGCGCAACCGGGCCTGTGGCATTTTTTCTTTATCTTCTTCGATCTCTATCCCGTAATGCTCCTTAGCCTGACGAATCTCATACGGGCCTACATAGCTCATATGATTCTTTACATCTATGCCCTCATCAAGAAAAAAATCAACAAGGTCCGAAGATGGGACTCCAATCTCCTTTGCCAGTTCAAATACACGTTTCTTTTCATCCATTGGCATGCACCCCCTCTAGCACCTTGCCGGCCACCTTTTTATCCAGGATACCGAAAACCCCGACACTGTCACGGCCGAAGATTTTCCCCCATTGTTTTTTTGTTAACCACTCTATGATGCTGATCCCCGACGATTCGGCCTTTCTTTTAATATCATCTTTGAAGCGGGGAGAAAGGTCTTCCGCCGTTATTATAAGCCTAACGGCCCCTTTGTCCAGTGCCAAATCCAAGGATGACCGTCCCAAAGCAATCCTCCCTGCTTTATGTATTAATCCGAGAAAACCTGGATTCATTTACAATGTTTCCTTTCAAATCGTTCACGGCACTCTTGGGAAGAGCAGACATAAACTCCCCGCCCCGGAAGAGTTTGTCCTTCCACCAGGCGTCCGTCAAGACGCACGTACCGGGCCAAATCCTCTTTGAACAAAGGCCTTCTGCAAATCGCGCAGCGGCGCAAAGGTTTATACTTCGCTTTATTCAGAAGGTTCCCCTTCTTCCGTTTGGGCGGTTTCTTCTGCCGATGTTTCAGGCTCGATGATTTTCTCCGCCTTCATCTCCGGTTTTGCGCTTTCTTCTTCTTTATGCTTTTTCAATTCTTCAAGGGCCTCCCGGGCCGCTGTAATAAAGGAAGCCGCCAATTCGTCATCAACGCCGTCCACTTCATCGGCAAAGCCTTCGGGGGTCATTTCAGCGATTTCCTCCAGATCAAAGATTCCGGCATCATACATGGATCCCAGAATCTCTTCATCCATTCCTTCAAAATTCTTGAGAATATTGGAAAATTGCTCCCGTTTCTCTTCCAGCTCTTTATGATATTCGGTTTCAGAATAGATATAGATCTTCCACCCTGTAAGCTTTGCCGCCAGGCGGACATTCTGCCCGTTACGGCCGATGGCCATGGTATATTGCTCATCGGGGACAACCACTTTGACATTGCGCCGCTCGTCAGCCCTCTCTTCAATAATGACTTTGCTGATATCCACAGTCTTCAGGGCATTGCGGATCATCTGTTTCGGATCTTCGCTCCATTCCACGACATCGATGCGCTCCCCGTTTAGCTCACGGACAATATTCTGAATACGGATTCCCCGCACACCGACACAGGTCCCTACAGGATCAAGATCAGAACTACCGGACCAGACGGCGACCTTGGCTCTTACACCCGGCTCCCGGGCAATAGCTTTTATTTCTACCTGTTTTCCGGCAACTTCAGGTATCTCAAGGTCGAAAAGGCCGCGGAGCAGACTTTCATGAGTCCGGGAAACAAGGATCTTGGTATCCAGCCCCTCTTCTTTGACCGCATAGATATAGACTTTCAACCGGGTTCCGCGATAATAGCTGTCTTTAGGCGACTGGTGGCGGGGTGGGATGATCCCTTCCCCTTTTCCAAGATCGACAATAATGTTGGCCAACTCATAGCCGCCTTCGTCAATATGCTCGGAGTGTTCTTTGATATAAATATCCCGCTCTTTACCTCGGAGGCGTTGTTTTCTCGTGATAATACCCGTATAGACCTCACCAACTTTATCAATATATTCGCCGTAGATCCGCTTCTGCTCGAAGCCTTTGATTCTGTTTAATATATTTTCTTTGACGACCTGTGCACCGTTACGGCCCAGATCTCTGGCATCGATAAAAACATCCACGACGTCATCTTCCTGAAGGTCTTTGATCCCTGTAAGCGCTTCCGCATCTTCCATAGAGATTTCAATATGGGGGTCTTCCACTTCTTTAACAACCCATTTGGAAATAAAGATACGAAGAGCCCCTGCCTGAACTTCCACATCCAGGGGAAGGTCATAGGGTTCTTCATCCTCTTCTCTTTTTTTAAGCCTGTATTTTCTTAAATAGGCCTCTTTAATACTGTCACGGATGATTTCCATCATCTCTTCTTTATCGATGTCTTTGATCCGTGTTAATTCATCGACAATTTTCAGTAACGAATCACTCATAAGACCCTCCCTTAAAAATCAACATCAAGTTTGGCTTTGACAATGCGGCTCTTTTCAACGGCCAATTCGCCATTGTCCTTTGTCTCTACGACCACAACCCCGTTATCATAGCTTTTTAAATATCCGTACACGGTTTTCTCTTCCAAGACAATACGGCAATACCGGCCTATAAAAAAATGAAAATCACGGTCTTCTTTTAGCGTAACCAATCCCGGAGAAGAGACTTCCAGCAAATAGCTCTCGTTCAACAGCTCTTCAGCCTCCATCAAGTCCCCGATATAACGGTTTGCGGCAGCCAATTTATCAATGGTCACCCCGCCGTCTTTACCGTCCAAAAAGACCTCCACACGCTTTCTTTTCCCGCCGGTGATTAATTTGATCTTGTAAAGCCGTAACCCTTCTCTTTCCAGATACGGGGTAATAAGGCTCTCCAAATCCTGTATAAAATCCATAAAAACTCCTTAAAAAAAGAGGGATGGCATAAAAACCATCCCTTACGCAGTGATTATACAGAAAGATGTGATAAATGCAATACTTTTTATAAAATTCCCTGATTCAGGACTTCAATAAAACTTTCAGGTATATTTTTTTGTATATGGACTTCCATCGAAGGAATAAAAAGCCTCCATGAGCAAAGATACATTGGCCCGTTTCTTTTTATTCCATAGCGGCCGTCACCGATGATCGGCCATCCCCGTGCAGCCAGCTGCAGGCGGATCTGATGTGTCCTGCCGGTAATCAGCCGGATCTCCACCAAAGAGAGCCCGTCACCTCTTTTCATCAGTTTCAATTCCCCCAAAGCCTCTTTTCCCTGTGAGAGAGAGATCCGTGATCCGTCCTCTTCCCTGATGATTTTGTCATGCATAAGCATGGTTCCCGGAGGCACATCTCCGGAAACTACAGCGATATAATGCTTTAAAACACCTCCTTCGCGGATCAAAGCCGTGAGTTTTCGAACAGCAGCACGATTTTTAGCCATGATAAAGAGTCCCGATGTCGCCTTATCCAACCGATGAGCCGGAGAGGCTTCGGGAAGGGCAAAAGCCCTGCGGAACATTTCTGTTACCCCCTCTTTATGGCCGCTTCCTTTATGAACAACGACACCCCCGGGTTTGTCGATTACAGCCATCTGCTCATCTTCGTAAAGAAGCGGATACGGGAAAGGCGATCCGTCATAAACGACTTCAGCACATTGAGTCTTCTTCTCATAGGGAACCGTGATCAGATCCCCTGCAGATAAACGGTCTTTCTCTCGAAGAGGCTTTCCGTTGCAACATATCTTTTTCTCTCTCAAATCCTTATAAAGCCGGGAAAGGGGGATCTCTGAAAATGTCTTCCTCAAAAACCGGTCTGCCCGGCTTCCGTGAAAATCTTCTCCGATGAGAAAATCTGCCATTAATCCTCTCCGTAAAAGCGCCAAATCTCATCCAAAGGAGTCCGCGTTATCTTTTTGGGCTCATATTGAGGTGCAGGGTACCCTAAGGTAAAGAGAGCCAGAGGTTCTTCCTTTCGGGAAAGCCCCATGGCTTTGGCCAGTTTCTTTTTGTCAAACCATCCGATCCAGCAGGTTCCTAAACCCTTTTCCGCCGCCGCCAGAACAAAATGCTCTCCGGCAATACCGCCGTCAAGGGAGCGATAGTCAATACCTGTCATCCCTTCCCCGATGACATTGGCCGTAAAACGTTTTTTTATGGTCATCACCACCAAAACCGGAGCTTCATCGATCCATGCCGCCCGGAAAACGCCGGAAAAAGCCCGGCGGCAGAGCTCGTGTTTCCTCTCCGCATCGTCAACGACATAAAAAGACCAGCCGCGTGAATTATGGGCCGAAGGGCTCAAACGGACAGCTTCAAAGAGATAAGGGTAAACTTCCCGGGGAACGGCCTTTTTCGTATCATAATGCCGAACGCTTCTGCGCTTACGGATGACTTCACTGAATTCCATAATTTCCTCCTCCGACATCTATTATAAGACATAGAACCCCTTCTGAAAAGGCATTCTTCGCCCGCAATAAGGCGTTGGTCCCCGGTATTAATGATCCGGCTCCTCAATTATAATAAGACTAAAGCGTCTTTGACAGCAAAGAAATGCTCTTTCACTTATTCATCCAAGAGAAGGTCGAAAGCCCCAATGACCTCTTTTCTTTCCGGAATTTCAGGTTCCATCCGAAAAGAGTGTTCTTTCCCTTCTGTCCGGAAAAAGACAAAAAGAACCGTTCCGCCCTGGACATCCAGATCTTCAGGAGTGCTCCAGAAAGAATCCTGATGATTACGGGTAAACTCATCCAAGAAGGCCATAAAAGCCGAAAGCCTTTTGGGCTCAGCCGTTATGATCTTCTCCGGTTTCCCTGTAAAAAGCCTCCCTTCAGGCGGCAGCGGTGTCTCCAGCTTGTACACATCCCCGTTTCTTTTCAGAAGAAATAAATAATTGCCTCCCAGGGGAGCCGTCTCAGCCATGAGAAAGAGCATATCTTCATCGATAAGACCCCGGATCTCATAAGGCAGAACAATTTCTTTCCCGAAGTCCCCAGTCAACGCGGTTCGGATCTCAACAGTCGAGACAGGCCGCTTAGCCTTCATTTTCGAGGGAATAATACGCAATCCTGAACGGGCTTCATCACGTATCACCGAAGAGAATACCATCTCCATGGGTTCATCAAGCTTTAGGTTTATCCTCACACCTTTTTTTTCTTTTTCAATATTTTCTACCTGTCCGACACGCTCATCTGAGCCGCCTAAAAAAACGCTTTCCCCCGCACGGGCCCAAAGGCCCTCTGCTTTCATTTCCTGCATCTTTTCTTCCCCTTTTTGACTGCAGGCGCCCGCCAAAAGAATAACAGCCACCCACAAAGCGATCTTTGATTGAAACCTCATTGTTCTCCCTTCCGAGCTTCCCGAAGCAAGTGGATGATCCCCGAATCGCCGCCTTCTTCTGCATAATCGTGAGCATCATACCCATCACTGTCTCTTTTATCCCTGTCTGCACCCAGGGACAGGAGCTCTCGCACCGCCTCTTTCCGCTTGTGCCGTACCGCCAGGATAAGAGCCGTCTTTCCTTCTGCATCCACCGCCTCAATGTCGGCTCCTTGTTCCACAAGCCATGAGATGATATCTTCCAGCTCTCCGTTGAGGCTGACGCCGTAGATTGCTGTATACATCAAAAGGGTCTGGCCGTTGCGAAAATCATTTTCCCCGTTGATGACCGTGTTGACGTCCCCGCCGAAAGCCACCAGAGTCTGAAGCGCTTTCAGTTGTCCGAAGTCCACCGCATAAAAGAGGGCATTACGCCCGGCATTGTCCTTTTGATCCCTGTCTGCACCGCTCCGGATGAGTTGCTCCAGAGCCTTGACATTGCCTGTCAGGGCCGCTGTCATCAACGGGGTTTTTCCATGCTCGTTAGGACTGTTCACATCCAGCCCCAGGGCAATGAGATATTCCATCTCGGGGATAAAGTCATGGACTACAGCCGGTTCCAGAAGCGACTCC
>DSCS01000075.1 GCA_011048995.1 Bacillota bacterium
AAAAAAGAGAAAGTGGCATAGGGAAATCCATGACAGAGGAATTTACACACTTTTTTGGACTTGACTGGTACAAGGTATGCAGATAACAATTTATCTTTGATAATTGACCATGGTTTTTTCCTTTCAAAAAAATTATCAGTTGAACCCATTTAATTCTCTCCCTCCACAATTCTTATCTCTTCGGTTGTGAATCCGTACAGTTCATATACGAGTTTATCAATGGTTCGCTCTACTGGCATTGTGTCAAAAGTTGAACAACTCATTTTGTTATCTAATATTTGCTGAACATTATCTTCTATTTTTGAAAACAGTATTTTATTTTCATCTTTAATAGCTGGTATTTTTATTCTTTCAAATGATTGCACATTTAACATTATATCCCCTGCACCAGTTTTATCTGCTGTTTGCTCTACATAGTAATTGGTATATTTGCTACACAATACTCCTAAAATATATTCAAGATGATTTCCTGTAAGAAATGATGCAGGCGCAGTGAGCATTATTCCTGGTTCAACTTTTGCAAAGGTCAAATTTCTCCCAACTGCTTTAAAAAAAATCTTCTCCTTCTCAAATTCAGGATAATAGGCACAAGCCCTAAGATTCCACCAATTCGCTCCTTGATCTTGTCTTTTACGCGCCTTTTGTTCAAACCTCAGGAGGTGCCTATAAATAGCTGGGTATTTGTTAGGCACATCGATATCGTAACCTGACTGAATCAACCACACCCCTGCCCAATTGTATGAGTATCTTTTAATATCCCGCCCTCTCAAGATAGGCTTGAGGATCTCTTCCGATTTAGGATCTTCTTCACACAATCTCTCTTTCGTCGGTGTATCAATGATGAAAGCCTCATTTAGTCCTGTTTTTATCCCATAATAAATATCTACATCCCAATCTTTAAGGGGCTTCCCAATCCGTTCTATTTTTTCTTTTAATCGCAGTTCAGCTCTATTACCGATGAACCAGGGATCGGTGCTGACTTCTCCTAGCTGAACGCCGTTATTGCTCAGGAAATCAGAAATATCCGGAATGTTTTTATCCTCTTTTGTTATCGTTACAGCTTTGAGATTATTTCTATTCTCGCTTTTCTGTATAACAAGGGCATTTGTATCCACTGTAGATTCAAAGACTCCGGGCCCTAAATCGATGAGAATGAGCGGATTGAATCTCGCGAAAAACTGTCTGAGCTTTTCTCCATATCCGGCTCTCATCCATTTGTTTGAGGTAATGAATGTAAGCAGTCCATTTTCTTGCAAAAGGTTCAATCCTTTTTCATAAAACAACGCGTATATGTCCCCCATCGAATTGTAGACTTCATAACCTTGATCTTGGTAGATTCTTTGTAGTGGATTATCTTTAAACTTCTGAAGCTGTATATAAGGCGGATTCCCGATAACGATATCAAAACCACTTTCAACATCAGGAAATAACAGGGCCGTATTAAAAAATAACACTGCTTCATCTTTGAAGATATTTTTGTAGCTCTCCCACATCTCTTTTTGAGACCTTAAAAACGGCAATCTCTCACTATCTTTTTTACTTACACTTTTACTGAGAGCCTTTTTATCCCTCATGGCCCTCATAAGATCTTCGAAATGTTCTCTTTTTGTTTCAATAATTGCATCCACTATGGATTCAATATCCTTTTGGATTCTTTTTTTCTCATCATTATCCGAGACAGTAAAGTATTTTTTCATAGAGCTTTTTAAATCATTAAGGTTTTTCTCGTACTCTTCTTTTTCTTCTCCGATCAATTGTGTCTCATCATTCTGAATATCAATGAGAGTATTAGCACAGGCGAATTTAAAATCCAGGTTCGGCAAGGGTTTCAATCCTTTGTTCATTTTATCAGAAGCAAGATCCTCATCGACAATAAGAGAGAGGAAAAATCTGAGTTTCGAAATTTCCACCGCCATGGGCTGGATATCGACTCCATAAATATTATCTCTGATGATCCCGATCTTTCGCAAATAATCTATATTTTCTTTAATAAAGTCACTGTTTTCTTTGAACTTGTATTCTTTCCAGATTTTGTTATCAGGGTCTATGGTTTGGAGGATCCCGACGATTTTCTGCATGACCCCCATGGGGAAGGCTCCGGATCCGCAGGCCGGGTCTAAAATTTTTATCTTATCCAGTGCAATGATTATTTTTTCCCTGTCTTCTTTGTTGTTATAGATTTTTTTGACGTCTTCTTCAGAGAGGGCGACATCGAAGAGAAAATTGATCAGATCGTGGTCAATGGATACATTCTCCTTCAAATAGGCTCTCAGGCTCTCATCGACCATGAAATTGACAATAGGCCTGGGTGTATAATAACTTCCTGTGGTTTTCCGTGCCGATTCCTGAGTTTCGGGATTGATCTCTGCCAGAAGGTTTTCAAAGATCCGTCCCAGCATTTCAGGATCCACAGAGAGCTCTATATCCATCTCGGTATTCTCATCAATGGTGAAATTATAGGTTTCCAGGATTTCAAAAAAGTCAGAGAACCATGAATCGGGAATATTAAAATTTCCGATGATCTTTGATCGTCCGTGTTCATCCACATCGTAACAATCATCGTCATGCGGTTCGAAAAGCCCTCCGTTCAAAAACGGGATATCTTCAAAGTATTCATCGCGAACGCGTTCTTTCCGCTTTGACTGTTCATAACGCAACACTTCAAAAAACAAGGGCTCCAGGACATCGTGATAATACGAGCCGTTCTTTGAAAATCGCTCTTTGTAATTTTTCACAGCGTCTTTAGATAAAATAGCATCAGGAATCAGGGGGGTGCCATCTCCCCCTTTTTTCTTGAGAAACCAGAGAAAGATGATGCGCCCTATGAGACGGACAGCAAACTCCTGCTGTTTTCTATGCTCAGAGGATGGATATTTTAACTCGCCTTGTCCAAAATCTTCTGTCTTCGTATTAATTTTTCGTTTTCCCCCGACGAGCCTGTTGAAAAGCCCCCCGATCTCGTTAAAGAACTCTTTATTAACGACTTCGACAGAGAATCGTTTTGTCAACTCTTCAAATGACGACAAAGGTCCCTTTTTGACGAGATAATAAAAGGGCGTCTTGACTTTGGCCTCCGGGCCTAAAAAGTAGGAATATCTCTTTGGATTTGAAAACGTGTATTGCACGCGTGTTTTTTCCAAAAATCTATCAATTGTCAATAATGAAAAGCGGTAGTCGGGTGAGTTGTCTGAAACAAATATCATGAGAGCCCGGGTCAAGTTATTCTCCTGCATCAGCAAAAAGGCCTCTTTAGCGAGAGTGATCCTGGGATCATTTTCTGAAGCGTGATGGATCTCAAAGACATGGAGGTTCAGTTTAGGCGATTTCCCTATTTCCCAAGCCTCCTTGATGACCCTGACTTTATGGGCAAATTCATGCTTTTTAAGTGAAAATTTAATGCCATCCTCAAGGAAATGATCCAGGAAATCATTTACAAATAATTCGCGGTCATACCCATTTTTGAAAAAATCAATACCAACTGTCATATCAGCTCCTCCGATAATATCAAAGTCTCCTTTTCCTGGACGATTTCATCTCTCTTTCTGAACATCGCCCGGATATAATCTCCTGAGACTTCTTCCATCAAGGCGGTAACATCTTCTTCAATGGATCGTTCATGGACCTGCCGGATAAATCTCATAAAGATCTTTGGAATGGCTCCCATCTCCTTGATGGTCCGATGAAGTTCGGAAAGATACCCTTTCTTCCCGGGGTCATCGGTTATCTCCTTTAAAAGGTCGAGTTTACTCAAAGCTTCATTAACGACTTTATCACGAGCTTTTGATGTCTTATCTAAAAACAGACGCTGGACGAGTTTTGAATACTTCTCATAAAACGCTTCTGATACCGGCGTCCCTGCCTCACTTAAATCACTTTTAAATAGTTCCAGCGCTTCTTTTGCTGTTATCGACCGGATTTCTCCCTGTGCATCGCAGTATTTAAATGTATATTCATCGCCCTTTCCGGCAAAGACAAGTACTCCGGACTGTGCCTTTTCCCGGCTGCGCCTGACACGGGTTCTCAAAGGCAGCTCTTCGGCCTGTTTCATAAGTTCCGGGTAATGCGTTTCGACTTCACTTAAGACATTACGATATTCTACATCCCAGGAAAGCTCTTCTGAACTTTTCATGTTTTCAATAAAGACTTCAGCAAAATAAGAGTTCAGATCTTCTTCTGACGTTAGAATCTGTGTATCAGCCCCCAAAAGAGAATTGAAAAGCGCTATCTTGAGTGTAGAGATCCTTTTTGTCCCTGTTTCACGCTCTCCCGTTTCGGTCGGGAAGTAGTTATAAATAAAGAGCTCATCAAAGACTTTTTTATTGATACGGTTGATACGCCCTACACGCTGGATGACCCGTGTCGGATTATAGGGAATATCAAAGTTTACGATCACTCCGGCTCTGTGCAGGTTATAGCCTTCTGAAATGGCATCTGTTGCAATAAGGATATCATACTCGTCTCTCTGCTCCGCTTCAGGAAAACCTGCATCAAAGTTTGACCGTATGATGTGTTTGTTTTCTTTGCTCGCTTTATTGGCTGAATAGGAAAAAGAGCGGAAACCAAACTTTTCCATCTCTTCCTGAAGATAATCCACGGTATCCGTGAATTCGCTGAACACGACGATTTTACGATTCGGCACTTCTTTTAAAAGCTTTTGGATATGCTCCCTGAAGTGAAGGACTTTCGGGTCGGGCCACATCATATGGGATTCCCACTCCTTTTTGATATTCTCAAGAAGCTCTTTATCCTTTTTCAGGTCTTTCCTGAATTCTTTCCTCAAATCAACAGCTTCGATAAAGAAGAGTCCCTTCTCTTTCATTTTACCGATTTTCTCCAAACCCATGATCTTATCAAAAATAGTGTCCTTATCCATGTTTTCGTTATCTGAGACAAGGGCTTCAACGGCAGGGATCGTCCCCTTTTTAAAAAAGGGAATTTTCCCCGCTTTATCATACCACTCTTCGATAAGCTCATAAGATCTGATAATATTCCCCAATGTGATCAAGAAAGCTTTCTGAGAGCTTTCAAAACGCCTGATCAAGAGCCGTTTCATAAATTTTGCCAATTGTTCTTGAGACAATTCGATGAATTTGATATCTTCGAAGACTGCAGCAAGTTTTTCCTTGTACTTCTTTTGATTTTTCAAATATGAAATTGGACGATATCGCGAAGCGGAGAAAGTTCCTTTTTCGTCATCCGAGTCAGGCTTAATTTTTTCGACGGTCTTCCAGTAAATGGGTTCCCATTCATCCAGGGTGTACGTCATAGTTGCCGGCGGATTGACTTTGGGGAAAGCTATTCCCTGTGCTTCCAGGTCTTTTTTGTATCTTTCTATGTTCATCAGATCCAGTCTTGTCCTGCGCAATAGGATGGGGAACAGGAGGTCTCTGATCTCATCCCCCACCTCTTTTATCCTTCTTTTGACGTCTTCTTTTTGTGATTCATCCTTACTGCTCTTCTTTATGGCTTCATATACTCTGCTTAATCTTTTGAATTCATCATTCAAGTTTTCTACAGTACGTATTGAGGAATATTCTTTAAGCTGAAACAGACTGACCATGTTAAAAATATCTTTCGGCTCATTGTTCAGAGGAGTCGCTGAGAGAAGAATGACTTTGTTCGCCATGCAAAGTTTATGCAACAAACCGTAGTTTATGGTATCATCATTTTTATATTTATGGGCCTCATCGATGATGATCAGTTTCTCATCTGCTGTATCCTTGTAATCTTCTAAAGCACTTGCGATTTTGCCGGAGGTATAGACTTCTCCCTGAAAATGGAAATCACGCCGATACTGCTCCCACTGGTCTTTTAAGTGTGGCGGACAGATCACAATCGTCCGCAATCCCAGATTATGGGCAATCACAGACGCAATAATACTTTTCCCCAGTCCGACCACATCAGCAATGATTACTCCGTCATGGCGTTCAATGATCTCCAGCCCTCTTTCAATGGCATCGATCTGATATTTCAGATCCATCATTTTGTCAGACAATTCCCCGGGAAGTTTAAAGTCACGGTCATTGTCGTAGGAGAGGTACTCTTTTAACACCCGGAGATAGAGCAAAAAAGGCTTAGGAGTCTTTTCAATCCAGACCTTTTCAAGAACATTCTGATTAAACTCATCGTAATTATCCAAAGAAGCTATGGTGACAGCATGTTCCCATAGTTTATTGAAAACCTCCATGCCTTCTTGGAAGATGTGTTTTTCTCTGAATGTCACATTGATCTCCTGACGTCCTCGGAGTCCGGAATGGGTCAGGTTACTGGATCCTGTGATCAAAGTACCGGGATACTCTCTCCCCTGGTTGAAATGTTCGTCATTTTCAAAAAGATAGAGTTTTGCATGATTGGGATCTCGTGTTTTTCTTATCTCCAGAGATCCGTCTTTTATTTTATTGATGAAGGTTCGAAACGCCTCCTCGGTAGTACGATTATCAAAAAAGGCTGATTCATTAATGCTTTGAACAAGGTTTTTAAAGTAGTCATCCCGGACTTGACTTTTCAGAGGCCTTCCGGTCTCTTCCAGGTAGCAGATTTCTCTTACCCGATTATTTAAAGTCGTTTCTATATCCATCCCGACAAGTATGCGAAGGTTTTTATTTTGAAGGTTTTTATAGATCTCTTCGAATCCTGAAAAGTAGAAATACCCTACTAAAAAGTAAAGGTTTCTCGACCAGGGCATGATTTTATTCATAATATCTTTGAGCAATGTATCAGTATTTGTTATGAGTTGACCAGACATTCTTCTCCTCTCTTAGAGCTTCCACCCCAACCTATCGTTTAGATTATAGCAAATATTAAAAGTTTTGACAAAGTATTTCTATGATTTAGAGGGGCGTTCATTTTTCAAATGGAAATTGCCAGAAAAAAGGATTCTTTTCGACTTCCCTCGTCTCCATGGAGGAAGAGATGAAAGAATAGATGCCCTTGTAAGACTCTATAATGCGGCGATGAAATCTTCGTAATTCCTTTCTTCAAATATTTCTTCGTCTTTTTTGTCTTTCATCAATGCATTGATATTGATCGGAGGCAAGATGATTCGGGTTGTGGGATTCTGGGAGGTCACAAAGCTGATCAGAGCCCTGATATAGGGAAACAATATCGCTGCGGCATTAACTCTGAACATTTTCAGAACGTCCTCTTTCTTTGATCCGGATTGAACCTTAAAATGTCCTGAGATCACACATTCGATGTCATAGGGACATTTATCGGTCGCTTCGATTCTGATTCCTTCGACAGCGTAGACCTCACTCATTTGAGCATTCCGAGGGAATACTTTGTACAGGACTTGAACAGACCCATCACCTGCAGGTTCTATATGCTTTACGAAGTCGAGTTTCAGTATTTCATAATTCATGAACTTCAGGGCGACACTCATAGTCATCCGACCTCACAAAGTTCTGACTTATATTCCATTATTTCCGGAGTACAATTTAATGGTTTATTTTCAACAGTAATGATCTTATCGCTGATCGCTTTATAACCGTCATCTCTGATTCTTATTTTCCTGCCTATTATATACAGCATTTTTAGGATAAAGCTTAATCTTGGATCGATGACTCCTTTTTCATATCTGGATATAGCCTGTTGCTTTACTCCCATCAGTTCAGCGAACTCTTTCTGTGTCATATTCATTTTTTTCCTGAATGCTATCAATCCCCGGATCAATTCATATTTCTGCTCGACAACAGCATAGGCCATTTTAAATTTTTTGTCTTTTTTCTGCTCAAGTAAAAATTCATTTAAGTTGCTCATATATTATTCTCCTCTGTTAAATTATCAATTATCCTATCCAGTTTATCAAAGTACTGAGAATTGAATAGGTTGCTTTTCTTTTTCCTGATTCCAAGAATATAATATTTGCCCCCTTTTTTATAATAATAAAATATTCTGCATCCCTGTGGTGAATAAATTTTGATTTCATTTATTTTGTGCTTTCTGCCTTTAATCGTAACGATGCCAAGGAGTTCATCTTCCTCCTTTTCAAATCTCTTTAAAGCATGCGCTACCTCAGCTGCAAGCTCCACATCTTTGTCCTTATCTCTTATTCTTGAAAAATCTTTTTTTGCATTTTTTGTTAATTCAATATCCCTCAATTAACCCGCCTTATTAAGGTATACAACATAAATGTTGTATGTCAAGCATATTTTTAGTCCTTCACTTTACAATAAACATCACACTTTCTCTTCTATCAACTCACCAGCTCATCCACCATCAGTTTGACCGCCTCTACATGACCTTTGACGCGGACATTTTTCCACTCGTGTGCGATCTCCCCTTCGGGGTTGATAAGAAAGGTCGATCGGATCACGCCTTCGACCGTTTTCCCGAACATCTTTTTAGTCCCCCAGGCTCCGTAGGCATCGATCACCTTTTTTTCCGGGTCACTTAACAGTGTCACCGAGAGGTCTTTGACACGGCAGAACCTCTCGTGGCTTTCCACGGTATCAGGGCTCACCCCCAGGATAACGGCCCCTTTCTTTTCAAAATCATCTTTGGCCCAGGAGAAATGGGCCGCTTCCATGGAGCAGCCCGGCGTCATATCCCGGGGATAGAAATAGAGGACAACCCAGCTTCCCCGGTACTCATTCAGGCAATGCTCTTTGCCCTCCTGGTCAGGAAGACAGAAATCAGGAGCCTTTTTCAGTCTTTCCATACATTCCCCTTACAGTTTCAGGATGATATCATCCAGTTTTCGTTTGGGGACATGATGGACATCCTTCTCGTCCCTCCAGTATTTGATATCTCCGCTATGTTCTATTTCGTCAAGAACCACCGTTTCAGCAGGATATCCCAACGCCAGGACCAGGAGAATCTCATACCAGTCGGGTATCCGGAGTTTTGACTGAAGCAATTCACGCTTTACAGACGCGATCATACACCCGCCTAAACCCGATTCTGCAGCCCCCAGAAGAATGCTTTGAGCGGCGATTCCGGGGTCATAACCGAAATTCTTCCTTATGGTCGTGTCGCCTAACATGATAATATAAGCCGAAGGACGCTCTCCCTCTTTGGGGCCGTCCCAATCTTTTAAATAAGCAGCCCAGGCCAGAGCGGGAAAAATCATTTCGTTCTTTTTTTTCTCTGCGCTTAAAATATATTTCAAAGGCTGCACATTCATTCCCGATCCTGAGAGTCGCGCCAAATCCACAAGTTGACGTAAAATGTCTGCGGAAATTTCCTTCGATTCATCAAAACGCCTATAACTTCTGTTTTTCACAATGAAATCATGCATCATTTGACAACCTCCTTTTAGGGGTGACTAAAACCATCTTTTCTTTTTGAAGTAGAGGAGAAGCCCCCCTGCCAAAACCGACATAAGCAGGAGGACCGCCGGATAGCCGAAACGCCATCCCAGCTCAGGCATATGCTCAAAATTCATTCCATAGAGGCCTGCCAGAAAAGTCAGGGGAATAAAGATCGCTCCGGCAATGGTCAAGGTCTTCATAATCTCATTCATCCGGTTACCGATCACCGACATATGAAGCTCCACTAATCCCGAGATCATCTCTCTCATGCCCTCCACCAGATCCATGCTCTGTACCACATGATCATACAAGTCAGACCGGTAAAGAGTCATTTCCAAATCATCTTCTCTGCTGAAAAAAATCTGAAGTTTGGCCCAGGCCTCCCGAAAAGACCACAAGCTCTTTTTGAGGTCTAAAATAATTTTTCTGAAATGATAGATCTTATTCAATGTATCCGGGCCCGGTGATGTCATGACATTTTCTTCCAAAGCCTCTAAATGCTCTGATAATAAGCTGAGAATAAGAAAATAAGAATCTATAAGAAGATCCAGCAGAGCGTAAAAAAGGTAATTCAACCCTTTTTCCCGGATGGTTCCGGCTCCTTTTTCGATCCGCTCTTGGATGGCATCGAATAACATGTCATCTTCCCGCTCAAAACTGATAAGCCAATGTCCGTTGGAAAAAAGAGAGAGCGTTCTTCCCAAACATAACTCCGACTTCTGATCTATCTCATAATGCAGCCCGGTGAAGAAGAACCCCCGGGGAAGAAGCTCCAGTTTAGGGCGCTGATGCGGTGTCAGGAGATCTTCAAGATGAAGTTTATGCAACCCGGCCAGGCGGCTGATCTCTTTGAGGATCTTCAAATCGCCCAGCCCTTTGACCCGGATCCATATGACTCCGGGAAAGTCATCTCTGTTTAACGTTTCCAGGCCGGCCTTTTTTTCAATGTTGAATTCACCGGCGGTATAACGGATGATCCGCAATGATGTGGACTTATCCGGAAAGAGAGTCTCCCCTTTATCTGTATCTCCGGGCGGCAAACCGGCTTTCCGGGCAAATATTTTTGATGTCATATTTTTCATTTTTAACATGGTCCTTCCATTATACCTGATTTTTTTTCTCCTTCAAGAGAAGAAGGGCTGTGCTAAATTACCCTTTGATTTTTTTACGGCAGCCGTTATCATAGAGACATGAAAGCTGAATCCGCTCTTGTCCGTTATCCAATACCACAGGAATCAGGGCAGGTCAAGTTTTCTGCTTATGAGAGAAAATTCAGTGCAGTCTTACATGAGAATAGACTGCAACTCTACATGTCCTCAGGAAGAAAAAAGGAACTTCAATCGGATATCATCCTTTCAGAGAAAACCCTTTCGACAGGAGTCGAGATCGCTCTCTCTCCGTCATTGCCGGACAAACCCTTTTCCTTGAACACATCACACCCTATTCATGTCCTCCCCTGGAGTACAGTCTCCTTTTTTATTCCAATTCCCCTTTGGGCAGTTCTTTCTGTCAATAATATTCCTGTAAAAGATATCATCCTTCACGATTTTTCTAAGACATGGATCGGGGAGACCGGCCAAAAAGGAGATCTCGGCTATACACTGTGCACTGATCCTCTGAGTGATGACCGGAAACTTCTTCCGGATGCAGCCTACACTGAGATCATCATTGAAAACAAATCCAAAGTCTTTTTCAGTATTGCCAGACTTATCATCTATACGCCCTTCAAATCGCTCTACAAAAGCGAAGGAGGATACCTCTACACCGACAGACAGCGCCTGCTTATCAACCCCAACAACAAACAGGAGATCAAACTTCTCCGGCCGTCTGTCGCTGTGGCTCAAATCGTGGCGCGCCCCCGCAAAAAGGCCACAAAGGATTATTTTTCCCGTTTTGCCGGTTTTTTTAAAAAAGTAACCGTTATGTCATGAGGTGAAATGATGTTTTCTGAATTTGCTCATTTTCTGCACTCTGTTCTGACCCATCCTCTCCTTCCGAAGATCATATGGGCTTTGGCTCTTCTGATCGGGGGAATGATCACCTTAAAGCTCCTGACCTATCTGATCGGCAAAAAGATGGGGTCAAAATATTCTCCTCAATTCCGAATGCTGACCATTAAAGGCGTCTACTACACAGGGATGACCCTTATTTTGCTCTATGTCCTGCAATTGGCTGGGGTCAAGATGAGCGCCATCTTCGGAGCAGCGGGAATCGCCGGTATCGCCATCGGATTTGCCGCCCAAACCAGTATTTCCAATATTATCAGCGGACTTTTTATCGTTTCAGAAAAACCGTTCTCTATCGGTGATATTATTGAGGTCGAAGGAAAGCTTGGAATTGTTGATTCTATGGACCTTATTTCCATTAAGTTGAAGACTTTTGACAACCTCTTCATCCGAATCCCCAACACTACGATTATCAATACCCATGTGGTGAATATCACTCGCTATCCCTTACGCCGAATGAATTTTACTCTCAATATCGCTTATAAGGAAGATCTAGGCCGTGTCCAGGAGATTCTCATGGATATCGCCTTGAAAAACCCCTTCTGCCTTGACGAACCTGCTCCCTATTTCCTTATCAAAGACTTTGCACAAAGCGGCATCTCACTTCTTTTGGGATTATGGTTCGAAAAGAATGATTATACGAATCTCAAAAATTCGATAATGACAGAGATCCATGAGCGTTTTAAGAAAGAAGGCATTGAGATCCCCTTCCCGCATATTTCCCTTTACGCGGGCAAGTCCACGGAGCCTTTCCCCGTCATCACAAAGAAACAGTGACATCCTTTTAGTATCCGGCAATTAAGGGTTGACAAGTTTAATTAAGTCTGTTATGTTTTGTTTAAGCTGCTTCTTAATTAAAAAAAGGGATCATTTATGGCGGAACTCATTGAGATCATGAAAGCTTTAGGGGACAAGACACGATATCATCTTCTGAAGCTCCTCTTACAGCATGATCTCTGTGTCAGGACATTGGCCGAAAGACTGAATATTTCTGAGTCTGCTGTTTCTCAACATTTAAAAGTTTTACGCCAGGCAGAAATCGTCAAAGGGGACAAGAGAGGTTATTATACCCACTACTATGTTAACCGGAGCCTTTTAAAAGATGCAGCACAAACAATCCTCTCATTGAGTCAACTCGAAAAAGCTCCATCGATATGCCCCTCAGCGAAGAATAACAATAAATGTCATGATGGGGGGTGCGAAAATGAGTAAAACAAAATGCGAACATCCTGAATTAAAGCCGAAAGAAGGCAAATGCAGTGATGAGCTTATCAAAAAATGTCACGGGAAGGATAAGAAACATCCCTGCGAGGAAAAATCCGATAAAAAGTAATCCTCTGACTTTTCGCCGGAAAGGGCAGGGCTTCAAGGCCTTGTCCTTTCCAACAAAGATGATCCGGCCCTGCTTTACAACCCTTCCGTCACACGCTTCAATGCCATGTCCCTAATGAAAATTCACCTGCTTCCTCTGCCCCCGTCAATCCTATCACCTGTTTCCTGCAGCAAGTTTTTCAGACAAGACCTCTAGAGAAGCCTGGTACTCTTTTATTGAAATATTCCGCCTTGCCAACCCTTCATCCACAGCGGCCTGTGCCACGGCTGCTGCCTCCGAAGCAAGGATGCGGGGATCAAAGGGAACAGGAATAATGTAATCAGGCCCGAATTCCAGAGAACGTCCGTAAAGACGGTTAAGCGATTCGGGGACCTCTTTTTTGGCTAATCCGGCTAATGCCCGGGCTGCGGCGATTTTCATCCCTTCGCTGATCCCGCGGGCTTGGACATCCAACGCCCCCCGAAACAGATAGGGGAACCCAAGCACATTATTGATCTGATTAGGATAATCGCTGCGTCCTGTGGCCATGATAATATCAGAACGGGCTGCACAAGCCGCTTCATAAGTGATTTCAGGGAAGGGGTTCGCCAAAGCAAATAGAATGGGGCGCTCCGCCATAGAACACACCATCTCAGAAGTGACCATATCACCTCGTGACAGTCCGATAAAAAGGTCGGCCCCTTTCAGCGCCTCTTTGTAATGGGCGGGCCCCTTTCGGGCAAAGGCTTTTTTTTCCGGGTCAAGATCCTTTCGGTGAGGCCCCACAAGGCCATGACTGTCATAGAGAAGAATATTCTCTCTGCTGACTCCCAAAGAGACAATAAATTTGGCGCACGCTATTCCCGCCGCTCCGGCCCCCAGAAAAACCGTTTTGATTTCATCGGCTTTTTTCCCGGCCAGCTCCAGGGCATTGAGTAACCCGGCACCGACAATGACAGCTGTCCCGTGCTGATCATCATGGAACACAGGGATATTCATCTCTTTTTTCAGGCGCTTTTCTATGAGAAAACATTCAGGAGCTTTAATATCCTCTAAATTGATCCCCCCGAAAGTCGGCTCCAGGCTTTTGATGATTTGAATCAGCTTTTCCGGATCCTTCTCATTGATCTCCACATCGAAGACATCAATCCCCGCAAAACGTTGGAATAAAACACCTTTTCCTTCCATGACAGGTTTTGAGGCTTCCGGGCTGATATCTCCCAATCCCAGAACCGCTGTTCCGTTGGAGATCACGGCGACCAGGTTCCCTTTATTGGTATAGGTAAACGCCGCATCGGGGTCTTTTTCGATTTCCATACACGGGTAGGCCACTCCCGGAGTATAGGCCAAAGACAACTCTTCCCGGGAAGAACAGGGTTTGGTCACACGAACAGCAGTTTTTCCTGCAGGGCTTTTTTTATGATAATCCAGGGATTTCCGGATCAAGGGATCTTTTTTCATCTTCATCTCCTTCGCGTCGTTGTAACAGGGCCACGGCCTCGATATGGCCCGATCGGTATGTGTCAACATAGTTGTCGCATTTTCCATACTTGATTTCAATCTTTTTCGGGTTCAACAACACTGTCTCAGAA
>DSCS01000046.1 GCA_011048995.1 Bacillota bacterium
AAGCATTTGGCCGGTGTTCTGGATATTAATGCATCAGTCAAAGCGGCACGTTTCGTGCGCGTTTGCGATGCTTTTAATATTCCGATTATCACCTTTGAAGATGTCCCCGGATTTATGCCCGGGACTGTTCAGGAATACGGCGGTATTATACGCCACGGGGCCAAGCTTCTTTATGCCTATGCGGAAGCGACAGTTCCGCGGATCACTGTGATCACAAGGAAAGCCTACGGCGGGGCCTATTGTGTCATGAACTCGAAACAGTTGAACGGGGACCTGATCTTTGCCTGGCCGTCTGCCGAGATCGCGGTAATGGGGCCTAAAGGGGCCAGCGAGATCGTCTTTTCCAAAGAGATCGCTGAGTCGGAGGATCCTGCTGCCAAACTGCAGGAAAAAGAAGATGAATACCGGGAAAAATTTGCAAACCCCTATGTGGCGGCTTCACGGGGAGACGTGGATGATGTCATCGAGCCGAAAATGACCCGTTATAAGCTCATCAAGGCTTTAGAGATGCTTTGGAATAAGCGTGACACGAATCCGCCTAAAAAACACGGGAATATCCCGTTGTAGGAGGGGGATATGCTTAATTTCATATTATTACAAGCGTCAGTGGATGTTGCTGAAACGACTTTACAACCTTTCCATGGCGGGAATGTGGCCGTCAGCGGCATTGTAACTGTTTTTTTCGGCCTTATTCTTATCGCATTGCTCATTGCTCTTTTTAACGTTGTTTTCAGCCGCTCTTTGAGAAAGAAGACCAAGGCTGACATTCCCGGCCAATCTACCGGCTCCGGATTGAAAGAAGAGAAGGGCATAATTGTCTATGATGATGTTGAAAACGATGTCTTGGCTGCTATCGGGGCGACCATTGAGCTGTACAAACGTCTTCATATGGACGATCTTCAAAGTAAAGTGAATTTCCGCAAAGGGCGGGAACAGTCCGGATGGAAAGCCGGCGTAAATTACGGCCATAGATTATAGGGGGGATTATGAAGGAAATCACGCTTGAGATAAACGGTAAAGAATACAAAGTCAAAGTCGAGGAGTTCGGAGCTGAACGGGCCCGCCTTTCTGTCAATGGGATGGAATATAATGTCGGTTTAAAAGACCTGGGAGAACCCAAAGCCTTGGATATAAGGCCTTCGGCTCGTCCTGTGAAAAGAGAAACGACACCATCTCAGGGAGAATCTTTGCGCAAGCCGAAAGAAGTCGTGGGATCAGGGCATGTAACAGCTCCGTTGCCGGGCTTGATTTTAGAGATAATGGTTAAAGAAGGCGACCAGGTCAAAGCCGGCCAGGATGTGGTCATTATGGAAGCTATGAAAATGGAGAATGAAGTCCAGTCGACACAGGAAGGGACTGTTAAAGAGATAAAGGTCAAACGCGGGGATTCTGTTTACGAAGGAGATATCCTCATCGTCCTGGAATAAAGGAGCAAATGATGTTATTGATCTCTCAGTCCGGTTTGCCGGCCTCATTGGAAAGCCTGTTGACCATGTTCCGTGATATTTTAAGCAATACAGGGTTTGCCCATATGGAATGGGGCAATGTTATTATGCTTGTCGTGGGTGTTGTGGCTATTTATCTGGCCATTGCCAAAAAATACGAGCCTCTGCTTCTTCTTCCAATCGGATTTGGCATTATTATCGGAAACATTGCCAGTGCGCCGTCAATTCCTATCGGGGTCTATGATACGGTTGCCAACGGATTCGGGATGGACAGTGTCTTCAGTTATATTTACTGGGGCGTTCGTGCTGGCATCTTCCCGCCGTTAATATTTCTCGGAATCGGTGCATTAACTGATTTTTCAACCTTGATTTCCAGCCCGAAATCTGTTTTATTGGGCGGCGCGGCGCAGGTAGGCATTTATGCTACTTTTTTAGGAGCCCTTTACTTGGGGTTTACTCCGACAGAAGCGGCCTCTATCGGGATTATCGGAGGGGCTGACGGGCCGACATCTATCTTCATCTCATCTCAGTTGGCTCCATCTTTATTGGGGCCCATTGCCATTGCTGCTTATTCCTATATGGCGTTGGTTCCTGTTATCCAGCCTCCGATTATGAAACTTATGACAACAAAAAAAGAGCGCTTAATCCGAATGCAGCCTCCCCGGAGGGTAACTAAAGTGGAGCGGATCGCTTTTCCTGTTATTGCTTTCATCGGAGCTGCGCTTATTGCACCGGGTTCGATTCCATTGGTGGGAATGCTGATGTTTGGAAACCTTCTTAAAGAGAGCGGTGTGACAGAGCGTTTGGCGAAAACAGCAGCTAATGCGATCCTGGATATCGCGACCATTCTTTTGGGTTTCTCCGTGGGGGCCAGCACACAGGCGAGCTATTTTATTAAATGGGAATCGTTGAAGATCTTTGGGCTTGGAGCCATTTCTTTTGCTATAGCAACGGCTTCAGGGCTTTTATTTGCGAAACTCATGAATCTCTTTCTTAAACGAAAGATCAACCCTCTTATCGGGGCAGCCGGAGTTTCGGCTGTTCCGGATTCGGCGCGGGTTGTCCAGCATTTTGCCCGCCAGTATGATAAAGACAATCACTTGTTGATGCATGCCATGGCGCCTAATGTGGCCGGTGTTATCGGGTCAGCCATCGCTGCCGGTGTTTTTTTGGCTTTGTTTGTCTAATACGAAAAAAGCCCGGGATTCCCGGGCTTTTTTTATAGAAGGGCCTGATCGATTATGATCTTTTTGAAATTTCTTTTGGTCATCATTTTTCTGATTCTGCTGATCAAAATTAAGGTTAATATCGGATTGGCCCTTGTCTTTTCAGGGCTTCTTTGTCTTTTTGCTTATCATATTCCCAATTATATGATTTCCCGTTTTGCCGTTCTTACTCTGTCAGACGAGAACAATATTCAGCTTCTCCTGACCGTTTATCTGATTTACCTGCTACTCAATCTTATGGAAAAAAAAGGAAGGATCCGCTCCTTATCGGGGCATATGGGGAAAAGTAAAAGCGCCCTTGTTTTTCCTGCGATGCTGATCGGTATGATCCCCATGCCGGGAGGAGCTATGGTATCAGCGCCTTTTGTGGGCGAAATCGGGGAAAGCCTTAAAATGGATGGGGAACAAAAAGCTTTTGTCAACTATTGGTTTCGCCATGTCTGGGAATTCGGATGGCCCCTTTATCCGGCAATTATCCTTTTCATGAACGGCTTTATCCCCATACGGTTCTCCACGGTCTTTTTGGGTATGATTCCCTTTTTTCTATTAACGGTCATGACCGGGTTTTTTATGATCAGGCATGTCAGGGGCCCGTTACGTTTCGGAGCGGTCAATTGGCTGGGATTACTGCGGATCATCTATCCGATTTTGCTGCTTATTATCCTTTATGCTGCTTTTCATATCAATATTCTTATCAGTCTGGGATGCGCTATTCTTCTCTTTGTGATCCTGGAAAAAATACCTATCAAAGACTTCTTGTCTGCATTTAAGAAAATCCGTTACATTTCTATGTTCCTTCTGATTTTCGGAGCGATGTTTTTTAAAACGATTGTGCAGGAAGGAGAGATCTTCGGAAGCGTCGGGAATATAACTCCCTGGCTTCTTTATCTATTCTTTTTAGCTCTTCCCTTCGTCGTAGGATTTGCAACAGGCTTGACTGTAGCGGGGGTGAGTATCGCATTTCCTGTTTTTATGGCCCTTCTTCCCGATTTCGGAATACTCCATATTCTGGCTCTTTATGCCCTGGTCTTTGTGGGGATCATACTCTCTCCCACCCATCTTTGCCTTGTGTTGACCTTGGATTTTTTTAACGTCAAGCTGACAGCCCTCTACAGAAAGTATTTGATCCCGGCGGCCATACCCCTTTTTGCAGCGGCCGCTATTGTAGCGGCGGCGGCTTTATGGCTTAATGTTTCTTGATACGAAATAAAAAACTTGACGAAAAGGGCTATCTCTTTATAATAGGCGCAGGCCGAACCCTTAAGGAGGTTAGTATGACAAAATATGAGAAAATGGAAAAAGAACTTTTAAACGAAAAGAAAAGCAGCTGGATAAAAAAGGGGACTGACGGAAAAAAACAAGCCTTTCAGTTTAGCGAACAATACCGCCGATTTCTGTCACATGTCAAAACAGAAAGAGAAAATGTCCGTGAAGTTACGGCTATGGCTGAAAAGAAGGGTTTTTTGCCTTTGAAAGAACTGGGAAAGAAAAAAGGACATAAAAAGTTTTATGACGTGAATCAGGAGAAAAACCTTGTTCTTATCGTTTTAGGACAGAAACCCGTCACAGAAGGGGTCAACATCATCGCGTCTCATGTCGATGTCCCCCATATTGATTTTAAAATGAATCCGCTCTATGAAGATGAAGAATACTGTATGGTCAAGACACATTATTACGGGGGGATAAAAAAATATCAATGGGTGAACCTTCCCTTGGCTGTTCACGGAGTCATCATAAAAAAAGACGGACAGAAGATCGATGTCGTTTGGGGAGAAGATGAATCTGAAGGGGTCTTGACCTTTCCCGATGTCCTCCCGCATCTTTCGCGAAAAATTCAGGGGGAAAAGAAACTGTTGACCGGTTTTACGGGAGAAGACCTGAATATGATCTGCGGGTCAATACCTGTTGCTGATGAAAAAGTCAAAAATAAGATCAAGATCTCTATCCTGGAGATCCTTCATGAAAAGTACGGAGTGACCGAGGCCGACTTTATTTCTGCCGAACTTCAGCTTGTCCCTTCCGGGGCAGCCCGCTGGGTCGGTTTTGATAAAGGGCTGTTAGGGGCTTTCGGCCATGATGACAGGATTTGCGGCTACACCTCTTCTATGGCCCTTTTTAATATTGATGATCCGGAATATACGGCTGTCAATTTCCTGGCAGATAAGGAGGAGATCGGAAGTGAAGGCCGCTCCGGGATGCAGTCCTGGTTTGTCCTTCGGGTTCTTTCCGAGTTGATTGCCTTTCAGGAAAACGGTTTTAATGACCTTCTTCTCCGAAAAGCTTTGGAGCGTTCTCATGCGCTCTCCTCGGATGTCGGCGCCGGTATCAACCCTAACTTTAAATCGGTTCATGATCCTTTGAATGCGCCACGCCTGGGTTACGGAATTGTTTTGACAAAGTATACAGGCTCCGGCGGCAAAGGCGGCTCCAACGATGCCGACGCCGAGTTTGTGGCTCGTGTACGCCGTATCTGGGATGAAAACGGTGTAGACTGGCAGATCGGGACATTAGGGAAAGTCGACGAGGGCGGCGGAGGCACCGTGGCTAAGTTTTTGGCTGAATATAATATGGATGTTGTCGACGCAGGCCCGGCGCTGCTTTCCATGCATGCCCCCTTTGAGTTAGCTTCGGTCATTGACATTTACAGCTGTTATGAGGCCTATAAGACCTTTTTTGAAAAAATGAAATGATAAGGAGACAAAGTGAAGACTTTTTCCGAACTCTTTGAGCAGGTCAAAGGGAAAAAGAGATGCTTAGCTGTGGCGCACCCTTACGGGAAAGAAGCTGTCATCGCTTTAGAGGAGGCCCGGCGCAAAGGCTTGGCCCGTTCTATTCTTGTAGGAGACCGGGAAAAAATAATCTTTTCTCTGGAAGAAGCGGGAGCCGAAAAAAGTGAGTATGAGATCGTCCATGCTCCCGGCGAGAGCGAAGGCGCATTGAAAAGCGCCTCTTTGGTTGCTTCCGGAGAGGCCGATGCCTTGATGAAAGGAAAGCTGTCGACTGCTGTTTTCCTGAAAGCCGCTCTTGATGAAGAACACGGTTTGCGCTCCGGATCCCTTCTCAGCCATATTGTCCTCATGGAAGCAAAACGTATCGGCCGTTTGATCATGATCACTGACAGCGGGATGGTTTTGGCCCCGGATCTTCAGGACAAAGTGATGATTATAAATAATGCCGTGGAATATGCGTTCAGATTGGGATGGGATAATCCCCGTATTGCCGCTGTAGCGCATGTGGAAACCGTTAACCCTAAAACACAAGCGACTTTAGACGCGGCTCTTTTGTCCGGTATGAGCCGGAGAGGCCAGATCAAAGGATGCGTTATTGACGGCCCGTTGGGGCTGGACAATGCTCTTTCCCCGGAAGCAGCCGCAATCAAAGGGCTTGATTCGTCGGTGGCAGGTCATGCTGATGTCCTTCTTGTCCCGGATGTCCTCTCGGGGAATCTGATGGCCAAAGCGATGATGTATACAGCTGACTGTGCTTTTGGAGGCCTTGTCGTCGGGGGGAAAGCTCCGATTATTATGCTGAGCCGCGCCGATGATGCTGCGACAAAATTGAATTCCATCGTGATGGGGTTGCTTTAAAGAGGAGGATTTTATGGCTACGGATAAACTCAATACCGTTTTAAAAAAAGAAATTGAATCGCTGGTTGAAAAAGGGACTTCAAAGGGGAACGAGAAGGTTATCGTTTCCATCCTTCCTCCTGCGGGAGGGCGTGGCCCGCGCTATCTTTTAGAAGGGGCCGGATCCAAAGAATTTATTAAGATGAATGCTAATTCCTATTTAGGGCTTTCCATGCACCCGGATGTGATCGAAGCAGAAGAGAAAGCTGCCCGTCAATACGGAGTCGGGCCGGGCGCTGTCCGTTTTATCAGCGGTACACACAAGCCCCATGTCGAATTGGAAAAAAGGCTGGCCGATTTTCACGGCCGGGAAGCCTGTATGATCCTCAGTTCAGCCTATGTGACGAGCATGGGAGTCATTGTCCCTTTGACGACTCCGGAAACGGCCGTTATCAGCGATGAATTGAATCATAACTGCATCATAAATGCTTTACGCCTTTCGCGGCCGGCCCTGAAGCTTATTTTCAAGCATAATGACATGAATGACCTGGAAGCCAAACTCAGTGAAGCCGCAGGAAAAGCGAAACGGGCTCTGGTGATCACAGACGGGATTTTCAGTATGCGTGGCGACCACAGCCCTTTAAAAGAACTCACATCCCTTTGCCAAGCCTTTGACAGCCGTTTTGAGGAGGGTGTCATCTCTATTGCCGATGATTCTCATGGTGTGGGCGGATTCGGAGAGACAGGCCGGGGGACAGAGGAGTATACCGGTGCGCATGTGGATATCCTCATTGGCACCCTGGGAAAAGCCTTTGGCGTCAACGGGGGGTATGTCGTAGCCGGAAAGACAATCATCGACTATTTCCGAGAGACGACCCCGATGTATATCTATTCCAATCCCATCACCTGTTCTGAGGCAGCTGCCGCTTTTAAGGTGTTGGATATCCTTGAAAGCCCGGAAGGAAAAGAACGGTTAGCCCATTTAAGGGCGATGACCGGAAAGTTTAAAGACGGATTGCTCTCTTTAGGGTATGAGACATTGCCCGGTGAGCATCCTGTCGTCCCCCTACTTGTGCGGGATACAAAAAAAACCGCCGAACTGGTGAACTATTTAACAGGCAAAGGTGTTCTAGCCACAGGGTTGAATTTTCCCGTGGTTCCCAAAGGCGATGAAGAGATCCGTTTTCAGGTCAACGGGGATCATACGGCGGAGGATATTGACGCTGTCCTCGATATTTTAAAACAATATAAAGAGGAGCGGGGACTTTAAAAAAAAAACTGCAACAAAAGATTCGGCATGCGTATAAAAGAGTAGAACCATTCAAAGGAGGCTCTATGAAGAGAAGAAGTGTTGTTTTTATGATTCTGGGATTATTGATGATAACGGCAGGGTGTACGGGTACACAGACCAAAACCGATTCCGCTGTCATTGAGATTCCGGAGATTGCCTATGACTACTATGAACTGGACAACGGCCTGAAGATCTACGTCGTGGAAGATCATGCCGTTCCCTTGGTCAAATTTGAAATATGGTATAATGTCGGATCGATTGACGAACCCGAACGGATTTCAGGTATTTCTCATATGCTGGAACATACGATGTTTCTGGGGACTGAAAGCCTGGGTAAAGACAAAGTCCATCACCTGACAAAACAGGTGGGCGGCTGGGCCAATGCCGGAACCTATTATGATTTTACGATGTATGAAGAAGAACTGCCTTCGGCCAAATTGGAGTTGGCCATGGCTATTGAAGCTGATCGGATGAGGAATTTAAAAATTGATCCGGAAGAGTTTGGCAGAGAACAGCAGGTGGTTGCCCAGGAGCGCAGGATGCGCATGGAAAACAATTTCTTCATGTCTTCCATGGAAGAGATCCAGGCGGCGGCTTTCACCGAGCATCCGCTGCATCATTCTATCATCGGGTGGATGGAGTCGATTCACAACTACACTGTTGACGATATGCGGGCCTATTATATGCAGTATTATGCCCCGAACAATGCAGTCATCACCGTTTCAGGAGACGTTGATTCCAAAGAAGTCTTTGCTATGGCCCGGAAGTATTTCGGAAGTTATGAGCCCCAGGACGTGACTCGTCTGGGTGTCACAGAGCCTGATCAGACTGAAGAGCGTTTTTTGAAGCTTGAAAAAGAGACCCAGGTCCCCCTTATCGGGATGATTTATAAAATCCCTGAAGGGGATCATGAGGATATCGTGGCTTTAGAAGCCTTGAACGCTGTTTTGGTCAATAATGCGACATCACGCATAAATTCCGTATTAAAGAATGAAAAGAAAATGATTATGCAGGCGGGAAGTTTCCTCTTGTCTGTCAGGGATCCCGGCTATCTTTTTGTCTTCCTGATTCCTATGTCGGTGGATAGTATGGAATCGGTAAAAGATTCCTTCGATGCTGAAATAACACGCCTTATTCAGGAGGGTGTAACTGAGGAAGAGCTGGCGGCTGTGAAAAAATCTGTTTTAAAATCCCGTATCTTCAGCCTGAAGAGTAAAGGCTCATTTGCCTCTTTGCTGGCTATTAATACGCTTCGGTTTGATAACCCCGGTCTGTATAAGGAGCAGTATGAAAGCTTATCACACCTTACCGGTGAAGATATTAAGGATGCGGCCGAAAAATATCTTGTTTCTACAAAGAGAACTGTGGGATTTGTCGTCCCCGAAGGAAAATAAGGAAGGATAGCTATGAAAAGATATATTGTATTCATTATAGCGTTAGCTTTTTTCATTCCTGCAGTCCGGGCTGAAGTCCAATTTTCTCCTGAGCTGTTTGATGATTTGGCTCAAAGCGTCAATAAAGTCCCTGAAATCAAGATCCCGGATTATGAGCGTTTCGTATTGAACAACGGGTTAACTGTCTATCTTGTGGAAGACCATTCGCTGCCTATTATAGAAATGGCCGGCTTTATTAAAGGTGGCCGGGCACATGAACGGCAGGATATTGCCGGAATAAGCGACTTTATGACAGATCTCATGAAAACGGGAACAGCCAATAGGACTCAACAGGAGATGGACCGTTTTAAAGAACTTCACGGGCTCTCTTTCGGTATGGGTGTGAAACGGGATTATTTTACTTTAAACGGTAATGCGTTGATCGAGGATAGCGGATATCTTCTGGATCTGATATCTGATGTCCTGATGAATCCGAAATTTGATGCAGATTATTATCAGCGCAAACTGATGGAGCTTTATCAAGGGTTAAGCATGGCCCGTTCTCAGGACCCTGTTTTAGTGGATATGATCTTCTATCGGTACATGTATGGAGATCACCCTTACGGGTATGATTCGGACATCGACCTTGTTACAAATGCTGTGCAGAATTATTCTCCGGAGAAATTAATGGAGTATTACCGTGCAACAATCGCACCGAACATGACAGTTTTGGTTTTTTCCGGTGATTTTTCAATAAAAGAAATGAAAAAGGAGATAAAAAAAGCCTTCAGTCAATGGGAAAAAGCACCGTTGACCTTACCTCATCAAAAAAGCCTCGCGCCGAAAGACAAATACGGGAAAATCTATATCATCCATAAAAAAACGGCGACTCAGGCAAAGATCAAAATGGGCTTTGACCTTTTCTCAAGGGATTATCCTGAAGAAACTTCGTTCCGCATGGCGAATATGGTCTACGGAAGCGGCTCTTTCGAATGCCGTCTTATGGATACACTGCGAGTCGAAAAAGGGTATGCTTATGATGCCCGGGCCGGTTACAATGCTAATAAACTGGGAGGCGAGTATGCAGTGACAACGGATGTGGAGCCCGACAAAGCCCTGGATACTTATCAAACGGTGATCAGGGAGATGAATGACATCTTGAACCGCGTCAAGCCTATTACAGACGAAGAGCTGTTTAAAACAGTCAATTTCTTTAATGCCCTGATGCCGAAGTTTTACGTGGAGAGTATTGACGTTCTCGAATCTGTCGTTTTGAATGTGGAAATATGGAACGAAAGCGCCGATAGGATCAATGAGATGATTCAAAAGTACAACAGTATTGATGCCGCAACTGCTCAGCGTGAATTTGAGAAGAACCTGGATCCCGAGCATTTTATGACAGTGATCTTAGGTGACAAGGATCAGATCGTGCCTCAGTTCGAAGAGGCGGGCATTCCTGTCGAGATCATCGAAATGTAATGAGGAAGCGGCCCTTCGGGGCCGTTTTTTTTATCTTTTTTTCTATAAGAAATGTGCTAAAATATTTCTAAATGCGAAACAAATCCTTTCGTAATGCGTATAAGTAAGAAAACACGGAGGTCATCGATGAATAAAAAATGGATGGTTATGATTGTTGTTGTCTGTACTCTCGTATTTTCCCTTTTTGCTTTAGAAGAAAAAAGCGACTTCAAAATCGGGAATGTTTATGAAGGATTTCGACTCATAGAAAAAGAGTACATTGAAGAAGCCAAAGTTTTAGGGCTTGTTTTTACGCATGAAAAAAGCGGGGCTCGTCTGCTTAAATTGATTAATGATGACAAGAACAATGTCTTCAGTATCTCTTTTCGGACTTTGCCTCAGGATAATACCGGGGTCGCCCATATCATGGAACATTCTGTTCTTTGCGGTTCTGAACGCTTCCCTGTGAAAAGCCCCTTTGATATTATGAGGAAGGGGTCTTTACGCACTTTTTTAAATGCTATGACATCAAGCGATATGACGATGTATCCCATTGCCAGCAAGAATAAAAAGGATTTTTATAACTTAATGAATGTCTATTTGGACGGCGTCTTTCATCCGGCCCTGCTTGAGGACGAACGTATTTTGAAACAGGAGGGATGGCGTTATGAGTGGGATCCTGAAAACCGAAAACTGAGTTATAACGGTATTGTCTATAATGAGATGAAGGGAGCCATGTCTTCTCCCGAGTCAGCGCTGCATTATGCGATATCCCAAGAGCTGTTGCCTGATACTATTTATGCCAATAATTCAGGAGGGGATCCTCTGGATATTCCCTCATTGACTCAAGAGATGTTTGTGGATTTTCACAAGACCTTTTATCATCCCTCCAATGCTTATATCTATCTTTATGGAGATCTGGACACACAAGAGCAGCTGAGATTTATCAGTAAAGAATATTTGAACGATTATAATAAAAGGGAAAATGATTTTTACTATCCTGTGCAGAAACGGTTTGACGAAAGAAGATCAGTCGTTCGTTCTTACCCGGGCGGAAACAAGGAAGTGGAGAATCAGGACTATCTTTCTTATCATTATCTTATGAATAAAATTGATGACAATGTCGAAATGCTGGCCCTCACTGTTATCGAAGAGTATCTTATGGGAACACCGGCATCCCCTCTCAAGAAAAAACTGGAAGAAAAAGGGTTCGGGACACTTTTTTACAGTTCTTTTTATCCGTCTGCTTATCCTATCATGAGTTTCATTGCTGTCGGGGGAGATAAGGAGCGTGAGAAGCCGTTTGCCGCTTTAATTGACCATATGATGGCTGAAATAGCGGACAAAGGAATGGATGAGACACTGTTGGCATCCATTATCAACCGGCTGGAATTTCGTCTCCGAGAGCCCTCGGCGCGTTTTTCCAGGGGACTGGGGTATATGTTTCAAACCACCAGAGCCTGGATCACCCACGAAAAGCCCTTTGAAGGGCTCAGATTTGAGAAGGCCTTGAAGACGTTAAGGAAGGACAAAACGATCTGGCAGCGGGTCCTTCGGAAGCATTTTATTGACAATGATCATGTCCTTTCATTGACCATGATCCCTGATCCGGAAATGAATGAGAAACTTCACGCTATGGAGCAAAAGCGGCTGGAACAGATCCAGGCTTCTCTTTCTCAGGAAGAGATCGAAATGATCAACCGGGAAAATGAAGCATTAAGGATTTATCAGGAAACTCCCGATTCTGAAGAGGATTTAAGCAAAGTCCCTCTCTTAAGTTTATCGGATATTGAACCTGAGATCGCTGTTCCTGAAGGGGACAGCGCTTCAATAAAAAACATACCGGTCATGACATATGCCGGAGATACGCATGGTATTTACTATTGGGAACTCTATTTTAACATTGCTGATTTTGACCGGGAGGATCTCCAGGCCGCAGTATTACTCAGCCGTCTTTTGGGTAAAATCGGGGCAGGGGAGAGGGATTATCAGGGCCTTTCCATGGCTTTGGATCATCATACCGGAGGACTTTCCTTTAATGTCTCCCAAACACTCAATGAGCAGGATATGTCCCAATGGAATGTTCATTTTACGGTCTCGTTTAAAGCTCTTGAACGAGAAGGAAGCGCGGCCATGAAACTGCTGGGAGAAGTTCTGAGCAGGTCAGATTTTCAGTCTGCGGACAGGTTCAGGGTTTTATTGGAAAATGAAAAGACACAGATGGAACGCCGGTTAAGAAGCAGCGGTCTTGATTTTGCCATGGCAAGGGCCCGTTCGGCTTTGGGCGGGATCCATGTATACAGCGAATTGACCCGGGGATATTCTTATTATCTCTTTATCAAAGAGATCGAAGACGCTTTTCGTTCAAA
>DSCS01000028.1 GCA_011048995.1 Bacillota bacterium
ATCAACCCCAAGCCGCCGGCTGAAATCATAATAATACCTATCACTTTTCTTATCATATCTTATTCATTTTAAATGATTTGAGCATCATTGCAAGCCAAGATTGAAAGACAGCAGCTCGCCGGGGGACTCGTTAACCCTGTGTGGCGATCTTCTTTCGAAGATCCGACAAAGATGAAGAGGTCTTCAGTGCTTCGGCGATTTCATCAGGCTGTAAAAAAGAAGCAATAAGCGCCAGGAGTTTCAAATGTTCTTCCGGCGGCATAACGGCAGGAGAAAGAAGAATAAAAACGGTATGGGCCGGGGCACGTAATCGCTCTGCATCAATGCCGCCGGTTGAAGCCCCCATAAGAATAACAGGCATATTTACTTCTTCGGTATGAGAATGCAAAAGAATGATTCCGGGCTTCAGTTCTACCAGGGCTTCGTATTGATCGCGTGATAAATGGGCCTTGATCTTCTCACTCTTCTCTGTTGAAAAGCGGCGTAAAAGAAGCTCTTCCAAACAGGTATCTAAGGAGATTCCCTTTTTTGTAAAATAAGTCGTCTCTTCCGTAAACAAATTCAAAAGATTTCGCGAAAGGAAAAGGTTTTTGTAATCATGCTCAATATAAGTCGGAGCATAAAAGAGGGCCAGGCTTGTTTTGGGGAAATGTGTGATCAAGACCTGAGGAAGCCTGTTGAGTGCCGGTCTCCAAGCAATCTGGCCGGGACGGGCGCTGAAGATTCCGATCATATCTCCCTCTTTTCTCTCTGCATCCAATACGGGAATCAACTCTTCCCACTTTTCTAAACTTTTGCTTTCTATTCTGGCTGACGGCTGAATGGAATCCATATAAGGGAGAATGCGTTCTATAGACTGCTTCACGCCATAAACGGCCACAGGAACACTGAGCTGGGCAGCCAACTGTTTGACACTGGTCATGGGAGCCTCAAGGCCCGAGACATTTTCAACCAGAGGCGGAACGATGATTAACAAACGCCTTGTGGCATTAAAATGTTCAACCGGGTGTAAAACTACCAGCATCTGATTTGAACTTGTTAAAAGAGCATTGATCTTTTTTGAAATATAAGGAGCAAACGCATTATTCTTTGTCTTCGCTTCCATGACAATGGTCGATATGCGGATTTCGGATACGGCTCTTTTCACCGCACTGACAAAGTTCGTATCCACGCGGACAATGGGATTCACGGGAATATTGGAAGCGAGAGCGTGAACCGTAGCGTTTGACAACAATTTTTCTGCTTTCGCTACCTTTTCCTCAATATCTCCTGCCCCTTGAACAACATTGAAAGGAAACAGCGGCTCATGAGATGATCTGCGTCGCATCAGCATGGCAAAATAAATCAGCTGATCAGCGCTTTCCGATGACGAGATCAGAACGGAAATCCGCTGGGGCTTATCCAAGACTTCAAAGGGCTGTTTTTCCTCTTCAAGGACTAAGCGACGGCCGGCTTTTTCCGTGATGACCGCTCCGACAAAACAGGTTACGGCAATCATAACAATGGTCCCGGTCACAACAGCATCATCGAAAAGCTCGATATTATATCCGATCAAAACAGCAGCCAAAGTCGCTGCTGCCTGATTGACCGTGAGGCCGTAAATATAATACGACTCCAGCTTTGAATATTTTAATATTTTTGACGTCAGTAAAGCCGCGATCAATTTTGAAATCAACGCTACAATCACCATAAGGAGAATAACGATCCATGTCTTCAGATCAGAGAAAAGCAGAGAGATATTGACGAGCATCCCCACGGAAATAAGAAAAAAGGGAATAAAGAGGCTGTCCCCCACAAACGAGATGCGATTCATTAATAGACTGTTTTCCGGAATCAGAGAATTCAATGTCAGGCCCGCAATAAAAGCGCCGATAATGGGCTCCAATCCGGCCAGTCGGGCTCCGAAAGCACAAAAAAAGAAAACAGCAAAAATAAAAATAAAGTCAACGTTGTTATCCTCTGAAATATTTTTAAAATACCATCGCCCGACAAGAGGAATCAGCCAGATCATCAACCCGACATAGAGGAGGATCGCTCCCCCCAGATGAACCCAGAAAACCAAAGAGATCTCTTTATGATAGGAGCTGGAGATCACCGCAAGGATGATAAACGCCAGCAGATCAGTGATCACCGTCGCTCCAATGGAAGAGGTCGTGCTCGGGGTCTTGCTTAAGCCTAATCGGCTGGCAACAGGATAAGTGACCAACGTATGGGAAGAAAACATGCTGGCCAGAAGAATACCTGCCGTAAAGGTCATTGAAAGGATCATCATCGCAGATGTCGTCCCCAGCAGGAGCGGAATGGAAAAGGTCAAAAGGCCGAAGATCAAACTGTGATGAAAATGCTTATTGAGTTGATGAAGATCTATTTCCAACCCTGAAATGAACATGATATACAGTAAACCGATCTCGCTGAGGGCCTCGATCAATTCATGCTCAGGCAAAACACCTAAAACATGCGGCCCAAAAATCACTCCGGCACCAATAAGGCCGATAATGGTAGGAATTTTGATGACCGATGCGATCTTCGGAGAAATAAGGGTCAACGCCATGACAATGGCAAAAATCAGGATAGGGTCATGGACTTCCAGCGAAAAAGGCAACATAAGCCCATTATAATCGACCTCTGGATATTTCGCAATATGGAAAAAGAGAAAAAAAGGGGCGAAAGATACGCCCCTTTAATAGTCAACTCCTCTTACAATGCAGGAGAAGCCCAACCTTGGCTAAGCCCGACTCCTGATACATAGTTGAAATAATACCAATTGGCTGACGGCATAGTATTCCAGCTATCCCAATCGGTGGGCGGATTGTCGTAGATCTCGACTGCAGCTGCTGTGAAGGTCTCAAAAGGACTATCTGCAGGATAAGAGTCGATCACACGCCCTTTTATCTCCGTGAGGTCTGTTTTTGCCCAGATCTTGGCAATGAAGAAAGAGGGGGCGTAGACTTCAGGAGCAAAAGGAACAGTCAGGTCTTCGTAGGCAATATAGGTGAAATAACCTGTATCGTCTGTGGACTTGACCGTTTGAAGCCAAATTTTTCGGCCTGATGTGGTAAAGAGGGTTTTCAAGCTCTTGCTTCCTGTATGATAAGAGCCGGATCCCTCCCAAAGCAGGGTTTCACCGTCAAAAACGGTCCATTCCACATCAAACTCGCCGCTTTCACTGCCGGCCATGATATAGACGGTAGTCACCACGGTCTCATTAGAATATTGGTAGACCCAGCGGCTGTTTTCACCGTCCCACTCGGCATTCCCGTAAAACTCATCCAGCATACCGGCGACAGAGATCAATTCCGCATAAAGATCCAGTGCCGGGCTATTGAGTGAACCGCCTATTGTGACCCAGTATCCGTCCATCATCTCGTAATACTCGTTCGGGCCGTTCAACTCATTATCCAGCAAATCGCGGATAGTCGTTTCCGAACATGAAATCATGAACAAAGACATCACAACCATGACAATGGTCAAGCTTATCTTTTTCATATTTCCTCCTTGTTATTTTTTCTAATATATCCTATTGCATTCAAATAATCAATAGTCTGTTCCTTTTTAGAATGCACAAGCTCCCTAAAGCATCCGCTAAGCTTTAAAAGAGCCGATACTGTGTATTTCTGCGCTTTTCTATTCTTTTTCCCGGCTTTTCATAAACTCTTCAGCTTCTTCACGATTTTTTTGAAATGTAAAGGCCTCCAAGAGATAGTAGGTTTTCTCTTTATCAATGATTTTGGGATAAAGAAGCTTAAAGGCTTCCACGCGGCGCGAATCCATTTTGATCTCTCTCAGCAAAAAGGCCGCCTGCTCCGCTGTGATCCTACGCCCTGATACCATCATGTCCATAAAGGGGATCCTGTCTTTATCAAATTTACAATTATTCGTTAAATATTCTACATTCTTTTTAAAGACATCTTCTTCCATCCCCTGCTCCCGGATTTTCGTTCCTGTGTCCTGATCAGAAACCCCACCTTCTTTATTTTTTAACGTTGCTTTTTCAATCTGGTTGAGGAAGGAATCGATCCGCCCCATACGGGATTCGAACTCTTTTTTTTCATAATAGGTCAAATCCTTCAAAAATCGCCGCTCGATCTCAGTAAACTCCTTTTTGATGCCCCATATACAATCAATGATCTGAGGCCTTTTTTCATCATCTTTGAGGGACTCTTTTTTTTCTTTTCCTGCAACCACGCCTATTAACAACACTGCAGCTATCAACACCAATACAATCTTTTTCATAGACTCTCCTTTGTCTGAAATGAATGCCTTCTTTTAAGTATAACGGATTATCAGCCTATGAAAAGGCTTTCTTCCCCTGCCCGGAAAAAATGTTCCTCGTTGGGGCCTTTATTTCTCCCGCTTATCGGATAATACGGGCTTTCGTCGGAAAACAATGTGCTTTTCTCCTTTTCCCGCCGTATAATAGAAGAGAAAAGGAGGCCCCATGGCATCAAAAAGAGAGATCTGCATACGCCCGATGGAAAAATGTGAAAAAAAGAAAGTTTATTCCCTGATGAAGCGCTCTTTTCCGTTGATTCAGCAACTTTTTTTTTCCTTCACATCCAAAGTATTCGTAGCAGAAAAAGACGGCGCACTGCAAGGTGCCATTGTTCTCAAAACTTTTTATCTTTCCAAAAAAAGAAAAATAGGCCTTCTTTATTGGGGTTTTGTACACCCTGAGGCCCGGGGAGAAGGTGTCGGACGCTTGCTTTATGATGCGGGAATACGTATTCTGGAAGAGGAAAAATGTACCGAGATCCTCGGCTGCATTGAAGGCCATAACACCTCTTCAAGCAATCTTTTAGCTTCCAGAGGTTTTGATATCCTCTCTCCGGGGGCTCAACTCAAACGCTTCGGCCTTCACACGTTTTTCCTCTGGCTCCATATTTTTCATTATCTGGATATCGGTCATTTCCTGTGGGCTCGTCCGACCACGGGAAAGAAAGATTCTTCGGCCCTTCAATGGTGGGGAACACTTCTGTTATCGGGAACGCTGATAACCCTCTCCCGCTTGTTCCTCGCCAAATCATCACCTGCAGCTGTTGCCCTTTTCCTTGCCCTTCTTTCTCTTTTCGGCTTCCGTTACCTGGCTATGAAAGGAACTGCTTTTTTTATGGGGTTGAACGTCCGTTTCCGGGCGTGGGAATCAGGATTTTTCCTTTTCTTTGTGTTATCCCTTTTTGTTCCGGGGATCCTGTATCCCGTCTCCGGAGGACTATATCCGGATAAAAACAAATGGCATTATACCCAAGAGCTTCCCCGCCTGGGCCCCATAGCTTTTGCGGGTGTCTTGTCCCTTCTTTTTCTCATAGGATCTTCTGCGATCCTCTGCCACCTGCTTAGCTCATGGGCTCCCGGGACTCTGATGGGACAAACCTTTTCATCACAATGGGTAAATCTTCTCAATGACACGCTCCGTTATATCACTTCCTATGGAAAGACATTCCTTCTTTTCGACGCGCTCTTCATCTTCTTTCCCTTTACCTGCTTCAACGGCCGTCGTATTTGGGACTGGAATAAACCCGTCTGGGTAGGAACAGCACTAACAACTATGCTTGCCATATTCAGCTAAAATTTAAATTCAATTTATTTTTCTTCAAATAAACATTTTTATATCTTGACGGGATAGTAAAATATCCGCATATTGAGAGACAATCATCAAATTTGAAATTGTAATAATTACAAATGTGATTGTTTTTTATTCCACCTTTATTTAACTTTTACCAAAAGGAGGTAAATGTATGAGACGAAGTGTGTATGGGAAGTCTATTCTGTTGTTATTATGGTGTATGGCTCTCTTTTTGCCGCAAGCTTTTTCACAAAAGCTGCTGATCGAAAAAAAACCTTTTGTTCTGAGGCCGCAGCTATCCGACATCAAAGCTGTGGAAACTCTGCCGGAAAGAATCACGTTTACCTGTGCTGCTCCACGGTATTCACTAAAAGAGTTAAAAGAGTACACTCTGGTGGAGATCAAGGGTTATGATCAGACTCTTTCCCCGGGAGACCCGATGCTCCCTTTTACAACATACGAAGCGGCGCTCCCTCCGGATGTCGACCCGAAGTCAGTGACCTTACACTATGAAATCCTTAAATCAGCGGCCATCCCGGGAACATTTACGATCAAGCCCGCCCCTCCTCTTCAGACGCAAGATGAAAAAGGAGAGATCATCAAATTTTGGGGAGAACCCAAGACCATTTTCGAAGGCCGAAATCTTAAGGTCTATAAAGAGTCTCCTCTTTTTCCCGTCCATCCTGTGACATTGGAGTCCTTCGCTCAAATGCGAAAATGGAAATTTGTTAATGTCCGCTTTTCTCCCGTTCGCTATTCACCCCAAACCGGCAAGCTGTCAATTATTCAATCCGCGCGGGTCACTCTCTCTTACCGTCGCCTGAAAGCACCGGTTCCTGTCAAACTTCTCCGGGACACGGTTCTGGATAATGAAGCGAAACAGCGTTTTATCAACTTTAAGCAGATCGAAGAGCTTAAATGGTACCAGCCGGGAGACCTGAAGCCTCTCCCCGCTGTAGGAGACGCCGACTATGTAATTATCACCACCAATGGCATCGTCAGCAACAGTACAGCACTCAGTGATTTTGTCGATCATAAAACATATTTAGGTCATAATGTCCGCATTGTTACTGAGAACGATTTCGGCCCCCTTGTGGGCCAGGCACCCAACGGGACTGCAGAAAAGATCCGCCAATGGCTTATGGATAATTATATCGATTTGGGAATCAAATGGGTGCTTCTTATCGGAGATCCCGATCCTGATGATCCTTCAGATCCTGCAGACAGTGTAGGCGACATCCCGATGAAAATGTGCTGGCCTCACAGATTCTCCCCCTCTTATCAGGAATCCCCCACAGATCATTTCTATGCCAACCTCACCGGGAATTGGGATGTGGACGGTGACGGATTTTTCGGAGAAGACATATCAACCACAAATCCCACATCGCCTGATCCCTCCATTGATCCCGATACATTCTCCATCCGCTGGACAGGGAGAATCGAAGCCGCCGCAGACGGAAACTACTCTTTTTATACATACAGTGACGAAGGAGTGCGTCTGCGGATCAACGGAACCCTTGTCATCGACAACTGGACTCCCCATCTTCCCACAAATGATTCGGGGTCCATTGCTCTGACAGCGGGAATGCATGATATTGAGATCGAATATTTTGACTTGACCGGTGACGGTATGCTTGTCATCCGGTGGCGTGAACCCGGAGGCTCGATTGTCTCCCTTCCCGCAGACAAACTCTATCACCTCTCAGGAGGCTCTTATGTAGCCGGGGGGCTCAGCGGCGAATATTTCAATGATGCCCTTCTCACTGATTCTGTCTTCGCCCAGGTCGACAGTTCTTTCTATTTCAGGTGGGGAACAGGGGATAACGGCCCCGGAGGGCTCGATTTTACTCAGGATCTCTATGTCGGGCGCATTCCGGTCTACAATAACAATTATGCCGATTTAGACGCAATTCTGAATAAAACCATCTCTTATGAGACGGTCACAGAGATCCCCGATTGGCGCAGACGCATTATTCTGGCTATGAAACCGTCGGATGACTCCACTCCGGGGTATGATGTCGGTGAAAACATCAAAGACGATGCGGCCGTCCCTGCAGGGCTGGGTTATTTCAGGATCTATGATGAAGATTACGGCCTCACGCCGGCCCCGGAATCCACACCCTGCACTGTAGCCAATGTCACAGCAGAATGGCCCAACGGATACGGAATGATGACATGGTTTACACACGGCGGGTGGACAAGCGCCAGCAGTGTGTTTAATACGGCCTCTTGTACATCTTTGGATGACACCCGTCCTTCTTTTACCTATCAATCATCCTGTCATAACGGACGGCCTGAAGCCAGTAACAACTTGGGTTATTCACTTCTCAAAGAGGGCGCCGTCGCTACGGTCTCCGCTTCCCGCGTCTCCTGGTATGCTCCGGGTACCTATGATGATATGTATCTTTCCTGGGGAATTAATCAGACCATGGCTTATTTTTATACAAAAGGGATTCTTGGCGGGGTCACCGCCGGACAATCCCTTTTTGCCATGAAAAGCGGGAGCGGCATCTGGATGAATAACATGGATTACAATCTCTACGGCGATCCGAGTTTATCTCTTTTCACCACATACAAGACTTCCGATGTGGATATTGTCCCTGTACTGGATCATTCAGGAAGCATGAGCGGCTATACATCGTCATCAAATACCGATCGAAAAATTGACATACTCAAAGAAGCTTCTCATCACTTTGTGGATATGATGGCCGGCGACGGTAATCATCAATTCGGCCTTGTCAAATTCAGCACGACAGCCTCCACGCCCTATCCTCTGCAACCCTTTACAGATGCTTCTAAGCCGGGAATCCATACGATCATCGACGGCCTCTCCTCCACCAATCTCACCGCTATTGGATCCGGATTGACCCATGCTGTAGATCAGTTTATAACAAACGGCAATGCAGAGCATCGGCGTGTGGTTTTGCTGGTCACCGACGGTATGGAAAATCAGACACCTTGGATCGCCGACGTCCAACCGGACCTCATCGACCAGAATGTAGCGGTTTACCCCCTGGGCTTGGGTTACAGCTCCAACATCAATGAAACAAAACTCATAAACCTGGCTAATGCCACAGGAGGAGATTACCGCATCACCGACGATGACCTCATCTTCCGTAAATATTTTATTGAAGTTCTCTGTGAAGCCGCAGAATGGAGTGTGGTCAATGATCCTATTTTCGAAGTCAGTGCGAATCAGCAAACGACTCTGGCCTCATCAGTGTGCAGCGAAGACAAACAGGTGATTTTCACCGTCTACTGGTCGGATTACGACAACGCCGTGGAATTCACAGTGAAAGCCCCTGACGGACATATCTACGCAGCCAATCCCTCAGCAACGGCCTACACCTTTGAGGGGAAACCCCGCTATGCTTTCTTTAAGTTTGATCTCAGCAAAATACCCTCCGCCCGCCGGAACGGCACGTGGACGATGCAGATGAAAGGCAAGGCGTGGAGCCTTCCTACCGGGAAGAAGGTTCGCCTTTCGGCTTCTGTTCTGGCAAAAGAAGGGGCTAAAATGACAGTGGGCCTGGACAATCCCTGGGTTCTGACCGGAAACCGGAATTTGATTCAAGTCAAATTAGGACATCGGGGGAAAATGCTTAAGAATGCCGTTGTCAAGGCCTATCTTGACAGGCCGGAAAAGGGGCTGGGAAATATTCTTCGTTATAATCCTGTTAAGCTTTCAAAAGTAACAATGGCAAAAACTCTTGCAGCATCCGATCGAACTCCCCTTCAGCTTAAGACGGAGACCCTTCAAAAGAAACTGGGAGCTAATTTTATGCCCAGAACCCAAGAAATCGTCCGACTTTATGATGACGGAACCCACGGAGACCTGAAAAAAGGCGACGGCATCTATTCGGCCACTCTCATGAACACAAAAGTTCCGGGACTTTATAATCTCCGTATTGTAGTCAATGCAGAGATCAACGGGAAAAAGACAACACGTGAATGGACAAAGACATTCCAAAGTAAAGTGGACATCGACCCTCGTTATTCTGTTAAAGACCTGAAAGCCCTCTCTTTGACAAAAAGAGAAAACAAATATCAATTGACGATCGCTCCTAAAGACCGTTTCGGTAACTTTATGGGCCCGGGACACACGATCTCTGTCATCAATATTGACGGAAAACGTATGGAATTGACGGATAATCTGGACAGCACCTATACCCTGGATCTCAAAGCAACAGCAAAACAGCTGAAAAAAGGCGATATGATTAAAATCATCGTGGATAATCAACCCTTTACTGAGATGAAACTTACACGATAAGCGGCCAGCATAGTGTTTCCCGCACTCAAGGGAATTTCCCTTGAGTGCGGGCCTTTTGCTCTCCTCTTCGTCGTTTTTCCATTTACTCTTTTTCACTCATATGATACATTATCGTGAATCACATCTTTTATTTGAAGAAAAACAGTGCGAAAGGAGCCATTATGCGTTATATCGTCTGTCTTTTTATACTCTTCACATTCTCCTGCCAAAAGAGAGTGGAACATCCTCATCAAATCCATTCAACCGAGCCTCAGAAGGCCTATGACGATGTTGCAGAAGTCACCTATAAAAACATAGATATTCCTTTCTGGTATGCCGGCTCAAACGGCGACGCGATTTATTTTGCCGGCCCTGTAGGTGAAAAATGGCGCATCACTTTTTCTGACACGAACTTGAAAGAAGAGCGATTTATTGAAATCGGATACGGTAAGGGCCCGGGAGAGATCGCCACATTTTCTGCTCTTCACATCACAGATGACCTTATCTCCATCTATGATGACATGATGCAGCGAGTGAGCCTCTTCTCTCTTTCGGGAGATTTCATCGACGTTGCCAACCTTCCCACTCTTCCGATAACGGTATCTTTTCAACAGGTCGACGGAGCCTATCTCTTCCACCCCTTTGAAGGCTCGCTTCTTGTGTCTTTTTCTAAGGACGGGACTCTTTTGGCAGAAAAAGTATACAACTCCGCCCGAAGAGAGATCCGGCATCAAGACCCCTATTTAGGAGGATGCATGATTTCAGACGGAGAATATCTCTACTTTGGCTATGCAAATTCCCCCTTTCGGGTTGAAAAGTTCGATTCCCGATTGAACTCCTTGAAAGTCATCACACGCCCCTTCAAGGCCTTCAAAGGAAAAGTCAACTATTACCGTAAAAAAGATATTTTTGTCACCGAAGGGCGACATCTGATTTGGGATCTCTTGGTGAATGATTCTTTTATTGTAGCCTCTGTGGGGCGAGGCCGTGTGGTGGATGAAACAAAAATCCACTCAGAAGACTCTATTTGGAAAAACATCACTGTTGAAAACGAGATCGACATCTTTGATAAAGAGACAGGGAAATGGCTGATACAAATCAAAAGCCCTCAAATCCCTTCATCATCATCGGGCTATCAAATCCTCGGCTTTGACGGGAATAAGCTCCTGCTTCTTACCCATGGATTAGAGCTGAACGGCAAAAAAGGAACTTATATCGTCAGGGTTCTCATTGAATAGCTCCCGGGACTCGGCTTACGTATTCGGGGTCCAGATCTTTGCAGACTGAATGATCTCGGCCCGGCCGGGGAGATGTATCATCTCTTTAGCCTTCGTATAAAAGACAAATCCCTGATATGAGGTCATGTACTGATATTTTCTGGACCAGAACGACGGGGTGCTGAAGACAACCAGGGGTCTTTCTGTCTTTCCCAAAATAAGAAGAAAGTCCTCTTCATGCACTTCGACGATAGCGCCTGATGCCTTGATGGCGTTGGCAATAGCTGCTGCGGCAGCAGCTGCAGCTCCTCCTCCTGTCATTGTTCCTCCTTTGTAAAAAGGTTAAAAATATGATAGAGCCCCTAAACAATAACAGAATAATAAAATATTTGAAGAGAATTTTATTGTTTCATTCCCAATTGGCCGGCTTCACCCACAAAACGGGCCATGGCGTGCTTCACGTTCTCTTCCTCTTCATAGATCTTTTTGGCCAATGGGTAATGAACCGTATATGAGTAGTAGCGCATGATAACGGCGTTGTTGATCTCTTTGTCCAGTTCGCTCTTTTCCCAGGATTCAGGCATCTTGCGGTGTAACACAGCGGCTTCCTTATTGAGCTCTTTTTTGATTTTCGCAATCTCTTCCGGTGCGGTGTTCTGCTGAAAGGCTTTGCTCAATTGCTCATGAGCCGCGTTGACAAAATCAGCAAACATGGCCCATGCGGTTTCCTGGTCGACACACTCTTTCAAAAGCTCATCATCGCCGAGTTCTTTAGCCAGTTCGATCCCGCCGAAAAGGCCCACTACGCGCCCGGTGGACTCTTCCCAGGGATAATCGAAATTGTGCTCGTTCAGCCGGCTGGTGGAGTGCCACGCCTCATGAAGCACCACATAGCATTGCCGCGCCCGGGGAGAGGCCAGCATCTCCTTGGTGATAGGACAGGCCTTCCCGCCGTGGGCTTCAGCATGATAGAAATAGGAGTCGTATCCCCGGGACTTCAACTCTTCAAAACGTTTCAAGGCCTTCTCTTCATCATCATAGAACTCAAACGGGTGTTCGAAAAGAGAGGCCATGCTCTCCTTTTGACTGGCATAGACCCAGTTACAGGAAAAGGCTGTCTTGGCCATCTTTTCAAAAGACCCGTCAAAGAGAAGCCCTAACCTCTGTTCTCCGAATCTTTTGATAATTTTTATAAAGGCGATTTTTTTGTTCATAACGATTTTTGTCTCCCTTTCAATATTACTTGTTTTTTATACGGGTGCAAGAAAAGAACGGATTAAGTCCCTAAAGTGGTGTAAAAAGGAGTGAGCCACGTCTCGACCTCTGTTAGAATGGATTTAAGAACAACTAACAAGGAGGAAGAGTCATGGCTCAAGTGAATATTACCTTGGAAATGGAAGTTTTGAAAGGACTTTTTACAAGTGACGGGAAAGACAAAGCGTTTGCCCGGCTTCTGGAGACG
>DSCS01000003.1 GCA_011048995.1 Bacillota bacterium
CCGGGTCGTTATGAGTCTTCCAGAAGGACTGTCCGTCAAAAGTCGTTTTTTTCAGGGGGTGTTCCGGGAATATATCATCATCGGTGAGAGGGGTGAGAGTCACTGTTCTCTCTTCGGGGGGATTGATGCGCATCGTTTTTTCTACAGCGCCTTGCCACTTCTCCCCCACGGTGTCTTCTATGACTTTCCCTCCTTCTAAAAATACTTTTTCTGTGATATTCAGGATGAGCTTGTCTTCTTCAAGGACCCAGGTCCCGCTGAAGGAGACGTCCCGCTGGTTCTCATCGGGCCACTCGCCATAGAGAAAGGCAAAACGGCCGTCGGGAAAGAAAAAGTAGCGCTCTCCCCAGGTGTTTCCCCCTAATGCAGGAGCCGAATGCCAGAATCCCACGAAGGCCTCTTCTTCTGAAGAGAGGGTCCGTTGCGCAGGACAGCCTGCTAAAAGAGGCAGCAGAAGGGTGAGAATAATCAAACCGTTTCTTTTTTTCATTGTGACTCCTTATCAAGTTTTCCCAGGTGGAGCGAATCCTCCCGGATCACAGTCATAAAGGACTTTTCGCCACGCTTCATTTTCCCGTAAAGCGCGAACTCTTCATTCTTCAGGTCAGCGGTGACGATAAACCGGTCCCCGGATTGAAAGGTGAGGTGATCTCCCTGAAAACTGTACAGGGGGAGGTTTCTGGCGTAATACGGAAGCAGAGGAACTTGTTTCCCGTCTTTTTCTAATGTGAACTGAAACGATTTGACAAGTGCTCCGCTTTCCCCGTCCATCTGGTAGAGGGTATGGTCATAAAGAAGATAATAGAGATCACCTTCTTTGTAGATGTGATTGGGATAGCAATCGGTACCCTCATCCAGTGTGCGTGCCCAGAGGGGGTGTCCGTTTCGAAGGTCCAGCATAATCAATTTGTTGACATAAGAGGAGCCCTCATCCGTTTTGTTATGTTGAGTGGCCAAAAGAGCCCAATAGGGAAAATCGATCTCCTCAAAGGCCGATTCTGCAGGGAGATAAAGGCTGTGCTGAAAAGAAAAGAGATCATAAAATGAGTACCCCTCCGGAAGACGGTATCGCCACTGAAATCTTCCGTTTTCGTCTCTTGCCTGAAAGAAAAAAGAATCTTTATTTTGATGATAGGTGATGGTCCCACGTGGCGTTATCAGACGAAAGTGGCTGAAGCTTCTCATGGTTGTCGTAAAGAGTTTCTCCGTCTTCCCCGAGGACAGGTCTCTCCGGATATATTGCCCGTCGCGGGTGAGGTAGGAGAGGATATTACCGTCCTGATAGGGTGATGTATAGATATCAGGGATTATGGTCAATTGCGAGGGGTTCTTTTTATCCATCACCAGGATATCAGGCAGATTGTAATAAGTGATAAAGTCCGAGTCATTCTCCAGTCCCCGGGGGGCCTGCAGGATGAAAAGATCAGGGAAAGCCGGGGTAAAGGCGGAGACTTCTCCGGTTGTCTTGGAAAAAACCGTCACGTGGAGAGCGCTTTCCACCGGTTTTTGGGGGAAATTACGCAGCGTCGTATTGAAACAGATGATGTTCTCCGTTGTCTGCACATAGGGGACCCACAGACAATCCGTCAGCTTCATGCCTTGGGCTGTCGCGTTGATATCAACGGCATCCAGGAGCCGTCCGCTCTCTTTGTCAAAGCGATACAACAAAAAGGAGTCGTCCATATTTTGCACGTAGTAGTAGACCGAGGTCTCGTCGAAAAAGAGAGGAGGCGTGGGGCGACGGGTCTGATGGTTCAAATGATAGGCAGGGAGGATCTTCTTTTTCCAGAGAGTCTTGCCGGTGGAGGTATCGACCTTTCGCAAGGTGTGTTTTTCCTTGGGAAACGCCCCGTATTCTTCCACCACATAAAGGAAATGCTCTCCTTCGCTGTGATAGGTCTCGATACGCGTAACCGGATTGATTTTTGTCTTATAAACAGTAAAATAAAATAAAATCCCTGCTATGGTCAAAACCAGCAGGACAATGAGGCCTTTTTTTGGCAGAATCTTCATAACAGCTCCTTGGGTTCGAATCATTTTTCCCTATCATAAAGGCAGAAAGAAAAATGTCAAACCCATAAGCTGAAAAGACGGCTGAGGCGAACCTATTTCATTATGATGCATAACGCGATCCAGGGGATGACGTTAAACATCAGAATGAGGATCTTGTAAAAGGCCAGGGCTCTCATATAAAGGTCTTTAAACTGCTCTGCCGTGATCCCGTACATCTTGCCGGCCATTTTGGCCAGAGGCTTTTTAAAGAAAAGATAAGCCAAAACCGAGAAAAGGAAAAGCCCGACGTTGATGATTGTCATCCAAGCCAGAAAATCGATTTGAATTTTTAAAAGCATAATGACACCTCCTATTATTGCCTTTGATTATAAGCTTTTTTTATTATTTTTTCAAGACTGTTTCAAAGAGCAATATTCAATAAAGAGGCTAATTCGAGGCTCACTGCATCCAGCTCTTTGTCCAGCCGGAGAGCGGTTTTGGAGGTTGGGAAGTCCGCAGGCCCTTTGTTGATGATGACGGTCTTTCCCCGGGTGATCTCGGGCAGAAGGGCGGCAGGATAGACGGTAAGCGATGAACCCATGACCAAAAAGAGGTCGGCTTTCAGGGCTTCTCTATATGATTTTTCAAGGGCGAGGACCGGCTCACCGAAAAAGACGATATCGGGTTTCGTGATTCCCCCGCAGGGACAGTCCAATGTCCCGGAGGAACGGATTCTATCGCGTATCCAGTTGAGATCACGGATCGTTCCGCAGGAAAGACAGCGGCCGGTGCGGTAGGAGCCGTGCAGTTCGATAACGTTATGTGACCCGGCGGTGTGGTGAAGTCCGTCGATATTTTGGGTCATGACACATTGAAGAAGTTTTTTTTCTTCCAGACGGGCCAGAAGTCTATGTGCCGGTGTCGGTTTCAAACTGTCAGATTGGGTGAAATAATCACGGGTGAACGCATAGAAGGAAGACGGGTCTTTTTTAAAAGCGTTGATATCAAAAGTCTTTTCCGGGTCGTATTGACGGGTGATATAAATCCCCTTTTCCCCTCTGAAATCAGGAATACCTGCAGATGTAGAGATTCCGGCTCCTGTCAAAGCAACGGTGTAACGGGACTTTTTAATATATTCCGCCAGGACTTGTATGATGTTTTCCATAATGATATTATAGAAGGACGCATCTTAAGGTCAAGCCTTTCAGGCTTTATCTTGCAAATCAGCCTGTCAGAGGGTATACTTAAGTATGAAACGAAATGGAGCAACGTTAGTCGAATTTATTGCAGCTATGACCATGGGGGCTGTTTTTTTGTTTCTTTTTTTTCAAAATTTCACCACGATCTATCTGATACACGGAAAAGAAACAGCCCGGCAAAAAGCGGATGCCCTGGCCCTTTCTGTGCTGGAAGAGATCATGGCTTTGGAATATGATGATTTGCTTTTGTCTGACCTGCCGCCGGGAACGGGGACTTCCTATGATTACCCGGAAAACCCGGTGACCATCGACGACAGGGGGACGGCCCTGACTCAGGATGATTTGACCGGAGAGATCAGTTGGATTGTTTTTCAAGGCGATGACCCTGAAGGCGGGGGAGAATATAAAAGGATTACCCTGACTGTCACATGGACAGAAATGACGCCGGGCAGCGAAGGACAGGGGACAAGCCAATATCAGGAGACATTGGCTTATACGGTGAGGATTTATGAGGATACAGACTATTAAAAGAGGCATGACCCTGATCGAGATGATTGTAACGCTCACCCTTTTCGGGGTGACTTCTCTCGGAGTGATAACAGCTTACATCACAGCATCAAAACAAACAGAAAGAGCCATGCTTAAAAGCGAAACTGTGACTGTCGCCCGTATTGTCACCGATACCCTTTTAAAAGATATTCAGAGGGCCAAGAATGTTTCCTGGGCAGATCCCGTTTTGACGGTAACCCTTTATAATGACATTGTCGTGACCTATACCACAGAGAATACGGCCAAGGGAAAACGTATTACACGTGACGGAACGCCTGTCGTGACATCAGATTACGCGGACATTTCTTTTGTGACATCCCCGGCCCCTCTCATTGATACGTATGCCAAAGAGGTCCGCCTCTCTCTTCAAATCGTTGTCACACGGGAGAGTGTGACAGAAACGTCAGTTTTTAATCTCACAGGGCATTGGAGAAATATATGAAGCAGCGCGGAAGCATTCTTCTCAGTATGACGGCTTTTCTGATGGCCGGAGTCTTTCTTCTTTCGGGGATTTTTCTGCGCAGTTATTTTCAATCGCAGCGTGCGCAAAAAACGATCAACAGGACAAAAGAGACCTATGCCCTGGAAGGGGATCTGCAGCGCGCTATTGCTTTAGTCACCAACAGAGGAAGAAAGGACTTGGATAATCCGGCGCAGTTTCCTAATCAGGATTTCTGGCTGGCGGAAGATTTTCACATCTCTGTGCGTGAGTTTGACAATTGGGAAGGGTATGTGGTCAATAGCAGCGAACCTCTCCATGAAGTCAATACCGCATCGCCTCTCGTTGACGGGACGCACCCTGTAAGTGTCCGTGTCTTTTCTCCGACTTACGGCCTTGAATTGGAGTATTGCCTTCCGGGGACAACGATTTCCCAGGATTTCACAGTTTACGCCCATGGAAATGTGCAGATGGATGTGGATGGGAACTACTACCCGTATATTTTGAGCACTCTGGGCCAGCGGCAGAATGATGTCCCCGTATACTCTAATGATTTGAGAGTGGAGAATGCACTCTTCTATTATAATGGTTCTATTGTCACCGCTTATCCCCCGGACCCTTATGAGTTAGACGGGAAATTTGATGTGATTCCCACCGATGCTGCAAATAAAAGGGCTTTGACCGTTCCAACTTATCTTCAAACCGATGCCGCTTTCACTTCCTGGGTAGATTCTGTTATCGCATTGGGGCCGACGGTGGTTCCTGCGGGTAATATTCACAATGGTGATCTGACGGTTTCCGACCTGAACAGCGTTGTCGGAAGCCAGCCGGGAAGCAGCGGTGTGGCCGTGGTGATAGTCCGGGGGGATTTGATCATTGATGCCCATCACGATATTTATTCTTCGCCAATCGACAGAGATATCCTCTACATCGTCGAGGGGGATACTTATATTGGCAATGTGACGGGAGCTCCGCAGCCCAATAACCCCCGCAATCCACGGATTGACAGGCACGGGGCTGATTTTTGGATTTCCGGCCGGCTGGGTATTGTGGCGTCCGGGGATATTACAATTAGAAATTATGCCTGGTATGTCTATTATGTTTTTTTTATCTGGTATGTCACCGTGGATTATGAGTGGCAGACTATCGGAGGGAACATCTATTTAGCCGGTGATAATATCACTTTTGACTCTGACATGTACTTGACCCGATCCCAGGGAGGGAATAATTATATCCTCACAAACGGGACTGCGACGATTTCAGGCAAGATCTTTGCCAACGGCAATCTCTGGATCAACGGAACGGATAACGGAGAGCAGACCGGGGATGATTTTACCGACCCCAAGGCGTTGCGCGGGGTCAATATTACCGATAATCCCACGATTTTTGACGGTTTGCCGATAAACCTGCAGCTGACTCAGAGTAGCAGCAGCGGCAACGGTGTCTGGCGCTGACTCTTTGTTGACAACAACAAGAACCTCTCTATAATCGCATCTATGAATCCGAAAAAGATCCTTTTTATTAAACTCTCATCCTTAGGGGATGTTTTGATGACGATCCCCGTTGCAGAAGCTCTCAAAGGCGAGCATCCGACTGTCACTTTGGGATGGGTCACCGAAGAAGGCGGAAGGGAAGTTTTGGAAGATTACACGGCCCTGGACAAGCTCTATCTTTTTGAAAAGAAAAAAATAGAAATGTGGGCTAAAAAGGGGCATTTCGTAAGGATCATCGGATATCTCCGCCGCTTTATACGGGAGATCAAAAAAGAAAATTGGGAGATGTCAGTTGATTTCCAGTCTCTTTTCCGCTCCTCTTTGATTCCCTTTTTGGCCCGTGTTCCGCGCAGAGCCGCTTCTCTCAAGGGAATCAATAAACTCATGATCAATGACAATATTCCCTATTCGACGTTTCCGGGAGGCCACGCCATCGATTGGTATCATCATCTGGCCTCTTCAGTGGGCCTGATTTCTCCTGAAAGGCGGGGGCGTTTTTTCTTTCCCTTATCAGAAGCAAAGAAAAATGCCGCTCATGCCGGATTAAAACAATATAAACGTCCCTTTGTGGGGATGGCCCCTTTTTCAAAATGGGAATCCAAGAACTGGCCTGAAGAATATTATCGTGATGTCGCCCGTTGGGTCACAGAAGAACGGGGTGGAACGGTTTTTCTTTATGGGGGGGTGGCCGAAAAAGCAAAAAATGATCGCATTATCGAAGGATTGAAAAACGTTGTCAATAAAGCCGGGGAATTGAGTTTGTCTGAGTTTGCAGCCTCCACAGGAGAGATGGATCTTTTCCTTTCCGGAGACAGCGGCCCCATGCATATCGCAGCGGCCATGGGAGTGAAACAATTTTCTTTTTTTGGCCCCACAAATCCCAAAAAGACCGGCCCCTACAATGAAAAAGCACGCCTTTTCCGCATCCTGTTAGATTGTTCTCCCTGTTTTCAAAAAATCTGCCCTCGGGAGGGAGAGAAAATGGTTTGTATGAACGATCTGACTTCCGGGATGATTATCCGGGAAATCGAAAAAGAAATATAGACATCAATCCATCATTGTGATTATTTGACAAGAGAAAAGGGGAGAAGCAGGCGTAAAAACGCCTGCTTCAAAGGATGTCATTAAGCGGGTGAAATAGCGCTGACAGGGCAGACAGCAGCGCAGGCGCCGCAATCAATGCACTTCTCGGGATCGATTACATAAATATCGCCCTCGGAAATCGCTTCCACGGGGCATTCAGGTAAACAGGTTCCGCAAGCCACACAAGCATCAGAAATTTTGTAAGCCATCAGTTACCTCCTTCAATTCAATTGCGCTCTTATTATAAAACCAAAGAAGCCGTGTTTCAAGGGAATTGTCACATAATTTCAAGGGAGTATATTTCCTTGCACGATACGGCAATCCCCTTATAATAGGGGCATGAAACCGGGAATCAAGATTTGGCTTGAAAAAGAAGGAAAAGATATTCTGGGCGGGGGCCGATACCGTCTTCTTAAGGCCATTCAGGAAGAAGGCTCATTGAAAAAGGCCGCTGAAAAATTACATTATTCATACCGTTATGCCTGGGGGAATATCAGAAAAATGGAAGAGCGGTTGGGAGCGAAACTTATTGTCTCCCATAAGGGGGGAAGCGGCGGCGGCGACAGCCGGCTCACTGAAGACGGGAAATGGCTTTTAAAAAAATATGAAGCTTTTTGTCATGAAATCGAACAAGCGGCTCATACTGTTTTTGAAAGGATCTTTAAAGATGACCGACTATAAAAAAGCTATGGAAATAATTGAAACATTGGCAATCGAACCTGCTGTTGAAAAACGCCCCGTGGAAGAGGCTTCAGGCTATATTTTGGCTGAAGATATCATTGCGCCTCTTTCTATGCCGCGGTTTGATAAATCAGCCATGGATGGCATCGCTTTAAAGGCGGATGATCTTTTGGAGCACAGTGTCTTTCATGTTCTGGCCGATATCACCGCGGGATCGGTTTTTGAAGGAGAGATCACTCCGGCAAGCTGTGTCAAGATTATGACAGGCGCTCCCGTCCCTTCCGGCTATGATACGGTGATCCGCCGCGAATATCTGGAGGGGTATGAGGAAGGGAGAAAAATCAAAGTCATCCGGGAAGAAAAAAAAGGGAGCAATATTGCTTTTCAGGGGGAAGATTTTCATGAAGGGAATATTCTCTTCGAAAAGGATGGGCGGATCACGCCTTTTAAAGCCGGCACTTTAGCGGCAGTAGGTTTAAATAATATTTCTGTTTACCGGCGCCCTAAGACGCTCTTTTTTGCCACCGGAGATGAAGTCTATGAACCGGGAGAGGAACTTCCTCTTTCCGGGATTTATAATGCTAATGCTTCGGCGGTTATGGCGGGGTTGAAAGAACAAGGTTACCCTGTAGCCTACGGAGGCATTATCGCCGATGAGGCGCCAGCTCTTTTGGAGGCTTTTGAAAAAGGGGAGCATGAGGCTGATGTCATTGTTTTCAGCGGAGGCGTTTCTGAAGGAGACCTGGACTTGATCCCTGAGTTGATTCAAAAGCAAGGATACACCATTTTGTATCATAAATTAAATATCAAACCGGGGAAACCCCAGCTTTTGGCAGTAAAGGGAAAGACCTGGCTTATGGGTTTGCCGGGAAACCCTGTTTCGACAACCCTTTCTCTTTATCTTTTCCTTTTACCGCTTTTGAAAAAAATATCGGGCCATCGCAACCTTTTCCCCCGTCTCCGCTGCGGGCGTTTGATGCAGAATGGAAAGCAGTTGAAAGACAGGCATCATTTTATTCCGGTCAAAGTCATACAGAAGGATGACCTCTCCTTTGAAATGACTCCTGTCCCCTCCAACGGATCCGGGGATATTCATGCAGCAGCTTTAGCGGACGGGTATGCCCGTATTCCCCATGAAGGAGAGGTTTACAAATCCAAATGCACGGAGTTCTTTTTTATCCATGAATGATCTCTATAAGCGCCGAATCAATTATCTTCGTATTTCTGTGACAGACCTTTGTAATTTACGATGTGTTTATTGTATGCCGGCTGAAGGCGTGCAAAAGATGAAGCATCAGGATCTTCTTTCCTTCGAAGAGATTGTTCGATTGGTGACGATTTTTGCGCGCATCGGGGTCAAAAAGATCCGTCTGACAGGTGGAGAGCCTTTAGTACGAAAAGGGATCGAAGAATTAGTGGCCATGATCCAGAGCGTTCAGGGCATTGAAGAGATTACTCTGACAACCAATGGGCAGCTTTTGGAAGATAAAGCCGTTCTTTTGAAAAAAAAGGGACTGACCCGGGTGAATGTGAGTCTGGACACATTAGACCCTGAAAAGTACAGAAAGATCACCCGCTTGGGAGAATCTGCGCCTGTCCTGAAGGGGATCGAAGCGGCCTTCAAAGCGGAGTTGACACCGGTCAAGATCAATACTGTGGTGATGAAGGGGATCAATGATGATGAGATCTTCGACTTTGCCGCAATGGCCGTCGAAAAAGGCCTCTCCTGGCGTTTTATCGAGTTCATGCCTTTGGGGGGTGTGGGTGAAGAGCAAAAGCATTATTATATGAGTAATGATATTCTTATTGAAAGATTAAAAAAGAAATATGACCTTGTCCCCTATCCCCATAAGACCTTGATCTCCGATGATTATGTTATCCCCGGGACAAAGGCCGTTCTCGGTTTTATTTCTCCTCTTTCTCATAAGTTTTGCTCCCGCTGTAACCGGGTGCGTATGACCGCCGACGGACGTCTTCTGCCCTGTCTCCTCAGTTCCCTGGAATATCCTTTGCGGAAAATGATCAGAAGTGGGGCAACCGATGAAGAAATCCAAAAAAGAATCGAAGAAGCCATTAAAAACAAGCCTAAAGAACATCTGTTTCAAGGGTTTAAGCCTATGCATACCATAGGAGGTTAATATGAAAGAGTTGACTCATCTTAATAAAGAGGGACGCCCCCATATGGTGGATGTCTCCGGCAAGGAGGCGACTCAGCGCCGGGCTGTGGCCCAAGGGCGTATTTCTCTTTCTGAAAAGGCGGCGTCCCTTGTGGCTGATGAAACCAATAAAAAAGGGAATGTCCTCACAACGGCAGAACTTGCAGGGATCATGGCAGCCAAAAAGACTTCAGACCTCATCCCTCTCTGCCATCCTGTCCCTCTGGACGGGATCGATGTCTCCTGCACTCTTGAAGAGAGGGTGATCACATGCCGGGCTGAGGCCCGCTGCACCCACAAGACAGGTGTGGAAATGGAAGCGCTGCAGGCGGTCTCCCAGGCTCTTCTCACCGTCTATGATATGTGTAAGGCGGTGGACCGGGCCATGGTGATCAGCGATATCAGACTCATGGAAAAAGAGGGTGGGGTATCGGGCCGGTTTGAAAGGAAAGAGAAATGATTCTGCGTTCTATTGCTGTCAGCGAAAAGAAAGGCTTGGTCAAGACTCCTGTGCAGGGAACTGTGAATGTGACAGATCAAGGGCTTGAAGGGGATGCCCATGCGGGGTTGCCTCAAAAGAATATCACGATCCTGACCACAGGGACCATCCGGCGCATGGAGCGGGAGCGTGATATCACCATTGACCCGGGGATTTCTTCAGAGAACCTTATCATTGAGGGGTTGAGCGTGGATGATGCGCCTCCGGGCACGATTCTGGGAATCGGAAAATCCGTGAGACTGGTGATCACGGGACTGGGAAAACCAGACGTGGTGACCTGCCCCGCCTACCCACTTATCGGCTGCTGTCCCGTGGCCGAAGAAGGACTCTTTGCCGATGTGCTTGTTCCGGGGAGCATCTCATCAGGCGATGAAGTTTTTTTTATCTCTCCCGAAGAGGAGTAAGGAGGATGATGTTTACTTATGCGATTCTGACTTTAAGCGACAAGGGGGCCGCCGGGGAACGTGAAGACAAGAGCGGCCGTGTTCTGGAAGAGGCTGTCTCTGAAAAACTCGGTTACACAAAAGAGTATTATGCCGTGATTCCTGACGATGAGGATATTCTCGTAAGGAGTTACAATCACTGTATCAAAGACCTTCATGTGGATCTTATCCTCACCACAGGGGGGACAGGCCTTTCTGAGCGTGATATTACCCCTGAAGTAACCGCCCGCTTTGCAGACAAAGAGATCCCCGGGATGGGAGAAGCCATGCGGATGAAAAGCCTGGCGATCACCCCCCATGCCATGATCACCCGCTGCGGAGCTTATCTCAAAGAGAAGACGCTCATCATCAACCTTCCAGGAAGCCCTAAAGGTGCCGCGGAGAACTTCTCCTTTGTCGTTGATGCGATTCCACACGCTTTAGGTATTATTACCGGCAGGGATACAGAATGCGCTCGCCCCTGATCGATTATCATCTTCATTCGCAGTTCAGTGCCGATTCCAAGGCTGACCCGGTGCAGATCATTGAGAGAGCTCTTGAAATAGGCTACAGCGAGATCGCTTTTACGGAACATTATGACAAAAATCCTGTAGACGTGCAGGCCTACGGCGAGCCGCCCCATGCCAGTTACAAAACAAAGATCCAAGAGCTGAAAGCCGTGTATGAAGGCCGCATCACAATATTATGCGGCTTTGAAGTGGGGGAGATGCACCGCTTCCCTTATCGGGGAGAGGTTATGGATTTGTTGATCGGTTCTATTCACCGTACTTCTGAGGATCAAAATCTTTCGGATGTCCCTCGGTTCCCATTTACTGAAAAAATGATCGACGATTATTATGAGGAAAACCTCACCTTGGCCGAAACCGGCGGGTTCGACATCCTGGGCCACCTGGGGATCTATATGCGCTATGATAAGGAGATTCCCGACATTACAGCCCGCAAGCCTGTAATGGAAAAGATCTTTCAAGCGCTCATCCGGCAGGAGATCGCTTTAGAGATCAACTTTTCAGGAGTGCGTAAAACCCTGGGGGCAGCGATCCCCGTTCTGCAGATCCTCTGTCTTTATCGACAATGCGGCGGGAAGCTCCTGACCTTCGGAAGTGATGCCCATGTCACTCAGGATATCGGCGTCGGGCATGCTCAAGCCTTTGACACCGCCCGCGAGTGCGGCTTTACCCGTTTCCACTCCAAAGATAAGGGAATGTGGCAAGAGCATTCGCTTTGAGAGATCAATTTCCCCTTGAAATTTAATATTTTTTTATTTACAATATATCTTTTTTTATTGTACTGTTTTGATCTCTTCTCTTTATATTGTAAATAATATGGACTCCTATGCTTTTGTTTATAAAGAAGGGATGTTTTACAATCATAATGAGAGTTATGTTTTAAATTTTATCCTTTGACTAATTTAGTAA
>DSCS01000036.1 GCA_011048995.1 Bacillota bacterium
ACGTCGGATCCATGCAGGCACGCACCCGCGAGGTTTGCGGTCTTTATTCCTTATAGGCAATCTCAAACGGTCGGAAATATCGAATGAATATTTCAAACTGGCTGAGTCTTTATTCCTTATAGGCAATCTCAAACCCTCAAGATAATGATATACCAACGGTTTAATAAATCAAGGAAAACCATAAATCACTTTCATAATTTTTATCTTCCTGTTATTTAAGAAATAACAAAAGGTCGATATCTGGCACATTAGAATAAAGAGAAGGTCCCGGGGTATGGCAGGACGATGAGAGGTTTAATGAGGGGGATATCAAATATTTTTGAATATTTCAAAAATATTTACTCTTTTGCAGGAAAAAAATAAGCGATCTTGAATCATAAGTCTCAATTATAGAAGGTGTTATCTTGGAGATCGATTTTGGAACAAAGTGTGCTTTATAAAAAAGCATGAAATATGGACTTGACTTAAATACCGAATGTTCTATTATGTTATAGAGGGGAAAGAATGAAAAATATTCTTTGTTCATGGATCGGAGATAATGACCTGAAGTCATTTCAAGAGGACAAGCTGCAGCCTGGCCCAATATTCAGCTTATTATCATCGGGTTTTGTGGCTGATGTCGGCCAGGTCTTGCTTTTGGGGACGAGACAGCATCGGAAAGTAAAGGAAGAGTTCACAGAGTTCCTGAAAGAACACTTCAAGAAAGAATTCTTGTTATTCATCTATGATTTTGAGGATCCGACTGACTTTCACCTTATTTACGAAGCTGTCCGTAAGACAACCGATTCTGTTGAGTCAAAAAGTGACGAGGGCATCACATGGTCATTTTATATCAGTCCCGGGACATCGCACATGGCTGCTGTCTGGCTCTTGCTGGGTAAAACCATCTACAATGCCAGGATCCTGCAAGCCTTTTACGACAAGGAAAACGAGGAGCAAAGAGTCGGCGAAGTGGATATCCCCTTTTCCATCGATGCTGAGTATATTCCTCGAAAAATAGTTGAAAACCGGGATATTGCTCTTCTTGAAAAATGGAGTGTCATCCCTGAATTTGTGGAGATCAGGCAGGATTCTTCGGTGATGAAAAAGCTTTTAAACAAAGCTTACCAGGTCGCCGTCCACGATGTGCCTGTCTTCATTTTTGGAGAGACCGGGACGGGGAAGGAACTCCTGGCACAGGCCATCTTTAAAGCGTCGCAACGCAGACAAAAACCAATGGAGGTGTTTAACTGCAGCGCTGTAAATAAAGAACTTATCCATGCCCGGCTCTTTGGCTGGTCAAGAGGCGCCTGGACAGGAGCCCAGGGAGAGGACGAGGGGCTTTTTGTCAACAATGATTCAGGGACTGTTTTTTTAGATGAGTTGGGTGAGTTGGATCTTGCGACTCAGGCCAGCCTGCTGCGTGTATTGGAAACCGGGGAAGTGCAGCGTGTGGGAGACGGGAAGACCAAAAAGGTCGACATCAGGATCATTGCAGCGACAAATCGTAATATCCCTGACATGGTGGCAAGTGGAACATTCAGAGAAGACTTGTGGCATCGTTTATGTGTAGCCTACCTGGAGATCCCGCCTTTACGGGAACGAGGAAATGATATCAGATTACTGGCCCAGGCCTTCATTGATGATATTAACCTGAAGTTCAGCCAGGATGATGACCATTATGTCACCAAGAAGCTATCAGTATCAGCTATTCAGGCCCTTCAGTCGCACTCTTGGCCGGGGAATGTGCGAGAACTTTTCCATGTCCTGCAAAGAGCCTGCCTTTGGGGGTCAGATGAAATCCTTGAAAACCGCCATATCAAAGAGTATTTGGTTTTCGGGCCGAATAAAGAGAGCCATGCGTTCACCATGCCCGGAAACCTGGAGAGTTATTTAAACAAAATAAGAAAAGAGTACTGCACAGAAGCTTATGAGAAATGTCATGGAAATAAATCACAGGCTGCAGAGATGCTGGGATACAGGAATAGCCAGACATTTACCAACCATATGAATAAGGAGGCCTAAGTGCGTTTGTCCCTTGTCTTTGATTCGGATTATCAGATTTTTCTCCCTAAGAACTATAACTCGATCGTCCAGGGGTTTATCTACTCCCATATGGGGAAGGATCTGGGAGATGCAATACACGAAGAGGGCTTCAACAGGGGAAAACGGCAATACCGCCTTTTTACTTTTTCACGTGTAGGAGCAGAGACGATTAAACCGAACAGCGAAGGCTTCTTTTTTCTTCCTCCCATAACGCTTCATATCTCTTCTGTTTTACCACAAGTCATTCAAGCACTCTCAGAAAGCATTCAGGCTGCACAGAACCTTTCCCTGGGGCCGAATCTGAGACTGCAGCTGAAAGAACTGAAGATCGAGACAAAAAGGGACTTTAAAGACCAGCAGCTGATCCGTATGCTGTCTCCCATGACGGTCTACAGCACTCTCTATTCGCCTGAAGGACAGCAGAAAAGATATTATTATAATCCCCTGGAAAAAGAATTTTCTTTTAAGATAGAGGAAAATGCAATACGGAAATATGAAAGTTATCTTCAACGAGACTACGCAGGCCCGGGCCTAAGGATCAGGCCCCATAGGGTCACACCGAAAATGAATCATCATGTTATCCGATACAAAGGAGGCGTAATCAACGCCTGGGACGGGTTGTACCACCTTCAGGGAGATCCCGCATTGATCTCATTTCTCTATCAGGCCGGACTGGGATCGAAAAATGCACAGGGATTTGGTTGTTTCGAAGTGGTCAAGGAGATTTCATGAAGAGTCTCTATCTTTTTAATAATGGGAAACTAAGACGGAAGAATAATACGCTTTACTTTACAGGAGCTGATTCAGATGAATATTTCCCCATCGTTGCAGTCAAAGATGTCTATATTTTCGGAGATGTGGACATCAACCGGCGCCTCATCGGCGTTATGAATAAATATGGCATAACGATCCATTTTTTTAATTATTATCAGCAATATATCGGGAGTTACTTTCCCATGGAGAGCCATGCGACCGGAGTTTATTTAGTTAAAGCTGTTCAAAAGTATTCTGATCCTGACACACGCCTTGATATTGCCCGTACTCTCGTCACAGGGGCCATGAAAAATATCATCAATGTCCTCCGGTATTATTTCAAAAAGGGAAAAGATGTCCGGGGAACAGGCCTTTATATAAAATCGATTATCGGGAAAACAGAAGCCGCAGATTCCGTTTCAGAGATCATGGCTTTTGAAGGACAGGGACGCATAGCTTATTACAGATCTTTCAATCACCTCATTGACGTGGAAGGATTCGAGTTCGAAAAAAGAACCCGGCGCCCTCCAAAGGACAGAATGAATACTCTCATCAGTTTTGGTAATACACTTCTTTATTTAAAGATCCTCAATCTGATACACAGGACAAAAGTCGACCCACGGATATCTTTTCTCCATGAGCCTAATTTGAGGGAGTTTTCACTGCACCTGGACATTGCTGAGATCTTTAAACCTCTTCTTGTGGACAGGCTGATATTCAGTTGTTTGAACAAGAAGATTATAAAGAAAGGTGATTTCGAAGAAAAAAACGGGAGTGTCCGGTTTAAAGAAAAACCAAGGCTGGAGTTTGTCCGCCTTTTCGAAGAGAGAATGAAAAAAACGATTACGATCAACGGGCAGCAGATCACCTACGAAATGCTCATCGATAGAGAGATCCACAAAATCGAAAGGACGATCACAGAAGATAAAGTCTATCTGCCCTATTGCTCGGAGTGGTGAACATGTTTGTGATTGCGACCTATGACATTAACAGAAAGAGAGTCACGAAAGTAATGAAAGTCTGTAGAAAGTATTTATGTCATATACAACGGTCTGTCTTTGAGGGTGTGATCACGGACAAGATGTTCAGGATGCTTCAAGGCGAGATCGCCGGGATCATTCAGGAACATGAGGATCATGTCATTTTTTATACACTTCGATCAGAAAACTATGTGGACAAAATTGAAGCGGGTGAGGCTGACTTGTCATCAGCTTCGCTTTTCATGTAAGGAGGATGTAATGTCAAGACGGGTGTTGATATCTCCCCTGGGGACAGGAAGCCTAAATAAACATAATGCTTCCGATCGTGAGTATAGGCCGGCGACATATCGTATCGGGGATAAAGAGTATAATGAGACTTTTATCTCCAAAGCCTTATCTCAGCATTTACATATTGATACCGTCTTTTTGATCGGAACGGTGAAATCCATGTGGGAACAAGCCTACGAAGTCTATGGAAAAGAGACATCCTATTGGGATGAACACCAGTGGGCGATGCTGGCCGATAAGATCGATAATGCATCGTGGGATACTGACCCTCAGTCACTTGACCTTACTTTTTTGGAGAAGGTATTAGGGGATAAAGCAAAGGCTTTTATTATTAAATATGGTATCAATGAAGAAGAGATGATGGAAAACTGGGAATATTTAAGCCATATCGAAGAATACCTGGAAGACGGAGATATCGTCTACTTTGATATTACCCATGCATTCCGCTCCATGGCCTTTTACATCTTATCTGTCTTGAACTATATCATCGATGTCAGCGAAAAAAATATTGAATTAGGGGGAGTCTTTTACGGAATGCTTGATATCGTTAGAGAGATCGGGTATGCGCCGATCGTGGATCTGAAACCATTATATGAGACATTCAGATGGTCAAGGGGAGCATACTCATTTTTACAGCATGGGAATGGCTATGAGATCGCTGCACTTGTCAACGATGAAAAACTCAGTAATTTGCTCAAGAGTTTCAGTGATGCGATCAATATCAATTTTTTGGGATCCATAAAGAGCAAAATGGGAAAGTTAGAGAAACAGAAGAAACGCTTCAGCCAAATGAAAGGCCCGGGAAGGCTGATCATCCCCCGGGTAATCGATGAGTTTTTGGGTTATTTTAATGACGATGAGCCTCCTTATCTTTTCCAGCTCAATGCTGCCAAGTGGTATTTTAAGAAAAAACGTTTCGGAGAATCTTTTATGTCGCTGACAGAAAGTATTGTAACCTACAACTGTTTTTGTTTAGGGCTAGGCTCAAATTGGGAAGACAAAGGCCACAGAGATGAGTCAAAGGGAGATATTCTGAACAGCAGGCCGAAACATCCCTTGAAAGATGTTTTTCTAAAGATGAACGAGATCAGGAGATGTATTGCCCATCATAGTGACAAGTTTCACGGGAATCACTCAATTTCCAATTATATTGATGATTTTGAAAAAGATGTCGCTAAGGTTGAGAAAGTGTTTTTAGAGTTCCAACAAAGGAGTTGATTTGAAGAGGATGCTGGTCTTGTTTTCGCATAAACTGACAGAAAAACAGGAGAGTGATGCCCGATCAATTTTGGGGGTCACATCGCTTATCTATCCGCCCTGGGACATCCAGAAAATTCTCATGGATATCCCAGTTCAGGCAGCAAGTGTAAGCGAAATACTGACCCCTGTTGTGGCCTGGTTGAACGATCATCTGCAACCCAAGGATTATGTCCTCATCCAGGGTGAATTCGGATCGACATTTTTTCTGGTGAATATGGTTTTCCGGAAGGGGGGTATTCCTGTCTATTCAACGACAAGGAGATACCACAAGGAAGCCGTATATGGTGACAATGTGATCATTGAAAAGGTCTTTGAACATGAACGCTTCAGAGCCTATGAGAAATATAATGAGGAAGGAGTCTTATGACGGAACGGGATAAATTTTACATCGCAGCGTTGATGCATGATATCGGGAAATTCGTCGAGCGGACAAAAAGATTCGGGCAGCACGAGAAGATAAAAGAGTTTGGGCAGGTACGATATGGCCATCCGAAATACAGCGGCCTCTTTCTTAAATACCTGACGCGATCCTCCCTTCTGGAGTTCTTCAAACAAGATGGGCCTTTTTTGGAGTACGTCTATTGTCATCATGATGAAGGAAAAGATGATCTGGCGAATATCCTTAGATTGGCTGATCACCTGAGTGCTGCAGAAAGAGAGAAGGATGAGAGCAAGGAAAACGAGTTCTATTATAAAGTCCCTTTGACTTCAATTTTTGCCGGAGACGGACAAAGACTCTTCTATAACCTGGAAGCCATGGAGATCAAGACCATGGGAGCAAAAGCGCGTGTCCAGGGGAAAGAAGAGATATTGTCTTATGACTGGTCGCATTTTTTCCCTCAAGAGAAGGTGACTGTCACTGAAGAATCCTACAGACGGCTTTATCGGATGTTTGAAGAGGAGAGCCATGACGTAGCCAATAAAGATCAGCTTTTATCCCTTTTAGAAAAATATCTCTGGGCAGTTCCCTCATCCACACAGGGAGTGAAGAACCAAGTCTCTTTGTTCGACCATTCCAAGACGACTGCGGCCATAGCACTCTGCCTTTATGATGAGTATAAAGCAGGAAATCTTTCGGGAAGTGCGATCAGAGAAATGATCAAGAAGAAGGGAAGCCGGACACCCTATTTTTTGCTGATCAAATCGGATATTTCAGGCATACAGGATTTTATATTCAATATCGCCAGCAAATCTGCAGCACGTCAGTTAAAGGGACGTTCTCTCTATATTAACCTGCTGAGTGAAGTGGCTGCCTTAAAACTTCTTTTTGCTCTAAACCTGGAGGGTGCTAATATGCTCTATCGAGGCGGAGGGAATTTCTATATTCTGGCTCCCATGTCGGCTCAGGATAAATTCCTGTCGGTTCGGGAGGAAATCTTAAAGGTTCTTCTTAAAGAGCATCGGGGAGAACTCTATCTGGCCATGGACTCGATCCCCCTTTCTCAGGATGATTTTACAGGAGAGGAAAATGAAGGGGATGAGGCAGTTCCTAAAATCGGCCTGGCGTTTGAACGTATTGGAGCAAAACTCGCCGAGGCTAAGAGCCGGCCATGGAGTGAGCTTGGGTTTCAAAAGAGTTACGAAGAGCTCTTCTTTATTGAAAAAGAACCTGCACTCACTTCTCATATCTGCCCCCAGTGCGGGTATTCGGACAGTAAGTTGGAGGAAGATGATGAGGGGAAAGAGGTCTGCCGGAGATGTTCTTTTTTTGTGGACTTAGCTAAAAGGGGGGGGAATCAGAAGTTCCTGAAGATCACCGCTAAACAGGCCTCTCTTTCGGTCTTAGGATACGGGATCATTTTCGGGGAAGACGCGCTAAAACAGGACAAGGGTGATGTGAGAAGATATACGGTGAACGCGTTTGATTTTTTGCAACACAAGATGGATGCCCCATTCTATCTGATGAATCACCTGCCCCTAAATGAAAACGGAAAGATCAAGACATTCGATGAATATGCTAAAGGAAGCTTGTCCCATGATGGAAAGGGAACCTCCCGGCTTGGTGTCTTGAAGCTTGACGTGGATGATCTCGGATCACTCTTCAGGGAGTTGAGACCGGGGACCATATCCAGGATCACCTACTTGAGCCGAATGGTCTCTCTCTTTTTTGATATGCTTATCCACTGGTTTGTCAAAAACGACTATGCAAAAAGCCTTTATGTGATCTACTCCGGGGGAGATGATGTCCTTATCTTCGGCTCATGGACGGATGTGGTTGATTTCACAAAGGACCTGCGTCGTAAATTCCAGCGCTATACCACGGGAGATGACAAAATCGACGGTTCTTCACCCTACCACTTTTCAGCCTCTGTCCATTTCGGAGATGCTCATCTCAATGTCAGGATGGCGGCTGATTATGCTGACCATACGTTGGACCGGGCCAAGTCGTTTGATCAGAACAAAGATAAAATCTTTATCATGGATGATGTCTATACATGGGATGAGCTGGATTGGATCGATGAGCTGAGAGTCCTTGTCAGGGATGTGAGCGAAGCTGAAAAGTCAAGAAGTCTGATTAGAAAAGTCTATGATAGCGCCAAGGGTTTTCAGAAAGTCCTGGGTGAGAATGGACGGAGCGGATTTCAACCGGTCCGGTTCTGGCGCTTGGCTTATTACCTGAGGGGAGTAAGAGACGAAAGGAGAGAACCGATCATTGAAAAGTATAAGGAGGCTTTTGTGAAAAAAGACGGAGTCAGACCTACGGCCCCCCGGGCAGCAGCCCGTCTGGCCGAGATGGATACACGAAAGGAGGGACAGTCATGACAGGTGAAAGAAGCCGTGACTATGGAAGAAGAGAGTTGCCGCCGTGTCCTGATATTTTTCATCCGGATGACCTGGATGCATATTTAAACTATATCAGTGACTATTCTGCTAAGATGGTGGAGGGGAAGAGTGTAACAACATCACAGATCAGGAATATCTTTTCCCGTATGAAAAAGCTGGAAGCCTTAGCAAAAAAAGACCCTGATTCAGACAGCTGCATTGCTGATGTCAAACGTTTACGGGTTCAGTTCGCGTATAATTCAGGCCGGAATTACAAAAATGCTATTTACAGGGCTTTTATGAACGATCTGGATGAGCTGGCTCAGAAGATCAAAACAAACCGGGATGTTCTCCGTTTTTATGAATTTGTGGAAGCCATCGTGGCCTATATGAAATACCATGGTGGAGAAAAGGCATAAATGAATGATGGAGGGATAGATATGAAAGAGATGAGATTGTTAGGGAAAGTCATGATCCGGGGCAGAATCAAGGCCCTTTCGGGCCTGCATATAGGGGCAGGGAGCAACGCTTTGGATATCGGGGGGATTGACAACCCGGTAATCAAAGACAGCGCCGGACGCCCGTATATTCCGGGGAGCTCTTTGAAAGGAAAGATGCGCTGCCTTCTGGAGCGGTATGAAGGATACCCGGAAGATACTTTTGAGACAAATGGAAAGAAAGAATTGGTGGTCAAGAAAGAACATTTAAATGAATATGACGAAAAGACCGGAATCAACCTTACAGGACCTGTTGCCAAGATCTTCGGGATCGGGGCATCGTCGGATTCAGACATGGGCCCCACACGTTTCTATTGCCGGGATGCTTATCTGTCGGAAGAGACGTTAAAAGAGATGAATGAAAAAAGTGGGGAGTTCGAAGAACTGGAGATGGATTATACGGAGAGCAAATGGGAGAACACGATCCACCGCTTGACATCGAAAGCATCAAACCCACGGATCATGGAGCGTGTCCCCGCCGGTGCTGAGTTTGACGCAGAATTTGTCTATAATATTTATATAAAGCAAGATCTCGATGACTTTGCCCATATATTGCGGGGGATCAAGCTTTTGGAGGATGATTTCATCGGTGGATCAGGAACACGGGGAAGCGGGAATATTGCCTTTACAGGCCTTTCCGTGGAGATCAAGACACGTGATTTTTATGAAAGCGATTCAACTCATGGGGAAATGGTGGAATGGAGTCCGGCTCTGGATCTGGGAGAGTTTTTTAAAAGCTAAAGGAGAAACATGCACCTCTATAAATTGGTTTTGAAGAAACAGGCCCGTTTTCACCTGCCCCATGAGCGGCCATACTCCATCGGGGCGGATACCCTCTTCTCAGCTCTGGTGAATAATCATGCTCAGCTTTACGGGGAAGAGAAGACAGAAGAATTTATCTGTGACCTTCATATTTCTTCCGCCTTTTTAGGTGTCCGTGATGGTAAAGAAGAGATCCGGTTCTTCCCGGCTCCCCGGATACAAGCACAAGGAGATGACCCTCTGACAGCTAAAAAGATAAAGAAAGCATCTTTTTTCGCGTATGAACTCCTAACCGAGGTCATGAAAGGACGGCCACTTCCGTCGGACTTGTACTTTTCCCTGAACGGACAATACCTGGCTGAAAGGACTGCCGAGGTTTGTTCAGCCGGTTCGATATCAGCCCGATCCGCCGGCCTTCAAATGTCCTCCATCGAGTCTCATCACGGTCTATGAACCTCTTTTTTGCAGATGAGTGGCTGTTCAGAGCAGACGGGAACTCACGGCTCTATTTTTTCTTTTTAACGACGACCCCTTCTCCGGAGCTGAGCGCCTGTGTCAGGCTTCTTTGTGATGAGGGGATCGGAGGAAAGCGGACGGCTGGAGCCGGAGTATTCAGCCATATGGAGGAAGAGTCATGGATACCTCCCGAAGACTGGGAGGACCGCCTTCTCCTGTCTCCCACTTTACCTGACCGTTCAGACCTGGTTCAGGAGGCCTTTCTGACATATCGGTTTACTGTGCGATCGGGATACTCCTATCGGCCCGGTTTCAGGAGTTTTAGAAAACCAGTTTTCCGCGCCTTTGAAGAGGGATCCGTTTGTCATGGCCCGGTCAAGGGGACTCTTCAATCCTATGATATCGGAGGAGCAACGAACTATTGTTATCTCAAAGGTTTCTGCATAGGAGGGCGGTCATGAAACAGAATGTCTATACAGGTGTCCTGGAGACTCTTTCTCCTGTCTTCATCGGGAATGGCGGAGAATATTCTCCGACGATGGATTTTATCGAGGAAGATGGAGCAATCGCCTTTTTAAATGAAAAAAAGGTTATCGAGGGCATGCCGGAAAGCGAACTGGAAGAGTTTTTGTCTTATCTAAAGATAAAACAACAGAATGAATCCTCATCGCTCAGAGAGTTTTTTAATAGGGTGAGGATCCCTTATGAACCCTTTGTCTCCAGGCGGGTGTCCAAAAAAGGGATCGTCAGATCAACGGAGGTGAAATCCCATCTGAAAACGAAAGGGAAGTTCCCTATAGTGCCCGGAAGCACACTCAAAGGAGCTTTCCGGACCGCTTTATTGGAAGCCCACGATATTTATAAACGGGAGGCGGTTCGTCAAAAATCCTTCACAGGTTCTGATGTGGAATGTCCCTTTTTGGGTTTCTCAGATACGGACCCGGGGCTGGAAGAAGACTTGTGTATCTTTGTCTGTCGCAGATGGCATGTAAAAAAAGAAAACCGACTTCCTTTGATCTTTGAAGCCATTCAGCCCGGGATGAAATACCTCATGAAAATGACCTTTGAACCTGAGCGGGGAGAAATCGTATCCGGGAAGAGATTGTTCAACTCCATTGAGGAGATCATAAAGGCCGTGAAATCATTCACGAAAAAAAATGTTCAGAGAGAAGTCGCCTTTATGAAGAAACATAAGACGGAAGAGATCCAAAAAGTCACTCTTTTCTATCATGAACTGATCAAGGAGATGGAGGGGCTCAAAGAGAATGAAGCCATTTTCCGGATCGGGATGGGGAAGACCTTTTGGGACAATACCATCTTAAAAGAAGAAGATTGGGCGCTTTACCAAAATACCTTTGGAAAAGTAAAGCCCCGTAAAGATATTTTTCCCATCACTCGCACATTGACCTTTAACGGAAGTTTCTATGAGTGGCCCCTGGGATGGGTGAAGCTCACGATTCAACCCCCTGAAGAATTAACCGCAAGGATCCGAAAAAGATTCCAAGAGAGACAACAGCAAGACGAAGAACGGAACCGCGAGGAAAGAGAGGAAGAAAAAAGACAGAAAGAAGAGGAATTGAGAAGGCAGCAGGAACAGGAAATGCTCAAGAAGATGAC
>DSCS01000023.1 GCA_011048995.1 Bacillota bacterium
CCCTTTACTTCCGTCAAATAAAAAAGCGTGTCGAGTGATTCAGCTTTCGGGAAAAAATGAAAATAGCATATTATTGATACTTTGCCGATAGAAAGAAAGTTAAAGGATAAGGTTTGATTGGATGGAATATCTCCCTGAATCCAACGGACTCAGTAAAAGAGGTTTTTAAAGAATAATCTTTTGACAAAGTAAAAATGTGGTATAATAAAAAGAAACCCTGAAAGGAGGAAATATGAAAAAAGGCGTATTGATGCTTTTTATTCTTTTATTGTTGTCATGCGGTAATCGGGGGGTTATTGAAAATGCATATCGGACGTTCAATGATTGGAAAAATGACTCAGGAAATGTGATAAAGCCTCCCCGTTTCATCCCTGAAAAGGCACAGCAGATCAAGGAAATCCACCATAAGGAGATGCAGCTGATGTACGGGGTTTATTCTTACGGCGAAAATCCCGTAAAGGAGAAAACAGAAGTCACTCTTCTGACAACGAATGCGTTTATTTTGGAGCTGCATCGCGTTGCCTCATTTCGTCCTCCGGGATGGTTTTTAAATGAAAAAGCAATAAATAAAGGAAGAGATATGAGGGTCTATCAGACCGGAACGGCTTTCATCATCGATCTCTATCGTGAAAAAAAAGCCTATTTTATAACAGGTATAGAGAAGGAAATAAAATAGAGTGGAAGATTTACAAATGTTAGCCTTGACAATATTATAATCATTTGTATAATAAAATTATGATGATCAAGGTATATTTATATAAAGCATTTGTCTATGATCGAAAGGGAGGAAACCCGGCCGGTATTGTTTATTTGAAAAAGCCTCTTCCTGAAGAAACCATGCAGAATATTGCAAGAAAAGTCGGCCTCTCAGAGACTGTATTTATTCTTCCCTCCCAAAAAGGGGACTTTCTCTTCCGGTATTTTACTCCTGTTCAGGAAGTTCCTCTCTGCGGCCATGCGACGATTGCCGGGTGGAAATGGCTTTATGATGAACAGATGGTCAAAGAGGGAACCTTTAAACAAGAAATCGGAAAAGGGGTTCTCTCCATTGAAATCAATGCGTCTTCTCTTGTTTTTATGGATCAATGGATTCCGGAATTCGGAGATCCTGTCGATGAAGGCGCCGTGGCAGAGTCCATAGGGATCTCTGTTCAGGATTTTCTTCCGGGGTACCCTCTGCAGAAAGTATCGACAGGTTTGCCTGATATTATCGTCCCTCTTCAGTCTCAAGCGGTTCTGTATAATTTGACTCCTGATTTTAAAAAAATCGAAGCCGTTTCCCGGAAAGCGGAGAGTGTCGGTTATCATGTTTTTGCGCCTGATCAGGGGCAATTCGATGCGCGATGCCGCAACTTTGCTCCTGCTGTCGGCATTAAAGAAGAGGCGGCTACAGGGACGGCATCGGGAGCATTGGCTGCTTATCTTTTTCGGTACGGGAAAAGCGAAAAAAAGACTTTTTCATTTCTTCAGGGGGAAAGCATGGGGGAGCCATCCCTTATACGGGTGGGATTAAAAGGAACCCCGTGGCATATCAAAGGAGTTCGTGTCGGAGGCCATGCGACCTTTTATGATAAAGTTATTGTCAAGGTTTAAAAAAAGGAGGAGTATATGGAACAGAGTTTACCCTTGATCGGAGATGTTTTTCCGGAGATGACTGTACAAACGACAAGAGGGAAGATGAAACTTCCGGGAGATATGAAGGGAAAATGGTTTATTCTCTTCAGTCACCCTGCTGATTTTACCCCTGTCTGCACAACAGAATTTGTTGCTTTTCAGAAGCGTTACGATGAGTTTCGGAAAATGAATACTGAACTCATCGGTATGAGTATGGATCAGGTCTTTTCCCATATCAAATGGGAAGAGTGGATTAAAGAGAACCTTGATGTTGAAATCGAATTTCCCATTATTGCCGATACCGGAAAAGTGGCGAACACTTTAGGACTGATTCATCCGGGAAAAGGAACCAATACGGTCCGTGCTGTTTTCTTTGTTGACCCGGATAGCACAATACGTGCCATCCTTTATTATCCTCAGGAATTGGGACGTAACTTTGATGAATTTGTACGGATGATGAAAGCCTTCCAGGTTTCCGATAAGTATAAAGTCGCTATGCCGGCCAATTGGCCCCATAATGAGCTTATCGGCGACCAAGTCATCATCTCTCCGGCCACCGATGTCGAAACGGCTCAGAAAAGAAAGAAAGAGTATGATAATTTCGATTGGTGGTTCTGCTATAAAAAAATCTGACAATCTCTGAGAGGGGGGGACCCCCTCTTTTTTTTATTGCAAAATGAAATCAAAAGGGTAATATCGCACCGTCTTTTTTAATAATTGGGAGGGTGGTGTTGAACCTTGAAAAAATGTTTTGAGTTGATACCGTGCCCTTACCGGGGGAAGGACCCGCATCTCAGCGATTGCCCGGTTTATGCCCGGCAAAGCACATGCTGGATCTTTGACTGGGTCGGATTCTATCAGTCTATGGCAAACGGAGAGGATAAAAAGCATTGGCTGCATGCCATGGTTGATATGTGCCGTGAATGTGAGGTTTACCGTGAGCACGCAGAAGAAATGGAAGAGGTCTTAAAATCATTGATTTACTGTGAATGAAGATAGAGGGAGGGGGAGTTTTCCCCTTCCCCTATCAGTGGTTATTATTGTGAAAAGTCTTTATTACGGGCACGTGCGCGGTCCACGTGTAATTTGCGTCCATTTAACTCGGCATCGTTTAAACTTTTCATAGCTTCATTGAGAGACTCTTCATCGGCAAAGGTGACAAACCCAAAACCCTTTGACCGTCCTGATTCTCTTTCACGGATGATCTTCGCTTCTGAAACAGTCCCGGCTTGTTCAAAAAAAGTCTTCAGTTCTTCTTCGGTGGTCGTGTAGGAAATGTTTCCTACGAAAAGTGTGTAGTCCATGCAAACCTCCATAAAGTTTAAGTAACTTAACTTACAGGAAAAGGATGGAGATGTCAAAGAAAAAATACAGCCTTGGGGCCGCCTTGTTTCCGGGCTATACTTAAAGAAAGGGAGGGGACATGCCATATGAATATAAAATCAATGAAAAAGATAGGCTCGTAGAGGTGAATGACTCCTGGCTGAAATTTGCCAGAGAAAACTGGGATCCCGCATTTGAGCCGGAGAAAATAATCGGACAGGTTTTATGGGAGTTTATCCGGGACGAGACGACAAGACACTTTTATCAGACGATTGTGGAAAAGTTAAGAGTCGGCGAGAGGGATGAATATCATATTCCATTTCGATGTGATTCGCCCGATAAGATCAGAGAAATGGAAATGATTATCAAAAAAGTCAAAGGGGGAGGCATCAGCTTCAGCAGCTTCCTTAAAAAAGAGAAAAAACGAAATATAAAAGGGCCCTATCAATATGCTCTTCATAATGAGCCTGCGATCAGGATGTGCAGCTGGTGTAAAAAAATATTTAATGATGAGACCGAGGAATGGGTGGATCTGGATCAGGCTATCCGTGAAATGCATTATTTTGAAGGAGGGCGTCTTCCTCATGTGACGCATGGGATCTGTGATTCTTGCCGGGAGAGATTAAAAAAGAGTGTATCACCGGAATAAAAGATGTTTGCGGATATGTTCTTCATAGATCGTCATTGCCATGGGAAGAGCGATCTCCAAGGCGATAAAGACGATCTGTAGTACCGGGAGGATAAGAATAAAGCTGTTTGACGGCAGAGATTCGCCGAAGAATAAGGATCGGGAAAGGAAAAATAAGCCTCCCATAGTGAGGTTGAAAAGAAGCAAACGGAGAAGGAACGAAGTCCAGAAACTGCTCCAATGTTTAGCCATGATCGTTTTCAATATGGGAAAATGACCTAAATAGGATCCAAAAATCAGAACAGAGAGTTTGGACGGCACAAAGATGATCGAAAGGATGAAGATTAAAAAAAAGGAAATCGCTGCCTCTTTTTCTGATGTTTCGCGATTGACTACGGCGACAGCAAGAGCTGCTGAAAAAATAAGGACAAGGCGGCCGGTAGGGAGTAAGGCCGTCATGTAAAGGAAAGCCGTCCCCAATGCAGTGAAAAGGGCTAAAAGGGCTGTGGAGCGAACAGGCCTTTTATCAGCAGCAGGCAATGAAATCTCCTCCGCAGCATTCACAACAGCAATCCGCGCATATAAGGCCTGCACAGCAGTCGCAGGGGCTCACTTGGGCCCTGCGGTATTGAGAAGACATATCCCGGTAGGCACGGGATTGTCCGGAAATCCGCTCGAAAGCTGCCCTGTATTCGGGATTGCCCGAATCCTGTTCTGCCGCTTTTTGAAAGTGCTGAAGAGCCTGCATGCGCCATCCCTTTTGTAAAAAGATCATTCCTTTCAAAAAATTCCATTCGGCATTATGCTCAGCAACAGAATCCAGCAGATGCTCAGCTTCTGTAAAGCGGCCGCCGTTGATCAGAGTGCGGACCCGGGTGAATAGCCCTCCCGGCTCCTGATAACGACTGCGGGAGCGGCTTGAACCCGTCTCATGCTCTTTGAGGATCGTTTCGTAGGCTTCATTGATCTCTTTAAATTTTTCTTCGGCTAAACCGGAAAGAGGATTATCGGTGTGTTTGTCCGGATGGTATTTTTTGGCAAGTTCCCGATAGGCTTTTCGGACTTCGTCCAGTCCGGCGCCCGGAGAGATCCCCAGAACGGCGTAAGGGTTTTTCATCATGGACCTCCGTAGTGTTAAATTTATTAAGAATCGAGGTTGTCATTTGTTCCAGTCCGACAAAGACAAGCCCCTGAATCAAAGAAATGTTTTTTTTCAGGGGAAGGCTGCTGATTTCTTGAGATAAGGAAAAGAGTTCGCTTCGAAGGGCGGTTTTCATGAGTCCGCTGATCCCTGAAGAGTCTCTGTCCGGGAAAAGGTGAAAAAGAGGGTTATACCGGCCTTTCTTTTTGTCGGTTTTATAATCATCCAAAGCATCAATATAATAGATCCAGCGGCCCAAATGAAGGCCTGCTCTTTGCAGAGAACTCCTGACAGCTGTCTTCTCTGTGAAGGACCCTGTGAGTTCTCCGAGAATAGTCCCAAAGGAGGATGCCCGCTCATCAGGAGAGAGATGAGGTATTTTTTCCAGGGTATACAGCGTAGCAAAAGCTTTATCTAAACGATCACCTCTCTGCGGAAGGAGAGACAGGGCTTTTCTGTAAGCCGGAGAGATAATTTTCCGGGGGAAATGCCAAAGGATATTCCGGTCATGGCAATTGTCTGATACTTTTTGGTAAAAAAAGAACAGATTGGCGGCAGCAGCAAAATGAACAGCCGGCCCTTTTATAGCCGTTTTCTTACGAAAAGGGGGAAGGGGACAGCGGATCTTTTCTTCTCCGACCGGCTCCGGCGAGAGTGATTCTAAAAGAAGAGCCAAAAACGCTGAGTCATAAGACAAAACAGCCCCGAAGGGAAACCCGAAAACACTTCTCAAGCTTCTGCAAATTCCGCAATAATACTTTTTATAAAGTTCACAATCTCCTGCATCTTGTCCGCAGGGAGAAAAACGAATATAACCGAACATCATTATCCTTTCAACGTGTTCAGACTACAGGAGAGGGTCGGATGTGTCAAAGATAAAAACAAGGTGCTTGTATTGTGGTTTTAAGGGGAACTCTTCTTTTCATGAGCGAAAAAATGTGTATAATGAAAAAAGGAGGAGGTCCTTATGAAGAAGCGGAATGATATTGCAATCTGTGCTTTGACGGCCCTGTCCTATGGGGGCATGCTTATTGTCAACTACCTGGCCAATGCCCTTCCTCTGGGAGGGATGAGCACCGGCCGGATCTCTGATCTTTATCCTAATCTTTTTGTTCCATCGGGATTTACTTTTTCCATCTGGGGGCTTATCTACTTGATGCTGGGACTCAGCACCGTCTTTTTCGTCATTAAAACAGGGACTCATGCCGACGGGCTTTATCGCAAGTTAGCTTGTTTTTTTGTTGCCAGTTCGTTTCTTAATGCAGGATGGATATTTTCCTGGCATTACCGCCTTCCGGGTCTTTCTCTGGTTATCATGATTCTCTTTTTGCTGACTCTGAATGCGATTATGATCATTCTCTGGGATCAGGATAAAAAGATGACTTCCTCTGAAAGAATTTTTCTCTTTATTCCGTTCAGCCTCTATTTCGCATGGCTCAATATCGCCTTTTTGGCCAATTTTACAGCTCTTAAAGTTCACATGGGATGGACGTGGGGAGTTTCTGACATGTTTTGGGCCATGACAATGATCTTTATCGCTGTCATCCGTACCATTTATCGGGTGGTCCGCAGAAAAGATATCATATTTTCCATTGTCGCCTCTTGGGCTTTATTAGGTATTATTCATAAACGTCTTGCAACGGGAGAAGCCCGTGAAGTATCCCTGGCCGCCTTAACCGGGTTACTTGCCATTGCCATTGCTCTTATCGTCGCCGGGCTGGAAGCAAAGCGAAACCGGGTAGAGGGGCCAAAGGAACGTAAAAACTCTTGACAAATACTTAAAAAGATATTAGGTTACTAACAAATGAGGGAGGAGTTCCTATGAAACGCGTCTATCTTGATAATAATGCAACGACCATGGTGGATCCTCACGTTTCATCTTTAATGAATGAGTTTGAGACATCTAAATACGGAAACCCCAATTCTCTTCATACATTTGGAATGGAAGTCAGACGCCCTATGGAAAAAGCCTTGGATCAGCTCTATCAGGGAATAGGAGCCTCTGAAGAAGATAATATTATTGTGAACGGTTGTGCCACTGAAGGTAATAATACTGTTCTCAAACATTATTTTTTCGAAGAGATACTCAAAAAAGGAAAAAAAAAGAAAATTATAACAACATCCGTCGAGCATCCCAGTGTCTATAATACAGCGAAATATATGGAAAAAATGGGGGCAGATATTGTTTTTCTGCCTGTAAACACCGATGGTATCGTAACACCGGAGATCCTGGCTGAGTATTTGAACCCTGATGAAACGGCTTTGGTTTCAATTATGTGGGCCAACAATGAGACCGGGCTGCTTTTCCCTGTGAAAGAATTAGCGGAGTATTGCCGTGCATCGGGAGTTCCCTTTCATACAGATGCTGTTCAGGCCATAGGAAAAGTCTCTGTCAATATGGACCAGATCCCGGTGGATTATCTCACCTTCAGCGCTCATAAATTTCACGGGCCTAAGGGTGTCGGCGGGCTTTATATCCGTAAAGGTCATGCCATAAGCCCACTGCTTCACGGCGGCGAACAGATGGGGAATCTCAGGGCCGGTACGGTGAATGTTCCGGGTTTTATCGGCATGGGGTCGGCCATGGAATTAGCGGTAGAATATCTGGAACAGGAACGGACAAAAGTCCGCTCTCTCCGCGATAAATTGGAAGACGGCATAGCAGCGCTTCCGGATATAACGATTATGGGGAAACGGGAACTGCGTACGCCTAACACCATCCTGGCGTCTTTTAAGGGGATCGAGGGGGAGGCTTTAGCCTGGGAGCTGAATAAGTACGGAGTCGCTGTCTCCACAGGAAGTGCCTGCGCTTCAGAATCTCTGGAAACAGACCACACATTGACGGCTATGAAGATCGACCCGTCTCTTTCACATACGGCATTACGCTTCAGCCTTTCTCGTTTTACAACAGAAGAGGAGATCGCCTACACAATAGAAGTCCTCGGAAAGGCCGTAGAAAGGCTAAGGCAGATCTCAATAGATTATTAAGGAGGCCTTATGGCGAAAAAAGACCTGATCAGCGGGAAATTATGGGAAACGTATTCGAATAATGTCATTGAGAGAATGAATCATCCGTCATATTTTGGAGAGATCAGTCAAAAAGAAGCCGAGAAAAAAAACAGAAGACTGGTTGTTGCTGATTGGGGCGCAGAATCCTGCGGCGATGCCGTAAGGCTTTTCTGGCTTGTTGATACCAAGGAAGACCGCATTATCAAGGCCCGGTTTAAAACATTCGGATGTGGAACAGCCATTGCTTCCAGCGATGTTATGGCTGAACTCTGCACGGGGAAAACGGTTGATGAAGCGTTAAAAATCACAAACCTGGATGTTGAACGGGCATTGAGAGACCGTGAAGATGAAGCGGCCATTCCTCCTCAAAAAATGCATTGCAGCGTCATGGCTTATGATGTGATAAAAAAGGCTGCCTCTCTGTATAAGGGAGTGGAGATGGAAGATCTGGAAGAAGAAGAAATCGTTTGTGAATGTGCACGCGTCTCTCTCAAAACTGTTAAAGATGTCATTAAGATCAATGACCTGAAAACGGTCGAAGAGATCACGCGATATACAAAAGCCGGTGCTTTTTGCGGATCATGTATCCGCCCCGGGGGGCATGAGAAGAGAAAGTATTATCTGGAAGATATTTTAGCAGAAGTCCGGGGTGAGATCGACAGGGAGAGTATAAGAGAAAGAGCCGATGCGACGGATTTCAAGGAAATGAGTCCTATCGCCCAGTATAAGGCCGTTGAAGAGATATTTGAAGAAAAAATTAAACCCATTCTTCACAGAGACGGAGGGGATGTGGAGATTATGGATATCATTAAAGAGGGCGAGACGTCTGTTGTTTTAATTCGTTACCTCGGCGGATGCGCAACATGCGCTGCTGCGGGGACCGGAACACTTTCTATGATTCAGCATGCCTTGGAAGAGGCTATCGGCCGGAATATTATCGTCCGTATGACATAAAATTCATTGCACGGCTGGTTTAAAAATGTAAATCATTTGCAATCTATTGACATTCATTGTTAATGTAACTATAATGATAACAAAACAGGTTGATAAATATTGTTATTGGGTTTCCTGTCAAAAAAGACCATGAAAGGGAAAAAGACAGATGAAAATCAAACTTAGAGTCGAAGGGATGACATGTGCATCCTGCGCTGCGCGGGTTCAAAAGGGGTTGGAGTCTATTCCAGGGGTGAAAGATGTCTATGTCAACCTGGCGACTGAGAAAGCGTCAATGGAAGCTGACGGCAGACAAACACAGGCTGCAATAACATTGATAGAGTCTTTGGGTTATCAGGCGCGTAAGGATTCTGCTGATAAAGAAGAAGAACAGGTAAAGGGAGCGGGGATTTTAATTTTTTCCCTTATCATGACAGTTCCTCTTTTTATGGCTATGATCCTGATGATCGTCGGATGGCATGTCCCTCTTTTCCACCGTGCCTGGTTTCAACTCATCTTTGCCGCGCCGGTTCAGTTTATCGCAGGCTGGCGATTCTACAGACAGGCATGGCTCAGCCTCAAAAGTTTAAGCCCGGGGATGGATCTTCTCATCGCCATAGGAACATCGGCCGCCTTTTTTTTCAGCGTCTATAACGGATTCTTCAGGGATTGGGGGGGAGTTTCCCCGGAGCTCTATTTTGAGGCTTCAGCTATGATTATTACCCTGGTTTTGCTGGGAAAACACTTGGAGAAGAGGGCAAAAGGGAAAACAACGCGAGCGATCCGGGAATTGATCGGGCTTGCCCCTAAAACCGCTCTTGTCGAAGGAGAAAACGGCGCCGTAGAGAAGTATGTAGAGGATGTTGAAAAAGGGGATGTGCTTATTATTCGTCCCGGAGAACGTATTGCAGCAGACGGAATCGTGACAGAGGGAGTGACTTCCGTGGATGAAAGCATGCTTACCGGGGAAAGCCTTCCTGTAGGCAAAAGAAAGGGAGATAATATAACCGGAGGAACTGTAAATCTGAACGGTTCTGTCAAAGTAAAGGCCACCCGAGTCGGAGAAGAGACTGTTTTAGCTCATATTATCCGTATTGTCGAAGAAGCTCAGGGCACAAAAGCTCCTATCCAGAATTTAGCGGACCGCATCGCAGGGGTCTTTGTCCCCTTTGTCCTTTCTGCAGCTTTCGTGACATTTATTCTTTGGATGATCATCGCCGGCTCTCCTGACAGGGGTATATTAACTGCTGTTTCGGTATTGGTGATCGCATGCCCCTGTGCTTTGGGTTTGGCGACTCCTACAGCCATTATGGTCGGTACGGGAAAAGGCGCCGAGTGGGGTGTTTTAATCCGTAACGGAGAGAGTCTTGAGCGTCTTCGCCAAGTGACGGCGATGGTTTTTGACAAAACAGGGACATTGACTACAGGCGAAACGCATGTGAAAAGTTTTTTTGTGTTATCAAATGAAGACGAAAACGAAGTGGCAGCTTTGGCCGTTTCTGTGGAGCGGCGTTCTGAACATCCGTTTGCCCGAGCTGTTGTCCGATGGGCTGAACACAGGGGGATCTCTTCTTTCGAAGCGGAAAAATTCCAGGCCGAACCGGGCCTGGGGGTGTCAGGGGTCGTTCACGGGAAAACAATCAGATTGGGAAGAAGCGCTTATGCAGGAGAGAAAGCAATTCCGGATATATTGAAAAAACGTGAACAGGAAGCTCTTCTTCGGGGGGAATCGGTGATTTACCTCTCTGCAGATAACCGGGTATCGGGATTGATGTCCTTTGGAGATACGATGAAGAAGGAGGCTGCAGATGTCATAAGACGTCTCCGGGAACAAAAGATCGAGACTTTTATAATGACCGGTGATCATGAGAAAGCGGCTTTATCCATAGGGCAGCAGTTGGGAATTCCGCCTGAGCGTATCTTGTCCAGGGTGCAGCCGTCGGAAAAAGCAGACAAAATCAAAGAACTTCAGCGTAAGGGCTGGGTCGTAGCCATGGCCGGTGACGGCATCAATGATGCTCCGGCATTGGCAACAGCTCATATTGGCATGGCCATGGGAAATGGCACGGATGTAGCCATGGAAACAGGCGATATTGTTCTGATGAGGGGAGATTTAAGAACGGTCCTTGCTGCTCTTGACCTTTCCCGGCTCACAATAAAAAAAATCAAACAGAACCTTTTTTGGGCCTTTGCATATAATACTCTGGGAATTCCCCTGGCAGCTTTAGGGTTTTTACAACCGCTTATTGCCGGAGCAGCTATGGCGTTCAGTTCTGTTTCAGTTGTCACAAATTCGCTGAGTATGAGAAGGGCAAAACAAAGGGGCCTGTCCTGAGAGCGGATTAAAGTCCTGGAAGGAACTTTTCAAGATAGGGTTCCAGCTCTTCAACAGGAAGGGAAGAAATCGGCTGAGTCGGCCATGATAATGTATTTTTCAGACCGCTTCCTGTGATAATGACAGCGACACGGGCTTCTGTCGGGATTTGACGATTTCGGACCAGTTTTTTAAGAGCAGGGATAACCGTGGCCGATGAGGCCTCAGCATAGAGCCCCTGATCGGCCAGAAGGGAGATCCCTTCCAGAATCTCCTGTTCGCTTGCTGTCTCGGCAAGCCATCCGTTTTTA
>DSCS01000049.1 GCA_011048995.1 Bacillota bacterium
GCTTTCCCCAGTGTCATGACATCAGGGCGCACACCGTCATGGTCAACGGCAAATTTTTTCCCTGTACGGCAAAATCCGGTCTGGATCTCGTCAGCAATAAAAAGGACATTGTTCTTTTTGCATATGTCAGAAACGGCTTTTAAATAGCCTGCATCGGGAACAAAGACACCGGCTTCGCCCTGGATGGGTTCGATAAGAACCGCACAAGTATTTTTTGTAATCGCCTTCTCAATAGCTTTGGCATTATTGTAGGGAACGGATTTAAAACCGGGAGTATAAGGGCCGTAATTGTCCCGGGCTACAGGGTCGTTGGAAAAAGAGATAATAGAAATGGTGCGCCCGTGGAAATTGTTTTCCGCAACGATGATCTCCTGTTTACCGTTTTTAATGCCTTTTTTCTCGGCACCCCAGCGGCGGGCCATCTTCATGGCTGTTTCTACAGCTTCTGCACCGGTATTCATGGGCAGCGCCATTTCGTACCCTGTAAACTCACAAAGCTTTTGAAGGAACGGGCCCATCATATCGTTATGGAAAGCCCGAGATGTCAATGTACAACGGTTCAGCTGATCGGTCAGAGCCTTAATGATCTTGGGATGCCGATGCCCCTGGTTAACCGCTGAATAGGCAGACAAAAAATCAAAATACTCTTTACCTTCGGGATCCTTCACCTTGGCGCCTTTGGCTTCCGAAATCACCACGGGAATAGGATGATAGTTGTGGGCTCCGTAGGTGTGATCCATGTTAATAAAATCTTTCGTGTTCATGATGATACACTCCTTTCAATTTTATAAATAAACAGAAGTTGCTTTTTCCTGAACTCATCTTACCTGACAGGATATCATCCTGTCAACCTTATTCAGCTTCGCATTGTCTTCTGTCCCTTCATCCGGGTAAAGACCATCCTCTGTTCATATTTCTATTGAATTACTGTCAGGAAAACCTATACTGTGTGTATGTATAAAAAGTGGATTTGCCTTGTTCTGATCATGACAGCAGCCGTTCTCTCCTCACCGGGCGCGCGCTTTTTCAAAAATAAATTCTATCCGGAAAATATCCGATGGTCTGAGATCAAGACCGATCATTTCCGCATCCTTTATATGGAAGGACATGAGTATCTTTTGCCTTTGACGGCTCAATTTACTGAGGACGCCTATGATTTTAACAGCGATATTTTTAGCATCGATGTTGAAAATCCCATATATCTTATTCTTTATCCTTCTCAGCAGTTGTTTTCCCAGACTCAATTGATCCCCGCTTTTCTCCCCCCCAATGTCGGCGGATTTGCCACCTTTCAAAAAGACAGAGTCGTTGTCCCTTTTAACGGAGATGTCACCTATTTCAGAGAACTGATTTATCATGAAGTTTCCCATATTTTCCAATATCATACTTTTCTGAAGAATCCGCTGGCAGGACTTTTAATGAAACATCCGGATTTGCCCACGTGGATCTTTGAGGGGCTTTCGGAACATGCCGCAGGAGAATGGAGAAATCCTAAATGGATGGTTCTGAAAGATGCTGTTCTCAACGGAAAAATTCACCAAATGGAATATTTCAAAAGAGCCGGCTCCATTGATTATTTAGCTTATCAAGAGGCCCATTCTCTGATGACATATCTCTATACTCAGTACCCGGAATATAAAATGGACGATTTTCTCAAAGAGCTGAACCTTCGACTAGACGTCAACGAAGCCTTGATCAATGTCTATGATTTGGATTTTGCAGCTCTTTATCATCGTTGGAGAGAATCTTTGAACACAGAGGTGCAAAATTGGAATGCTGAACGCTCTTCCCTTTTTGCACAGGATACCCTTCTTTTTGAAGAGAATGCTCTTTTCATCTTCCCCGGTGAACACTTTTACATTACCGTTGAAAAGGGCTCGCTGGTCCGAAAAGTACGGGGACGTGACAAGATCTCCGAACGTCTTTTCACCCCCTCCCCCTTCGCCTTTCTGATGCAGGAACGCTCCCTTATGGCGCTTTCAGAAGACAGACGGTTTTTCACTTTTATCATCTACGAAAACAGCCGTTACAAAGCAGTGACGTATGATTTTTTCACTCAAAAAAGGGATCATATTCTTCTGCCGCCAGTGACAGCTGTTCAAAAAATATTCTATGCAAACGGCCAGCTTCACCTTCTGGTTAAAGAAGGGATGAAGGCATCAGGATTTATTCGAACCGGGCGCTCTTTTTCTCCCTTTGATGTCCCTGTAGAGCAGGCAGATAATTGGATTCATATTGATAAGGATAATATTTTCTTCAACTCTGTCGGAGGGCAGACTTACATCCATGACGGAAAACGCATTTTTTCAGTGGACGGGACTTTGCTTACCGCCGAGGCTTTCTCCGGGAATTCCATCCTTCTTCTCCTTACACAGGGAAAAGATAATGTTCTTGTTCATTACAACAGAAAAGACTTCTCTTTTTCGTCCTTCGAAAAGACCCGCGAAATCATGACAGATTTTTCTCTTACAAAAGAAAAGCTGATCCGTTACATCTATATCAACGGGAAAACCCTTCCCGTGGCAACAGCTCTTCCCGATTTAACCGATACCTTTGAAGGTGAACAGGTCTATTCGGCCCCCGATCTCACTGATGCCGTCTATTATGAGGAAGATGATTTTAACCCCGAATGCTTTGTCGACACTTTGACTTTCGGAGGCTTCCTTTATGGAGCTGACATAACCGAAAACAAATATGTCCGGTTGTCTACCGGCATGGCTATGGACAGTATTCTGAATGAGAATCAAATCTTTTTTGTAATGAGTTATCATATCAGCGGCTCCAAAGAGTTGGATTTTGGCCTTTATTATATGAAAACAGGGAACCGTCCTTCTTACAATATTATTCTGGAAAAAAACACAGTTCACCGTAACGACGAAGAATATAACCTTTCACGCCTGTCCGGGAAAATAGCCTGGCCCCTTTCTCTTACGGATTCTTTTTTACTGGATGGGGGTGTGCGCCTGGAGGGTTTTTTGGAAGATGACGAAAAAACAGTTCCTTACGGCGGCCTCGCCTTTATCAAAGACACCGCTTACGGGCGTCTTTATCCCGATTACGGGCTGCGCCTTTTCCTTTACGGCGGTTTAGTCTTTGCTGACGGTGCTGAGGCTGAAATCGAAAGCGACCTTCGTTTTTATTCCATGCCTTTTATGTTTCGTCTCTTTTATCAATGCTCCCCCTCCCGTTATAAGGACAGCCATTATCTCCGGGGATACCGGGAGACTTATTTTGCCACAAAACACAAACTTATGGCCAATATAGAAATGCGGACTCCCATGATCTGGATTCTTCCCGGCTTTACCCGCCATTTTCAGCTGCCCCCGCTCTCTCTCTTTATTTTCGGGGATGCCGGCCTCTTTGCTGAAGATCTTTCTGAAACGACTTTTTGGGATAACGGGCGGCTAGCCGACCCGTTGGCCTCTTTCGGCTATGGGCTGACACTGCATCTGAATCAAAACATGAATTTTGATATTTCTTTTTCTCACAAGACAGATGGAGTCCACACCGAACAAGATCCCGTTTTAGAGTTTTCTGTGAATAAATTATTCTATTGATCTCTGCGGAGGGTTTTTTTCCTCAAAAGCCTTGTTCCCAGCGAAAATGCTCCAACGAAAAGCACGACGAAGAGCACACCCAAAAGAGGATACGCCTTAAAACCGGAAAGCAGGACCACGATCTTATCCCCCATCTTGTATCCTAAAAAAACAAGGAGGGGGGTAAAAAGAAGATTGGACAAGGCATCATAAAACAAAAATGTTTTCAATTTCATGCGCATGATACCCGCGAAGACAAAGGTCTGAAAACGAATGCCCATGACAAAACGGGCCACAAATATTGACATCGCGCCATAGCGGTTGAACCACAGTCGGCCGAAATAAAGAGAATCCTGATTGAGTATCTTTTTAAAAACGGGAATCCGTTTCAGGCCGTGATGCATCCCCCAGCCGATTCCGTAGGCGATGAGGTCAGCGGCCAACACTGCGGCATAAGCGACAAGAATAGAGGGGAAAAGATGAATCACACCGCGGGAAACCAAAACCCCGGTACTGATCAATACAAACTCTGAAGAGACCGCCAAAAAAGAAAAAAAGGCAATAAAAATGAAAAGTCCCAAATAGGAGACAGAGCTGATCAGGGCAATGAGCTTGAGAAGAAGCAACTCCATAATGCCTTTTACTCTCCGGAGGAGACCAACTCGCGGATCAATTCTTCTACTGTTATCGCATAAACAGGAGCCCGCTCTTCATTCCACTCTCTCAGCCAGTTTTTGTAGATCTGCTCTTCATGGCTGTAAATCGGCAATTCCTTCACAGGAAGTGACCCTCCGGCCAAAAACTCATTCTTTATGGGAATATGTTCCATAAGAAGAGGAGTTTCAGAAGTAATGTCAACCTCTTCAGGCTTATCAAACAACGCCGCGAAGAGTGTGATGTGAATCACGCTGAATGTCTCCGTCAGAGTCACGGCAAAGACTTTGTAGGCTAAATAACCATCCCGATACGGGTAGGCATAGAGATACCCGGGTTTCATCCTTCCTCCTGTTGCTTCATCTCAGGATAAAGCATATCCAAAAGAAAGGCAAGAACTGTAACCGAGCGTTTTCTCCCGTGCATACACAATATCCCGCCCCCTTTTTTCAAGAAGCGGATTACTCCCTGCCTCAGGAGAAAAAGCGGAAGCGGAAGAAAATCCCATAGCATATAATCCCAATGACAAAAAGGCGTCCTGCGCTGCTGAAGGGTTTTCAGAAGGGAAACCGTATGATATCCGTGAGGCGTCCGGACAGGGGGTGCTTCCACTCCAAAGGCGTGCAAGAGAGCTTCGTTGCGTTCCAGATCGGCCATGATCATATCATGGGAAACCGGGTAAAAAAAATAATGGGTGAACGAGTGATTCCCTATAGTATGCCCTGCGGAAAGGATCTTTTTGACATCGTCTCCTTCGGCCCGGCAATGGCTTCCGTTGACAAAAAAAAGGGCTTTAACAGGATATCGGGCTAACACCCTCAAAAATTCATCGACATACTCCGACGGCATGTCGTCAATGGTTATATTCACAAAAGCTTCCGGCAAACGATAATAAAGAGCGGCGTAATCTTTTCTTTTCCGGGTCAAAAACCATGACCAAGCCAGGTACGCCAAAAGAAGCCCTGTTATGATCATAACAGGATCCATAATCCCCCTTTCAATATTTCCGTCCCTTCCATTCGACTTCTCCCGAGAGAAAGAGAAAAAGCAAGCCGGACAGAATCGTATAAATCACATGAAACACAAAATAAAATGGGAAAAGATAAAGAAGTTTTACACGGTCAAAGCGTTTCAAAAGAGTCCGAAGAAAAACAAACTGGGCTAAAGCGGCCGGGATCAAATAGAGGGGAGAAAGGACAAAAAGAACGTGGCAGACAAAAATAAAGGCCAAAAACAAAAACAGCCGCAAATCCAGACGGTACCCTCCCTTCAGCCAACGCAACCGCTGCTGCACAAATTCTTTAACAGAAGCATACTTTTCAGTTTTCACAACGGTATTCGGGTCAAAAAGGAAAAAGGAGTCTCCCCATCGATGTTTGGCAACAGTATGAAGCAGCAAAGCATCTTCCGTCAAGCTTTCACTATCGGTGTTTTCCATAAGAAAGAGCTCGTAAATGTCGCGTCTGACAGTCAGGTTTCCCCCGGCACAGCTGGACGGTATCCGGTAAAAGTCAAGGCCGGCGGCAATGCCTATAAGCATATACATATCCAATGTAAAAAAAGAGCTTCCCCGGATCTCTACAAATCCTGCATAAAGAACCGCCTCTTCATGAATCGATCTGTTCAGCGATTCAAGCCACTTGGGAGGCGGAACACAATCGGCATCAGTAAAAGTGAGATAATCTCCATTCGCCATTGTACTGCCTTTTCCCAAAGCCGCCAATTTCCCATACTCATCAATAAGATGTAATACAGTCACCTCTTCCCTTGAAAAGAGCTCTTCTCCCTGATCTGCGGAATGGTCGTTGACAAAGATCATCTCAAAATGAGGCCAACTTTGATTTTTCATGGCCTGAAGAAAAGAAGGAAGATGTTTTTTTTCATTCCTGAAGGGGACAATGACTGAAAAGAAATTTTTATGCTTCCTGTTTTTGAGCGCATAAGTCTTGACTCCTAACGTCAATATAAGGAAAACGATGACGTAGAAAACACAGAGAATAATCACGCGATTCCTTCTTTCTTTCGGATCACTCTTTCCATTGATACCCTTTTAACAAGGCCCACAAAGGAATGAACAGAATATATAACGTGAAGAAAACCCGTATAATACCATACCAGAGAAGGGTTTTAAGCCGCCTGTATCCCTTTAATGCATAAAAAAGAAAAATGAGTTCTGCAAGCGCAGCTATTCCCCAACCTGTCATAATAAGCCCGGGATATTCCGTAAAGAACAAACCGAAAAAAGAAAAGAAAAAAAGAAGATAGAGAAAATAAACCGCCCCCAAGGCCAGGCGTGTCAAAATGGGATAATGCAAGACGCCTGAAACCCATCGGGCTCTTTGTTGAATGAACTCTTTCAGCCCTGTTTGAGCCCGGGTTTTAACAAACAGGTTCTTGCTGTATGCAAACCGCAAAGAAACGTCTTTCAAGGACCCCATACGCTGAACCATGAGATCATCGTCTCCCGTTCGAATATGTCGGATTCCCCGAAACCCGCCGGCTTTTCTGAAAAGACTTTTCCGGTAGGCCAGGTTATTCCCTGTGCAGATGAGCGGAATCCCCCACCCGAATGCTCCTTCCGCACACGCTGCAAACGCCAGCATCTCAAGATTTAAAGCCTTGTGGATGAGAGACTTTTCTTCATAAAGGGCTCCCCCGGCCACAACATCTGTTTTCGGCGAGAAAAGGCTTTTCATTCCGGCAATCCAACCCGGGGGCGGAACACAATCAGCGTCTGTAAAAAGGAGAATCTCCCCTTGTGCTGCATCAATACCGCATTCCAATGCCTGCTTTTTTCCGTTATCAGCACCATCTTGACCAGAAACATGGCAGATAACAGCTCCGGGAAACGATTCCATGATCCTGCGCGTCCCGTCAGCGGAGCGGTCGTCGACTAAAATCAATTCAAAATCATCTTTCACGTTTTTAAACGCCCGGAGCAGGTGGGGAATGTTTTGCTCCTCATTGCGCGCACAGACAATGACCGAAAGGGGAAGTGACTCCGACGCCTTCTCATCATTCCGTCGGTTCCGGTAAACACCGGCTGTTAAAAGAAAAAGGGCTGAAACATAAAGAAAAAGCAGCAGTCCCGCCCCAATTAAAATCACTAACATTGAAGGGCTTCCCTGAAGGAGCGGATCCGCTCCCGTCCGGCCTCTTTTTCCAAGGCTGTTCCTATCACAAGAATGTCAGCCCCGGCTTCAGCCGCCCGGGCGGCTTTTTCGGGAGTGTCTATCCCGCCACCACAGATCAGCGGCAAAGCTGCATTGGCCTTAGCTGAGCGAATAAGAAGGCCGGGAACCGCTGTTTCCGCGCCGCTCCCTCCCTCCAAATAAAGAAGTTTCATACCTAACAGTTCAGCAGCCATCGCATGGGCTGCGACAATATCCCCCTTGTCCCGTGGAAGCGGAAGCGTATGACTCATATAATTGACTGCCGTTACTTTTCCGGAGTCAATCAACATATAAGCGGTCGGAATCACATCCAATCCGGATTTTTTAATCAGAGGAGCGGCTCTGACATGCTCTTCGATCAGAAATTGAGGGTTGCGTCCGCTAATAAGGCTGAGAAAAAGGATTCCGTCCGCATCGCGGCTGATCTGTTGCGAAGAAGCCGGGAAAATATACACCGGTAAAGATGCGGCTTCTTTCACAGCCTTGATGGTCTCATGGAAACGGTCTTCCATCATCAAACTGGTCCCTGTGAGAATAAGGTCAACGCCCTCATCCTGACAGGCTTTGGCAAAATCGGCAGCATGGGCAGGCTCCTGCTTATCCGGGTCGATAAGCACCCAGAATTGTTTTCTTTTGGCTGCACACGCTTTATTGATCTGATTCAAAAGGCCTTTCATGAGAAAAACGCCTTTCTGATCAAAGAGAGCACGGCCTTGTTCTCTTTAAACGCTGCTTCCAACAGCCCTGCCACTGTCATTCGCGAAGGGTCGATTTGAGAAGCGACCTGAATCATACGATTAATATCCGTATCTGAAAATTTAACAAAAGGCTCTTTAATACGATAAAATTTTTTTGAGACATGCCCCACAGATTTCATCAAATCGTGCTGATAGTCTTCAAGAAACTCTTTGTTTCTTTTCCCGGCCGCAAGGGCCCGCACAGCCGTTTGCCCGGCTAAAGTTCCTGACTCCAGAGCATTGCCTATTCCCGCCCCCGTCAATGGATTCGCCAGACGGGCCGCATCCCCGACGATCATGAACCCCTCTCCGCACATCTTATTCAGGGGTTCAGAGGCCGAAACGGCCCCTGCAACTGTCCTGATGATGGAAGCATCCGGAAAGCGGCGGGCGACAAAGCGGTCAAGAAAAAACTGAGCATTCAACCCGGGTAGTGAACGGCCTCCTAAAAGCCCCAACCCGACATTGGCCTTTTTCTCTCCCTTGGGAAATATCCAGGCATAGCCTCCGGGAGCGATCTCATTGCCACCGATCATTTCCACATAACCTTCATCATAAGCAATGCCGCCTAATGTATATTGAAGACAAAATTCAATATCATGGGGTTTTAGCACTGTCGGAATGCCCAGCTGCGGAGCCAATCGCGATTCGATTCCGTCGGCCAAAATAAGTAGAGTCGCCCGGATCTCTTGATGCGTGGAATGCTGTGTCTTTACGATGAAAAACTCCTCACAGGGGTCGATCTTCGTCACAGCAGCGCAGGTGAGAAGAAAAGCCCCGCTGTCGGCGGCTCTCCATGCCAAATATCTGTCAAAGCGGGCCCGATTCAGAATATAGCCTTTTTCGGCATACTCCATTACAGCCTTGTTGCCATCGGGAGACCGGAGAACGGCTCCTTTGACTTCAGCATCGATCCATGTTTTTTCAACGCCGGTATGTTTAAGAAGCCACTTTTCGCTGACGCCTTCGGCACAGCGCACCGGCTGCCCCACTTCCGGCCGTTTTTCCAGTAAAGCCACAGAATACCCGGCCTGAGCAACGGTCAAAGCCGCTTGTGACCCGGCAGGACCCGCCCCTGCGACTAACACATCAACGTATTTCATCGTTCCTCCTGATACCCGGTGCTTCGGGAAGAATCGCCCCTACAGGACAAGCTCTCAGGCAGAGGGCACAATCATTGCACAATTTTTCATTTACAATCACATAAAGGGCCTTTAACTCTAAAGCACCCCGGGGACATACAGCCACACACCCCCCGCAGGAGCAGCAACGGCCATGATCTATACGGACAGCCATAAACCTCCCATCCCAATAAGAATAGCGACTTTATAGACGGTTTCCGCCGCCTTGTAATTCTCCCGCATAACAAAATAGAGGGACAAAGCGTTGCAAAGGTTCACGATCCCCTGAATCGACACTCCGTACCGCACAGGATAACGGGCAATAATACTCCCCCACATTGTAAATCCCGCAAAAATGAAAGTCAACACCCAAAGGGTTCCGTGAGCTCCGGCCTGTCCCGCTAAAAGAGGCAGTGTTAACCGCCCGGCTTTTTTGTCACCCTCTCTGTCGTCTAAATCCTTGGTGATCTCCCGCATCCAAATGATGAAAAAAGAGAAGAGAAGAGGGACTCCCAAAGCCGGACTCATCCCTTTCAGGAGCATGACGGCTCCAAAAGGGGATGCTGTTGCCAACGCGACACTGATATTTCCTAAAAACAGCCCTTTTTTCCGCTGAAATGAGTAGAGCAGCAGTAAAAGGGCAACAAAAAGATTAAAAAAGAAAAGCCATACGGGAAACACAAAATTGAGGAGAAATGCAGCGGCGCTCAAATAAAGAAAAAAACTGAAGGCTTTTTTAACATCAAGCCCGCGGCACAAGGGACGGCCGGGCCTGTTTATTGCATCTGCATCCCGATCATGGATATCATTAGCTGTATACCCTGCAGCTGCCAATAGAAGATATTCAAGAATGAGCAATATTTCAAGGAGTGAATCCACGCCGCCGGTGATATGATAAGCCAATAAGAATGAAAAGAGGATAATCCCCAGATTCAGAGGACGCGTTAATGCAAGATAATAAATCCATCTATTTTGTGCCGGTGTGCCCAAATCCTCCTCCGCCGCGGCTTGTGTCATTCAGTTTCTGACACTCTTCCCATACCGCTTCATAAACTTTGCATAATACTAACTGTGCGATACGGTCGCCTTCTGCAACAGCAAAGGGCTCCTCACCGCCATTGAGAAGAATAACCCCGACTTCTCCCCTGTAATCAGCATCAATAGTCCCCGGAGCATTGGGAATGAGCAGGCGTTTTTTTAATGCCAAACCGCTTCGGGGCCGGACCTGAAGCTCATACCCCGGCGGGACCTCCACAAAGAGCCCGGTAGGAACCAGAGCCGTCATTCCGGGGGGGATCATTGCACTTTCGGCAGCACGGACATCCATTCCCGCTGCATGAGGACTCATATATCGCGGCAGTTCTGTCCGTTTCCCTTTTACATCCCGGAAAACTCTGACGATAACCTTTTCCATATCTTCTCAACATCCTTTTTTGAGTTCTTACCGTAATACACCAAACCGCATTCTCCTGAAAAAAGAAATTCCCTGATCAAGCCCCTGATATCTTCCAGGGTCACAGCCTCGATAGAAGCCTTCGTCTGTTCAAAATTGGGAAACTTCCCGTAACGGCGCAGCCAAGTTCCGTTCTTCTCCATGATATTATAAATGATGTCCAACGAAAACACCAGTTTTGAGAGAACAGAATTTTTAGCAACATTCAAAAGCTCTTCTGTTATCCCGTCTGTTCTCAATAAACGGAAGACTTCTCCCAACCCCTCTTCCAATTCCAGGATACGGGCAGGCTTAAAGCCGGCATAAAAATAAAACACCCCGTTGGCCGGGAATAGGATCAGATCGGAGTAAAGATTATACGCCAGGCCTCTGGATTCTCTGATCTCCTGATTAAAAAGGGAGAAATCCGCTGCTCCCAAAAGAGCATTGAGGACAAAGTAAGCATATCGCCTGGGGTCGGAATGATTCACGGCGGGAAAATAAAGAATCAGATGGGCTTGCCGTAACGCTTTGTTCCGCTGATAAAACAACC
>DSCS01000010.1 GCA_011048995.1 Bacillota bacterium
GGACACCTCATTGGGCCGGGCATTAGGGCGGTCGATCTTATTCACCACCACCAGGGGATGAAGGCCCAATTCTAAAGACTTTTTCAGCACATATTTCGTCTGGGGCATGGGGCCTTCGGATGCATCCACAAGAAGAAGGACAGAATCCACCATCTTAAGGATCCGCTGGACCTCTCCGCCGAAATCGGCATGGCCGGGTGTGTCTACTAAATTGATTCGATAATTTTTATAGAGGACAGAAGCATTTTTTGAAAAGATGGTGATGCCCTTTTCCCGCTCCAGGTCGTTAGAATCCATGATCCGGTCAGCGACCTGTTGGTTTTCGCGAAAAACTCCCGTCTGACGCAGCATGGCATCCACTAAAGTCGTTTTCCCATGATCAACATGGGCAATTATAGCAATATTTTTGATCTTATTCACGTGTTTCCTCCGGTTTGAGGGGGATTTCCCCCATTGGCTCTTTGCGTGCCACCGCATTGTAACAGAAAATCAGAGGAAAGCGATAAAAAACCTAGGGGTTAGGGGTCGCGTCTTGTATTTAGTATTATCAAGCAATTGTTTTCAACAGCACTCCATGGTAAAAAAATAATAATGAGAACACCAATAATAAGGGGAAATGAAGAATAGAGACCAAGTCCATAATAATCGCTGGGGGCATGGAACCGCCCCCAGTGCGATACTAATGAATGTGTTTTTTCGTCTTAACTTTAGTTATCTTTAATCAGTAATCGTATTGCTCTTATCGTTATAATACTAAATACAAGACGCGACCCCTATTCGACTGAAGTGTTGTCAGGAATATTTTCAGAGGCTAAACGGGCAAAGAACGTCGCGGAGTTTTCATTTATTTCTTTTAAGGCCGCGATGCCTTCTTCGGGATTTTTGTCCAGAGTCTCTAAAGCCTTTTCATAAAGCTTAGCATCTCTGATGAGCTCGATCTCATCGCTGTAGCCGGCTTGTACCCATTGGTCGGTAACCCACTTCTCTTTTACGCCGTCATCGACTTTTCCGATCCAGATCTTCACCCATCCGTCATCTCCCTCTTCTGTGATAAAGCCCAAAGTTCCCAAGGGAATTTTATAATAGAGACGGCTGTCCATTGTAGGCCGGACAAAACAATCAGTGCTATCCGCTGTAAAGACAATGGTCTTCAGGGCAAAGAGATTCTCCTTGGCATAGGCTTCCACTCCGTCGGCCAATTTGATATGATAAACTGTGAAAGTCTCTTCGTTGCTGCCCGAAGAGACCGTGACCTCTTCTTCTCCCAATTTCGTCACAGACTCGCATTTTGAAAGCACAGCGACAATTTCTTTTAAGTCCTTATCTTTATAAACACGATTGTCCCACTTCGCATACACTTTCCGGGGCTCCTGGTTCTTTTCAGCTGTTTCTTCCTCAGAAGCGGGCTGTTGAGAACAGGCAGCCAGCAGAGCCAACACAACCCCAAAAGACAAGAATAAACGTTTCATTATAGACCTCCTTATGATTTCCATAGATTATGCGAATTATAAGGGAGGAGTCTGTTTCCGTCAAGGCGTTTGTGCCCTTCCAAGGCCTTGACATTTATATTGCGTATTGCGAAAGAGATGCTATAGTGGGGCACGTACAAAGGAGCATCCATGAGCATGACTCATACCGACCTGACCCAGGGACCCATTTTCAAACAACTTGTCAAACTCTCTCTTCCCATTATGGCCACTTCATTTATGCAGATGGCTTATAATCTTACCGATATGGTATGGATCGGGCGTGTGGGCAGCGGAGCCGTGGCTGCCGTAGGCACAGCAGGTTTTTTCGTCTGGTTCGGCAATGCGCTTCATTTTTCTACGAAGATCGGGGCAGAAGTCAATGTCTCCCAATCTCTGGGACGGCGCGATATGGATGCCGCCGCCGGATACGGGCGCTCCTCTTTCCGCCTGGCCGTGTTTCTGGCTGCCGTTTACGGCCTTTTTCTTGTTGCGGGGGCCAAAGCATTGATGGGCTTCTTTGATCTCGGAGTCGATAACGGCTTTGATGTCACAGCGGCCAGTATTCAGTACCTCCGCATCATCGGTGCCGGATCTGTCTTTATGTTCGTTAATCCGACACTCACGGGGATCTATAACGGGTTAGGGAACAGCCGGCTCCCTTTTTTGTTTAATGCCGTTGGGCTTGTCATCAATATGATCATGGACCCTGTGCTTATTTTCGGTTTTGGGCCCTTTCCCGCTCTGGGTGTCCGGGGGGCGGCCATCGCGACAATTCTTTCTCAATTGACCGTCTTTTTTCTCTTTATACATTCCTTTCACCGCAATCGTATCATTGCCCTGAAAGAACTCTTCAAGAAAGCCCGAAGCCGCCGCATGGCGAATGTTTTAAAAATCGGAATGCCGCCGGCGTTGCAGAACATGCTTTTTGCTTTTTTTGCCATGATCATTGCCAAGATCCTGTCCGGTTGGGGGCCCATCCCCATTGCCGTTCAAAAAGTCGGATCCCAGATCGAAGCCCTTTCCTGGCTCACAGCCGGCGGTATTGCCACCTCATTGGGCGCCTTTGTAGGGCAGAATTACGGAGCCAAGGACCTTTACCGCATCAAACAGGGTTATAAGACGGCCATGGGAATCATGGGGGTTTTGGGGCTGGCGGCCACAGGCCTTCTGGTCTTCGCCGGAGAACCCATCTTCCGCGTCTTTATCAACGAACCCCACGTGATCCCCGAAGGAGTCCTCTATCTTAAGATCCTGGGTTACTCTCAGCTCTTTATGGCCATTGAGATCACCACAGCCGGGGCATTCAACGGAATGGGAAAGACCCTCCCCCCTGCCCTGACCAGCATCATCTTTACGGGTTTACGTATCCCCGCCGCCCTTCTTCTTACCAGCACCTCCCTGGGGGTGGCCGGAGTCTGGTGGAGTGTCAGCGGAAGCAGCATTGTCAAAGGAACCTTATTAGTCTTTCTCTTTATTCCTTACATTTCACATTTCAGATTTAGAAAAGGGCGCGCGAAAGCGCCCCCTTTGTCATAAGAGTTGAAAACCGGGCCGGATAATCGTCTGATCACGACGCGGGCCCACAGAGATAATGGAGACGGGGACTCCCAGATACTCTTCAATGAAACTGATATAGTCCCGGGCTTCTCCGGGCAGTTTTTCAAATTCTTTCACTCCGGATATAGGACTTTCCCAGCCTTTGAATGTCTTGTAGACAGGTTTTAATTCTCCCAGAGAAAGAATAAAGGGAGAGAACTCTTCCAAGGCCGCTCCGTCATAGTTATATTCCACGGCGGCCTGAATGGTATCAAAGGAATCCAGCACATCAAGGCGGGTCAATGCAACAGAAGTGATCCCGTTGATACGCACAGCATATTTCAGCATGAGAAGGTCCAGCCACCCACAACGTCTGGGGCGCCCTGTCGAGGCTCCGTATTCTCCGGCAATATCCCGGATCCTCTGTCCGGTTTCATCATTGAGTTCTGTGGGGAACGTCCCCTCTCCCACACGAGTGGTGTAGGCTTTCACAATGCCCAGGATCTCATTCAGCCGCTGAGGCGCAACCCCGGCTCCTGTCACAGCTCCTCCGATGGTCGTTGAGGATGATGTCACGAAGGGATAGGTCCCGAAGTCAATATCCAAACAAGTCGCCTGAGCCCCTTCAAAGAGGACTTTTTTCCCATGATCCAGAAAATCATTGGCCAGATAAGAGACATCATAGACAAAATCATCCAACCGCCGACCGTAATCAGCATACTCTTCCAGAAGAGACTCAAAGGAAAAGGGCTGGCCGCCGTAGATCTTCGTAATCAGATCATTCTTTAACTCCAATGTATATTTGAGACGCTCAGCTAAGCGCTTTTCGTCAATCAGATCCATGACGCGAATACCGATGCGGGCCATTTTATCCTCATAACAAGGCCCGATTCCGCGTTTGGTCGTTCCGACCTTACTCTCTGACTTTCTTAATTCCTGAAGCTCATCAATGCGTTTATGATAGGGCATGACCACATGAGCCAGAGGAGAAATCTTCAAATTCTCCGGAGCAACTGAATAACCGTGGTCTTCTAAGGTATTGATCTCTTCCATGAGGATTTCGGGATCCAATACAACCCCATTTCCGATGGCGACAATACAATTGTCATGAAGGATTCCCGAAGGAAGCAGGTGGAAAACATACTTGTCTTCCCCTACATAAATCGTATGGCCGGCATTGGCTCCCCCCTGAAAACGCACCACAAGGTCGGCCCGCTCAGAGAGCTGATCGACGATCTTTCCTTTTCCTTCATCTCCCCACTGGGTTCCTACAACAACTAATGACGGCATAACAATTCCTCCCTAACTCTGTAAAATAGAATCTAAAAGGGACAAGACATCTTCGATTCCCCGCTTTTTCAGCGCTGAAAAAAAGAGAAAATGCTCTTTTCCTACGCTTGCATTAAGCTCTTTAGTCCGTTGAGTGCGAAGGCTTTGATTAAGCTTGTCCATTTTGTTGGCAATAATGAAAAAGGGGATATTTTTCCCGGCACAATACGCTGTCATTTGAGCATCCAGTTCCGTCAGCCCCACTTTGACATCGATAATAATGATGACCAAACGAAGCCGAGGGGAAAAATTAAAATAGCGGTCGATGGTCTTTTTCCATGTTTCCCGCTCTCTTTTAGACCGTTTTGCAAAGCCGTATCCCGGAAGATCGGTAAAAATAAAATCCGCATTGACCACAAAGTAGTTTACTGTCGTCGTCTTTCCGGGCTTTGAACTGACATGAGCGATCTGCTTGCGTCCCAAAACAGCATTGATAAAAGAGGATTTCCCTGAATTGGACCGCCCCACAACGGCGATTTCGGGAAGATTCCAGTCAGGAACCTTTCCCTCACCGGCATACGAAGTCAGAAACTCAACAGAACGAATTTCCATCAAGCCGATTCTTCTTCCTTCTCGGCGTATATGAATTGAGGCTCACTTTTCCCTTCCACAGCCTTCTCATCGATAATACAGCGGCTCAACCCCTCCATCTCAGGAAGGTCATACATCAGGTTTAACATGACGCTTTCCATGATAGAGCGCAGCCCCCGGGCCCCCAGGCCTTTTTCCATGGCTTTGCGTGCCACAAGGCGCAGGCTTTCCGGCTTGAATTCCAGCTCTACTTTTTCCATCTCAAAGAATTTATGGTACTGACGGGTCAATGCATTTTTCGGCTCTGTCAGAATCTTGACTAAGGCTTCTTCATCCAGGGGATCAAGAACAGAGATGACAGGCATGCGCCCGACGATCTCAGGAATCAGGCCGAATTTTATAAGGTCTTCAGATTCCACTTTTTTTAAAAACTGCTGCTCTCCGGGCAATGTCGTCTGCCCTTCTCTCATAAACCCGACCACCTTTTTGCCTAAGCGGCGCGATACGATCTTATCCAACCCGTCAAAAGCCCCGCCGCAGATAAAGAGGATGTTCGTTGTATCCATGGGGATAAACTGCTGCATGGGATGCTTTCTTCCCCCCTGAGGCGGTATATTGGCCACAGTCCCTTCGATGATCTTAAGGAGAGCCTGCTGAACGCCTTCACCGGAGACATCCCGTGTAATGGAAGGGTTTTCCGATTTCCGGCTGATCTTATCTAATTCATCAATATAAATGATGCCTTTTTGAGCCTTTTCCAGATCGAAATCGGCTTCCCTGAGAAGGCGCAGAAGAATATTTTCAACATCTTCTCCCACATAACCGGCCTCGGTAAGAGTCGTCGCATCAGCAATGGCAAAGGGGACATCTAAAATACCGGCCAAAGTCTTGGCCAAAAGAGTCTTTCCGGAGCCGGTAGGCCCTAAAAGCAGAATGTTGCTCTTTTCCAGCTCAATATCCTCTTTGGGCTGATTATGGCGGATCCGTTTATAATGGTTGTAAACGGCCACGGAGAGGACCTTTTTCGTTTCCTCCTGCCCGACCACGTATTCATCCAAAGCCTCTTTGATCTCCCGGGGTTTCACCAGGTGCAAAGCTTCCTCTTCCTTTTTCCTGAGCACCGATTGACCGGCCTCTTCGACTTCTTCAAACTCATAGAGCATATCGCTGAGTTCTTCAACACATTCATTGCATATATGAGTCCGGGGATCCACCTTGGAACGGAACATCCGCTCTACAGCATCTACGGGGTTCCCGCAAAAGGAACATCTGATTTCCTGGTCCATTTAACTCCTATCGTTTCTTGATAATATCGTCGATAATTTTATATTCTTTCGCTTCAGCAGCAGAAAGGAAATGATCCCGCTCCGTATCTTTCTGGATCTGCTTCAATGTCTGGCCGGTATGTTTGGCCAAAATCTCATTGAGCACATCTTTCATCTTCAAGATCTCCCTGGCATGGATCTCAATGTCGGAAGCCTGGCCTTCGACTCCTCCCAGGGGCTGATGAATCATCACACGGGAGTGAGGCAAAGCGAAGCGTTTTCCGGGGCTTCCTGCAGCAAGAAGCAATGCCCCCATGCTGGCTGCCTGGCCGATACAGATCGTGGAGATGGGGGGTTTTACAAATTGCATCGTATCGTAAATAGCCAGTCCGGACGTCACAATCCCTCCGGGAGAGTTGATATAAAGGAAGATCTCCTTATCAGGGTCTTCGGCTTCCAAAAAGAGAAGCTGGGCGATAATAGCGTTGGCCACATAGTCGTCAATGGGAGACCCCAGGAAGATAATGCGGTCTTTAAGCAAACGCGAATAAATATCATAGGCCCGCTCCCCTTTACTGGTCTCTTCAATGACTATCGGAGTCAAATTCATGGCTTCCTCCTTAGGCTTTTTCGCCCTTTGATGATTCATCCTTTTCCTTTTTGGCACTTCCCTTTGCTGCAGTCTTTGAGGCTGACTTCACTGATGTCGTCTTCTTTTCTTGCGCATCGGCGCCCCTGTCTTTTGACGCTTCCGCTTTCACAGGGGCTGCCTTTTCACTCTTAGCTTTTTTGTCCGCATCTTTATTATTCTCAACTCTTTCGATAATTTTGTCAAGGGCGCTCTTCTCCCAGAGGTCATACGCCATTTTATTTAGCATCCCGTTCTCTTCGAGCATTTTAGCTGTGGACTGGACATCTTTACCGAAATAGAGCGAAAATTTGGCCACTTCTTCCTGAAGTTTTTGGGAAATATCGATTTTTTCTTCTTCATCGATTTTATGGAGAAGGAAATAGCCCCGGACAGACTCTTCAGCCTGGGCTTTCAGCTCCTCTTCTTTCTTTTCAGGATTATTTTTTTTCAACGATTCAAGCTCATCATCTACCAATCTGCCGGGCAGAGGGAACTCTTTATTCTTTTTGAGAAGCTGGGCGAAGACATCCTTGCGGAGCTCATTTTTTGCAGCATCTTCTTTGGCCTCTTTAAGATTGGACTTGATGCGCTCTTCCAGGTCTTTGACTGTCTCAACACCGGCGACTTCTTTGGCCAGTTCATCTGTCAGCTCCGGGTACTTTTTCTCCACAATAGAGCGGACTTTCACATTAAAGTAGGCTTTGACCCCGGCCAGGTGTTTGGCATGATACTCTTCAGGAAAAGTGACTTCGACCCGTTTTTCTTCTCCGGCTTTCATGCCGGGCAGATTATCATCCAGATCCTTGATGAAATTTCCTGTTCCCGCTTCTAAGAGGTAATTTTCCGCTTTTCCGCCTTCAATGGGAGTCCCGTCTTCCAGAAAGCCTTCGAAATCCAGATAGATATGATCACCCTTTTCAACAGGCTTTTCTTTATCTTTGATCTCTTCATACTCCACTTTCTGTTCCAAAATGCCCTGAACCTCTTTTTCAATCTCTTCTTTTTTAACCGCTTCTGTTTTCAGAGAAGCCTTGATCCCGTCTGTTCTGATCTCTTTGATCTCCGGTTTTGCGTAAACATCAAAGGTCACATGGAGCTTCTCTTCCAAATCGACATCCTTGACTTCAGGGTCTGTCACAGGCTCGATTTCCTCGTCTTTCAAAGCCTGCTCAATAACTTTTGGTATCAAGTCATTGGCGGCCTCGCTTTTGATACTTTCGCCGTAGATCTTTTCCACCATAGCCAGAGGAGCCTTTCCTTTACGGAAGCCTTTGATCTGCATATTATTGGAGTAGTAGCTCAATTTGTTTTTGTAAGCCTGCTGAAAATCTTTCTTGTCCATTGTGACTTCAAAACCGTAACCCAGCCGGCCTAACTCATTTTTTTTGATTTCAAGTTTCACTGGTTTCATTCCCCCTTACTTGTTCTTATCAGAATTAACTCACGATTCTTCATTGATACGAGAGGGGGGACTCGAACCCCCACACCGAAGGTACCAGATCCTAAGTCTGGCGCGTCTGCCAATTCCGCCACTCTCGCATACCTGCAGTATGATAATGAAGAAAGCGGAGGGTGTCAAGGAAATAAGCCCGCCTCTAATACGTCTAACTTATTGAATATCAACGTTTTATTAATTTAAAAAGGAAAAACGGCACTCCTGCTGCCGCAGTAAGAATCCCGACGGGAAGCTCGGCCGGATAAAAAATGGTACGGGCAAGAGTGTCGGCAAAAGCCAAAAAAAGTCCGCCGCCGGCCAATGTCAGGAAAAAAAGCCGCCGATGTCCCCATGGGAAAAAAAGTTTGGCCACATGGGGAATGATGATTCCGATAAAGCCTATGGGGCCGGCCAAAGAAACAGCCCCGGCAATGCAAAGAGAAACAGCGATGAAGAGAAAATGACGGGTCCTTTTCACATGAACACCTTTTCCCAGGGCCAACTCCTCCCCCAGACGCAAGATATCCATATGACGGGCAAAAAAAAGAGCAATAAGAGCCAGAAAAGCATAAAAAGGAAGAAGGATCAAAAGGTCATGGAATCCGTAAACGTCAATTCCTCCCATCATCCATCGCACAGAAAGAGAGAGGTCCCCTGCGGGAGAAAGATATTGAAGAAAAAGGATCACCGCCCCGAAGAAGAAATTTACGGCAATGCCGGCCAGAAGAATCGTAGACACCGCCCCGTGAGGCACACGTGAGGCCACAGTCAGAACCAGCAAAACAGAGAGAAGCGCTCCGACAAAAGCGAAAAGAGCCGTCCCCCCGGGGAAAAAAATCTTCAGTGTCAGACCTAAAAGGGCTCCGCAGGAAGCCCCTGAAGCGATTCCCAACGTAAAAGGTGAGGCCAGGTCATTTTTAAATACCGATTGAAATACAAGCCCCCCCACAGCCAGAATCCCCCCTACCAGAAAAGCTGCTAAAACCCGGGGTAAACGCAATCCCCAGAGAAGAAGCCCGTCTTCGTGTCCTCCTGTCCAAAACACTGCCGGCGAAAGGAAACGCCCCCCGGCCAAGGCAAAAAAAGCCAAAAGAAAGACCACGGAGGAGAGCAAAAGCAAGATCAAAGTTTTCTTTTTCATACGCATCCTTCCGACGGATAGACAAAATAGCGTTTGTCATGATGCATCACATTAAAGGGCATATCATAGAGTGCATCGATGACTCTGTTATGGGCCATCTCATCGGGAGAGCCGTCAAAAAGAAGCTCCCCTTCCTTGAGGGCGATAATCCGTCCGGCATAATTCAGTGCATATTCAATGAAATGCGTGACCAGCAAAATAGTCTTTCCCGCTTCTCTCTGAATCTGTTTTAAAAGCTCAAAGGTCTCGATCCGATGATTAGGATCCAAAAAAGCCGTAGGCTCATCCAGCATAATAAGAGGCGTTTCCTGAACCAAGGCTGATGCCAGCATAATCCGCTGAAGTTCTCCCCCGCTTAACGTATCTAATGTCCGGGCCAAGAGGTTGCGGCAATCCAAAAGCGTGGCTGTCTCTTCAATAAGGCGATAATCTTCCTTGGTGTAGGGGGAGAGAAAGCCCCGCCGGGGAAATCGGGAAAAGAGGAGAAAATGGCGGACTTCCAGAGGAGGCAAAGCCTCTTTGATCTGGGGGATATAACTGACTAAAGCTGAGATGCGTTTTCGTGAAGCCCCCTCGACCTTCACTCCGCAAAGGGACAGGGCACGGGAGCGTGACGGGAGAATACCCATGAGAGCCCGCAGCAATGTGGTCTTCCCGGATCCGTTGGGGCCGGCCACAGCGATGAATGAAGGTTCTTCAACAAACAGGCCGATCCCTTTGAGAATAGCGCATCCGTTGATCTCAACAGAAAGGCTGTCAGCCTCAATCAGCATAGATCATCTCCTTCAACGCATGGATTAAATCGATCACGGCTGTGGAGGGCTCTACGCGCAAATCAGCAGGTGCTTCGCGTATTTTCCCGTCCCGGACAGCGCGCAAGTAAGGCGCTCCCCGAAGCCAATCTTTTTTCAGGGCATCTGTA
>DSCS01000038.1 GCA_011048995.1 Bacillota bacterium
CCGCGAAAACACAACTCTTATGCGATGTTTGAGATTTATGTCATCAACGATGACAGGATCTTTATGACCGACGAGCTCTATCATAAAAGCACAAAGGACTTAAAGAGAAACTCATGGCAAGTCGAAGGGGGCGGGAAGCTTTTGGTCAGTGACTTGGACGGAAATCTTCTCGGGCGGATCCCCCTTCCTTTTGACGAACTTCTCATGGACATCGTCCCTGATGCTCAAAACGAGACCTTTTGTGTCAATCCTCCGGGGAAAGAGGCCTACATTATTGATACAGCCGGAAAAGTCATAAATGTCCTCAGCAGACGATGGGATCAGGAGAAATATCCCTGGTTTAAGACAAGCTTGGCAACGACTGTTCCCCGGGGGAAGAAGATCTTTGTCGACAGAGGGACAAAGGATAAGCTGATTCTTCGGATTTTTGAGTATGATGTTTAAAAAGATTTTGTTTAGTGTGTTCTCTGTTCTCTTTGTTTTAACAGCCGTGATCGCTTTCGTGTATGGGAATCAATTAAGCATCGTAAAGGAGATGGTTTATAAAGAGATGGCCATACAGGAGCTCTCTGTTAAGCTAAGCGATCTCTTCAACAGGCAGGACTTAGATTTAGAAGACATAAAACCTCTTTTGCAAGCCGGGCGGGAAAAACCGCGTTTTGTTTTTATCTATGTGACCTTCGGGTGGACTTGCCCGGCTTGCAGGGAAAGTATGACAGAATTTGCAAAGGAGATAAACCGGTATAGAAAATATGTCGATTATATCGAAGTCCGATGCGGAGAAATGCCTTCAGAGAACAGGAGCGTGCTTTCTTGTGAATCCAATATTTTATTGTGGAAAAAATACCAATTGAGAGAGGCGCTTATCGTTTATGACCGGCACAGTCAACAGGTCTTATCAGTTCATTTTCCTGATCAGCCGTTCCAAAGTATTGATTATACTCTTCTATGGAGGTCCTACATAAAAACTCTGGTTACTCAATAATTTTTTCCTTCTTGCCCTTCTTTTGGAAAACGGATATCTTCTGAGCAGGAGGAGGGCGGAATGGTTCCCCGTTATATTAAAAATCGCGAACGACTCCGGGCGCTTCTCCCGGAATTGAAACGCCACCTGGAGGGGTGTTCTCTCTGTCCCCGCCGGTGTCAGGCCGACCGCCGGGTGATAAAAGGCTTATGCGGAGCCGGTGATCAAACAGCCGTGGCTCTTTTCCAGCCCTTTTTTTATGAAGAGCCTCCTATCAGCGGCGGCCGTGGAGCGGGCAATGTCTTTTTTTCGGGGTGTAATCTTACCTGTCTCTTCTGTCAGAATTATGAGATCTCCCACAAGCATAGGGGTGTCTCTTTGAGTATTGAAGAGCTGGCAGATATCTTCCTGCGTCTTCAAAACGAAGACCGTACTCATAACATTAATCTCGTCTCCCCCACGGCGCACCTTCCTTTCATTGTGCCCGCCCTGCTCCTGGCCGCTGAACAGGGGCTTAACATCCCTGTGGTCTATAATACTAACGGCTATGAGACGCTTGAAAGTCTGGAGATCATTGCTCTTTTTACCGATATTTTTCTCTCTGACCTGAAATATATCTCTTCAGAAAGCTCGGGAGAACTTTCTGGGGCGGCGGATTATCCGCACTTTGCCTGGAAAGCAGTGGAGAAAATGATCGCCGGTAACGGGTTTGGCCTTTTCACAGATGAAGGCCTGATGCAAGAGGGTGTCATCATCCGGCATTTGGTCTTGCCGGGATATATTGAAGAGAGCATTCGCCTTCTTGAAGAGATACGCAGATGTTTTGGAAAATATGTCCCGGTGAGTGTGATGAGTCAATATACTCCTGTTTGGAAAGCGAAAGACACCCCTTCTTTAAACCGGCCCTTGAATGAAAAGGAATATCAGCGTATTATTACAACAATAGAGAAACTTGAGTTTGAAAATGGCTGGGTTCAGGGGTTAGAATCATCCACTGAAGAGTATATTCCGCACTTTTTCTCTGAAAAAGTGCAACTATTTGAAAGAAAGGGCGTATAAGTTAGTGTGGAGGCGCTTAACATTGAGAAGATTTACATAGAGTTTTTTGACAAGGTTTATTCCTATGTCTTGAAACGCGTGATGAATGTTGAGCGTGCCGAGGATATTACGGCGGTTATTTTCATGAAGGTTTTAAAGAACCTTCATACCTATGAAAGAAAGAAATCCGCCTTGGGGACATGGATCTTTACCATAGCCAATAATGAGATCATCAGTTGGTTTAGGCAAAAGAAACCGTTGTCTCTGATAGAAAAATATGATTTTCTGATGAAATCCGATGAGGTTTTGGAGGAGTCATATGAGTTGCAGCGCGCCCTTGAAGAGGATGAGTTATGGACAAGAGTCACTGGTGCGATGGATGAGAAATTGGAAGCAGATGAAAAGGACTTGTTACTCGCTGTTTATTTTGATGACTTGTCCTACCGGGAACTGGCGGAGATAAAAAATGAGAATGCCTCGACTCTCCGCTCGAAAGTTCACCGGGCATTGAAAAAAATACGCAAAGATGTCATACTTGAGGAGGAAGAATGAAGAATAAAATGAAAGACATGATAAAATCTCCCCCTGTTTTCAGGGAAAACCTTTTAAAAGCTTTATTGCTGGAAGAAAAGGCTTTAATGAAAAAGCGTCGCATACGTTACGCGGCCACCGGCACTTTTGCCGCTGCAGCTCTTCTTCTTATTGTCCTGACATTGGCTTTGCCGGGAACCCCTGGTCGCTCACCAGACCCTGTTACGGTGAAGGTCTATCCTCTTCATATGGGGATGAGTCAAGGAAAGATCGTAGACCTTTATCGGAAAGCGGATAATGTTTCAGAACAGGGCGAAAGTACTCGCGAAATCAACGTTCAGCGGGCGATGGACAAGACTCTGCTGTTAAAATCAGGAAAGTCCATGGATCTAAAGCTTGAAAAGGAGATCCTGACAGAACAGGCCTATGCACTGGCATATTAGAAAGAGGAAAAAGTGAAGAAAGCGATTATTAGCCTTTTGATTTTAAGCACGCTTGGAATCGGCGTGTTAAGCGGCGAAAACAAAAGAAAAGTAGCCTTTTTGGGAATCACGGTCAAAGAGACCGACCGGGGAACCCTTATTGAAAAAGTTCAGGAAAAATCACCGGCAGATAGAGCAGGACTTTTGCCCGGGGATGTTCTCACAGGCTGGAATGAGCATCGAATCGAGAACGCTTCTGATTTTTTGTTAAACTTGTATACTCAAAGGCCCGGAGACCGTATCACCGTGACTCTGCGCCGGGAGAATCTGAAAAAAAAGATCAAGGTAACCTTGACCGAAAAAAAAGACCGTTATGCCGAGCTGTATAATGAGATTCCCCTTATTATCAATTTGTTCCGGTTGGAAATTTTAGGGTATGCCCTGGATGAGATAGGCATCATGGTCGGCAATCTCCCCTCAACGCTCAATGAGTATTTCGAAGTACCGGACGGAGGTGTCCTTGTGCAGATCGTGGAGCCTGATTCTGAAGGCGCGCGCAAGGGGATCAAGCCCGGGGATGTGATCTATGCCATAAACGGAAAGCCCACGCCCTATACTGTTCAGTTCAGAAAAATCATGGATGAAGAAAGTGAATACGAGATCAAACTCAAAAGAAAAGGCCGGGATATGACTGTCTCCCTGAAGCGGATGGAGAGCCCTCAGTGAAAGATATTATTATTACCAAACGCTTCACTTTCGATGCAGCCCATTATCTGACAGCTTACCGGGGAAAATGCGAGGCTCTCCACGGACACACGTTTACTTTGGAAGTGAGTGTGATCGGGACTCCTGACGATGAGGGAATGGTCATTGATTTTACCCTCTTGAAGTCAATTGTCCGGGAGACTGTAATCGACCGTTTAGACCATACCTGTCTGAATGATCTTTTTGATTTTTCTCCTACTTCTGAAAATCTGCTTTACCACATGGCGGAGATTCTCTCTCCTTTACTGAAGACTAACCGCTATCACCTTCATACCCTTTCCCTGTGGGAGACGCCTCAGAACAAAGCCTCTCTTCATGTTTCATAGCAACCGCCTGACATAAGCACCTGAACCCGAACCGGCACTCTTGACCCAAAAAGTGCCGGAGCCTCCCTTAAAAAGTTTATTTCTTTCTTTTGAAGACGAGGATGTTCTGTCCTTGCGTAATTTGACAGAATGCTTATAATAAAAGATGAACAAGATGGAGGCCTTTGTGACAAGATTCTTTTTATTATTATTTCCGCTTATTTTTGTCGTCTCCTGCGGTTTTGACAGCAGCACGGGGACCCCGCCATTGAGTGCAGAAGAGTTCTGCCGGCAGGGGTGGGAATACTATGAAAATACTGAGTATATCAAAGCTATAGACTCTTTTGATGCGGCGATCGGATTGAAAGACACCTGGGCAGAAGGGTTCATCGGAAAAGGATGGACATACATCCGATTGAATGCCTGGCCCAATGCCTATGCTGCGTTGTTTTTGGCGGAAGAAAGGTTGACTGCTATTGATTTGCGCCTCAATGTCGGCCGTGCCATCGTGGCCCTTTTCTATGATGATCATCAAACGATTGTGGATTTGCTTTCTGATCATATTCAGGGGACAGATCATTGGGTTCACAATCATGATTCTTCTATTGATGCCGTTGACTTGCACAATCTTTTGGCAGAAGCCTATATTCTTCAACACAATTACGGAGACGAAACAACTTCGGAAGTGAATGAGCTTTCGGCTTGGGGGCAGGTCAAAAAATCGTTGGAATTAAACCCCGCAGATACGAAAGCATTAGAACTTCAGAGTTATCTCAGAGAAAGACTCTGAAAAAAAATTGTTTGTCACAATAATCCCGTTCATAATGAAATACACCTGCGTCTCAGACAGTGAAATTCCGTTTGTTTTTAAGTCTCGGCAAGGATTGAAATCGTGTCTTTTTGCTCTATACTTTGAGAAAGAGAACCGGACAGGAAAGGCTTTTGAGTGAAAAAAATAGGACGGGGACAGCCACGGCAAACACAAGGGGGCACTCCTCGTCTTCCAATAAAGACGGAACCCTATTATTGTCATGAAAGTTCCTGGAGGGAAACGGCCCGCTTTTTTGATGTTATTCTCTGGCCGCTGCCCCGGGATCCCTGGGCAGCCGATGAAGCTGTTGAAAAAATCTATTTTTTGGAAAAAGTCCTCAAAAAAAAAGTCTATCCCTCTTTTGATCAGATCCTGCTTTGGGAAAACATCGCCTATCAGTACCATAAACTTCAATCAGCGGGTCTGCCCCTTATTGATGCTTTTATCTCTTATGATTATGATGAAGTCACACAGTTTCTTAAAAGTTGCAGCTACCCTCTTCTTTTTAAAAAAGATTGGAGTACTCCGCCCCAATCGACAGAGAATATCTTCTCCTACAAAGAAGGAAAGAGAAGGACAGAACAGGCTTTTCGTCTGGGGATTCCCGGAAAACACCGCGGATATCGGTCCAAACAGGGAGTGTTTTTTATGAAAGGCCTTCAGCGGGGAGCTTGGCGGGATGTCGTTTATGTGATGGACGCCGGGGTTATTCATCAAAAGAATACGGAGAGGCCTCTTTGTGATAAAGGAAAGGCGCTGCTTGCGGAAGTGTCAAAACTTGAAGGGTTGAGAGATTACCGGGCGGTCTTTCATTTTTATCCGAAATCAGGCGACTATTTTTTAGAATTCATTTCCCCTTTCTTAACCGATTTTTCCCTTTTTTCACCCGCTCCTGAAAATGACAGTCATTTTATCCCCGGAAAGAAAACTCTTGAAAGTGTTCTTTTAAGAGAGGTTATACGACGTATTCTTGAAGAAAATGTTTCAGCATCAGATGCTGGGGCCAGAGATATCCTTCTGAAAAAATAAAGTCGCCTGTTTCTTGTCTTATGTAGTAGCCGGGTTGCTCATTGACAATAGCCTGTGCCGGTGAGGATATCAATGTAAAGAGAGAGACTTCAATAATATGAAGTGTGCCGTTTTTGTCTCTGATGAAGTCAACGGAGCAATCGCTCAGGCCTAATGTTGTTTTTACCTTTTGTGCCAATTTTAAAGCGTCCTGCGGAAGCTCTGTAAAAGACCAGAAACCGCTTCCTGAAGCCCGGAAGTCATTTTTTTTGGGATAACGGTAATAGCCGAAAAAGGTGTCTCCGGCGGTTATGATCCGCAAGTCATACCCCATGTTGTCGACATAGTCTTGGAAGAGGACATAATATTTTTGCCTGTCTCCATGCCAGAAGTAACGGATTCCGCGGGTGAAGGCTTTTTTAAGAAAATGCGAAGCTTCTTTTTCATTTTTGAGAAGGCGGACTCCGATCGAGGCTGAGCCGGTTTTGACCTTAGAGACTAAAGGCCACATTTTACGGTCTTTGAGAAAGAGCCGGCTTTCGTCATAGTCATGAGAGATAAAAGTCGGGACCACCGGGAGTCCCGTTTCACGGAGAAGAGAAAACTGCAGACTTTTGTTTTCATAAAGCATCAGATCATAAAGAGGCGGGAAAGTCTTGATGCCCATCTCGTTTAATATTTTGACCTTCATCATCGCCTCTTTGATGCTGTGCTGAGCATTGGCCGGTCGCCAAAAGATGACGTCACAGGGGCGGGATTGTTCCAGCCAGTCCGATTGATGAATATTAAAGATTTTATAAGGCAAACGGTTATTTTCACAAAAATGGATAAAAGTGGTATACCAGGGGAAGGAATCGGTGTCAAAACAGATCCCGAAATAATTATTTTGCCACTGAGTGCTGTTAAGAAGCACGGGAATTGTATTTTGAGGCTGATGGGCCGGCGGCTTAAAAACGTTGCGTTTAGGAACAATACTGCGGAAAAGAGTGTTGAAAAGAAAATGAGACTTGAAAACCTTTTTGATAAGGTAATGGACTTTCAATCGGAGCTCAAAGGGTGAAAATTCTTTTTTCCCTCTCATTCGTCGAGTATAAAGAAAAAACAAAAAACGTCCAGAGATTGATAGGATCATAAGCTAAATAATGAGTGACAGAATCAAGGCCAAAAAAATGTGTCAACTCCACCGTTATGAATACTTTCAAAATGATCTTATACTCTCCCCATAAAAGAATGGTCGAAATGGTTTAGAGTGGAAGGAGAAAAAAATGTTCATGGGGAAAGGGAATTGGAGCAGCAAAGAGAAGATGAGGATCCTCCTTGAAGGCATGAAGCGAGAGGTGGCTCTGTCGTGAACGAAATCGCAGGACGTTCATGTGTAAGGAACCCACGCGCGTTGTGGTTCCACACGCCCGGGGCCTGGTTCAAAATCGACTCCAGAAACCGGAGAAATGATCTGTCTTTCCCGTCACTTTAAAAAGTCCTTTCAAAACATTCATTTCCAAGGTAATATCACTTGAGTCGGTACTCACACCTTTTTATACCACTTTAGGGACTTCATCCTTTATTAGATAAAGTCCAGTTTGAAGAAATTATTGAAGGTGATTGTGTTCAAATGGTACATGTTGGCAGTTATGATAATGAGCCTGGAAGCTTGAGATTAATGGAAAATTTTGCTGTTCAAGAAAATTATATTAGAAAGACAAAAACTTATCGGGATATCTACCTTAGTGATGCAAGAAAAGTTTCGCCTGAAAAGTTGAACACTGTTTTGAGGGTTTCAATTGAAAAAAATAACTGATATTCAAAATTTGTTAACCTGCTTTTTAACTAGGAAAAGATTTTATTGCATTATTATAGTATGTTTCTGCTTTGTATTTGCATCTTCATGCACCAATGCTCACAATAAGCCAGTTACAAGTACGGGGTTGTCTACAGAACACAAGCTAAAAATAATAAGATCATTTATTATCCCTAAATCGGAAATAATTGATTGTGAATATAAGATGTTCGACGTTAATTATAAGAATAGGTCCATTCCCGGGGCATCAAGTAAAGACTTAAAAATCTTGATTTATGTTGATTCATCTGACATACCCTTATGGATTAAAGATAAAGATGATATGTTGACTTCTATTTCACATTCCATAGAATGGTTAAAAGAAATAGTTAGCATGAAACAATTTGAGGTGATTGAAAGCTATACGTTTTCTACTTATTATAAAAAGACAGCTGAATCTGAGCTGACCTATTGGGTAAATGAGGAAAACGGAGTGATTTTAATAAAGTATCAACTTCTATAGATTCTGCATTTCTTAATAGCGCAACTTCTTGTATTTGCGGAACGTTAGCGATTATGCTAAAAAGAGAAAGAATATGAAACACGAATGGAAGAAAAAAGAGAAAGTGGCATAGGAAAACCATGACAGAGGAATTAACACACTTTTTTGGATTTGACTGCAATGGAAATCAGGATTAAAAAGGTATGTGTCAGCCAATTGATTACGGGAAAATTATCTGGTAAAAAAATCAGGAGTATGATATCTCTTGATGAGAAGGCTAAAAAGAATGGAAATAGTTCATATTTATGATACTCTCCAAAGATGAAGAGAACTCTTTTTGTCAACGGAAGGGAATTAACACGCCCTGTTTTACACAGCATGCGCCGTATTCTTTTGGAGACGGTGCCGCATCTTGCCGATTATTTTGAAATTGTTCTCTTGTCTGATCTTCCTTTGGAGAAGACGCTTCTTGAAAGTCTTCGAATCCCGCCGGAGCAGAATCAGGCCTGGGGGAAGCCGGCTCTGAAAAGTTGTGCCCATCTGCATTATAACAGGTGGATGGGGCAAAGGGTCCGCTCTCTTCAACCCGATTTCTTTTTTGAAGTCCACCATAAGTTGCTCTTTCATCCCGGCAGGACAAAAGCTCTGGTCATGGTGCACGACTATTATGTCCTGGAAGGCGTGGAGTCGTTTCCCCGGTTGATTAAGGTGAAGCAGCGGATGAGCGTCCGAAAGACGTTATCCCATGCTCACGCCATTATGACGCCTTCTCAATTCAGCAAAGATTCTGTCAACCGCTTTTTTTCTTATCCGGAAGAGAAAATATTTGTGAATCCTCCCGGAATCGATCACAGCTTAGATTGTGTGTCTGTGAAACCGGGATCTCTCCCTCCCGGCCCGTTTCTTTTTTTTGTGGGACGGATTTCTTATTGGAAGGGGATCGATCTTTTGATCCGCGCTATGAGTGAAAAAACATTTCCTCAAAATATAAATGTTGTCTTAGCGGGAAATGTTGAGGCGCGTTTCCGCCCTGCGTTGGAAAAGGCCTTGTCCTCTCATCCCCGTTTGTGTTTTTTGGGGAGGATCTCAAATGAAGAACGGGAACATCTTTTCCGAAAAGCGGAAGCTTTTATTTATCCCACCCGTTTTGAAGGCTTCGGGATACCCCCTTTAGAAGCGGCCCTGAGAGAGTGTCCCGTCCTTGTAAGCGATATTCCCATCATGAAAGAGGTGACTCATGGCAAAGCCGCCTATTTCCCTCTTGAAGAAGGCGCTCCTGCCCTGGCCCGGGCAGTGCGGGGTCTTCTCGCTCATCCCGATCAGGAAAAGTTGAGGGAGATGAGACAGACCGCCGAATCCTACACCTGGGATGCTTTCGCGGAGAAAATGAAAGAGATTTTAGTTGAGGGGTCAG
>DSCS01000067.1 GCA_011048995.1 Bacillota bacterium
GGTCATAAGAATTCTTATAATATTTCAATGCTGCCGAGTTGTATTTTTGAAGTTCATAAGCGCGTCCCAAATAGTAATGGACGTCATAATGACGCGGATAGGTTTTTTCCAGCTGGTGGAGAAGAGAAAGAGCCTCATTATACTGACTCAAAGATATGTGAAGACGCCCTTTCAAAAGAAGTGAGGGGTAATGAGAAGGCTCCCGTTCCAGGATCGTCTCCAAAAGGTCTTCACATTGGGAGTATTCTTCCTTATTGTAATGATCTTCAGCCATGGAAAAGAGTGTCTCTGTACTGACAGTGATGATGTCGTTCATATCCTGAACCGGCTCTTTGACAATTGTACGGTCTTTTTGGGCACAGGAAAAGAGGAACAAGGCCAGGGCAAAAGGAATAACAAGTTGTTTCACAAAAACCTCCTTCAGTTAACCGCTGCTGTCGGAAAAGAATATCACAGCTGAAAGAGAATGTCAACTCAGGCATCAGAGAGAGTTTCTCTTTTTCATGTTGACACCGGCTCCAATCTTCTTATAATAATGGCATCTTGACGGGGCCCATAGCTCAGTTGGTAGAGCTACCGGCTCATAACCGGTCGGTCAGTGGTTCGAATCCACTTGGGCCCATAGAACGGGAGTGGTATTTTGTCAGGGGAACAGACATTTCTATTGAATAGTATAGGGAAGGTGCGCTTTAAGTGCACCTTTTTTTTTTAAGGAGGGGATATGGAATCAAACCTTGAGATTCTTCGCGAAATAGCTGACATCATTATGAACAGTGAAGAGATGCGGGTAATCGTGGAAGACAAACCGCAGGAACTCAAGAACAAAGAGTCTGAAATCGATAAGCTGCGAAAAAAAACGGAACAATGTCATACTCAAATGGAAGAGTTGAGAAAAGAGATCGCTGCTTTGGATATGGAGCTGAATACGAACAGGCTTCTTCAGAAAAAATATGAAAACCAGGTGCTTCTTGTCAAAAAAGCCAAAGAGATGACGGCTTTAAACAATGAGATTTACAATGTGAAAAGGCTTACTGATGATTTGACAGTAAAAAGGCGTCAAAAAGGTGACGAGATGGAGTCACTTGCGGAGGATTGTGCCGGGCGGCAGGAAAAACTGTCTGAAAAGGAAGAAGAATTCAAAACGCAGAGAGAGCTTGTCGAAGAAAAAATCGCGGAAATTAAACCGCAGTATGAAGCTTTGAAAGAAATGAAAAACACTCTTTTGAAAAAGCTTCCTCCTCATATTTCTGCCATGGTAAAAACCATGGAAAAATCAGGAAAATTTCAGCACAGGATCATGGCAACGGTCAATAACGGCCATTGCGGCATATGTAAGATGCAGCTTCCGCCTCAGCTTGTTTCTGAAGTGAGGCGCGCAAAAGAAGCGAAGCAATGCCCCTATTGCGGAAGGATCCTTTTTTGGGAAAAAGAGTAGACGGGATCTTCCGTTCTCTTGAACAATGGATTCAGGAAGGGAAAGGATCCCGTGATTTCTTTGCAGGACTTTCAGCGTCAGACAAAAGCCGATTCATGGCTTGGCTGGACTCGTTTCGGACAGAAAACGTCAACAAAGGAATCGAAAGCAAGCCGGACGGTGTCATCGCATATTGTGACGGAGCTTCCCGGGGGAATCCCGGAGAAGCCGGATACGGTTATGCCGTCTATTATCCCTCAGGACAGAAAGAGGAAGGATACGGATATCTGGGTAAGACGACTAATAATGTCGCTGAATACCGCGGACTTATCGCAGCCTTGAAACATTTGATTTTTCAGGGGGTGGCCGAAGCCTCTCTTTATCTTGACAGTGAATTAGTCGTCAGACAAATGAACGGGCAATATCAGGTAAAAAGCCCCCTCTTAAAAGAGCTTTACAGAGAAGCTGATGAACTGAAAAGCAAGTTTAAGAAACTTAAGATAGCTCATGTTCCCAGAGAGCAGAATTCTGAAGCAGACCGCCTGGCCAATAAGGCCGTGGATACAAAAGAGACATCTCACTTTTCTCTTGATTTTTAAGATCGATATCCCTTATGATAGACCTGAAGCGGGACAGATAGCCGCGCTTGTTTAGGCAAGTGAGGAAAGTCCGAACACCGCAGGGCAGGGTGCCGGATAACGTCCGGAGAAGGTGACTTCTGGAAAGTGCCACAGAAAAGAACCGCCTGTTTCGGCAGGTAAGGGTGAAAAGGCGAGGTAAGAGCTCACCGCTTCTGCGGTAACGCAGAAGGCAGGGTAAACCCCACCCGGTGCAAAACCAAATAGGAGGGATTGCGGCGGCCCGTCGCGCACCCTCGGGTAGGTTGCAGGAGGCAGATGGCGACATCTGTCCCAGATAAATGGCTATCCGGCTGCTTAGTCAGCTGACAGAATTCGGCTTACCGTCCCGCTTCTTAGATTTCGAAAATATCTTTAGCACTGCGTCTGCTGATACGAAGAAATTCCTCCGGTTCCATTTGTTTCAAAGAAGCGATTTCCCGCGCCACATAGGCGACATAAAGGGGGGAATTCGTTTTCCCGCGGAAAGGAACAGGGGCCAAATAGGGAGAGTCGGTCTCAATGAGCAACCATTCGGGAGGTAATGACGAAACAAGAGATCTGAAGAGAGCGTTCTTTTTGTTTGTGTAGGTTACCGGCCCCGAAATAGAAAGATAATATCCCAGATCAGCGGCTTTTTTAGCCATGGTTTCATCTCCTGAAAAAGAGTGGAGTACGCCCCGGACACGTCCTTTGAATATTTTGAGGACAGCCAATGTGTCATCGTGGGCCTCTCTGTCATGAATAAGCACCGGTTTTTTTTGTTTTGCGGCTATTTCCATTTGTTCCTCAAACACGGCTTTCTGGACTTCCGGAGGATCTTTCATCCAATAATAATCCAGGCCGATCTCACCTAAAGCAACAGTTTCCTCCTCTAAAAGCATGGCAGAGATCCGTTCCAGAAGACGGGGAGTAGATGATGAGGCATAGGTCGGATGAATACCGACAGCGGCTTTAATAAAAGGATAGCCATATGCCAGAGAAAGGGACTCTTCGCTGCTTTTTTCGTCAAAACCGACATTAATGCAAAAATCCAAAAGTTTCCCGCACTCTTCAAGCAGGAGATCCCTTTGAAGGGAAAATTGAGGAAGGTTTAAATGGACATGACAGTCATAAAGGTTTTTCATCGAGTCTCCTCAATCGCGCTTACGAGGCATGAGAAGCACGGTGGATCTGAGGTCTTCCGCGTCTTCGGCTTTATTCCATTGTTTTAAAAACTCATTGTCCTGAAGAAGCTGGGCCACGGCCATCAAGGCCCTTAAGTGGTAATTGCGTTCATCTGCTGTTCCAAGGAGAACAAAAACAGCGTGAACGGGAGGCGCTCCTTCTTCCCAGAAAAGGCCGGAGCGGCTCCTGGCCAGAAAGATCTCGAATTTGCCGTTCCCCGGAATAATAATATGAGGAATAGCGACTCCGGGGACAATGTTTGTGGAGGAAGAAGCTTCCCTGAGATGAAACTGATGAACGATCTCTTCTTCGGAAAGATTCAGAAGAGGGGAGAGTTTTTTTGATAGAAAGGCAAAGAATCCTTCTTTTGTCATTCCCGGTTCCAAATCAGTAACGAGGCTTTTTTTGATCAGCTTGTCAAAGCGGTCTTCGATAATATCATCACGATCCTGCAAAATACCTAACAGCTCTTTTTCAAGGGCCCGGACCGAATTTCCTGAAAGGGATCTGTCCATCATCCGTTCAGCCAGAAGGACCAGGGCCGACTGGTTATGAACTGTTTTTCGGGCAAAGACAAGATAAGCCAGGACAGAAAGAAAAAGAAAGGTGAGAATCATCACAATAGTTTTAGGCCCCATTTTGATAATAAGCCACAAATAAGCGGTCATCGCCAGAATCTGTAAAGCCGGAAAAAGGGGAGCTTTAAAAGCGGGCCGGTAGTTCCTTATACCGGAATACCGGATAATGACCAAGGAGAGATTGTCAAAGATATAAAGAAGCAGGATCAGCCCTGAAGCAAGTTTGACCAGATCTTCAATATGCAAAAGGAGAATGGTCGTCAGAATAAAACCGCCTGTAAAAAGGACGGAGACATAAGGAGTATCAAAGCGCCGGGAAATAAGAGAAATAGAAGGAGGAAGAAGCTTGTCCCGGCTCATGGCCAGGGGAGAGCGGGCTGCGGACATGATGCCGGCATTGGCTGTTGTGATAAAAGCCAGGATGGCAGCCAAAGCCGTAAGAAGCATTCCCGGAGTCCCTAAAAAAAGACGGGCTGCATCCGATACGGGGGTCAGCGTGGTCATCAAACTCTGATGGGGCAGAACACCGACAACGATTGTGACAACAGCAATGTATATGAAGCTTACTACGAAAAAGGCATAAAGCATGGCTTTAGGAACATTTCTTGCGCAGTCTTTGATCTCCTCAGCCATATCGGCGATCTTTGTTATGCCCCCGAAAGAGATAAAGACCATTCCCGTTGCTGCAAAGAATGAGGCATATCCTTTCCGGAAAAAGAAGCTGAATTGTCCTGTATCTACAGACGGATAGCCGGCAAGCATAAAAAGCCCGAGAATAAAAAGAAGAAACACGACCAGCCACCCCTGAAGTCTGCCTGAATGTTTGGTGCTCATGAGATTGACGGCAGTGAAAACAAGTGTGACTCCGGAGGCGATAAAGCGGATTTGAAGTTCGGAGACATGCGGGTTGAAAAGAAGGACGAATGTTCCGATCCCGATAAGAGCAAAGGCGCTTTTTGATGCGATGGAAAACCAATTGGCAATGCCTGCCACAAATCCCACCGGTGTGCCCAAGATCCGGTTAATATAGAAATAGGTTCCCCCGGCTTTGGGCATAGCCGTTGATAATTCAGATTTGGCGAAGATCGTCGGAATCATCAGAAATGCCGCCAACAAATAGGCGATAATAACAGAAGGCCCCGTGAGCGCATAGGCTATTCCGGGCAGGACAAAAAGCCCCGAACTGATCATGGCGCCTGCAGCGATACTGAATGCACTGAAAAAAGTGATCTCTTTTTTCATCTGTTCGACACGTCCCTTCTCTACACCTATTGTATGGGATTCTCTTTTTTTCTCAACTAAAAAACGAAAGAGTCTTGACGGACATGAGAAAAGACTATATATTGTATATAAAAAAGGTAGGACATACCATATGTAGACTTAACTTCAAGGGAGGCTTTATGTTAGAGTTTTTAATCAAGCGCAATGGGGAGAAGGCTGAATTTGACAGGGCGAAGATCGAGGATGCGATTTATAAGGCAGCCAAGGCTGTGGGCGGTTATAACCGCACTTTAGCGAGGTCTTTGACGGATAAGGTCGTCACTGTCTTGGAAAAGAGCTTTGCGGAAAAAATCCCCGGAGTGGAGGATATCCAGGATGTCGTTGAAAAAGTCCTTATTGAAAACGGGCATGCCCGGACAGCTAAAGCCTATATCCTTTACAGAAAAGAGCAGGAAGTTTTACGCGATGCCGAAAAAGTCCTTTTGGACGTGGAAAAGACGATTGACGGTTATATCGGGATGAATGACTGGCGTGTCAATGAAAACTCGAATTCGGGTTATTCCTTTTCCGGCTTGCTTATGCATACAGCGGGAAGTGTTATTGCTAATTATACGTTGAAAAAAGTCTATACGTCCGAAATCGCCGAAGCTCATTTCAACGGTGATTTTCATATTCATGACTTGTCCATGGGAATCGCCGGTTATTGCGCGGGATGGTCGATTAAAGAGCTTCTCTGGGAGGGGTTTAACGGAGTTCCGGGAAAAGTGGAATCCGGCCCCCCCCGTCATCTTCATTCAGCCTTGATGCAGATGGTCAATTTTCTGGGAACCATGCAGAATGAATGGGCCGGAGCCCAGGCTTTCTCTTCTTTTGACACTTATCTGGCTCCTTACATACGACAGGACGGGCTCTCCTATGAAGAAGTCAAACAATCCATACAGACTTTTGTCTTTAATTTGAATGTCGCATCCCGATGGGGTGGACAGACGCCTTTTACTAATCTGACTTTTGACTGGACAGTCCCCGAAGACATGAAAGACCAGCCGGCCGTATGGGGGGGGACCCTTATTGAAGCGCCATATAAGGATTTTCAAAATGAGATGGATATGATCAACCGGGCTTTTTTGGAAGTGATGATCGAAGGAGATGCCAAAGGGCGTATTTTTACGTTTCCTATTCCCACTTATAATATTACCCGTGAATTTCAATGGGAGAGTGACAATGCGGGGCTTCTTTTTGAGATGACTTCCAAATACGGGATCCCGTATTTTCAGAATTTTATCAACAGCTCTCTGAAACCTTCTGATGTCCGCTCCATGTGCTGCCGTTTACAGCTGGATCTCCGGGAATTGAAAAGCCGCACAGGCGGGCTTTTCGGAAGCGGGGAAAAGACCGGGAGTGTCGGTGTCGTGACGATCAACCTTCCCCGCATCGGCTATTTGTCCGGTTCAAAGGCGGAGTTCCTGGGGAGGCTGGAATACCTGATGGATCTGGCTAAGGACTCTTTGGAATTAAAGCGGAAAGTCGTAAAGAAAAACATGGAGAACGGGCTTTTGCCCTACTCAAAGCGTTATTTGGGTACTCTTGACGGTCATTTTAACACGATCGGCCTGGTGGGGATGAATGAAGCTCTTCTTAATTTCATGGATAAAGACATCGGTACGCCCGAAGGAAAAGAGACGGCTCTGGAAATACTCGGGTTTATGCGGAACAAACTTTCCGATTATCAGGAGTTGACAGGCAATATTTATAATCTGGAGGCGACACCCGCGGAAGGCACATCCTACCGGTTGGCAAAAATAGATAAAGCCCGATACCCTGATATACGCACACAGGGAGAAGAGGAGCCTTACTATACCAATTCTTCTCAGATGCCGGTTCATTATACTTCAGATGTTTTTGAAGTCCTGGATAATCAAAATGATATTCAGGCCCAATATAACGGCGGGACGGTGGTTCATATCTTCTTGGGAGAGACATCTCCGGATTATAATGCCGTCAAAGAACTGATCCGAAAAGTGGCAAATAATTATAAGATCCCTTATTTCACGATTTCTCCGACTTTTTCTGTCTGTGAGGAGCATGGGTATCACAGAGGGAAACATGAATCCTGCCCCCAATGCGGACGGGAGATGGAAGTCTACAGCCGTGTCGTGGGATATTATCGCCCTGTAAAGCTCTGGAACAAGGGGAAAAAAGAGGAGTTCAAGGAGCGTGTATCCTTTGTCGTATGAGGCTTTGGACCGGGCTGTCACCATGCCCGGGATCTCGCTTATAGATTATCCGGGACTGGTGGCTTCTTTGATCTTCTTAAGAGGGTGCAATTTCCGTTGTCCGTATTGCCATAACGGGCCTCTTCTCTCTCCGGGTACGGGTATTCCCCGTGAAGGGCTTTTAAAACGGATGCAAGAGCATCGTAAACTGGCTGACGGATTAGTCATTACCGGCGGAGAACCCACTTGGGGAGAGGGTTTGGCCGATCTGATCAAGGAGGCAAAACGCCTGGGGTATTCTGTAAAATTGGATACGAACGGTTCATCCCCTTCGGCTCTGGAAGAGATCTTGAGAGGGGGATGGGCCGATTATGTGGCGATGGATATCAAGCATACGATAAAGCGCTATTCTGAGGCCTGCGGCGTCAATGTCGACACAGACAGGATCAAAAAAAGTGTGGAACTCATTAAGAAGGATGCTCCTGATTATGAGTTCCGGACAACTTGGGTTCCGGGTATGCATAAGAGTCAGGATATTGAAAAGATGATAACAGATTTTTCTCTGAATAAGTCGCGGCGTTTTATTTTACAAAAATATATTCGTCAGGAGAGTCTTTCTTTTCCCGACTGGGAAAAAGAGAAGTGGCAGTTGGCCGTGCAGCCTTTTGAGAAAGAAGATTTCGTTTTTGTAAGGGGGGACTCATGAAAGATTTAGTGGCTGCGATGTTGACTCCGGCTGTCATGATCAATGTATGCGGCCTTTTACTGTTATCAACAGCTAACAGGAATTCAAGGATCATCGACCGGATAAGGGCGCTTAACAGCCAGCTTTTGAACGGTGAGTTGTCCGGAGAAGCCATGGATAATTATAATAATCAACTGCTGCTGTTTAAAAAAAGAGCGAAGATCATTAAAAACTCATTGATACTCAATTATTCTGCCCTACTCATGTTTATTCTGACATCATTGACCATATATCTGGCAGTGCATGGATTTGTATCTGAAACTTTTGTCCTCCTTTTTTTGTTGTCAGGTTTTTTTATTTTAGCTTTTTATGCCGGATTTCTTATCTGGGAAGGATCTATTCATTTTGAAACCACTGCTCTGGATATCGAATTGGCTAAGACCATGCTAAAGAAAAAAACAGGGGGAAAAAAGAGTTGATTTCCATTCTGCTCGCGTTATAGTCGGAAAAAAAGGGGGAGGATATGGGTCTGCGAGCCTTTAAAACCGAAACGTGTTCACAAAGTGATGTTGTGAGATGGAAAGAGTTTGCGCGAATATGCCGCTCTGATATTTTAACCATGACAACAGCAGCAGGAAGCGGTCATCCGGGAGGGTCACTTTCATCTATTGATTTTTTGACACTTCTCTATGATCAAATGGCCGTTTTTCCTGAAAAAGCACAGCATGATAAAAGAGACTATCTTTTTGTCTCAAACGGCCACATTTCTCCTGCAGTTTATTCTGTTTTAGGGCGGAAAGGATTTTTCCCTGTTGAGGAGGCTTTGGCCGGTTTCCGTAAAGCCGGGACTCCCTATGAAGGACATGTGGATACAAAAGTGCCCGGAGTCGAATGGATCACCGGAAATCTTGGACAGGGATTATCAACGGCCGCAGGGGTTGCTTTGGGGCTAAAATTTCAAAACAAAGAAAACCATGTCTTCTGTATTATGGGGGACGGGGAACAGCAAAAAGGACAGATCGCAGAAACACGGCGTTTTGCATCCAAGTTCAATCTGAACAACCTCACCGTCATCATCGACTATAACCGTCTTCAGATCTCCGGAGATGTGGATGATGTCATGAGAGTCAATATCGCACAAGAGTATCGTACAGCCGGATGGAAGGTTTTTGAAACAGACGGGCATGATTTCCCCTCTCTTTATGAGGCGTTGTATACAGCTTTGAACACGACAGAGACGCCGGTCATGATTTTAGCCGGGACTGTCATGGGAAAAGGGATCTCTTTTATGGAAAATGACGAGAA
>DSCS01000040.1 GCA_011048995.1 Bacillota bacterium
CGTGTTAAGAATAGAATAAGCCGTCACATAAGCGGTATATTCCTTTTCAATATAGGCCTGCAGCTCATCCGTCATCTCCCCTGCCCGGGTCGACTGAAACCGGATCAGAATATCAGGCCTTTTGACCAAGGTATCCTTTGAAAACCACTGTCTATTGAGAAAGCGGGAATAGTGCTCCTTCAGATTAAAATCATCGGGCTTATTACCCGTCGCAAGTTTTTTAAAGGAGTTGCATATTCCCTTATCTTTATGGGCAAAGTCATTTGTATGCAAACCTGCTTTTTTCAAAGACTCTAAAATTTCTCCGGCTCTTTTATTGACCCCCTGTCTAAAGATCTCTACTCTTTTTTTAAATTCATCCCGGTATCGTTTGAATTTTTCAGGTGGGATTCCGGCTAGAGACTCAAGCTTATCGACAGCGCGCTCCTTAATAAGTTCACGGGCCACCTGTATCAAGTCTTTGTCATATTTCCAGGAATCACGAAGGTCAATACGATCGATGATGTAGTCGACCAGCATCTCTGCCTGCGCCTCTCCCGGCTCCAGGCTGTCAATAAACTCATCAGCCATAAGGCTGATAAGCCGGTTTTCGTCCAGATCCACATCAAACAGAAGGGGAAGCCCCAGCTCCACAGCAAAGGAGCGCACCACTTTATAGATAAAACTGTCGATGGTCATGACCGCAAAATCAGAATAGGAGTGCAGAATAAGGCGCAACGCCTGTCTGGACTGCTTCTTTAGATGCTCTTCTGAAAGATCTGTTTCTTTCTGAAGAGCCAGTTTCAGCGCTCCCCCTTCGCCCATTGAAAGAATTTTCAGGGCGGCGATAATCCGCTCTTTCATCTCCCCGGCCGCTTTGTTGGTAAATGTCACGGCCAACACATGGCGGAAAGCTTCAGGTCGTTTGAGGATGTAGGTCAGATACGCCTTCACCAGGGTATAGGTCTTTCCGCTTCCCGCGGAGGACTCATAGAGATAAAGGGACATTCTTTTTTTGCCTCCTTGCATGAATGACGCAAGACTCGTTTTTACATGAACTCATGCCACGGGGACAGAGACTTGACTATACCCAAGAGACAGGCTCATGTCAAATCTTTCCCTGATATGATACGCTTTGCGAAAAAATATCTTGCCCTTTTCGGGGAAAATGATACTCTTCTTCCATGTTTGATCTCAGTTTTTTTACATCCTCTCAAGAATTTCTGATCATAGCTATGATTATTTGCATCAGCCAATTTATCTACGCCGCGTTAGGGTTCGGCTCGGGGATGTTTGCCATTTCCGTTTTGAGCCTGCTTTACGGTAAAATCGACTTTTTTGTCCCTTATTTCGTCCTCATGTGTCTTCCCACTGAAACCTTTATCACATGGAAGGAGCGAAAGCTCATGAAACCCGGGAAGGTCCGCTCTCTGATCGTGGCGGTCACTCTTCCCCTCATTGCAGGAAGCTGGCTTCTCAAAAGAGCACATGGTTCTCTTCTCTATTATTGCCTGGGAGCCATTGTCATCCTTCTTTCCCTCTATCACCTTTTTTGGGAAAAGAAATTCAAGCCCTCTTTGACATCTCCTCTCTGGGTCCCGGGCATCGGCCTCTTTTCAGGACTCCTGGGCGGACTTTTCGGCATGAGCGGGCCGCCTCTTATTTTTTATTTTAAAGCTGCAGGCTTCAAAAAAAGGGAATTCAGAGCGGCCTTGCTGACGATCTTTTTTTTTATGAGTGTAATCCGCCTAATCTCCTACCTTTTCCTGGGTCTTTTCACGGTGCCTCTTCTTCTTAGTGTCCTTATGACTTATCCTTTTGCCCTGGCCGGGCTCTGGGCCGGCTCTTTCGCCCATGAGCGGATTAACGAGCAGGTCTTTAAAGTAGCGACTTCCCTTGTTTTACTGACTAGCGGCATTTTGATCATCCTCAAAAATAGATGATATTATATTTCGCTATCCATAATATAATTTGACTTTTCTTTTCCTTGTGATAAGATGTAGCTCTGAACGAAAGGAGTTGTTATGCTCGAAATGAAAAAATACCTGAAAAAGTTTATGGAAAGCCACTCCGAATACGCCTTTGATTTTTATCTGGGTGAGTGGCAAACCGATTTCCTCCGCTTTTTTAACAGCCAGACAAATTACAATATTACCAAGAAGACACTGGCTTTAGATGTGACCGTGGAAAAAGACAAGAAAAAATACTCGTTTTCATTGTCGAACCCCTCCCAGGGCGACGTGGAAAAAGCCCTGAATGAAGGTTTGGCGTTATTGCCCAGCCTACCGGCCGATTCTGATTTCCCGGGATTTGAAGACAACGCAGAACTCTTCGCGTATAAAGAGATGACCTCCTCTTTAGAGCAGGTCCCTGCCGAGGACAAGATCAATATCCTGACCGAACTTGCCAAGATGGCCGACCATTATGACTTCGGCATTTACGGGACATTCATCACTCTCTACAAAAAAGGGTATAAGATGAATTCTACAGGACTGGACAAAGAGTTCTTCGTCTCTCCCGTCATGCTGGATGTCAAAGGGGTCTCACGTAAAAACATGGTGACCGTCATACATTCCTACGGCGGCAACGATTTGTCTCATTTTGACCTCTCTTCTTTCAGCAAGGCATTGGAAGAAAAAATCAAAAAAGCGACTTTGAATATCGTTGATGTGGATCCCGGCGATTACACGGTTATTCTGGGGCCTCACGCTGCCGGAGAGCTTTTACGCTACCTTATGTTCGGTGCTTATGCCGATGCTCTGGATCAAGGCAGTTCCTATTTCAAAGGGAAACTCAATGAAAAAGTCTTCCCTGAAAATTTCAGCGTTATTTCAGATCCCCTTCATCCTCAGCTGATTACGATTCCCTATAATGAAGATGGACACATCGCCAAAAAGCTCCCTCTTATTGACAATGGAATCTTTAAAAATTTCATCGTGAACAATTATTTTGCCCACAAACTCAACATGGAGAAAAACGGCTCTGTGGGATTAGGCGCCATGGTTCTGGATAAAGGGACAAAGAGTTTAGAAGAGATGATCAAGAGTATTGACCGTGGACTTTATATCTCCAATATCCATTACATGAACTTTATCAACCAACAGGAGACTTCCGTTACCGGGCTCACCCGCGACGGGACTTTTTTAATCGAAAATGGAGAGATCACCAAAGTCGTTAACAACTTACGGTTTACTGAAAAGTTGGCCGAGATCTTTAAACATACGGTAGCCCTTGAAAACATCCAGCATACCGTTCCAGTGTCACAGAACTACGGGAATTTCAACATTTTCAACAGCCTGATACCTCATGTGAAGACATCGAAATTCAAAATAACCTCATCGACGAAAACCATATAAGGGAGGGTGAGTATGAAAGAAATCATGAAAAAAGTCCTGGAAAACCTGAAAACCCAGGTGACTTTTGCCGATATCCGATTCACTAAGACTGATACTGAATCTTATAACATTCAGCGGGGATCCTTAAAAGAAATCTCCGTCGACTATAACGAAACCAACGCAGGTGTCCGGGTCCTTGTCGACGGCTGCTGGGGGTTTGCCGGCACAGACCGTTTAACCTCAGCCGCTTTGGAATCCGCTGCGAAAAAAGCCATCGAAAACGCCAAACACGGGGCTCGCTTCCGCCATACACCTGTTACCTTCCCGGAAGTCAAGCCCACAGTTGCAGAACATTTCGCGAAACCGGTAGAAGACCCCTTCCTCATGACAAAGGAAGAAAAAGCCGGCTATCTTCTCGATGTCGCGCAAAAGCTCACAAAAAATGAAAAAATCGTCTACAGTCATGTCTATGCCGAATTTTACCGTCAGTACAAGATCTATATGAACACAGAAGGCACATATTCTGAGACGATGATCTATCAGACCATGCCCGAGATGTTCGTTCTGGCTGCCGGCAACGGTGAGACCCAGTCCCGAACCTATCCGGGCCATATGACCGGGCGCAACGGAGGCTTTGAAGTGGTCCGTGATTACAAGTTCCATGATCATACAGAAGAAATCATCTCTGAAGCGATTGCTCTGCTGGATGCTCCACGCATCGAAGAGGAACGCGCTGACCTTATCATCACCGGCGGGCATTTAGCCCTTCAGATCCATGAATCCGTGGGACATGCCACCGAAGCCGACCGTATCTTCGGCATGGAGATCTCCTATGCCGGGAAGACCTTTATTTCCCCCGATATGATCGGGAAACACCAGTACGGCTCTCCCGTAGTCAATATCATCAGTGATTCATCCGATCCGGACGGCATGGGATACCATCCCGTGGATGACGAAGGAATCCCAGGACGCCGTGTAGACATCATCAAGGACGGAATCCTGGTCAATCAGCAGACTTCCCGTGAAGTGGCCCATCAATTGGGACTGGAGCCCAGCTCTAACATGAAGGCCACCCACGGCTACAATGTCCCCCTCATCCGCATGAGCAATTTCTCGCTTCTTCCCGGAAACGCCGGGACATTACAGGACCTCATCAAAGATACCGAACACGGCTATCTTGTGGATTATACCAAGACCTGGTCCATCGATGACAACCGCAACAACTTCCAGTTCACCACCGAAATCGGCTGGAAGATCGAAAACGGCGAGATCACGGGCATCGTGAAAGAGCCCACCTACTTCGGGATCACCACCGAGTTCTGGAATGCCTGCGATGCCGTCTGCGACGAGCGGGAATGGGCCTATCACGGCACCTTCCACTGCGGGAAAGGCGAGCCCGGACAGGCCATGCACCTCTCCCATAAAGTGGCCCCCGCCCGCTTCAAAGACATCGTGGTCAACGTCAAAGCCTGATCCCTTGAAGATAGACGAAATGAAAAAGCCCCGGAGACCCCGGGGCTTTTTTTTTACTGTATTGAAGATCCTTTACAGCTGAATCACCCTATCTGCCTCTGTACGGGCAAAATCATCGTGGGTGATGATAAAGGTGATCCGTGATCGCCTGTTCTCCAAAATCCCTTGAAGGAGACAAAGACCGGAAGGCTCTAGTCGCACATACTCCCTTGGGTTAATGGCCGCGTCTTAACGCTTCTCTGTTTGTGCACAAGTCCGGGCGTCATTCGACAGCAAGGCGGATAATAAGCCCTCTGGGGAGTTCCTCATAAGGAGTCTGTGTCTTGTCCAATACTGCTTGGACAGCCTCGTCATCATACATCAGAAAGAGGAGAAGCCCTCTCTCATCAACGCTCAGAACCGTATACCCGGCTCCGGACATGGGCAGCAGGCTGCTCCAGATTTTCCGCGTTGTTTTCCCGCTCTCTGAGTCCAGGACGTAAACGCAGTTTACCACATCCATGAAATGCATGCCCTCTTTATCATAAGTGATCCCCTGCCCGAAGGGCACAGTGATCTCGCTTTCTGTGATAAACATGTTGTAGACCATCTGATGCCCCATGAGAGCAACTCCTCCCTGGGGATGGCTCCGCCAGCCGCAGGTTTCATATCCTTCGCCGTAATCTTTGACAATTGATTTCTCCTGTTCCAGGTCATCAGAAAAAATATCAATACGGAAAGGCTTGTTGTAATAACCTAAATAGATACGGCCGTCATGAGAAGCCAGGACGCCCTCTCTTAACTCAGATGAAAAGTACTCATTAACGGACTGATAGACTTTGTCATATTCCAGCTTAGCCAGAATATCCCCCGTTTCTTTATCCAGCTTGAGGAGTTTGTTTTTGAATACGCCTTCGAGGACAATACTGTCAGGAAGCACGACAAAATCTGTGATCCTCTCCCCTGTCACATCGAAGTAGATATCATCAACGGGTTCTCCCTGAAGATCATAGACCACGATCTTGTTCTGTGATGTATCCAGTAAATAAATCATGTCATCAAAGATCTTTAACCGCCAGTTATGGGTCATCTCGCCGGGTCCTTTTCCTTTGGGAATGGTGATCACAGAATCCTGCTCTCCCTGAGAGTCGAGAACATGGACCCTGTAATCAGTGCCCGCATCTTCCATATAATAGATGTGATCCTTGTAAGCCGCGATGTTCATCCCGGCATTCTGATACGTCACATCATCAAGAAGGATCACCTGAGTGATCGATGCCTCCTGTAAAGAGACTTGACGGGAACAACTGATCAACAACAGCAGAAAGACATAAATGAAGTGTTTCATCATTCTCCTTTCACCAGTTTTTAGGATTATTTAGACGTCTAACATTTTTAGTTTTCTTCTTTTAAGATACCATTCACCAAGACAAATTTTCTGTCAATGAGTTCATTAAAATCATCTTGATGTGATACTATGATCAGTGTTTTGTCCTTAAAAAGGGCTTTAACCTGATTGATGAAGGCTTGGCGATTACTCTTGTCCACACTGGCCAATGGCTCATCTAAAAGATAGAGATCCCCTCTGTTCTCTAAGCCCCGCATGAGTTGAATCATCTTCTTCTCCCCACCCGAAAGATTGGTTCCATTTTCCGCTATTTTTTTCTTATCAAAATGCTCTGTGCTGAAATCGCCTATAGTACCATATCCTGACAAATAACTTTGCAAAGAACCTTTAAATAAATACGGTACTTGCGGGATAAAAACGATGCTTTTTCTCAAGGCATTGAGAGCATATAATGATATATCATTTCCGTTTACTAAAACTCTTCCTTTTCCCGGTTTGATTAACCCTGCAATAATCATAAGCAACGTAGTCTTTCCACTGCCATTATCTCCTTTAATCAGGATTCTTTCTCCTTTATTAACATTTAACACAATGTCTTTCAAGATATGAACGCCTTCATAATCCAACGAGGCATTATTAATGTTTAGCGATTCGAAACCTTCTAACTCGTTTTTTCCGCTAAGCGTGAAATCTTCTTCCGGGAGGTCAAAAAACTCTTTCACACGGAAAAAAGAGACGAGCTTAATGTTTAGCGTTTTGGGAAACTCCATAAAATATTCAGCAGGAGTCCACATTTTGGAAAAATAAAGACTTAAAGCAACGAGAGAACCGATCGAGAGCATATGCTGAAAAACAAATAGGCCCCCGATCCAATATATGACTAACGAGGCGATATTCATTAAACCTGCCACAATTACAAAATCATAGGTGATATGGTATCTCATATTGCGTTTTCTGAAAAAGAGTCCTTTTTTTACGACACGTGACAGTTTCCGGTGAAAGTAGTCATACAACAGAAATAGTTTAATCGTAAGGGCTCCCGATTTTGCTTCTTCCAGCACCTGAGTCAAATCATCATCATTATGACGGATCTTCTCAGACATAAGTTTAATCTTTGGAATATAGTATCGTGTGGTAATCAAAAACAGTGGAATAAACAGTATTAACAGCAAGGTCAACACAGGAGAAAGAGTCATCATAATATAGATAAGCCCGGCGAAATAAAGTAAATTTGCAATAAAAAGACTGAAGTCATAAAACATCAAGTCTGAAGACTGTTCGATATCATTCATAATTCTTTGAATGAAAAAAGAATTGTCTTTTTCCTGTATTTTCGGATAAACAATTTTTGATATCTTCTCTATACCTCTTTTTTTCAGATCCATTTCCACATCAATAGTAACCGTGTCTCCCCAAAAATTTCTTAAAACAAGAAATAGAAGAAATGATAGAAGTACTCCAAAATTCACTATACCGTAATGATTTAATTCCTTTATAGAGTGCGTGTCCATATTCACTGCAGTGTCAACAAGCAGTTTCATATAAATGGGAAGTAATAGTGAAAAAAACCGATGTGCGAAAAGAGAAAATAGATATAAAATGAGCTTTACCTTATGTGTTGTGTAATATCTCTTAAAAAAAATTAGTATCGAGCATAGAGTTTTATTCATTGAGTAGTTTTAATAACCCTTCATTAACTTTTTTCATTTCATTGTACCGGCATGCGCTAATATTATCCATATTATTTGTCAACAAATATGCTTCAAAACGACAACCTGTATGACAAATAGGAATAAATTCGCAATTTCTGTTGAAACAGTCCTTATACAAATGTTCAAAATAATAGTTTTTTAAATTAGGATTGTAATCATCAATATGCCCAATAACACCTTCATCTCGCCCCACCATGCTTAAACATTTATATATTTTTCCTGAAGGAGAAATTACAAATGAATTTTTTTGCTTTGATGTGCACATAGCATCAAATGTAAAAAAATACTGCATTTCGAATCCCATTTTTTTAGCCAAAACAAACAATTTAATATACAACTCAGGAACATCTGCTGATTGAACTCCATATTTTCCAACATAGTCAGACGCCTCAGTATCCTTAATTGTATTTGATATCCATCCAAAGGACAAATTAATTCTTTTGATGTCAATAATTTCTTTTAAATAATCAAGTAATGGTTCAATATCGTTATAGTTATTATAATCAAAATTAATTCGAAGATCAACCTTGCTTATTATATTATTTTCAACAATATATTTCATATTACTTACTATCATGTTAAAAGAACTACCCCCAGTTTTTAATCTTCGTCTCTTGTCGTGGATCTCTTTTAACCCATCTATGGTCAATTGCACACGATTCAAGTTATGCTTTGCCAGTAAATTCACTTTTTCTTCGGTCAAAAGATAACCATTCGTTACAATCTGAGTATGATATGTTATTCTTGCATTCTCAAATATTCCCTTCAATCCGTTTAGTATATCTTTAGTGTATTTCCAATGGTATGTTGGTTCTCCACCATGTAAAATGATATTTATATGTTTAACATGCGCATGGTCTTCTACAAAATTCTTAAAATATTCCAATATGGTATTCACAGAACTTTTAGTCAAACTTTCAGTCCTATCTATACCGTTTTGGTAACAATATAAACAATCAAAATTACAGTTAGTTGTTGTTAAAATATGGACTGCCATAGAGTCGTTGCTTTCCCACTCTTTTTTCAAAGTTTTCATGTACGTATACTTTTCATCTAAATCGTGCGATATTAAGAATTCGTTTTCTATTAACACTTCATATTCATTTTTATCTTTGGAGGATAATGCACGCCCCTTTTCAATATGATTAATTA
>DSCS01000072.1 GCA_011048995.1 Bacillota bacterium
AGCGAAAACATGACGGCTTTTGGCCAGCGAAAAGATCATTCCCGGGTCGCTGATCTCCACGGCGGCAATGAACAGACCAAAGGGAACAAGCCCGGCCGGCAGGGCTCTAAGCCAGATCAAATAGGCATTAAAGACGGAATAAAGGAAAAAAAGAGGTTTTTTTTCTTTTTCAATACCCATAATTCACTCCGATAATAACAAAGGCAGAAAAAGAACTCCCTTCTCCGTAAAGGTTCTCTCCCAGATCATCCGGACGATGATAGGTACAATGCTCAAATTTCATGCCCCCTTTTGCGCTTATCTCGTAAAAGGGAATCTTTACGTTCTTTTTCATAATGATTTTTTCAACGGAGGCTTCGATTCCCTGCAACTCTTTTTTAGCCCCGCCGAGAAATGCATACTCTTCGGGCACATCAGAGCTGAGCAGGTCAGGCCGCTGCACATCTCCGCCCACATTCACATAGATCATGCTGTCATTGATATAGTTCAATCCGAAACGAATCCTGAAGACAGAGGCCGTCAGAGACCACCCCGGAGCCGGCCGGAGAGAAACCCGGGCCCGCAAGTCGTCGCTGTTCGGCCCCAGAACATGGCCCAGAAGAGAGCCGTAATGGGTATAGTTATCAATATTATACCGATGTGTATAGACAAGAGGGTTGATCCGTGTGTAGAGGACAGAAAAGAACGCATTATCAAAAAAATGAGGATAATAGCGCATCCCCACGGTATAGGCCGATTTTGTGCGCCTGAAATCACTGAGTTTTTTCACGCTAAGATCATCCAGAAGAATTTCTCCGTGAAGAACGAGCCCTGCCATTACGGTCACCCGTCCGTCCATACCCATGATCACATTATCTCTGTCTCCTTCATAATGCTGTTCGCTCCAGAAAAAATTAAAAGGAAGGGCATACCCTAACTGCACAGCTTTATCGGCGTAAATGACACCCTCCTGAAAGGCAAGATGATGCTTTCCCCCTATGGCGTATTCCAGCCGATGAGCGGCCAGATACTTTTTCCGGTACCGGTCCTTGGGATCGGCTCCGGGTTCGACGATCATTTCTTCTTTTTCATGGGAACGCAAACCACCTGTCAGGGAAACCAGGCTGAGAGGTCCCCAATCGAAAACAAAACGGACCTGATTATAAGAGGTGGCATGAGAGGAGAGAAAAAGCGAACCGCTCTCTCCGGGCCCCCAGGCATTAGTTTGTTTTCCGGCTGTCACGGAAATGCCCGGAATGGTATAAGACACATAAGTGTCAGCACGATCGAAGTAAAGTTCTGAAGCATCTTCATTGAGATTCGTCCACCCCCATCCTCTGTTATTTAAAAAGAGATCTTTGACCGTTCTCTGCTCTGTCACCCATTCTCCGGTTTCATCATAAAATGATCGGGTCATATTTTCCTTCAATATATCCAGGTCACCGTGCATTGTTTCATCATTAAAGGAGAGCCCGAAATCAAAATGACCTGATGCCCCTTTTATGCGAATCCCTCCCGTATAGAGGAGATAATCCAGATGATGTGGTGTGCCCTCAATTTTTTCTCCGCTGATATATCCTCCACGACCCTGAAAGGACAAAGAGAGCCCTCCCTCCGGGATAGAGATGTTCACAAGGCCCCTGTCGAATGCCCGTTTCCCCCCGGAAAACAGGCGAGCGGCGTATTGATCGAAAAGTTCTCTTTCTGTCGGCGTAAAAAGCTCTTCTTTTTCCCGCCCTTCTTCTATAAAGAGCTTTATCCGTTGGCGGCTCCAAGGATGAGCAAACCTGTAAGATTTGATATGGTACTTTTCAGCCAATTCCCGGGCAAAAGGATAAAAGGACGAATCCGTTCCTTCCAAAGAAAAGAGCAGAAGAGGGGTTAATACTCCTATAAAAAAAATCATAAAGCCTTTTTTCATTGTTTTCCCTGCCATCCCTGCTGGTCCAGCCGTTGCTCAAAAGGAATCTCTTTGATAAAACGGGCGGGGTTCCCGGCCACGACTGTCCCGGCATCCACATCTTTGAGCACGACGCTTCCTGCCCCGATTAAAGCGTCACGTCCGACAGTGATCCCCGGAAGTAAAACCGCGCCGGCACCGATACGGGCTCCCTCTTCCATAATCACCCCTTTAAAATGTTTAAACCTTTCCTTTGTCCGTCCCACAAAATTGTCATTCGATGTCACGACACAAGGGCCCACAAAACAATAATCCCCGATTTGAGAATAGGCCGTGATATAGGCATTCGTCTCGATTTTACACCAGCCCCCCACCGTTGAATCATTTTCCACGGCCGTTCCGCGTCCAATAATACTTTTTCTCCCGATACGGACATTTTCTCTCAGAGTGGCATAATCAGCGACAAGGACTTCTTCCCCGATCTCGGATCCCCGGTAAAGGACAGCCCCTGTTCCGACCATCGATCCCTGCCCGATCTTTAAGTGAGAAAGCGGCCCTGAGTTTGTCACCGCGCTGTTGGGGCTTTTCAAAACCCTTTTCCCCAGATGGACAAAAGGATCGATACGGACATTTTCTCCGATAACGGTCCCCTCTTCAATGACAACATAGTCACCGATGACCGACCCGTCCCCGATTTGAACATTGTCGGCGATGTGACAACCTCGTCCCACGACAGGCTCATTTCCTTTACGCTCTCTCATACACTCCTCCTCGAAAAATAAATGATCATCTTCGTCCCGCCCTCTTTTTTCGGCTCCGCATGAAGCGTGCCGCCGGCAGCAAGAACAGCTTCTCTGGCTAAAAAAAGGCCCATACCGGTCCCCTCTCCCGAACGACGGGTTTTATCAGAACGGTAAAATGCATCAAAGATCTTCTCCGTATCTTCCGTCCGAATACCGTCTCCGTTATCTTCAACGCTCAGCATGAGGCCCCCTTCATCCTGCTTTCCCCGGATGACACACAATTTTTCCCTTTTTGAATTATAACGATAGGCATTAGAAAGCAGATTATCGAAGACAGTAGTCAAACCCGCCTCACCCAGCGGAAGAGTAAAACCCTCAGGGATCTCCACATGGATTTCCATAAGGGCCTTGAATCTTTTTTGGAAAACCGAAATCAGCGGCAAAACAACAGTCTCCCCTCGGCATTCTTTTCTCATTTGATCAAAGGCTTTGATCCTGCCGATATATTCTTCCATGAGGGCGACTTCCTCCAGCATTTCTTTAAAACGGTTGTTATCAAGAGACAGGACCCCGTCTTCCAGTCCTTCGAGAATGCCTTTGATGATCGTCAAAGGCGTTTTCATGTCATGGGAAAGATTAATGATAAATGAGCGCTTGACCTCTTCCTGTTCTTTCAGCTCGGCAGCCATTCTATCCAGCCCTTCTTTGAACGGGGAGAGCTCGGCATAAGGGATCTTCAGGTCCAGATCATACTGCCCCCGTGCCAGGCGGTCGATCTCCCGGGCATTATCACGGCTTTGCCGAAACATTCTTTTTGAAAAACGCACGACAGTCAAAAGATAAAGAAAACCCAGCAGGACAAGGACCCCTGTTGCAAAAATCCATAACTGGCGTATAAAATTTCTTTCAACAGGTGTCAAAAAATTAGGGTCTATAATATAATAATCTGCAGTTAAACCCGTGCTTTTATCCTGAAAAGGCGTCTCATTGATCCTTCTCATTTTTTCAGGATTCAGGCGTTGAGGATAACGCATCAGGACCACTCCTTTTTCATCTTTGACGATGACACCCACATTTCTTCTCCATGTCTCCGGCGGGCGGAGCATACGGCCGCGCCCTCCTTCCAATCGGGAGAAAATCATCCGACTGACAGTAGGAAGTTCTTGTTTAAAGCGCTCCAGGACATTTGTTTTATAACGAATATTCAAAAAGAGCATCATGGCGGCATAAAGAAGGATTATTCCGGCCATGGCGGGGAGGACAAAACGAAAGAAAAGAATATGTTTTAAGGTCTTCACGAGATCTCCCTGAATTTGTAGCCCGCTCCGTAAACAGTAATGATATACCGGGGATGGGCAGAATCAAATTCAATTTTTTTTCTGATATTTTTAATATGAGAATCCACAGCCCGCTCAAAGGCCTCCTCTTCTCCCCCGAAAATATGATCCAATATCATCTCCCGTGAAAAAACACGACCGGGATGACGGGCCAAAAGATAAAGAATCTCAAACTCCCGGTGAGATAGAACAGCCGTTCGATTTCCCTTTTTCCACATCAAGTCTTCCGGCCGGATCTCAACATCTTCAAAATAGATCTTCTCTCTAAAAGACGGGCCTGTGCTTCTCTTCAAAAGAGCTTTGATGCGCGCCATGAGCACCCTGGGGCTAAAAGGTTTCACAACATAATCATCTGCACCCCGTCCGTAACCGTCCAAAATATCCGGCTCCATATCCTTGGCAGTGACCATGATCACAGGAACACCCGTCCTCTTTTTTATCCAGGACAGGACTTCTTCTCCACTCTTTTCCGGAAGCATTCTGTCTAACAAAACAAGATGAGGAGCAAAAAACTCAAAATCGCGGATCGCTCTCTTCCCGTCCGGTGAGTGCCGTACTTCAAAGCCCTCTTTTTCTGCATATTGCCGAATGATTCCGGCGATCTTTTCTTCATCTTCCACGATCAGAATGCGTGTCTTTTCCATTTCGGTCTCCTTCACCCTGCCTGAAGTATACGCTTTCTATGGCTTCTTGTCCAAAAGATTGACAGAGGCTTTTTAAAAGCGCTTCTTTTTTTCGGCTCATTTCGAAAAGCCAGGCCGCCGAATCACAAACAACAGTCAGGCGCCTTCGGACAAGGAAGCGGGGACGACAATGAGCGGCCGCCGCTTTGCCGGCGATCTTTTCCCATTGCTCATCGACAGAGCTTAAAAGAGCTGCTTCGGAAAGGGGAAGAAGTCTATGAATCAAATCAGAGAGCGGCCGCATCTGAAATAATCCCTTCCTTAATTTGGAAGATCCGGCCTTCTTCACCAAAAGGCTGTTTTCCCTGGACCATGGTGAAAAAGACCTGACATCCCGAGCGTATGATCTCATCAAGAATCCTCTTCTTCCGGGATGGGTCAAGCTCTTCAAAAATATCATCAAGAAGAAGGATGCCTTTAACGGAAAAGCGGTCATTGAAAAGAGTGAGCAAGGTCAAAAAAAGAGAAAGGACAAAGCTTTTCATCTGCCCCTGAGATGCCTGAGCAGACATCTCTTTTCCTTTTGTTCTGAACAGAAAACGATCCCGATGAGGCCCCACGGTCGTAAAGCCACGGGCCCGGTCTTCTTCTCTCGCCCGAAAAAAATCCTTCTCGTTGAAAGAGGAACGATAATCGATTCCCGCATCATCCACAGACGGGAAAAGTTTCTGAAAAGCCTGCGGAAGATTTGCATCGATTTCACCGATAAACCGTCTGCGGGCATCGCTGACCTCCGATGCATAGCGAACAAAATACTCATCCCAGATCTCAAGCTCTCTGACACTGAAAAACCGGGATTTCAAAAGAGCATTTCTTTCCTGGAGAACCCGGTTAAAACGGAGAATACGCTCACGATACCCGGAATCAAAGATGAGGAGATACATATCAAAAAACCGTCGTATCTCACCTGATGAAAAATAGAAAAGATTAAATACTTCCCGGCTCAATAAAAAAGGACAGATCTGGAGAAAAAATTCAGAATAAGCCACTTCTTTCTGTTCGATTCCGTATTTATAATTTTTTTCCTGATCGTAGTAAAGAAAACGGGGGTGGGACAAGCTCTTTTCTTGAAGCAGTAGCCGAAACCATTCCTTTTCCCAGGAGATCATATCCCGCCCGCGGGCTTTTCTAAAGCTTTTTCCGTTAAAAAAAAGATAAAGGGCTTCTAAAATATTGCTTTTCCCCGATCCGTTGGGGCCGCTGATAACATTGAAACGGGGGGAGAACTCCATCTCCCCCCGAAGAATATTGCGAAATTGTATAAGTTCTAATGATTGCAGAAACATGGGGGTCAGTCAAGCATTACAAGAGGCATAACGACCCAGAGATAATCCGTTGTGGTTTCCGGTGTTATTAAAACAGCGCTTTCATTGTTGTACATTGTCACAAAAACGTTCTTGTCCTCCAGGGTGGAGAGAATGTCTTTAATATATTTATAGTTAAAATCGATGCGGAGGTCTTCATCTTCATACTGCACGGCGATGACATCCTCTGCCAATCCGATATCTGTCATGCGAGAAGTGATTTTAAGTTTATCTTTTCCGAATTGAAGGGACGCCCGCCCCGATTCACGGTTAACGAAGACAGAGACACGGCGCAGAGAATCCAGTAATCCAATACGCGGAACAACTGCTTTTTTGTTATTTACCGTAGGTATCACTTTATCATATTTAGGATATTTGGCATCGATCAGACGGGAAACCAAAACGATATGTCCCAAATCAAAATGAATATGCTGTTTGTCAAAAGAGATCCTTACGTCTCCTTCATAATCGATCTTTTGAATTTCATCCAGCACTTTTCTGGGGACAACGACCCGTGTTCCCTCTTCTGCTGAGGCTGATTGGGGTTTTACAGTGGCTTTGGCCAGAATATGGGAGTCGGTAGCCACAAGGTTTAAAAGGCCGCCTTCATATTCAAAGAGAATGCCTCTGAAAACATACCGGGCCGCATCCACTGCCGTTCCGATGATTGTCCTTCCGATCATCTCCCTGAGCTTTTCAAAAGGAACCGTCAACGCTGCCGGTTCTTCCGCTGCGGGAAATTCCGGGTAATCGTCAGCCGGGATGACCGACATTTCAAATTTTGCACTTCCTGAAGCGATATAGGCTTTATCGTCTTCGACCATGACGACGATCGTCTCTTCCGGTGATTCTGATATGATCTTTACAAACTTTTCAGCGGGAACCGTTGTCTTTCCGGGTGATTCTGTCCCGATACCCCCCAAACGATATCTGATGCCTACCTCAAGGTCAGACCCTTCGATGGTCATCGCTTCTCCATCCATTTCTACAAGCATGTTTTGTAAAATGGGCTTCATCGATTTCGCATTGATGATATTTCTGACAATATTCATGGGCTTTATGATTTCACTTTTCTTTAACGTAAACTTCATCATTTGAAACCTCCGTTATTTAAGTAGCCGATGACCTTATCCACTTCGTTTCGGAAGACGATATCTTCCTTCATCCGCCCTTCAATTTTATTGCAGGCATTGATAACAGCCGCATGATCCCGGCCGCCGAACGCCTGTCCGATCGATTGTAATGTTTCATTGGTAAAACGACGGCTCAAATACATGGCAATAAAACGAGGCAAGACGACTTCCTGGTTCCTCCTTTTGCCTTCCAGCATCTTGACCGTCATGTTAAAATACAGCGCGACCTGTTTTTTAATATTTTCCACAGACATATCTTTAAGATTGTTATCAAAAAATTCAAGCAAAAGAGCCGTGACATCATTTTTGCCGAGTTTTTCCGTATTATTGGATATTTTCTTATAAAACTTGATACGCCTAAGGCAACCTTCCAGTTTTCTTACATTGCTGGTCACATTCTCCCCGATAAAAAACATGAGTTCGGAAGGAATGTCCACCCCCATGTCTTCTGCCTTTTTCCGGAGGATGGCAACCCGTGTTTCAAGCTCCGGCTTTCTGATATCTGTGACCAATCCCCATTCAAAACGTGTGATCAGGCGTTTTTCAATATTTATGTCCGCCGGAGGCCTGTCACTGATTATGACGATTTGCCTTTTCAGTTTGTAAAGATCATTAAAAGTATGAAAGAACTCTTCCTGAACCGCCTCACTTTTCTCGATAACGTGAATATCATCGATAAGTAAAACATCCACATTCCTGTATTTTTCACGGAAAAGATCGGTTGTTCTGTTTTTAATAGATTCGATCAGCTCATTTCTGAATTTGTCCGCTGTCACATAGAAGCATTTGAGATTTTTGTCATATTGAAAGACTTTATTTCCGATCGCCTGCATAAGATGGGTTTTCCCTAATCCCGAATCTCCATAGATAAATAGAGGATTATAAATAGATTTTCCGTGACTTTGGGCCACAGCCAAAGCGGCCGAATAGGCCATCTCATTACTTCGTCCTATAACAAAATTGGAAAAAGTGAAATCTTTGTCAAAATTATTGACGACTGTCCGTCTGTCCCCAGCAGCCTCTTCATCAGCCGCTTTCTCCACAATATTAAATTGGACATCCACACGGCCGCCGATTCCCTCTTTTAAAATAAAATTAAGGTCTTCTCCAAAAAGAACACGAATCCGATGAAGGAATATTTCATCGTAAGACTCTAAAGAAACGGTATTTCCCCGGTGATTCACGTGGACTGACTGAAAGAGATTTTCCAGGTTTGCCCGGTCCATCTTCTCAGAAAGACGATCCATAATATATTCCCGCAAATTATTCACCGCTTTAACCAACCCTTTCCTCTTATATTTATTTTTCTCTACCTTCAAATTATGATATCCATCCTCTCCTGTTTCGCAAGTCTTTTTTCTTAAAAAAATATCTTGTGATATATCTATAAGATAGAAAAATGTTTTGATTTACAAACATTTTTTTTCCTCTCCTTTTCTTTTTTTTCTCTTCCTTAATTCGCTTAATATCTATCAGATGCTTCTTTATTTCCCTTTTTTTTCCTCTTGTTTTTACACATAAGACACAATATATTCACATTAATACTCTTTTTTCAAATGGTGTATTGTTCTCTTTTTGTGCTTCTTTTCTTTTTCTTTGTGTCTTTTTATCCCTCTTTTTTTTTTTTTTTTTTTCCTTTCTTTTTTCAAAAAAAAATAAAAACATTTTTTTTTTTTTTTTTTTTTTTTTTTTCTTTTTTTTTCTTTTTTTGTTCTCTTTTTTTTTCTTTTTTTTTCGTGTTTTCTTTTCCCTTTTTCTTGTAAAGGTTTATTTCTTCTCAT
>DSCS01000039.1 GCA_011048995.1 Bacillota bacterium
GGCGGACGGGGATCTTTTTGTTGTGATTTCTGCCGGAAATGACGGCAATAAAAAAATCCACGGCTACGCCGATGATGTGGGTTCCACACCGAAAACCGTTGATTTTAATATCGCCTCATATACGCCTATGGCCGGTGAAGGGAATGATTATGCCGCGTTAAATTTTTATTATGACAGCCTTCTGGAAATGGAAGTGCGGATTACGGACTCCGGGGGATCTGTTTCGGAGTGGTTTGCACCCGGCGAGCACAATGAGATTTCAGGTGACGGGACACATATCTATGTCTATAACGGTGAACATGATGCCGATACACAACATATCCAGATCATACTGGGGGATTATAATTTTGACCCTGAAGTAGATGAATCTGACCGCTACATCCGCCCCGGCACTCAATGGGCTCTGGAATTCCGTGTTTCGAGCGGGACAGTTTCCCGTCTGGACGGATGGATCTATGAGAGGATCAACGGGACTTCAGGGAGAGCCACATTCGAGGGAATGGCCGATCCCACAGGGATGTCATTAAATTATTTGGCTTGCGGGCAGCATACGATCTGTGTGGCTGCTTATACATCCAAAGCCGTCTGGGCTTCGATGTCAAGCTCTTCGACGACATTCAATTATACTCAAGATGCCGTGACTCCGTTCAGTTCCAGGGGGCCGACACGTGACGGGCGTCCCAAGCCTGATATCACGGCTCCGGGCTCTGTTCTTCTCTCAGCACGATCAAGTGATGCCCCGGCTCCTTCCGGCTATTATCTGCCTGCTGACGGGAGCCAAGAATTCTATCGATACATGCAGGGGACAAGTATGTCTGCGCCGGCTGCTGCCGGGGGGATCGCCCTGATCAAAGAAGCCAACCCGGAGTGGGATCAAGCTGATATTGTTCAATACTTCAGATATTATTCACAGGGAACGGATGTTTACACATGGGCCCCCAATAATTGGAGCCATGAGTGGGGATGGGGGGTCCTGGATGTGAGTTCGGCCCTCCCGGTCAATGATATTCCCCAAAAAAATATGATTAAAAACCGCCCGAACCCCTTTTCTCCCGATACAGTGATCACTTATACAGTTAAGTCACCTGCAAAAGTCACTATAAAGATTTATGATCAGAAAAAACGCCTGGTCGCTTCTTTGGTGCAACAGCAGGTTTCCGTTCCGGGAGAGTATGAAACTGTCTGGGACGGGAAAGACCGTAAGGGGAAAACTCTGCCCAGCGGACTTTATTATGCTGTCATGGAGGCAGACGGGAAACCCTATCTGAGGAAAATGGTGCTGCTGAAATAGGACATGGAACAGGCTCATAAACATTGCTGACAGGGAGGCGAAGGCCTCCCTGTTCTCTTATGAAAAGGCAACCGAGAGTGATACTTCGGGAGGCGGATATCAACACAATAAAAGGGATAATTTTTGATTTTGACGGGACCTTAGTGGACTCCATGCCTTTATGGAAAGAGATCGACCGGTTGTTTTTGGAGCAAAGAGGGTTGACCGTCCCTTTTGGTTTGGCCACAGAGATTGCCGGGTTCAGTTTCACGGAAACGGCCCGCTACTTCAAAGATTATTTCGGGCTCAAAGAGAGTGTCAAAGAGATAAAGGCGCAATGGAAAGCCATGAGCCGTGATCTTTATCCCGGAAAAGTCAAATTAAAACCAGGGTGCCGCGAAATATTGGAGGCTCTTTATAGAAAAGGGTATCGTTTTTCTATTGGAAGTTCCAATGAAAAAGAGGTCATCTGCGAATTTCTCGAACAAGAAAAACTGCTGCATTTTTTCCACTCTGTTAAAACGTCTTGTGATGTAGGCCGTGGAAAGCCATATCCCGACCTTTTTCTCTCTCTGGCTGAAGCCCTTTGTATGAAGCCTGAAACGATCTGCGTCGTGGATGATATTGTGGAGGGGGTTCAAGCGGCCAAACGGGCCGGGATGAAAGCTGTGGGCATTTATGATGAAGGATACGGGAAGAGAAAACTCCTTGAAAAAGAAGCAGACCATTATATAATGTCTCTTTATGAGTTACTCCCGCTATTGTGTCTCGGGGACCGGTCCCCATAACGAAAAGGAGCTGAGTCTATGTGCGGAGTCATCGGAATTCTCAAAGAAGAAAATGTTCAGTATGATATTGCCCTGGCTCTTCAATCGATACAGCATCGGGGCCAGGATTCCTGCGGCCTGGCGACTAAAGACAAAAAAAAGTTTTTTCTGGAAAAAGAAGACGGTTTAGTGGCCTCTGTTTTCAACCACAAGACTTTGGCGGATTTTAAGGGGAGTATAGGAATGGGCCATGTGCGTTATCCCACGATGGGAAGCGCCGGGAAAGTCAATGCCCAGCCCTTTTTTGAAAAACAGCCCGGAATCTTTTTAACCCATAATGGCAACATCATCAATTATCATGATCTTCGAAAACAATTTCTGGAAAAGTCTCTCTATTTGACCTCCAGCTGTGATGTGGAGCCCGTTCTCTATGTTTTAGCCGAAGAGCTGATGAAATTACGTCAATACGGACACACCACAGAAGATTTGGCGGTAGCTCTGAAAGAGACGTACAAAAGAGTGCGGGGGGCCTTTACCCTGGTGGGGATCATGTACCTTGACGGGGAAGACACCTTATTCGCCTGCCGGGACCCGTATGGGATACGTCCCGGTGTTTGGGGGGAGCAGAACGGAAACTTTATGGTGGCTTCGGAATCTGTGGCTATGGAGATGACAGGGTTTGATTATAGAGGGGATATTCCTCATGGCTCTCTTATGGTCTTTAAAAAAGATAAAAAGCCTGTCACTATTGAAATCGATAAAAAAGAACATCATCCCTGCATCTTTGAATATATCTATTTTGCGAGGCCTGATTCCATTATTTCCGGGCATTCCGTATATGATACGCGCTTGGTTCTCGGGAGAATGCTGGCTGATAAGATCAAACGCAAAGGGATTGAAGTGGACGTTGTCATCCCCGTCCCGGATACGGCGCGCCCTTCGGCGACAGCGATTGCCGAAGAGCTGAATGTTCCCGTGAGAGACGGATTTATTAAAAACCGTTATAGCGGAAGGACTTTTATTATGCCTTCCCAGTATGACAGAGAGTTTGCTATGCGGTTGAAGCATAATACCATTGAAGGGGAGTTCAAAGATAAACGCGTTCTTATTGTGGATGACAGTATTGTACGGGGCACCACAACAAAGCATATTGTCAGTTTGGTGGGGAAAAGCCAACCAAAAGAACTTCATATCGGGATATTTTCTCCTCCTGTTTATTATCCGTGTTATTACGGCATCGATATATCACGTCAGCATGAATTGATCGCACGTAAATATAAGGAGTATTATGCCGAAGGGCCGGATGTCTTTGAAAAAAAGATGGCCCATTTCACCGGGGCCGATTCTCTGACGTATTTGGATATTTCGGATGTCCAAAAATCTTTAGGACAGCCTGTCTGCTCAGCTTGCTTTGACGGCCACTATCCGTTGCCTTTAAGAGAGGATGAGCAGAAAAGCATTGAAGATGACCGGGATGAGTATCAGAAAAACTGAGGATCTCTGTTTTGTAAAGGGCCGTCCCCGTGCTCTGATTCTTTTTCACGGTTTTTCCGATGAGCCGGAGACGCTTCGGCCTTTGGCGGAATATCTCTTTCAGCATTTGGATGCCGATGTCTATGTCCCGCTTTTGTCCGGGCATGGAAATACATTGGCTGATCTTGAAAAGGTTCATTTCAAAGAATGGATTACGCAAGCTGAAAAATTGATAAAACAATTAAAAGAAACCTATGCCCGCATTGATGTCGCCGGGTTTTCCATGGGAAGTTTTCTGGCATTGAATGCGAGGCTTGAGATTCCCTCAATTCAGAAAGCTGTGATTATCGCCCCGCCTTTTGTTTTTCCTCCGGGACGTTCATCTGCTCTTTTCTTTTTGCCTGTCATACGGCTTTTAAAAAAGTACAAAAGGAAACGATTAGATGAACAGGGGGGTAACCGTCATATTTATGAGAAAAAACAGCGGCTTATATATCTACCGCGATTTAAAAAAGAGCCCTTGAAGTCTATTGAAGAATTTAACCATCTGCGCAAAAAAGTCAAAAAGCGCCTAAAAAAAATCGATTTCCCCGTTTTAGCGATTTTCGCCCTGGATGACCGTGTCGCCGTGATCAGAAATCGCATTCTTTTATCCCGATTTTTTAAACATAATTATTACCGCTCTGTAACAGTCGTGCGGTCGGGACATATGATTCCTGTGGATTACGACCGGTTTATCCTTTTTGATGAGATAAAACAATTTCTTCAGGATAATGAAGGGAGATATCATGGATAAAGAAAGAATGGAATTTATCAGGGATGAAGTGCTTAAACGGTTTTTGAATTATGTCAAACAGGACACGACGGCCGTTGAAGAGAGCGCGAAGACGCCTTCATCCCCCGGGCAAGTAATTTTGGCTGACCAACTGGCCCGCGAATTGAAGGAACTGGGACTTATGAACCCAGAATGTGATGAAAACGGTTATGTGTATGCAACGCTTCCGGCATCTGAAAATGTTCAAAGCCCCCCGGTGACTTTTTGCGCTCATATGGATACTTCTCCTTCAGAGTCCGGAAACGATGTGAAACCTGTACTTCACAAGGATTATCAGGGAGGCCCGATCTCTTTTCCTGATAATCCGGAGTTGATGTTGACGCCGTCAGAATCTCCTCCTCTTTCCGTTTACAAGGGCGATACTGTTATTACGGCATCAGGGAAGACCTTGCTGGGAGCTGACGACAAAGCCGGCATAGCTGAAATCATGGCAGCTTTGGCTTATTTTATGCGCTATAAAGACGCTCTTCATCCCGAATTGCGTATCGTCTTTACTCCTGATGAAGAAATTGGACGGGGTACGGATAAGATTACCCTGGAAAAGCTCGGGCGCTACGGGTACACGCTGGACGGGAGCATGGCCGGAGAAATCGAGGATGAATGCTTTGACGCCTGGAAAGCTGAATTCGAGTTTATGGGCAGAAATGTCCATCCGGGTTTTGCAAAAGGGAAAATGCTCAATGCCGCGGAGATAGCGGCCCGTTTTATCAGTCAGATTCCGGAGCAGGAAACTCCGGCGCATACAGAAAAGAGGGAAGGTTTTTATCACCTTTCCGGGTTAAGAGGCGATGAAAACAGAGCTTGTTTTTCTCTCATTATGCGGGATTTTGACGTTGAACAGAATCAACAGAGATTGGAATATCTGGAAGCTTTGAACGCGGCTTTTGAAAAACGTTATCCCGGGTTGAAAATACGCATGAAAACGACGCATCAGTATCAGAACATGAGACGTATTTTGGATCAATACCCGCAAGTGACAGCTTTGGCTGAACAGGCTGTAAAAAACATTGGGTTGACCCCTTTAAAGGCCGCCATCAGGGGGGGGACAGACGGAGCGCGTTTATGCTATAAAGGAGTGCCGACGCCCAATCTTTTCGCGGGAGGGCATCTTTTCCATTCGAAAAAGGAATGGGTGGCTTTAACAGCGATGACTCAGGCTGTTTTAGTGGTCATTGAGCTTAGCCGTTTATGGGCGCAAAGTGAATTATCCGAATGAAATGTTTCGGGGCTCATGTCAGTGCGGCTGGAGGTGTGCATAAAGCTCCTGAAAGAGCCGCTGCTTTGGGAGCTAATGCCTTTGCTTTTTTTACAAAAAACCAGAGACAGTGGGCGTCTCCTCCGTTAAGTGGTGAAATCATATCGATGTTCAAAACCGGTTTGAAAAAGGCGGGTATTTCACCATTGCATGTTCTTCCCCATGATAGTTATTTGATCAATTTAGCCCACCCCGAAAAGGGAAAAAGGGAGAAATCTGTTCATGCCTTTATTGATGAAGCACGCCGCGTGGAAGATCTGGGGCTTCTTTATTTGAATTTTCATCCGGGAAGTTCATTAGGATGCTGCGACAAAAAGGAGGCTCTTAAGAATGTGGCCACGGGAATAAACAGGGCTGTTTCGGAAACGCAGAACTGTGTTTATGTTATTGAAAACACGGCCGGCCAGGGGGATCAGCTGGGGGCTTCATTAGAGGAAATCGAACAGATCTTGGAAAAAGTGACCCACAGGGAGCGCACAGGTGTTTGTATTGACACCTGTCATGCTCATGCTGCCGGTTATGATTTGATAAGTGAAGAGGGATTTTCCACTTTTTGGATTCTTTTTGAAAAGGCTCTGGACTGGAATCTCCTCAAGGCCATGCATCTCAATGATGCCATAAAGGAGCGTGGAAGCCGGGTTGACAGACATGCCTCTTTGGGGGAAGGATTTTTAGGATGGAGACCCTTTCAACGTATTGCCCGGGACAAGCGCTTTGACAACCGGCCTTTGATTCTGGAGACCCCGCGCCCTGAAATATGGGATGATGAAATTGAAAGGCTCTTTGCCTATGCCGGCTCTTGAACTCATCATCTGGGATTTAGACGGTACTCTCACAGACTCTGCCGAGGGGATTTTGAATGCGGTATCGTATGCTGTCCGCCAAATGGAGCTGTCTCCTTTGACTCCGGAAGAAGCCCGTAAGTTTATCGGGCCTCCTCTTCATCTTTCATTTCAAAATCATTTTTCCCTGACGGACAGAGAAGCCCGCCGGGCTGTCGATATCTTCCGTGAATATTATCGTGAAAAAGGGATATGGGAAAACAAGCCTTATGGAGGCGTCCGTGAAACATTGGAAAAGCTGAAGAAAAGGGGGGTTCTTTTAGCTGTAGCTACTGCTAAGCCTCTTCTTTTTGCCCGGCGTGTTCTCAATCATTTTGAATTAGAATGTTATTTTTCTGTTATTGAAGGCAGTTGTTTTGACGGCAGAAAAACTGATAAATACGAGCTGATCGGCCATGTTTTAGAGAGGCTGGATTTTCATGACTTGAAGCACGCCCTTATGGTTGGAGACCGTCATTATGATATTCTGGGGGCTCAGAAGTGCGGAATACTTTCCTGCGCTGCAGCTTATGGATATGGCACGGCCAAAGAGTGGGCTTTGGCCGATTTTTGCATAGACAGCCCCGAAGGGATACTCTCTCTTCTTCGGTAAGCGAAAAAAAATATGTATTCGTTCTTGATAAATCGGCAAAGATTCGGTATGTTGAATAAGATATGAAAACAATAAATGACCGGTATAGAATCAAAAAAGAGATCGCCCAGACGATGAACAGTATTTTGTTTCAAGGAGAAGATTTCGTTCAAAAGCGAGACGGGCTTATTTTAAAAATGCTGAACCAAAATTCAAAAAAAGTGTTTCCCAAAGAATTTTTTTTCCAAGAGTATTTAGTCTCTTCGCAGTTGAAACACCCGCTGATCAGAGATGTCTATCGGTTTTCACAGATCTTTGCTATGGATGGGATGTTGACCCGAAACGGAGAATGCTTCTACGAGGCTGAGGAAATCCCTTTCTCCTTGACACCTAAAACGGTAATAGAGAAAGAACGACTCTTTAACGAATTGATTTGCGGACTATCTTTTATTCATAGAGCGGGTTATTTTCACGGGGATATACGGATGAACAATTTTCTGTTCGACGGCAAGAGTGTAAAGTATTTTGATTTAAGCCCTTTTCTAGACTCCGTAGAAGGGCAGCAATATGACAGAGAAAAACTTAACGAAGTCTTGAGCAGTTTTTTGATCACCCCTGTAAAAGAGGGCAAAATCCTGTCCCACCTGCTTTTCAATCCTGAGATCCAGGAAGAGCTCTTTTATCGCCATCTGGAAAAAATACCATTTCCTTCCGCTTATTGGGCGTTGCATCTGAGAAAGGGAGAATCGCTTTTGACGGAAAAAAGCTGGGTATTTTTCAATTATGAGGGTGACAGAGAAAATGCGCATCTCTTTGCGCAGGGGCTTCGGCCGGCCCTGGAAATCAAGGGTTATCGGGTTCTGGGTGTCAGCAATATTCAGCCCGGAGCTTTTCTCGATCTCATCCGTGAGATGCTTCTTTATTTCAATGATTTCGATTATGGAAAACAGATTATTGCCAAATACGGCGAAGAGTACGTCAAAATTGCCCCTGATTTGGATTTTGTGCCTTCACGGGCTCTCAAAAATGAGAACGCAGAAAGAATTAAATTAACAGATTTCGGAGTTCAATTCCTCAAAGATATTTTAGCGGTACATCCATTGGCATTGATCATTGATGATGCGGCCCGGATTGACGAGGATTCTTTAACTGTTTTGGAAAAAGTATCTTCAACCTTTTCTTCTGATCAATTTCGAGTGTTGTTTTCTTACGGGAAGACTGAAAAAGGAAATGAATTCAGCCGGACGGAGGTTGTTTCAAGCCTCTCCCGTGAGGAGACAGAAGCGATTCTCCGGTATTATTTTCACCTTTTTCCTGAAGAGGACGATTTTATCGATAAGATCTATGAAGCGACATCAGGGGAGCCAATCCTTTTAAAAGCCGGATTGGAAAATATACTTCGTCAAAAAAGTGTCAGCTTTCTCAAAGACAGATATTCGGCAAAGCAAAAATGGGAAGACTATTTCAATTTTAGTGAACAATATAAAGATTCTTTTTCACGTTGCTCTGAAATGGAAAGAGAATGGCTGGGACTTATCGCCCTTTATGGGGGCTTTATCCCCGAATCTGTTCTGAGGATTATTCCCGAGGAACTTCAAGAGCCGCTACAAACCCTTGAGGCTCAGCATATCATTAGCCGGGGAGGCGGGGTATCATTGAAATATGCCGCCTTGAAAAAGGCCATTCCTCCCGTAAAACCCAATCTTCTGTATCATGAAATCCTGAAATGTTTATCCGACTCCCTTGATGAGAATATTTCAAGCGTTGAGCCGTTTGCCCGGCTCATGATGATCCAGAAGGAGTTTGATTCTTATTTGCCGGGTTTTATCTCCCTTTATGAA
>DSCS01000070.1 GCA_011048995.1 Bacillota bacterium
GTATATTAGTATGATAGAAAATCGAATAGGAACTAAACAGCAATTTAATTTGCACCCTTTCAAATAACAATAAAAGTAGTAGAATAGATTAAAGTGAAAAGAGGAAAAATGTCTGATTACATTGCACATTTTAAAGAAAATGAAGTTCAAACACTCCAAAAACATCTTCAACAGACAGCAACCCTATCTTCCGGATTCGCTTCAAATTTTGGTGCAGAGGAGTGGGGCAGATGGATGGGACATCTTCATGATATTGGTAAATCTTCAGCAGCATTTCAAAAGAAAATGAGAAATCTCATGGAAGGCAAAGAAGATATTAAGACAGATCATTCTACTGCGGGAGCACAATTAGCAGAAAAACTATTCCCGAAGGGCCCTGGAAGAATTATGGCCTATGGGATAGCCGGGCACCATTCAGGACTACCAAACGGCGATTCTACAGAAAACAGCTCACTATTGAGTAGATTAAACAAAAAAACTGAACCGATCCCTGATGAGATCTTGGCTAGCTTAGTGTCTGAAGATCTAGGAACTCCTCCGGTCATCCAGGGAGACACTACTGGATCATCTATAGCGGTCTTCCTTTTTACGAGAATGCTTTTCTCGTCTTTAGTTGATGCGGATTATCTCGATACAGAGAATTTTATTGAACCGGAAAAAAAACAGACAAGGAAGGTAAATACATCAGTTAAAAAATTGTCAGAGATATTTTTCGCGAAATACAAAGATTTCACACAAAAAGCTGATTGTTCAGGTATCAATGAATTGCGTTCGGAGATATTTCAGAAGTGTTTAGAAAAAGCTGAGGAAGAACCTGGATTCTTTTCTTTGACGGTACCAACAGGGGGAGGCAAGACACTCTCCTCTTTAGGTTTTGCCCTTCGACATGCAATCAAATATCAAAAAAAGAGAGTTATCTATGTTATACCCTATACGAGCATTATCGAGCAAAATGCTGATGTTTTTCGCCGATTTGTAGGAGATAAGGGGATTGTTGAGCATCATTCAAATATGACTACACACTTTAATGATGATGACGATACAGGATATCATAAATTAGCTACTGAAAACTGGGATGCCCCGCTTATTCTTACGACATCTGTTCAGTTTTTTGAATCATTGTTCTCGTACCGTCCTTCACAATCACGAAAGATTCATAATATTGCTGAAAGTGTCATTATTTTTGATGAAATACAGACCCTTCCTCTTCCATTTTTGGAACCTTCTCTGGCCATTATGAGAGAGTTGAGAAGGAAATATGGCACATCAATTCTCTTTTGCACGGCGACTCAACCCGGTTTTGATAAAAACCCTGAAAAGGTGATTATTACAGGAATACGAGAAATCCTGGATGATAAAGAATTAACTTTTCGGCAGCTTCAGCGAGTATCAGCTGAATACCTTGGAAAAAAGCAAAATTCTGAAGTGGCAGAGTTGGTTTCTCAGCATGATCAATGCCTTGTCATTACAGATCAACGAAAAGCGGCAAAAGAGATCTTTGAAAAATTTCCCCTTCAATCGAATATTTTTCACCTCAGTACTTATCTTTGTCCCCAGCATAGAAGTGTTATACTTCAGAAAATCAAAGAGCTTTTAAAGGAGAGTAAACCTTGTTGGGTTGTGAGTACTCAATTGATTGAAGCGGGAGTGGATATCGATTTCCCTGTTGTCTACAGATCTTTAGCGGGTATTGACAGCTTAGCCCAGGCAGCCGGAAGATGTAACAGGGAGGGGCGCTTGGAAAAAGGTCTTTTCTTTGTGTATAAACCCTTTGACGGGGTTCCTCCTATATCTGATTTCAGAGTTCGGGCAGAAGAAGCGGAAATGATACTCCGTAAATATGATGACTTTCTCTCGCCACAGGCTATAGATGACTATTTTGAAGCCCTTTTTTGGAGAAAAAAGGGAAAACTGGATTCATATGGGATTCTTGAAAAAATTAAAAACGGACTTGTCAATGAGTGTCTCTTTCCGTTTCGCGAAATCAGTTCAGATTTTCAATTTATTAACGATAATAAAATGACGGTTTATGTTCCTTTCGATGAGATTAGCAGAAAACTGATTGAAAAACTCCCATTCATTAAAGGTTCGATGCGGGGCTATTTGCGAATGCTTCAGCGGTTTACTGTAGGCTTGTATGAGAGACATTTTTTTGATTTAAAAAACGAAGGTTTTATCGATGAAATCAAAGAAGGAGTTTTTGTCTTGAATGACTGGGGTATGAAGAATGCTTATGATGAGAAATTAGGCCTTTATCCCAAAGAAGAATATGATTATAAGGCCGAAACCATGATTTGGTAAAGGAGGTGCGTTTTGTTTGGAGTTAAACTGAAAGTCTGGGGAAAGTACGCATGTTTTACAAGGCCTGAGATGAAGGTAGAACGAGTTAGTTATGATGTGATTACACCTTCGGCCGCAAGGGGGATTTTTGAATCGATCTATTGGAAACCGTCATTGGCCTGGAGAATTGATAGGATTACAGTTTTAAATCCCATAAGATTCAAAAATATCAGAAGAAATGAACTTAAAGGCGTGATGTCAGAACGTAATGTGGAACAAGCCATGAAGGGCACCGGAAATGCACCTTTTGTTTATATCGAAGAACAACGACAGCAGAGAGCGGCTATGGTATTGGCTGATGTAGCTTATGTCATTGATGCACATTTTGACTTGACAGCTAAAGCCGGAGATACATCCTCGGAAGATGCATCACCCCAAAAGCATAAGGAGATCTTTGAGCGGCGCGCAGCTAAAGGCCAATGTTTTCAACAACCCTACTTAGGGACGCGGGAGTTCCCGGCGTTCTTTAATCTCTGCAATGAAGAGGTTATTTCTGAAATCAAAGGAGAAAAGGACTTGGGTTGGATGTTATACGATATTGATTTTGATGATAATATGACACCCTATTTTTACAGACCGTTGATGAAGGATGGTGTCATCAATGTGCCATCCTGGGAGGAGGTGCGTCGTGATATTACAGGCACTCTATAACTATTATATCAGGCAGAGTTCCCGTGAAAAATCTGATATTCCTCAATTATATTTTTCTCGTGAAAAGATCTCCTTTTGTCTTGTTATCGATTCAGATGGAGATTTGATACAGGTTAATGATTTGCGGGAAGGAGAATTAAAAAAAAGGCCGATATTTGTCACAGTACCTGAAAGAGCAAAGAGAAGTAGTAACATCGCACCTAATTTCCTATGGGATAATGCAAAATACATTTTCGGCATCGATGATTTTGAGAAAAAAGACAAAAGAAGTATTGAATGCTATCAATCCTTTATCAAATTCCATGAAGAAAGAGCCCGAAAATGCGCTGATCCGGGGTTAATTGCCTTACTTCGATTTCTTAAAAATAACCCGGCAAGGCAACTGCCAGGAAAATTAGATAAAGCGATCGAAAAGGGTTTTTTTTCAGGATCCATTATCTTTCGCCTTGATAAAGAACATCAATATTTGCATCAACGGCCTCTCTTAAAGAAGGCATGGGTAGATTTAACACAAAGCCAATCAAGTGATTCTTATGGGCAGTGTCTGATTACCGGGGAAAAAAGTGGTATTGCCCCTGTTCATAGTAAAATAATGGGTCTTTGGGGGGGGACGACATCAGGCACTACTCTTGTGTCATTGAATGATCCGGCTTATTGGTCCTATAAAAAGGAGCAAAATTATAATGCCCCGATCTCGGAAGAGGGAGCTTTCGCTTATACAACAGCATTAAATCATCTTTTGACACAACCGGATAATAGAATACGTATAGACGATACGACAATTATTTTCTGGGCGGAGAGAGAATCACCTATAGAGACATATTTTGGACTCATCTTAACTCCTGAAGAAAGCGAAGGAAAGGATCACACAGAAATTAAGAATTTCTTAAGAAAGGTCAGAGAGGGAACCTTGGATAAGGCCATGGATATTGATGTTCCTTTTTTCGTCTTGGGTTTAGCCCCTAATAGAACTCGAGTGGCAGTTCGTTTTTGGCACGTATCGACGGTGGGAGAAATCGCTAAAAGACTGGAAGAGCATTTAAAAGATATTTCAATGATTAAACAATACGACAATGAGCCCGATTATCCTCCTTTGTGGCGATTATTGATAGAAACGAAAAAGCTAAAAAAAAGTGATGAAATCCACCCTCTCCTGGCAGGACAGTTTATAAAAGCTATCCTTTCGGGTGGTTCCTATCCCCGTTATCTGCTCCCGGCTGTCATGAATCGTATAAAGCTGGGGGATAGAGTCAACTATTATCAGATGTGTCTTATTAAAGGATATTTGGCTCGCTACTTTCGTTTATCAGGTAAAAAAAAGGAGGTTCCCATGAAGTTGGATTATCAAATGAAAGACGTCCCTTATCTTTTAGGGCGTCTTTTTGCAGTGCTCGAAAAGGCACAAGACGAGTCTTCCGGAGCAACAACTATTAAAGATCGATATTTCGGTTCTGCATCATCGACACCCAGCTCGATATTTCCTGTAATTCTCCGACTGAACAGACATCACTTAGCAAAAATGGATAAAGGAAAGCAGATATGGTATGAGAAACTCATGCAAGATATTATGGGTCATCTTGACCGTTTTCCGAATCATCTCTGTTTAGAAGAGCAGGGGATGTTTGCTATTGGATACTATCATCAGAGAAAAGATTTTTATACGAAAAAAGAGGATGGAATCAACGAAAACAAGGAGGTTCATAATGGCTGATAAAGTGAAGAACAGGTATGAATTTGTTTATTTGTTTGATGTAGAAAACGGTAATCCAAATGGTGATCCTGATGCGGGAAATATGCCGCGAATCGATCCGGAAACAAATTACGGGATCATTACGGATGTATGTTTGAAAAGAAAGGTGAGGAATTTTGTGGAAATCGTCCACAATAATGAATCACCATATAAGATCTATGTCCGTGAGAAAGCGATTTTAAATCTTCTGCATAAGGAGGCACATGAAGCTGTAAAAAGCCAATTAGATACAACAGCAAAAAGAAAAGGAAGTGCTGAAGAAGTTGAAAAAGCCCGAGATTGGATGTGCCGACACTACTTTGATGTACGAACATTTGGTGCAGTGATGTCCACAGAATATAATTGCGGACAAGTGAGAGGACCTGTTCAAGTTAATTTTGCTCGTAGCCTTGATCCCATTATGCCTTTGGATATCAGCATTACCCGTATGGCTGTTGCCACAGAAAAGGAGGCTGAAAAACAACAGGGGGATAACCGAACTATGGGAAGGAAGCAAATCGTCCCCTACGGACTCTACAGGGCTGAAGGTTATATTTCAGGTCATTTAGCCGGACAGACCGGTTTTACAGAAGCCGATCTGGAGTTGTTCTTTAATGCATTAGAACAGATGTTTGATCATGATCATTCTGCTGCTCGTGGAAAGATGTCTGCAAGGAAACTCTATGTATTTAAACATAGTTCTCCCTTGGGGAATGCTCCTGCTCATCAGTTGTTTGATTTAATCAAAGTTGAACGGAAAAATACTGAAGATGTTCCTCCCCGTAGCTTCAGTGATTATTCATGTTCCATTCAGGAACAGAATCTTCCCCAAGGGGTAGAACTGATTGAGAGGTTATAGTGGGGGATTGGAAAGAGGAAGATTATCTTCCTCTTTCTGCTCTTCAACATTATATGTTTTGTCCACGGCAATGTGCATTGATTCACATGGAAGGAGTGTGGTCTGAAAATTACCTGACTGCAACAGGGAGAGTTCTGCATGAGAAAGTGCATTCCGGAGATAATGAAAAGAGAGGAGACATAATTATCTCCAGGAGTCTTAAGCTCTGTTCAAACGAAAAAGGAGTATTCGGAGTGGCAGACCTCATCGAATTTCACTTTTCGATGGAGAAGACCTCTTCTACGTGTTATGTCCCCGGACGCACGGGTAATTGGATCCCATTCCCTGTTGAATATAAAAGGGGAAAAATGAAATCACATAGGGCGGATGAGGTCCAACTCTGTGCTCAGGCACTTTGCCTGGAAGAGATGCTCGACGTTGTTATTATAAACGGAGCGCTCTATTATGGAATGGACAGGAGACGAAAAGACGTGGATTTCGATGAACCACTTCGTCAATTAACAGATGAAGTGATTCAAAATACCAGGCGGTTATTATCCAACATGATACTCCCAAAACCTCAACATGGTTCACAGTGCAGCGCTTGCTCACTAGTAGATTTTTGTAAACCTCAACTAGATCAGGCGATAAGGGAAAAGGTGTTTATGGGTATATTTGGAAGTGATTATGAAGAAACATCTTAACACCCTCTATATCACGACGCCGGGGACATATCTTCATCGTGAGAATGAAAAAATTGTGATTGAATTTGATAAGCAAAAAGTAGCCAAGATCCCGGTGATAGGCCTTCAGTCAGTAGTTTGTATCGGGTATGACATTATGATGAGTCCGTCATGTATGAACCTTTGCTGCCAATCAAAAATCAGCATAGTGTTTTTAAAGATGAGCGGGCGTTTGATAGGCCGGGTTATGGGACAACAAACCGGTAATATTCTTTTAAGACGGGAACAATTTCGGCAAACAGAGGATGTAGAAAAACGATTAAATATCGCAAAGTTGATAATTGGAGCAAAGATAAGAAATTCACGAACCGTTCTTCAGCGATTTTGTCGGAATAACCAAGACTATGAACATAATTATGAAATTCATGGTGCAATCAGAAAATTGATGTTTTTGCTAAAAAAAGCGGAAAGAGTTCATACAGAAGATGAACTTAGGGGAATAGAAGGAGAGGCATCAAAAATATACTTTAGTAACTTTAACCACATGATATTGAAAAACAAATCGGTATTTTTATTTGAGTCGAGAAGCAGACGTCCCCCTGTTGACCCCCTTAATGCATTACTCTCTTTTATTTACGTTGTTCTTTATCATGATATTGTCTCTGCACTTGAAAGTGTTGGTCTGGACCCTTCTGCGGGTTTTTTCCACCGTGACAGACCCGGGCGATACAGTTTGGCTCTTGATGTTATGGAAGAATTTCGACCCTATCTGGCAGATCGATTTGTTTTATCAATGATTAATCTCAGCAGGGCGGAGAAAAAAGATTTTAAGAAAACGGAATCAGGAGCAGTGGAAATGAAAAAAGAACTCATAAAAAACATTATTCGCGCTTATGAAGAGAAAAAAAAAGAGAATATCATTCACCCCATTCTCCAGGAAAAGACCTATGTTGGGTTACTGCCTTTTATACAAGCACAACTAATGGCTCGATATCTTCGCGGTGATATTGATATCTATCCCCCATTTGTTATGAGATAAGAGGTTTTATGAAAGTTTTGATCACATATGATGTATCGACAGTTACGTCAAAAGGACGTAAACGGCTGAGAAGAATCGCCAAAGCTTGCGAAAATTATGGAATTAGAGTACAGTTATCGGTTTTTGAATGTGTTTTATCCCCGGATCAATGGATTTTTTTAAAAAATGAACTGCTCAATCTTTTTAATAAGGAAGAGGATTCTTTAAGGTTTTATTTATTAGGAAGCAAATGGCACGCAAAAATTGAGCATTATGGTGCGAAAAAGCCGATCGATATTGAAGAGTCCCTCATTTATTAGCGCTAACCTTGAATAAACATACAAATACTGGAATTATAGCGATTGGACAATAGTAATAAGATAGGACAAAAGTTTTCAATTGAGCATAGATAAACTTGATTAAGTATTATTTGCTTGAAAAAAAGTTGTTGTAAAATTGAGAGTAATAATGATATAATTAAGGCCTGTCGCGCCCCGTGCGGGCGCGTGGATTGAAACTTTGCTGTCTTCGAAAAGCTGCCGTGTCTCTTCCGTCGCGCCCCGTGCGGGCGCGTGGATTGAAACGGTCAAGGAC
>DSCS01000043.1 GCA_011048995.1 Bacillota bacterium
AGGAAGTATCTGGATATGGCGGAGTATTATGAGTTTAAAGATAACGGCTCTGAGATGAAAAAAGAGAAAGTGGCATAGGGAAATCCATGACAGAGGAATTTACACACTTTTTTGGACTTGACTCAAAAGAACTCTTTTTGCTCGATTTAGAAATGATAATTTGTAACTATTTTAACTTGACTCAAATCTTTTGATAACTAATAATCTGGAATAAATCAGTAAGGAGACACCATGAAACAACTGTACTTTTTCGTTTATTTATTTCAAGGACAATATAGATAAAAGATAGTCAAGACAAGCTTAACTTCTCTTTCAACTCATTGAATTGATTATAGGGAATCAAGCCCTCATGCTGCAACCGTCCCACAACAATACCGGGATGAACTCCTACTTTCTGAGCACATTTTTCAATCATAGCCCTGCTATTTAGCGATGTTCTTTCAAGACTTTCTACTAATCGACCATACTCTCTTTTTGGAATCAATGTCTCTTTAGCAAACCTGTCTGCCTGTTCTTCTTTCTCTTTATCAGTGAAGCCATCTTTCTCACAATCCACTATAATTAGCTTTTTATTATGCTCATAATAGATATGACCCAATTCATGAAAAAAAGAAAACCAAAAAATATCTGCGCTTTTTCCTTTGTCACTGATAGCAAGCATTACTTTGTCTTTATGCAACCATTCTACGGCACCATTGACATAACTCTTAGGAAGATGCGGAACATGAACCACAGCTATACCCCAAGAAGAACATAAGCTTTGTGTTTCTTTAAAGATTTCTGATAGCTTTTTCTTTGTTAACGATCTTAGTTTGTCCAGATTATCTTTTATCAAACTCTTTTGAAACTTTTTTGTCACAATTTTATCTGCTTGGATCTCTCCTTCTCTTAACCATGAGGCTAGAGCATAATTTGAAGCTTGAAAAGATGATGATTTTCTGAACGCCGCAGGTAGAGTATCAGGAATTAGATTTAATGATGCAACACCAAAGAACTTTCTAAGATTCATAACTTTCTCATTGATTTTTTTGGATATTGGGACCCATCCTTTTTGAGCCATATCAGAATAAGGAATCATACGTGCAATTTCATACTCGTTTTCCATCTCTTTTTCAGCGTTATTTCTTGCTAAACTCTCACGATAAAGCATCTCCAGATTATTCCAAAAAGAAGCGGGAAACCCCAACACACTTTCCAATCTCAACGCGGTCTCATTTGTAATAGGAGCATCTCCTTTCATGATCGCAATGATGTGTTTTTGAGTAATCCCCAATCTGTCTGAAAGTTCTTTAATCGTCATTCCGCGATCTTCTAGTTGCTCCGCTAGCGTAGCGCCAGGTGGAACAGCGATTCCTCCAATAACAAACTCGCTCATTTCTTCCTCCTCAAAAAGTATAGTTTCTAATGATAATCAATAATTTTCCTTATAATTACCTTTTTCACTGCATTCAATCTACCTTTGTTTTCATCTTCCTGAGTTTCAAAGACTGGTTCAATAATCATTCTAAACGGTTCTTGGAGGGCTAACCCATAAAGACCTTTATAATTTCCAGTAAGTTTATGGCACCGTCCTAATTCAGAACTCATCATCAAACCTAAATTTGCTATAGCCTGTAGTTCATTTATTCGTTGCGTAATCATCTTAGCGTTTTTACTCCCATATTCTTTTTCCATTTTTCGCTTGCAATGATATCTTTTAGCCAGTTTTCGATCTTTGATCTCAATTTCCACTCAACTTCTCCATGATTAACTCCCTTGAAATAATAATAGCACCATTTCACCTATGCGTCAATACTAGTTACCTAATTGGTTAATAAATCCTATCTTTATTAAAAAACGTTATCCACTCTTTCGTCATCTGAGAGCTCAACGCTCACTCATAAAGCGTTTCAGCATGAAAGGGAAGATATCAGTTCCAACAGAAAACTCTAAAAAAAGGCTTTTGCGCCTGTCCTTCTGGAACATGACTCCATTCGTAAAGGGTTTAAACGCCAAGATACGATTCAACAGGATAGTCTTGTTACCGCGGTCTCCCATAAAAAGACTCTTTTACTAGTAAGGTATATTGTCCCAGTATCGATAAGTTTCAGTTCATCCGAGTATACTGCTCACCTTACAACGGAAACCCATACCCCAGTCTGTATCAACATCTTTGCTGTTTTTTTCATGCTTAATAAGGATTACATTGCATCATCTCATGGGGGGCTTTATGCCCCCCATGAGAAAATGACAGGCAACAGAGCACTTTCATTTGACATGATAGCTTCCGAGAAACTGCAGGTAACTGACAACCTCCTGGAGATTTTCAACGGCGCTACTGCATTTTTCATCTTCAATGCTGCCATAAAAGTCGATATAGAAGAGGTACTGCCAGGGTTTACCGGAGTTGAGGTTGGGCCTTGATTCAAGCTTGGCCAGGTTGATGTTTCTTAATGCAAAAACACTCAGGCATTTAAAAAGAATACCGGGAGAATCATTTATGCCGAAAACAAGGCTGGACTTCACATTTTCCCCTGTTGCAATCTCTTCATTTGTCGACAAGACATAGAAGCGGGTATAATTTTCGGCATGATCTTCAATTTTACTCTCTAAAACATCCAGCCCGTAGATCTCTGTTGCGCGGGGGCCGGATATGGCTCCCACGCACTGCTGGCCCTCTTCTTTTACTTTCTTAGCGGCTCCGGCTGTATCGTAGACCGGCCGGACATCAAACTCCGGGTGAGCGGCAAGAAAATTTCTGCACTGCTCCAAAGCCACCGGATGTGACCAGATTTCTTTGATCGAACTCATCGGCATACCGGGATTCGCCAACAGGTTATAGGTGATTTTCAAACTGACTTCACCAACTATTGCAAGCCCGTAATCCAAGATCAAATCATAATTTCTCCGGATGCTTCCCACCAAAGAATTTTCGATAGGGAGTACTCCGTAAGCTTTCGGGTCATCCTTGAGAGCCTGAAAAACCTCTTCAAACGTGAAGAAGCCTTTCCCGTCGATCCTCTCATTGAAATACTTATAAGCTGCCGCTTCACTGAAACATCCTCTTTCACCCTGAAATAGCACCCTTTTCATAAATTTCTCCCTACAGCAACCGCTATGTTACGGATCTCTCCCATTAAAGCGTTGAAGGTATCCAGTTTCAATGATTGTTTACCGTCAGATACGGCCTGCATAGGGTCTGTATGCACTTCAATAATCAAACCGTCTGCACCTGCAGCGACACCGGCTTTTGCCAACGCCCCCACATATCTCCAATACCCTGCAGCATGGCTGGGATCTACAACAACAGGAAGATGGCTCAAATGCTTAATAACCGGAATGGAGCTGATATCCAGGGTATTGCGGGTATAACGCTCAAATGTTTTAATCCCGCGCTCACATAAAATCACATTTCTGTTGCCTTCGGACAAGATATACTCAGCAGCCATGAGCCAATCTTCAATAGAAGCGGACATCCCCCTTTTTAGAAGGACAGGATTATTCATTCGTCCTACGCCTTTCAGCAGAGCGAAATTCTGCATATTTCTTGCCCCTATTTGCAGAATATCGGTATAATCCGCGACAATGGGAACATCCGTTTCAGATATCACTTCAGTGATGATTGAGAGTCCTGTTCTTTTCCGCGCTTCAGCCAATAATTCCAACCCTTTTTTTCCTAACCCGTGAAAAGAATAAGGAGATGTCCTGGGTTTGAACGCTCCGCCGCGAAGAAAGTGGCCTCCGGCCTGTTTCACTTCTTCTGCAATTTCAAAAAGCGTTCCTTCTTCAACAGCACACGGACCGGCCATAATGACCACCTTATTTCCTCCGATGGTAACACCGTTGACATCGATTTCCGTATCAGCCGCATGAAACTCCCGGCTGGCCATTTTAAAGGGCTGCATAATCGGAACCATGTTCTCGACTTTTGGCAATGGTTCGATTTCTGCGCGTAATTTGTCCCTGTCTGTCACACCGATCACATGAATAACTGTCTTTGTTTCACCGTGAAACACTTTATATTTATATCCGATCTCCTGGACTTTAGCCTTTACCCGTTCGATTTCCTTTTTTCCTGCTTCATATGACATTGTAATAATCATAATGGCCTCCTTTATTAAGCCTCAGTTCATTTAAAAAATGTTTGTAGGAATTGTATAGAGATGACTTATGTATTACAACGGGCAATCAATTGCATTAGACTTGCATACTTCTGAAATATCAAAAACAATCTATCACTCCCCTTGGCTGGCAGATAAACAAAGTTTTCCGCAGACGATAAAGGATGAAATCATGATGACTCCCTAAAAATTTATTCGAATCCTTGGAAATTTGTTCTGCAACCGAAACTTTACACTAATAAGCTTGGCCATCAATGTCAAGTAAATATTTATTAATTTTCATTCAATGACTAAAATATTTTCTTTTTTCCCCTTTTATGACTAATGCAACCAATCACGGCATTTCTCTACAATCCCGATGAATTTATCTCTTTGATTTTGCTCCACACATTTGATGAGGTCATCCGCGTCCCTTCTGATGTCCTGATACAATGTGTCTTTGAAGGGATTAAAACTCTGAATAGCATAATATAAGCTCGGATCTTCATAAATGACTTTTACGGCAGTTTGCAGCTGTGAAAGAAAGGTCGGACTGACTAATTGTTCCAAACGGCTTAAGCTGAAAGGGCTTTCACTTAGGATTTTCATAAAAAGAATATTGAGAAAATGGGACAATCCTAATATGTATGAAATCATCTGGTCATGTTCGCCGAGAGAAAAGTGCACTAATCTTAATGCGGTGCTTTTAAAAAACCCTTCCGCTTTTTTATTTGCTTTATCATTTCCGCAGTCACAGATACATAAAACTTTATCTGAAAGGGTTTGGGCTTGAGGGCCGAACATGGGATGAATGCTTGTCAGGCAAAGACCCGCCTTGACCCCTTTCTTGAATGTTTCGGTCAAAAGTCCTTTAACACTGGAAATATCAACGACCAGTCCCGGATAATTCAAATGAATAAGTTGCTGAATGACTTCAGAGATGGTATCAATCGGTGTAGCGATGAAAATGCATGTCGCAAGCGGAAGCCCCTCTTCCAGAGAGCTGACTGATTTGAAAGGGCCGACGTCGCCCTTTGTGTCATAGATAAGGACATCATGTCCTTGGTTTTGAAAAAAGGAAGAAAACCAGGTTCCCATCCCTCCTGCACCGCCTATAATCAGTATTTGTTCTTTATTCTCCGCACAAGCTGAATAATGCAATTTTTCCTGTTGAATACAGGACTCCTCAATGAGGGGCTGCATAATCCGTTTGGCAAGAGACGAAGAAAGGCCAATACGACGGGCGGTTTTTTCTGCGTCTTCAATCACTTCTTTTTCGACTTCCCAATTTTTGAGGGGAATCCCCTTCTTTTTCTTCTCTTTACCGATCTTTTCAGTTATTTCCAGTCTCTTCTTTATAAGTTGAAGGATTTCACCGTTAATATCCCTGACTTCACGGCGCAGTTCATCAAGTGTGGCCATCACATTCCCTCCTCACTCATAAAACGTCGTTTCATTATCTCCCATACCCGGATTCTCAGCTAAGAAAGCGCTGCCTTATTTTCATACCCTGAACTTCCGATTTTTATCCAGGATCATAAAATTAGCAAGAACGACCCCTTACAAGGGAAACCCATACCCTAGTCTGTTGATAAAGTCCTTTTGCAGATCCCAGACATGTTTTCCGTATTGTCCGTACCACATGAAATGGCCGGCACCTTCGATGGGGTGAAACTCACAGAGCTGGTTCGCTTCTTTCATCCTCTCCACAAAGGTTTTTGCGGTCTCAAAGGGAACATTGTTGTCCTCTGTGCCGTGGATCACTAAAACAGGAGGCATTTCTTTCAGTGGCAACTGATTGGGGGAGATCTCTTCCACAAGATCCCCAGATTCGCCCCGCCTTTTCAGTGCGCGGCGGATCCAATTCCCGTCGGTGAGGTCATAAACACCTGAAATCAGATTGAGAGCATTGGGCCTGGCGCTTATGGAACGATCATCGCTTTTTTCATCCCGCCCGTCAACAAGAGCCGCAGCCAGGGCCAGATGAGCTCCGGCACTTTTCCCCGTGACCAGGATCTTGTCCGGATCGATATGATAGTCTCCTGCATGCTGCCTGATCCAGCGGATAGCAGATTTCACGTCCATGAGGGATTCTAAAGGAAGGGATCCATGGCGGTCAGCAATCCTGTATTCAATAGCGAGCCCCACCCATCCGCGGCTTGCAAAAAACTCGCATGTGGGAAAATCCCAATCAGGCTTCCCTTCTAACCAGCTTCCCCCGTGGATGAAAAGGGCAACCGGTCGTAATTCTGCATCGCTTTTTTCTTCCGGGGTAAAGATATGCATCTCCAATGCGAAGGGGCCGGTTTCTTTATAGATTTTTATTGTGTGGCCCTGTCGCTTCTCTTTCTCTTCACTGAAAGCAGCCTGAACCCTTTCTTTGTAAGAGTCCGTTTTACCCTGTCTCATATAATCATCAACCAGATCGTCGATATTGCTGACTCCGTAGTTCTCAATGTAATCCATGAGGGTGTAAAACATCATATAATCATAGACCTCGGCATTTGTGATATCCTGCTTGATATGAGTGATGGTCGCCCGGAGCAGTTGATTATCCTGCCCGTCAAGTTTCCCGTCATACATATCACGGATACTCAAAAAACTCCATAGGGCCCTGATATAACGCAGGAAGCTTTCGCTTTTCATAAGCAACGGATTATTGAAGACCTTCCGATTTTTTTCCACACGGTTGTCTAAAGGAATTCTTTCCCCGGTGAGCTGTTCATGATAAAAGGCGTAATCGATATAGATCTTTTCAAAATAATAGTGGATATCCGTCTTCTCGCTTGTCAGGAAAAAAGTATTTGTATCAGGGTGTTTCTGAGACACGTCTTGCAGGAGATCCAGATATTTCTGCCGCCACGTCTCGATTTTTCTTTCAAACTCATCTTCAGAGAGAGAGTAGAGACTCCGGGAGTCTTCGTATAAGACACGCGACAAGCCCTCGTTGAGGAGTTCCTGGCCCTTTTGATACTCGGTATAGACCGCCTCGTCCTGAGCGACCCCGGAGAGAAAAAGAGATACGAAGACAACACACAACAGAAGAACTCTTTTTTTCATAAAAACCCTTTCAAAATTTAAAGGAGGCTATCACTTTCTACTTGACCTGTCAAGGCAAGGATGGAGAAAGGGCTATTATAAATCATCTCCACCTGAACGGGGGGTATATGCTACTCCAGGAGGATTTTATATTCATCCATGCGGAACGCACTGTAATCAAAGATATAAAGCTTATCTTCAAGAAAATAGGGGATTCCTTTGACATCTTCTCTATACTCATATCCGGCATAGTTCAAATCCTTGTCGAAAAACTCA
>DSCS01000034.1 GCA_011048995.1 Bacillota bacterium
GGAGAATAAGAAAAGGGTTATTTTCACTTGAAAATTAGCTGTGACATCATATACTAAAAGGGTAAAGTGAGGATTGAAATGAAAAAAGTGATTTTTCCCGATGATGTCGGGCTTTTCGGGGAGCCTCGCGAGGACTCTGTTGAGTACCAGCTGAAGCTGGGTGATGAGGAGTTTGTTTTAGAGAATTATTCAAAATCTTTGGAGGCTTATCAGTCCGCCTTGAAATACGGCGGAGATTATCCTGATGTTTATAATAAGATCGGGATTATTCAGAATATTTTAGGGCGGAAAAATGATGCCCTTATCTCATTTAAAGAAGCTCTCCGTTTAAACCCCAACTATTTGGATGCCATTGTCAATATCGGATCTGTTTATGCGGACATCGGGGATGAAGAAAATGCAATCGCCAGTTTCAAAAGAGCCTTGGCTTTGGACCCCAATAATTCCGAAGCTCTTTTTAACCTGCGTTTGGCGACGACCAAAGAATCCAATGCCGGCGGTTTTAACCAGATAGAATTCATGATCGATATCGGCAAATCTTATTATGACGAAGGGATGTATCGGCAAGCTGTTGAGAAATTCAAAGAAGTATTAAAAATCAAACCTAATTATCATGATGTCGCTCTCCTTCTGGCCAATGCTTATCTCCAGGAGGGTTTTTATCCGCTGTGTCTCTCTCTTTACGAGGAAATCCTCATGAAAAAGCCTGAATGGGAAATCGTATACATCAACATGGGAACTTTGTACTACAATATGAAAGAATATGAAAAGGCCATTCATTCATGGGAACGCGCACTTGACCTTGACGCTGATCCTGACAAGATAAAAGTCTGCATACAGGAAGCTCAGGCAAAGATGCAAAAGGAAGAAACATAATGCTTCAAAAATATAAAACAGGATTCCCTGTTGTCCATGAGCCATGCTATATTCATCCCCGTGCGGTGATCATCGGGAGCGTGGAGTTAGGGGCTTTTGTGAGTATTTGGCCGGGAGCTGTTCTCCGGGGTGATATTCATAAGATAGTGATCGGAGAGAGGACGAATATCCAGGATAATGCCGTGATTCACGTGGCTCATGAGTTCCCCGCCGTTATCGGGAAAGATGTGACTGTGGGACATGGAGCTATCCTTCACGCCTGCAGGATCGGAGACAGCTGTCTTATCGGTATGGGGGCAACTGTTCTGGACGGGGCTGATATCGGAGAGTATTCGATTATAGGAGCTCATGCCCTTGTTCCCAAAGGAGCTGTTATCCCGCCGGGAAGCCTGGTTTTAGGCATGCCGGCGAAAATTAAGAGACCCCTTAAAAAAGAAGAAAAAGAGTATTTGGAAGAATCTGCCAAACATTACTGGACATTAGCTATGGAATATAAGGAGCAGGAAAAGGAATGAAAAAAACAATACAATATGTTGCTGTTATTCTCTTCGCCGGAATTCTTTTTGGGATGGCACAGGCCCGGGATACGGAATCTCATCTGGATACAGTTTTGGATAAGATTTATATGAAATCTGTTTCTGATTATCGTCAGGGATTTTTTAAAGAAGCTCTCCGTGGATTTCAGGATTATATGAAAGCAGCAGTTCCGCAAGATTCCCGGCTGGCAGAAGTCTATCTTCATTCCGGGCATATTTACCGGTACGCCATGAAATACGACAAGGCGCGGGCTTTCTATTCGGCCATTATCGAAAAATTTCCTTCATCCGGGATCACTATGCAAGCCCAGTTTTTTATTGCCAGAACGTACGATGAAGAGGGTCATTTTCTTCAGGCTCTTGATTATTACCACAATATTGTCCTCTCTCTGTCCGTAGATGATAATGTCAAGAAAATAGCCTCCGATCAAATGTCTTCCATCTTAGAAAATGAACTGACTCCCGCCCAATTGGAAAACGTATTGATGACTTTGCCTCCCGGCGCAGCATTTAAAATAGCGTATTTGAAATTAGGGCAGGCTTTTTTGGACAGAAAAGATTATAAAAAGGCCGAAAAAATATTCTTGAGGATGAAAGAGGCCGGATTTGACCGTGAAGCTGACAATTTCATCAGGTTGGCCCGTCTTAAGGGTGAATTCCCCGGAGGAAAGATCGGGTTGATGCTTCCCTTAACGGGAAAGTATGCTCAAATCGGCACTCGTCTTTCACATGCTGTCATTCATGCACAATCCTATAAGAATAAATTCCTGAAGAAAGAACAGAAACTCCATCTGATTAAAGCAGATACGGAAAGTGATCTGATGAGGATCCCGCAGCTCTATGAAAAACTGGTCAAGGAGGGGGCCTCTGTCATCCTGGGCCCGATTCAGTCTGAAGCGGCCGATATCCTGAAAACCTATGTGGAAAAGCATAAGGTCCCTGTTATTTTCCTGATGGCCAGCGATTATGATATCCCCGGCAGAAGCGCCTATTTTTTCAGAAATGCCATCAGAGTTCATGATGAGGCCGCTGTTTTAGCCGAATATGGACTGAAAGAGCTCAAACTGACCAATTTAGCTGTTCTTGTCCCTGACGACTCCAAAGGGTTCAGCGCCGGAGAAGTCTTTAAACAAAAAGTGACCTCCTATAATGCGGTCCTTTCTGTCTTTGAGACTTACAGCAGGGGGGAGACGACCTATACGACTCCGCTTATCAGAGCTCGTGATTCTTTTGTCGACGGCCTCTTTATTTACGGGACAAATGCGAAGGATCTTCAACAGCTCATGCCTTCGATTCCCTATGTGGGGTTAAAAGTCTCTGTTCTTTCTGATTCAACCCTTTTTGATGAATATCTTTTCCGGGTCTTAGGGGATACCATTAACGGAACGGTGATCGCCACCTATTTCAATACATCAGATTTCGGTATTCTGGAGAAAGATATTTTCGACACCTTTAAGCAAACGTATAATTACACTTTAGATCAGCATACGGCACTGGGGGTCGATGCCCTGAATTTAGCTTATGAAGCTTTGAAGATCAGCGGAGGGGCTCTTGGGGGAGAGGGAATCTCGCAGGCCTTGCAAAGCCTGGAATCAGTCAAGGGGTTATGCGGGGAGATCAGAGTTTTAAAGAACGGGGATTTTTATAAGGAGATCCATCTCTATAAAATGGTAGACAATCAGCCGGAACTGGTAAAGGCAGCGTCCTATGAGCCCTATGTTGTGGAGATACAATAAGTTTTTTGTTCCGGTTTTTTTTGTCTGTCTCATAGCTATTGGAACAGTTTCAAAGCTGCCGGATTTAAACCTGGGTTTCCAATTATTCCGGGGCCAGGATAAACTATTTCACTTTTTAGAGTATGCTTTATTGGCGTTTGTGGGCAATATTGCTTTTCGGTTTATATCACGCCGAAGAATTAAACTTTTTCTTTTTGCCCTTCTCTTTATCGCTTTGGACGAGTTGTTTCAAGGGTATATACCCGGCAGGAATCCCGATTTTTGGGACGGTGTTGCCGGAGTCCTGCCTTTTGCCGCCCTTTTCTTCCTGCGTTTTCCGTTGCCCTATACTTCTCTTGATGTCACCGGTTATGAGGAGAATAAAGCCTTTGAATTAGCACGTTCAGTCATACCGGGGAAAACATTTACCCATGGAACCCGAAAAGGAGATATCACTGTTATATTGACAGAAGAACATGTCACGTATACCTATCTGGGGAGAACACTTTTTATACACAATGTCGACCAAAAATGGACGGACAGGGGGCATTTCATAAAACGTGACCTTTATGATTCGCTATGTCTCATCCATGATAAGGTTCTTTCTCCCTGGGGGCTGCTTTTTCAGACACGCCCTCATAAAGTGATGAAATATCTCCCTGAAGAGGAGAGATTTTCAACTCTTCAGACGCTTTTCAGGGTCATGCCTGAAAAGATCGCATTAATGGAAGATGTCTATGACGTGGAAAAAAAGGTAAAAGAACAGGTGGAAAAGACCACGGGTCTTTATATCGGCATCCCTTTTTGTCCCAGTAAGTGTTCCTACTGTTCGTTTACATCCTATTCAAAGGTGAAATTTAATCGTTATTACGAGCCTTTTGTACGGGCTCTTTTCAAGGAATTACAATTCAGGCTACCGCGGCTCGCTGCTCCTGTTTCTATGATCTATATCGGCGGCGGGACACCCTTTACGCTGGAAGACGATGACATGAAACGGCTTTTTGAAATCCTTTTCACCTTGATTGATAAGTCCCGTCTTTTAGAGTTTACTGTTGAGGCAGGGCGCCCGGAGATCTTTACTGAAAAGAAATGTTCATTACTCAGAGAAAACGGAGTGGGGCGTATTGCTGTCAATCCACAGACCCTTCATACAAGCACATTAAGGCGTATCGGCCGGCAATCCACTCCGGAAGACTTTTTTCGCGCTTATGAGATGGCCTTTTCAGCCGGGTTCGAGACGATCAATGCTGATATTATCTTCGGCCTTCCCGGGGAGATGATCTCTCATCATAAAAAAACTTTAAAGGCTCTTTTATCCCTGGAAGGAATTAATAATATCACACTTCATGCATTAGCCCCGAAAAAAGGGGCTGTAATGCCTATGAATGAATCGAAAAACATCAAATCCCCTGAAAAATCATTTGATTATGCGGAAAAAGCATTGAAACAGAACTATTTTTTCCCGTATTATCTTTATAAACAACGTCATATTGCGGGAAACCTGGAAAACATCGGTTATTCCCGAAAAGGGAAAGAAAGTCTTTATAATGTCGCCATGATAGGGGAATTGTGTGATATCGCGGGCTTTGGAGCCGGAGCCAGTACAAAAATAATAGATGAAAAAAGAGTGAACACATCAAAAAATGCAAAAGATCTGGCTCTCTATATCAAATCCGTGGAAGGAATGAATGGAAAAAATTGATCTTGTCGTCGATATTGATGAGCCGATGCGTTTGGATGCTTACTTGGCGGAAGAACTGGAATGGGCTAGTCGCAGTACTGTCCAAAAATGGATCAAAAACGGGTGTATTTTGCTTCGTGGCACAGCATTCACAAAACCGGGAAAGAAGGTCTATTCCGGCGAGCATCTTATTGTTTTTCCGCCTGAACCCGAAGTGTCTGAGATCATTGCAGAAAATATTCCGCTGGATATCGTTTATGAAGATCCGTACCTGGTTATTGTGAACAAACAGCCCGGATTGGTGGTTCATCCGGGTGCCGGCCACCCTCGCGGGACAATGGCGAATGCCCTTCTTTATCATTTTAAAGAGCTTTCCGTGATCGACAGCCGGCGCCCGGGCATTGTCCATCGGCTGGATAAAGAGACGTCAGGATTGATTATAGCGGCAAAGGATAACCGTACGCATTGGAAGCTTTCTGAAATGCTGGCTGACCGAAAAATAAAACGCCTTTATTGGGGATTGGTCATCGGCTCATTTGATGATGCAAAAGGGCGCATTGAAAGCTTTATGGGGCGTGATCCCCATAACAGGATAAAAATGGCTGTTCTTTCACAGGGAAAACATGCGGTGACCACGTGGGAGACTTTGGAGACATTTAACGGCTTCTCTTTGGTCGCATTCCGCCTTTTCACAGGGCGTACTCATCAGATCCGCGTTCACGCCTCTTACATGAGACATCCCATTTTGGGCGACTCGCTTTATGGCGGGTTATCAGGGAAAAGATTCGGGGAAAAGGCGGGCAGACAGATGCTGCATTCACGTGAATTAGAGTTCATCCATCCGATAACGGGACAATGTCTCCGTTTCACAGGGCCGCTTCATTCTGATATGGAAGAAATCCTGGAATGTCTGCGGTCATCCTAAGAAATCATATAACGGGGGATGCCGGGATTGATGCGGCAAAGGATTTCATAATTGATTGTTCCTGTCCACGAAGCCAATGTGTCTGCTGAAATCGACTCGTTGCCTGAGCGTCCGATGAGCATTACTTCGTCATTAAGGGAACATCCGGGGATATGAGTAATATCGACAATAATCATATTCATACAAACCCGACCCCGCAGAGGAGCGCGTTTTCCGTGTATTAAGACGTATCCGGTATTGGAAATACCCCTGTCATATCCGTCAAAATATCCCACAGGCAGGATCGCCAACCGGGTGGGGTATTCCGTTTTAAAGGTGCAGCCGTAACCGATGTAAGAATCGGGAGGGACCTCTTTGATCTGTCCAATACGTGTTTTCCATGTCAGGACCGGTCTCAAAGTGAGGGTTTTTTCCGGATGACCGGAGAAAGATAAAGAGGTTTCTTTGGAAGACCAGTAGCCGTAGGATGAAATGCCTGCCCGAACCATTTCAAAATGGGTTTCAGGGAAGAGAAGAGTTGCCGCCGAGCAGGCCATATGGTTTTTGGGCAGGGGAAATCCGGCTTTTTTAAAAGCAGCGATAAATTTTTGGAACAGCATCAGTTGTCTCTCTGCGTAAGAGTGATCGATCGTATCTTCAATATTGGCAAAATGCGTGGAAAGCCCTTCAAGCTCAAGAGAGGCGCAATTACTCAGGCTTTGGATATAACGGGGGATATCGTCAAAGAGGATTCCCTGCCTGTTTGTTCCTGTTTCGCATTTCAATGTGATCTTGACTTTCTTTTTCTGACGCCGGGCTTCTTTTTCAAAAAGGGGAATCAGTTCAAGGTTTGTGATGACAGGGATCAGATCATTTTCCACCAGAAGCGGGATATGAGTTGCATTGGCATACCCTAAAATGTAAATATTTTTATGAATACCTGAGTTTCGTAAAAATAGGCCGTCTTCGGGAAGATGAACTCCGTAATCATGCACGATGTCCGGGTATTTTTCAGCAATTGAGGCGGTTTCCCGTAATCCGTGGCCGTATCCGTTGGCTTTGACGACAAACATCAGTTCCGTGGCAGGCGAAAGAAGTGACTTGATACCGCGGAGATTATGAAGAAGTGCGGATTCGGAGATTTCGACCCAAGTGTTGTCCATCGATTACTCCAACCTGCTCAACATATTCCTTGCCCGTCTGGAATAATATCCCTCTCCCGGGACTGCTTTGAGGTAGTGATTCAAATTTTCTTTGGCCAGGTTCTTATACCCCGAATTTTTTGAGCGTTGATAGATCTCAAAATAAATATAACCTAAGCCATAATAAGAGAGGGCATAATTTGAATCATAACGTTGAAGAAGCTTTAACTGATCAATGGCATTATTGTAATTATTTGTATAAAAGTAGGCCATGGCCAGCTGGTAACGAATATAATGATGTTGATCCCGCTTGACAAGATAGTTGTGGAAATAGGAGATAGCCGCTGAAAAATTTTGTTCGCGCATATAGAGATTTGCTATTTTTTCTGCCAGAAAGCGGCTTGTATTACCCAGGTCATAAGAATTCTTATAATATTTCAATGCTGCCGAGTTGTATTTTTGAAGTTCATAAGCGCGTCCCAAATAGTAATGGACGTCATAATGACGCGGATAGGTTTTTTCCAGCTGGTGGAGAA
>DSCS01000068.1 GCA_011048995.1 Bacillota bacterium
CTCCCCGAAAAGCCCGACATCATCGGGAAAAATCACTTTTTTCATTTCAATCCTCACTTTACCCTTTTAGTATATGATGTCACAGCTAATTTTCAAGTGAAAATAACCCTTTTCTTATTCTCCGACTCCATATTCGGTAGACAAAAGGCTATAGACTCTTTCACTGGTGAAACCCTTTCCCTGAATAAAAACATAATCCCTCAATGTTCCTTCATAGGTAAAACCGGATTTTAATGCGATTCTGACAGAGGGGATATTGTCCGGCATACAGCGTAGTTCAAGACGATGCAAACCGATCTCTGAAAACGCGATCTCTATTAACCGTCCTGTGAGAAGAGTGATGATCCCCTTTCCCCAATGAACAGGAAACAGATCTGCCCCTAATTCTGCTCTCTGATGCTCTTCATTGACATAATGAAGAGCCACCGTGCCCATAAGAGAGGCCTCAAAAGAGTTCCCTTCGAAAATCCCCCAGCGCAATCCTCTTTTGCTCCGGAAATCCCTCTGCCATCTCTCGATCTGCATAAACGCCTCTGACTCCTTCTGCATGGGATCTCTTTGGAGATACCGACAGATCTCCGGATCCGAATAAAGAGCAAAAATATCTTTTGATCGTTCTGTTTCGATAGGAGCTAATCGGTATTTTTCAATTGTATAGACGGGAAACAGGAGCGGCCATTTCATATGATCCCTTAACTGATGGCCGTGAACATCTCTTCACGGGGTTTCCGCAGGGGGCGGGTGTTTATTATTCCCCGGGGACGCCCCAGAGGAGTCAATGCCATAAGATGAAATCCGTCCAACCCCAACCCGACAAGTTCTTCCAGCTCCTTTGCCGCAAAAAGGGGAGCTGTCATCCAACAGGTTCCATAGCCAAGACGCGCCGCACAGAGAAGGAAGTTTTCCATAGCCGCCGCGGCACCCTGTATGCCCGGACCACTATTCTTAAGGGTGGCTGCCTCCTCAGGGCGTCCGGCCAGTTTCAAGGCTTCTAATCCTGTAATGCGATAAGGCCCGTAGTAAAAAAAGACCAAGGCGGGGGCCTCGCGAAAGAAGATACTGTAGGGTTCGATTTTTTTCAATGATTCCTTTTCATTTCCTTCCTCCAGAGAGCCCTGAATCGCCCTGCTTTTCATCAGAATACATTCAGCTGCCTGATGAATCAGTGCAGTTTTTTCGGTGTAGGCGATATGCCAGTTTTGAGCATTTTTGCCTGTTGGCGCCAACCGGGCGGCATCCACCATTTTCATCACATCTTCACGCTGAGGGGGCCCCTGCAAAAAAGCCCGGACACTTTTCCTCTGTTCAAAAATATCCAAAGGTCCCATCCTTTCTCCTTTTTCCCTTATTGTGCCATGAAAGGGAGCGGTGGTCAATGTCTCTTCGCCTTGCATAAACAAGGAAAACCTTTATAATGAAACGGAGGAGCGCTATGGGGAATGTATCGGTTGTGACATCTGTCCGCGACCTTGAACACTTTCGGGATTCATGGGAATACTGGGCTCAGGAGAACCGTACGGATTCCATCTATCTCACATATTCCTGGGCCATGGCCTGTCTTCTGAACCCGAAACGCCACATACGCATTATCCTCCAATATGACAAAGGAACTCTCAAAGCGGTTTATCCCTTTGAAATACAAAAAAAAGCGGGGTTCAGGGTCCTGCAGCCTTTAGGAAATGGTTTTGGGCACCGATTTGCGTCTTTCCCCCTTTTCTACCCTACCGATGCCCTGTTTTCCCTGCTTCGCCGCCAATGCCCCTATGATATCCTCTACTGGAATTATTTTTATACTGAAGAGAAAAATATTATATCGCTTCCCCATATCTATTGGAAGCCTTTATCTGATGAACTGGTTATATCTCTGAATCCCCCTGTCAGTGAAATATTGGGTTCTTTAAGCCCCTCTATGAAAGAAAATCTGGCCCGGCGGATCAGAAATATTGAGCGTGATCTCGGGGCTCTTTCATTAGAACAAGTCCGACCCGGTGAAACCGACACCCATCTGAACAGGCTTTTTAAATTCAACGCAGAAAGGTTTGCAGCCAGAAATCAAAGGTCGTATTTCATAGATGAAGAAAACCGCCGCTTTTTTTTCCGCCTGCTCGCATCTCTGCCCCCGGATTTTTACCGGTTTTATGTGCTCAAAGGAGGCGAAAACATCCTTGCTTACCGGCTGGCTTACAGGACAGGGAGACAGCTACAGCTTCGCCTTCTGGCTTATGATTATTCTTTAAAAAAATATTCTCTTTCCCATTCTCTTCTTAAACTCATTATTGAAAAAGCTCGTGAAGAAGGCTTTTCTTCACTCTCCTTCATGAGCGGACATGAGCCCTTTAAATACAGCTGGAATCCTGATTCTTTTCCGCGGTATTCTCTTGTTGCGATTCCCGCTTTCCGTGCGCGGATTCGCTACATGATAAATCCTCGCAAAGTCTTTGAATAAAAACTCAACCCTGCTTGAGAGTTTTCAGTCTGTGGCGGAACTCATCTGTCTTGTAGAGCCGCAGCAATTCCTGAAAACGGAAACATGATATCAAATGATCATTGACCAGGCCCACCGCCTGAATATGCGAATAGATGATGACAGGGCCCATGAAACCGAAACCCCTTTTTTTCATATCCCGGCTGATTTCTTCAGATAATGGTGTTTTCGCCGGCACTTCCCCGGCATGGGGCCATCGGTTGATCAAGGGCTGAAAATCATTAAAATGCCATAAATACCGCGAAAAAGAACCCCATTCTTTCTGTATCGACAAAAAGGCCCGGGCATTGGACAGGGAGGCTTGGATCTTTTTTCTGTTTCGGACGATCCCCGGATTCTCCAAAAGAGAGTTTAACTCTTCCTCGCCGAACCGGGCCACCTGCCCCGGGTCAAAAGCCGCATAAGCTCTACTGTAGGCTTCCCTTTTACGCAGGATAGTCAGCCAGCTTAAACCGGCCTGGGCTGATTCCAAAACAAGAAATTCAAATTGCTTTTGATCGTCAAAGGACGGGACTCCCCATTCATTGTCATGGTAATCAATATAGTCCTGTCCGGAATTTTCACACCAGGGACATCGTTTCATGAGGCTCCTTTTCTTTTCTACTGTCAGAATACACCTCGCAAAAGAAGCTGAAAAGAAATTCTTTCCTCTCTCCTTCTCCCGCCCTTCATAGCAGCCGAATGTTCTGAAACAGTTCTATCATGATCCTCGATTTCGTTCACATAAAATTCACTTTACCCAAAGGCTCTCTTCCTTTAGGATAGGAGAAAGGAGTTGATATGATCAAATCAAAAAAAGAAGAACATCTCGAAAAACTGATTTTAGGGCGCCTCTCGGGTAAACCGCTTCAAATAACCCGTTACCTTATGAATGATGAAGAGACCCGATCTTTTCAAGAGTATGCCAATGTCGTTTCCATAAAGCGCCTGGGATTCAATGATCACGGGCCCGTTCACATGAGAAAGACAGTTCTCAATTCTATTCTCATGGCAGAACTCCTGATGAAGGCAGGAGTCCGTTTTAACCTGGAAAAGGAGATGGGTTATACCGCTGAAGAATCTCTCACAGCCATCGTTACAGCAGCCCTTCTGCATGATATCGGAATGGGTGTCTCACGCGCAAATCATGAATTTCACGGTGCTGTCTTGGCTTCTCCTATTATCAGCCGTACCCTCACCCATTTCTACGAGGACACCCTTCTCAGAGCTGTGCTCCATTCGCTTATCCTGGAAGGCATTACAGGGCATATGGCCACTCACCCTGTCCATTCTCTTGAAGCAGGTATTATTCTCATCGGAGACGGCTGCGACATGGAGCGAGGGCGTGCCCGTATCACCACAATGCTCTCCAAACAGCCAAAAATAGGCGATATCCACCGTTATTCAGCGACAGCCATAAACAGAGTGGACATTGCCGCAGGTAAAGAAAAACCCATTCGAATCAGCGTTGAAATGGAATCAACGACGGGCTTTTTCCAAGTCGAAGAGGTCCTTTACCCGAAAATCTTCAACAGCCCTGTTAAAAAATATATTGAGCTTTTTGCCAATAAGCAGGGAGAGCCCCCTTTGCGCTATTTATAAGCCCAGCCGCTGAAGAAGCCCGGCATAACCGCGGCTGACGGACTGAAACCGGATCCTTTCCCGGCTTCCTCGTAAAAGATGCTTCTCAACAGAACATTTTCCGTCTACGCTGTACCCGATATAGACCAGCCCGAGAGGCTTTTCGATGCTTCCTCCGGAAGGGCCGGCAATACCCGTAAAAGAGATCCCGCAATGGGCTCCTGTCTTTTCACAAATCCCCCTGACCATTTCAAGAGCAGTTTCTTGCGATACAGCTCCGCATGTCTTCAATGTCTCCGGGTCAACCCCCAGAATATTTTGTTTTACACCATTGTCATAAGCGACAATGCTTCCCAAAAAAACTTCAGAAGCACCCGGAATCGCCGCTAAGCGGTCTCCGGCTAATCCGCCTGTAAGAGATTCCGCAAAAGCCGCTTTTTTTCCTCTTTTTTTTAGCTCCTCAAAAAGAGACTGAAACAGGTCCCTGCCTGAAAAAAGAAATAACAGCGGATCACGGGACAAAAGCTCCCGCAGGCTTTCACTTTTTTTAATAAACTTTTCATACGAAAGCGAACGATTCTGAAGATGAATCTCTACCCAGCCGTTTTTGTTATAATAATAACCGGCCCGGATACCTTCCAATGAGAGTGATTCCATTTTCCCCGCAACGTAACTTTCACCTCCTCCCACGACACTGATAATCGAACGCATTAAAGAACGTCCCTTTTCATCCAAAAGCGGGAGAACCCCTTCAAGGAACATCGGGCGGTTTTCTGCCGGAGGGCCCGGAAGAAGAACTATTGTCTTCCCGTCTTCACGTATTAATTGCCCGGGTGCTGTCCCGTTTTTATTATATAAAGCGATAGCCCCGTCGATGAGGAAAGCTTGTTTTCTGTTAGAGGGCGGGATAGCACGAGAAGTGGAAGTAAAACGCTTCGAAATCTCCTGCCACAGGTCTTCTTGAAAATGAAGGCCCTTATTCAAATAAGACGCGACTCCTTCCCGAGTGACATCATCATCTGTCGGCCCCAGCCCTCCCGTGATGATGATCAAAGGGTAGGAATGCAATGATCCGAGAGCCTCCTGTATCACCGTTATATCATCAGCAATGACACGCCCTTCAGCAAACTCCCAGCCTGACGGGAAAAGGGCTCTTGCCAACCAGGATGCGTTGGTATCTGTCGTAAATCCGTGAAGGATCTCGTCGCCGATGGAAAGATAGGCCGCTTTTTCCATACACCCCCTCTTCCCTACAGTGTAGAGGGCAGAATATTAAAATCAAGAACTATCCTCTATTGCTCAGGGGGAATAAGAAGCCAGGCGGCCAGATAGAGAAGGATACCGGCACCTCCTAATAATACCGAAAAAATGCAAAGCAGTCGGATAATCGTGGGGTCAACGGAGAAATACTCTCCCAGTCCTCCGCAAACGCCGCCGATCATTTTATTTCTGTTTGACCTGAAAAGCTTTTTATAGTCGCCCATATGTTCCTCCTTCTGAGAATATGACAAGGCTGAAACCCTCTTTGTTTCATTCTTTCTGGTCAGCTCTACGCTTTTATCGTATAATGACCCTATGGGAAAGAAACCTTTTCTGCTATCTCTGGACAATCAAGAGCGTTTCTCTTTGAGCAGTTTGTCAGAGTACTCTTCACAAGGCGCTCCTTTGGAATGCAGGATACCGGACATCGAAAAAAAAAGAATCACCAAGGGAGACTCTGTCTGGATGCGTTTTTCTTCCTTTTTCCCTTTGGAAAACTTCGACATGCGCCTTTCACTCGGGGAGGGAGATACACCTTGCCTCGAAGCAACTTCTGAACTTCGGTCTTATATGGGTCTCAACCATCTTTATTTAAAGAATGAGACCGTCAACCCGACATGGAGCTTTAAAGACCGGGGCTCGTTTCTATGCATACAGATGTCACGGCTCTTCGGTGAAAAGGCTTCTGCCACCATATCCACAGGGAATATGGGACATTCCATGGCCGCTTACGGGAAACGGGCCCGACTACAGACATTGATTTTCCTTCCCGTAGGGACTCCAGGTGAAAAGATCCTGCCGATGCGCATTCACGGAGCAAACGTAGTGGTTCTTTCAGGAAATGATTTCTCAAATATCAAAAAACATGTCCGTGCCGTTTCGGAAAATATCGGACTCAGGACAATATCGGGAAACGGGCCACTTCGTGTCGAAGGATACAAATCATTGGCTTTCGAGCTTTATGAACAAACCAACGGACAACTTCCCGATTATGTCGTGTTACCGGTCTCCGCCACAGGACTGGCCAGGGGAGTGTTCAAGGGATTCCGGGAGCTTTTGATGACAGGCTTAATAAATACTCTTCCACGGCTTGTCATCGTTCAGCCTGAAAACAATGCGCCTTTGGCTCGCCCCCTCAAGCAGGGCCTCAACAAGGTCATCCCGGTGTCACACGTAAAAACCATAGCCACCGCTTTAACCACAGGGGATCCTCCCGGAGGCGATGCGTTCCTTCGTATGGCCCTTAAAAACGGATGGCTTGCCGAGACAGCAAGCGAACAGGAGATTCTGGAAGGGATCTCCCTTCTGGCCGATCAGGGGCTCTATGCTGAGGCCTCATCGGCCACGGTTATCCCTGCTCTTAAAAA
>DSCS01000056.1 GCA_011048995.1 Bacillota bacterium
ACATCTTCTCTATACTCATATCCGGCATAGTTCAAATCCTTGTCGAAAAACTCACAATAAAGGTAATGATCCTTTGTATTGTAAGGAACAGCGATCCATTCATCAAAAAGGAAGGCCGGCCAGAGGACCGCAGCGTTCTCTCCGATCTGGGCCATGTCGATAGGCTTCTTTTTTTTGACTGCTTTCCCCTCAATGGCACCTGTTTTAAGGTTTGCCTTGATGATCTCCCCTTGATAGATTTTAACATAATAAGCATAATCGGGAGTCGCCAAAACCCAACCCATATTCATAATCAGGTCTTCATCAGAGTCTCCTGATGAGCAGATCTTGATGTTTTGAACAGAAGTATCATAGGAATCATTAAGGAGCTGAAGCCCCATGTATTGCTCTCCACCCTCTTCAAAAAGAGAATTAATCAGCAGCTTGTTTTCTACAAAGTCGATCCCCATCAATGATGAAAAATCCAGATTATCAGTCTCCAAGTAGTAAAGGCCTTTTTCTTCATCATAGGCATAAGTCAAAATTCTCTTCAACTCAAAGTCATAAAGCAGGATTTGGGAGTCCTGAGTATTCAAAGCGCTTATAAAAGAATACTCCCCCGGCCCTTTCCCCTGATCCAGGTTTACAAAGGTGAGAATATTGAATTTTTTATCAGTTATGGCCAAAATCCCTTTTTGAGAAAATACAACGAACTTATCCTCCTGAAATGGTTTAAAGACAAAGTTTGTAGGGGTAAAATATTCTGCATCGATTTTGTAACTTGCCACACGCTCCAGGCTGAGGTTTTCTAAAGAAGTCCTGCTGCTACAGGAGATCAGGATAATCGGTAAAATAAGAGTGATCACTAACAGTACGGTTTTTCTCATAACGTCTCCTTTCTCTTTCCACTCTAAACCATTTTTACCTTTCTGTTAATGGGGAGGAGTATAAGAACACCTCCTTTCTTCACTCAGCGCGCTTAGATATTATGTTCAATTTCTATGGTATTGATTAAAAAATGCCTGTCAATCAGGTAATCCCCCTAATAATAAAAGTAAAAGAAAAGAAGTGTATTTGTGTTTTATTCAAAAAAGTATTATACTCTAATCAAAAGAGAGGAGCAGGATGAGTATCAGAGTCTCACTTCGGAATGGGGTGATCATATCGAATCTATTCAGGCTTCTGATGGTCTTCTCAGCCGTCGGTAGTATTATTGAAAATAATTATATTAACGTTCTCACCGCCTGTGTTGCATTTGCGCTTTCCTATCTGCCTTCATTCCTAAGGAAAAAACGATATCTTTACCTGCCGGTTCAATTTCAGATCGTCTTGACTCTCTTCTTCTTCGCCTCTCTCTATTTAGGGAGTATAAAAGGTTTTTACTACCGTTATTGGTGGTGGGATACTTTGCTCCACACAGCATCGGGCTTTATGCTGGGCCTTGTGGGATTCCTCCTTGTTTACACTCTCAACAGCCATAAAAGAAAGGCCTTTACCCTCAGCCCCTTTTTTATTGTCCTTTTTTCATTTTGTTTTGCGATGACTATCGGCACAATGTGGGAGATCTATGAGTTTTCTATGGATTCTTTGTTTGGTTGGGATATGCAGAAAAGCGGACTCGTCGATACCATGTTCGACCTCATTGCCGATATGATCGGAGCCGCAACCAGCTCGATCTACGGATACATCTACATTAGGGAGCATCATAAAAACCGTAACAAAAAAAACCGTCATCATGATATCATTGACACAATACGACAATTCAAAACAGAAAAACATTAAGAAACGACTCACACGTACTCCTTGATGTCATATTCCTACTCCTTTTAACTGTGATGGCAAAAAGGATGTATCCGGCAATAGAGTAATCTGTAATCTTTTGATTCCGCCTTGTTCTGTCTATGTCATTGAGTCTTACATCATAAGCAGTATAAATGAAACCCGGGCTCCCTTCGCCTCATTTATTTTCCTTATAATCCGTTACCAATATGAGAAGTGCCATGAACTCTGCCTTGACAAATCCTGCTGAGATACTATCCTGTGATTAAACCACAATGATAAAACAGGGAGGAAAATGAACGTTTTTCGAACAAGAGATCTAAAAAAGCCCGGCATTTTCCATCGGCTCTTTCAAAAAGAACCCAAAGTCAACTTTCTTATTGAATTTGAGAATAGATTGGCAGCCCGGGAAGACCATATCACAGATGTCTCGTTTCCTTTTCTGGGTGATTTGGAAAATAAATACCAATGGACCATGGAAAAAACTCCGTTGTCAGAGCGTAAGGAGATCTTTAGAGCCCTGGTCAAAAAATACATTCAAGACCGGGAGCTTTCAGAAAACGAACTTCACGGTTTAGAACATCTTCAACAGTTGCTTTCTCTTTCACAAACGGATTATCAAATCCTTTTAAATAAAGAAACAGAGTTTTTTCTTTCCCGGGCAATGGATGAAGCGCTGGTTGATAATAAACTTTTAGAATTCGAAAAAAGAAATTTAGAGGCATTGAGACGTCAATTGGCTTACCCTGAAGACAAATTTTTGGCCCTCTATAAAGAAAAATCATCCCGCATACTAAATAACTTCTTAGCAGAAGCTGTATCTGACCAACGGCTTTCTCCGGAAGAAGAACGTGAACTCTATCAGATCGCTAAAAACATGGGTATTGAGAATCTCCATTTTGAGGAAGCGACACAGGAAATGCTGGACCGCTATCGTCTTTATTGGCAAATCGAAAATGGCGAGATCCCCACTTTAAAGCCGACTATCCATTTACATAAAAATGAATCTCTTCTTTTTAAAACTGATATAAACTGGCATGAAAGACGGAAAGAGACGCGCCGTATACGATATGGCGGTCCAACTTTACGTTTGAAGATCGCTAAAGGGCTTTATTACCGGGCAGGAGACCTTGGATTCCAAAAGGTCACCTCTGAAGATTTCCAACTTATCGATTCAGGCACTCTTTATCTCACAGATAAAAGATTAATTTTTATGGGAGGCCGGAGTAACAAAACGTTGCGGATAACGCGCATCTTAGCTTTTGAACCTTTTGAAAACGGGATCTCTCTTCAAAAAGACAAAGGGAGAAACCCTTTTTTTGAATTCACCACAGGAACAGATATTTTCAGTCTCATATTGAAGCGTCTTTTAAGTGAGTCCTGACTCTGACACAAAAGGCGCACCTTGATCACACTATCTTGGCAATTGAGGCTTTGCACACATTTTTATTCTTTAAGGGAAAGCTTTGGTGGTAACGGAACAGGTTTTATTTTTATCTTTTCCGGTTCTCCTGAAATAACTGTCTTTCACTTTATTGATTTTATCTTTGCTTCTATAGTATAAACCATAAACTCAAAAAATATCTGAAACAAACCTACAACACTTGTTTTCTCTTCAAATATGAAACAATGTTTATGAGATATAGGCAGATTCACTGCGAATCGGTCTTACTTTCAAAGGACAGGAGCATTCCCCCGGTAATAAGGCCGTAAATGTTCTTCATAAAAATCCCGCGCCTCTTTTTGCATCTGAAGGACATAATCATTGATCTCATCGAAATGATCTCCAAAAAGCCCTACAATCTCTTTGTCAACAGCATCAGAAGCAGCCATGAGACCCATGATCCCTAAAATCTTTTCCTTTGTCCGGCCCACACGATAAGGCCGGTCCTCTGTCATGGCCGCATAAATATCGGCGATAGCCATAATCCGCGATTTAAGTGAGAGTTCTTTACCCCGGCAATGAAAAGGATACCCGGTTCCATCAAGCTTTTCATGATGATTCCCTGCCGGTTGGGCCAAATGTTCAAGGCCTGCGATAGTAGAAATAATATAATGGGAATAATACGGATGACTGACCATAAGAGCCAATTCATTTTTATCAAGACGGCCCGGTTTCTCAAGAATGCTGTTAGGTATCGCCATTTTCCCGATATCATGAAGATTTGCCGCTATCTTCATTTCCTGTATCTGATAATCCGTAAAACCGTGAAGGCGAGAGAGGACTTCTGCGCACGCTGAAACCCCTGCTGTGTGCGTTGCTGTATAAGGAGTTTTATAATCGACAGCATCGCGGAAAAACTTAGATACAATCTCAACAGCATCAATATCTAAAACCATTTGCTTAAGCGGCCCTTGCTTATTTAATATCGAGTATAAACTGGGAGATGTCAGGTTGAGCCAGAACCCTTCTCTCTCGGAAAAGGAAAGAAATGCTTCAACAATTTTAGAACATACAGAAGCAGGGACAAGTTCTTTGATTTTCTTAATAATAAACTCTTGCTGATGCAGGATGTATTTACCCCGTTTGATAAGGCATTCGATAAAATCAGCCAAAAAAAGGATTTGCGCTGCTTGAGCAGTCTCTTTATCGACGGGTTGATCTCTATCTTGACATTCCGTATGATGAAACCGGACAATCTCTGCAATACGCTCATGTTGGGGTATTGTCTTTATCAGAAGCTCTCCGGAAATACAATGGGATTCCAAGTCAGCCAAGTTAAAACAGCAAATATCCATCTTTTCTTCTACCGACAAAGCGCCAACATCATGCAAGAGTGCAGCTACAAAGAGATCCTTGATAATGTCTTGTGAGATATTTAAGGCCCGGGCAATTTCCCAGGCAATATAGGCTGTTCTCTGATGGTGTTTTGATATTTCATGATGCCCGAAATCTAAGGCGTCAGAAAGTGACAGCATAACATTTCCGTATAAAATAGATCTGGGCTTGTCCATGCCCCCCCTTTAGGCTTATCGGGATGCGTATAATTCAATAAACCCTGTCACCTAACATAGATAATACCAAATATTTAAACCTTATGCAAGCGGCACCCAAAATATTATCTATTTTCATTATTAAAGCACCATTGTTTCCCGGCCCATCTACATGTCTAATTTCGGTGCAGGAGGAGCTGTGCTCCCGTCATAGGGGTAAATATGATTCTCATAAAAGGAAAGTGCTTCCCTTTGAGCCTGTTCAACATGCTCGGCCACTTCAGAATAATGATCTGACATCAGATTGACAATGTCTTTATCAATCGCATGAGAAGCAGCCATGAGCCCCATAATACCCACCATTTTGTCTTTATGTTTCCCGGCTCTGTAAGGTCTTTTTTCAATCATGGCTGCGTAAATGTCGGCTACAGCCATAATCCTGGCTCCGGAAGTAATGCTCCGTTCATAGCAGTGAAAAGGATATCCTGTCCCGTCCAGCCGTTCGTGATGAAACGCAGCAGCATCCGCCACATGCTGTAATCCGGAGATCGTGCTGATCACATAATGGGAATAATAAGCATGACTAGCCACTAATCTGTATTCATCATGAGTCAAGCGCCCGGGCTTTTCTAAAATACTGTTGGGGATGATCATTTTACCGATATCATGGAGATTCGCCGCAATTGTCATCTCCTGTACCTCATCGTCCGAGTACCCCATCAGCTTTGAAATGATCTCCACACATCCTGCCACTCCGGCTGAATGAGACGCTGTAAAAGGAGATTTATAATCAACGACATCGCGGCAAAATTTTGATAATATTTCAACGGCTTCATTGTCCAGAATGATATCATTTAAAGGTCCCTGTTTATTCAAGATCGTATACAATCGCGGAGATCCCAGGTTAAGCCAGAATTCATCATTTCCCGAGAGTGAGAGAAAAGCATGAAGAAGATCTGAGTAAACCGAAATGTTATCCAGTTCTTTCGCTTTTTTTATGATACTCTCCCGCTGAACTAAAATATTGTGATTTCTATCCACAAGGCGTTCTACATAATCAGCCAGAAAAAGTATTTGAGACGCTTGCACATACCCTTTGTCAATCGTGTCCTCCCAATCCTGCCATTCTGTGTGATGAAAGCGGACAATTGACGCAATTCTTTCATGCTGCGGAATCGTATTAATTAAAATCTCTCCTCTGATACAATGTTTATCTAAATTTGCAGTATGAAAACTATGTAGGGCCGTCTTCTCTTCGACTGTTAAAGCGCCTACATCGTGAAAGAGCGAAGCCACAAAAAGGTCTTTGATAAGATCTTCAGACAAGGAGGCTGCTTTTGCAATTTCCCATGCGATATAAGCCGTACGTTGCTGATGCTTGACTATCTCCGAATTAGCCAGATCAATGGCATCGGATAAAGATAGCAAAAAATTTCCATAATGGACAGGCTTGCCCTTTTCCATGATGCTCCTTTCATAACAATGAGTTCATCATTATTAAGAATAAATAATTATTGCTTTCACAATATAGAGAATAACAAGAGTTCTTAATAAAATCAATACTTTTTACGAAATATTTTATATAGCTATATAAAAAAGCCCTGTCTGTCACACTGACAAACAAGGCTTTATACTGACTCACGGGGGTCCCCGTAAAAATAATATCTCCACTAAAAGTTTGATGCTATCCAGCCATTCGGATACCTGGGTGTTCGTACAAACTTTTAGCGGAGGGACTTTTATATCTACAAAAAAAAAAGCCTTCT
>DSCS01000020.1 GCA_011048995.1 Bacillota bacterium
AAAAGGAAGCTGCAGCTGATTGGATTCAAAGAGACGCCCCACCTCCTCCATGGCCGGGATAATAGACTCTTCGATAATATTTTCAGCTTTTTTCGTTGTGAGTTCTTTTTGCGCCAAAATCAGAGATTCCTCTTTACGGCCGTCAATAATCGCTTGGAAAAGGGTGGGTTCTTCTTCAACAAGGGAAGAGGAGTCCTGTCCTGCTGCCCCTGTCGCCATATCACATTGATGAAGAAAATCGGTTAATCGTTCAGAGTCGGGTTTGGGAGAGAGAAGAAGTTCCCGGCCCGAAATGATAAGCTCTTGGGGAAAATGATGAAGAGGCGTCAAATTTCCGGCATGGACAATGGATGCATCAAGTCCGTGCTCTACAGCCAGCTGCAGAAAGAGAGAATTCAGGATTTTCCGGGGATAAGGTTTCAGGCCGTGGGAGATATTGCTTACCCCCAGGATCGTGTTGGCGCCGGGATGTCTGTCTTTAAAGGTTTTCAGGGCTTTCAATGTCTCATAAGCTGAATTAAGGCGTGTATCAGAAGCCACGGTAAATGTGAGCATGTCAAAATAGAGGTCTTCAGGGGCGATGCCGAATTCATCGGTGGCAAGGGAAAAGATCTTCTCTGCTGTAACTGTTTTTTCAGACGCTGTCAATGCCATGCCGTTTTTATCGATAACCAGACAGATAAGTGCAGCTCCGTATCGTTTCGTCAGGGTGAAAATGGATCGGGCTTGTTTTTCATCTTTCAGATGAACGGAATTAATAAGGGGTTTGCCGCTTATTTTTTTCAATGTTTCTTCCAAGGCTCTAAGATTGACAGTGTCGATACAGAGAGGTGTCTTCGCTTGTCGGTTCAGCTCTCCGACAAACCGGGAAAGGTCTTGTGCTTCGTCCCGACCAGGGAGGACACAACAAATATCAAGGGCTGCAGCGCCGGCCCTCTCCTGAGAAAGGGCGGTCTCTATCATTGATTCGAAGTCTTCCTTTAAAAGGAGTTCTTTAAACTTCTTGCTTCCCTGAGTATTGGCCCGCTCTCCGATGATAAAAGGAGGTCGCGAACTGCGGACCGAAACTGTCTTAAAGAGGGAGGCTAACCGGGCCTCTTTCCGGGGAGTCGAGGTTTCAGCGAATCTTATATTGTCTAACTCCCTTTTCAGGGCTTTGATGTGATCAGGTGTCGTGCCGCAGCAGCCCCCGACCAGAGCCAATGAATGAGAAGCGGCCAATCGGGTGACTTCTCTGGCGAAGGCCTCCGGTGTCATAGAGTAATGAAGCCGGCCTTCGCGGACTTCAGGGAATCCTGCATTGGGCATCAGAGCTGAAGGGAAAAAAGAGAATCGGTTAAGGGCTTTCAGGGCCTCATCCAAACCCTCAAATCCGTTGCCGCAGTTAAACCCGAGATAAAGAAGGTCAAACGGCTCCAAAACTGCGGCCAAAGTCTCAATGTCTGAACCGGTAATAAGCCGTCCCTTTTCCGGCGAAAGAGAGACCGCTGACGGAATCTCTTTTCCCTCTTCCTGAGCGGAATCCCGGGCAGCAATCAGAGCCGCCTTGACCTGAAGAAGATCTTGGCACGTTTCTATAAGAAAATAGTCGACTCCTCCCCGTATAAGGCCTGTGCATTGAATTTTATAACTCTCATATAAGGTATCGAAAGAGATCTGTCCTAATGAAGGAAGGTACCCCGTAGGGCCGACAGACCCGGCTACAAACCGGGGGTGGGACAGATCCGATTCTGCATCGATGGCTTCTCTGGCCAGTAAAGCTGCGGCTTGATTGATCTCAAAAGTGTGTTCTTCCAGGCCGTAATCTTTGAGAGAGAGGGCCGAAGCACCGAAAGTGTTTGTCTCAATAATGTCGCTTCCGGCTCGAAGGAAATCTCTGTGAATGCTGCGTATCACATCCGGATCGGTGATATTCAATAGTTCATTGGAAACCTTTTCATTTTCTTTTTTAAATCGGGACTGAATAGAGGTTCCCATGGCGCCGTCTCCCAAAAGGATTTTTTTCTGCAACAGAGTATGAAGAGATGATGCCATATCAGATTCCCCCTTTTCCGAAGGCCGCATCGATCAGTCTCCGGGTGTTTTGGCCGCTTCCCATGGTAAAGATATGGACTCCCGGAGCTCCGGCATCAATGAGGTCCCGGATCAAAAGAGCCATGTAGGTGGTTCCCGCCTTTGATTCTTCCAGAGGCGTGCGGGCTTCTTCAAATGCAGCGATCAGTTGTCGGGGGATATCAATATGGAAAGTCCCGGGCAAGCGACTCATGGATTTTAAACGGGTCACCGGTTTGATGCCGGGGATAACCGGGACAAAAATATCTCTTTTACGTAATTCTTTTAAAAAAGTAATATAGGAGTCAGCGTTGAACAGCATCTGGGTGATAATATAATGAGCTCCTGAACGGATCTTTTCTTCCAAATGATCCAGATCTTTTTCCCTGTTAAACGATTCATAATGTTTTTCAGGATACCCGGCGACGCCGATACAGAAATCAGTGGGAACGCCCTTTTCCTGAATAGAGGAATAAAGGCCCTGATTCAAATGAGAAACTTGTTTGACGAGACCGGCGGCATACTGATGTCCCTCGGGATGCGGTATAAAGGCTTTTTGGCCCGGAAGGGGGTCGCCACGGACCACAAAGATGTTTTCAAAACCCAAATAATTCAAGTCGATGAGTTTGTCCTCGATCTCAAACCGGCTGTCTCCTCCGCAGATGACATGGGGAATGGCCTCCACGTTCAGCCTGTTTTTCAAAGCAGCGGAGACACCGACTGTCCCGCATTTTTTACTCTTTTGAAGTTTTATGATCTCTCCGCCGCGCTCTTCAAAGGCCACATAGGATTGATGTGTTGTCACATTGATAAAATCAGGCGCGTACTCCATAAGGGGTTCTGTATGACGTAAAAGTTCATCCAGGGAATATCCCCGGTTAGGAGGGACGATTTCCAATGAAAGCAAAGGCTTTTTTCTTGTTTTTATCACATCAATGACTTTCATGCTCCCTCCTTTCGCACGTAAAGGGGACAAGAGCCTGTGACGGCTAAGTCTTCCCCCATGATAAACAGTCCTCCGTCAATATCATTATTCGATCTGACATCTTCGATCACAGCGGCGAGATCCTCTTTGGAGCGGATTCTGTTGGCGAAAGAAGTGGCATACGCATCAGCTAACGCGCTATCCCGGCAGATGATCACAACGGCATCAGCTTTCCCGAAACTGAGCGAGTGTCCCACTGTTCCTGAAGAAGTGCAGATCCCGTAGGATTCACCTCTGCAGGGAAGATTCAGGCCTAGCCGGCCTGAGAGGGGGGATGTTCCGGCAAAAACACCGATATGGACCGATTCTTCTGCCCAAACGCAGATGTCTCCGCCGTTTTCCACGATGACTTTTTTAAACGGCTTTTCAGAAAGCAGACCCCGAAGCACATACTCGGCGATGTATCCGGCAACGGCAGCCATGGGGCCTGTTTTTGCCTTCAAGGCAGCCTGAGTCATGGCAGAAGGAAAGAGCGGGTGTTCTTCCAGAGGCTTTAGCGATGATAAAAACAGCGGCTCGATATCTATGGCTCGTTGAACCTCCCGGCGGGCTTCTCTAAGCAGATCAGCGGCTTTTTGGTAAAGGGAGGGTGCCGCTGATTCTCGGTTGATTCCGATCCATAAATCGCTTTCTTTTTCTGCAATATGAAAAAAGACAGTGTTTGACGAATCATGAAAGGAACGGTAAAAGCGGGTCGCATATTCAGTCATGATAACCTCCTTTGGCTAAACCGCAGGGGCAGATGTCGCGGCACAGCAGGCAATTGACACACCGGGTGGGGTCATGATGCAAAGATGCGTTTTCCAGCGAAAGAGCCCCGGCAGGACAAAGGGCAATACATGTTTCACACAGGGTGCAGGGCAAGGCCTCATCCCGGGACTTTTCGGGCTCTTGCAAAGAAATTCCGTACTCTTCCACGGGAGCACTTACGGTAAAGAGTCCTTTTTGAATAAGGCTTTTCAGCCGCTCTGCCGATTCCCGAGCCACTGTCATACCGGAGAGGGGGACAGTCCGGATTTTTTGCCCGGCTATTTCAGTCGATCCGGTCAAAAGTTCCTGATAAGTCACTTCCCCGATTTCTCGGTGCTCAGGATCGGAAAAGTCCCGCACTGTCATGTGGATCTTATCATTTGTGATCATAGTCCGCGCAGCCAAATCTGTATCCAAAAGAGGGATGGGGATACTGACAGCCACGTAAAGTGTGACCCCGTAACCCGGCATGGTGACGCCTTTGACAAAACGGGGACTCATTCCTCTCATATTTCCTGAAAGCGCTAAGGTCGCGGCTCCTTCAACGGGAATGCCGTAACGGTTTTTCTTTTTATGAATATTAAACTGGGTGCCGCGGGCAGAGATATAACCGATTCCCCCGCAGAGAAGGATGCGGCTCCCTGTGCCGACTGTTCTGAGCTCCGGATCATTGATAAGAGGCGAGAGCTCTCCGGATGTACAATAATTGAGGTTTTGGCAATGGGGCAGAAGGGTTCCCATATAGGTCCGAAGAGTCTGTGATGAGGAATTGACTGCAGCTGCATAATTCTGATAGCTATTTCTGGGATTGTAGAGATAGGCTTCGTTAACGGTGTTAAGACTGACAGCACGGGAAGCAGACGGGGAAGGATAACAATCGGTTACGCTTCCGACAGCCTCTAAAAGTACATTTTCTCCTTTAATAAGGGCTTCAATGACATGTCCGCCTCCGTATTCCTGAACCTGATCTGAACTTTGAGCCGCTCCGATATAAGCATCGACAGCAGCTATCCCGGCATACCCTTCCACACCGTTCAAATGCACTTTTTTCATCTTTGTAGGAGGGGATGTATGCCCGAAGTTGATGAAAGCCCCGCTGGAGCACATGGGAGAAAAAGTTCCTGTGGTGACCACATCGACAGCATCAAAAATATCTTCCGGGCTGTGATTTGAAGCCAGGGAACTGATCTCAGTAGCCGTCAGGACAACAGCGCTTCCGTTCATTATTTTTTCGTTGATTTCTTCAATGGACCGCTGACGTTTCATAGGGAGCCTCCTTTGTGTTAAAAAATGCATCATGGACGACATGAACCGCTTCTTTGCATTGACTTCCGTGAACAATAAAATAAAAAGAAACAGGGGACGCTCCCCCGCAGATCATCCGGACTGAGATCTTTTTTTCAGCCAGAGACTGAAAGGCGCAGGCTGCGATTCCCGGCGTAGAGCAGATTCCGTTCCCAACAAGAGAAATCAGGCTATGGCTTTTATCAAAGGAGAAACGGCGTCCGGCTGTCTCTTCATTATTCTTCAGAAGGCGATGCGCTTTCTCCAGGTCTGTTCCGTCCACTAAAATGTTAATGCATGTCTGTGATGTCAAAACAGATTTAATATTAATGTCTCCGTCATTTAGTGTCCCGGCTAAATGGGCCAGTATACCCGGCTCATCTCCCACATCGCCTCCTCCCACAGTAATAATACCGATATTGTCTAAGGATGCAATCCCCGTCAGGGGAGGTCCCTCTTTTTCTTTCTTTTCATGGATGAGGGTATGGGGGCTTGCGGGGGAGGATGAAGAGGCGAAGGAGTAAAGCCGCAAGGGAATTTTTTTTGAACGTAGGGGAGGGATCGTCTCAGGATGAAGAATCCGAGCCCCGTAATAGGAGAGTTCAGCCGCTTCTTCATAATCCAGAGAATGCTGGAGGACGGCTGTGTCAATATGGGCCGGATCCCCGCTGAAGAAACCGTCGACATCTTTCCAGAGGTCAACGGAAGCCGCATGTAAAAGATAGCCCAGAGAAGCTGCGGTATAGTCACTTCCCCCGCGCCCCAAAAGGCGGGCCTTCCCTCCCGGACTGATAGCATAAAAGCCCGGGACAAGCGTGATTGCAGAAAAGCCGGTTAACCGTTTTAAGTTTCCACCGGAGTGCTTGAAATCAATGCGCGGATAATGGTCCCGACCGTCAGTGACAAGAGGGATCTCCTCAGGGAGCCGAATAACGGCCTTTAATCCGCGTTCCTGCAGGATACTTTTCAAGAGAAGACAGGAGAGCCGTTCTCCCAAGAGAATCAAAAAAGCAGCTTCGGGGAGAGTC
>DSCS01000007.1 GCA_011048995.1 Bacillota bacterium
ACGCTCATAATTTTCAGGCCTCAGATAATGGGATCAAATGCTGTATGAAATCGGTGGAGAACTCATTGGATAAGATCGCGTCCATTATGCTCAGCCGCGAAGAGTATTAGACGATTTAATTTGTTATTTCTTCAATGTGCATTATAATTATTAGATAAGCAAAGGAGGCTTACTATGAAAAGACTTGTTCTTTTGTTTGCGGTATTGTGTGTGGCTGTGGGTATGAGTATGGCGTTGGATTACGGTGTCCGCGGAGGAGTTGCTCTGGGCAATATGGCTTTGGACCCTGAATTCGAGGAATGGGGCAGTTCTGATTTTGATGATGTGATCAAAATGGGCTTTTACGGCGGTTTTTTTATTCAGTACCCGTTGAGTGAGACCATGGGGCTTATGGGAGAGCTGAATTATATCCAGAAGGGTGACCGCTATCATCAAGAAGTCGATGGCGACAATCTCAACTACATCTTTTACGGCAAAGTCTTGGAGATGCCGATTCTTTTCTATTTTCTCCCCATGGAGAAGATGACTCTCTACGCCGGCCCTGTCTTGGGCTACGTTCTCAAAGGGGGGTTCAAGTACAAGGTTTCCGTCGACGATCCTGCTATCTCCTGGTATGAAGGCCTGGATATGAATGAGTATATCAACCGCTTTGAGTTGAGTGCCGCCGCAGGCGGACGCTATCAGTTTGCCGGGAAATATTTCGGGGAAGTCCGCTATATTTACGGATTCTCAAACATATTTAAGGATGATACCGATGGTATGTTACCCGATGAAATGGAAGGCAAAACCAGCACATTGACCATCGGGTTTGGTGTGAACCTGTAAGCGAACAGGGTAAAAGGAGATTTACTATGAAAAAAATAATGATTTCTCTTATTTTGATTGTGGCTGTTGCCGCTATGGCCTCAGCGTTGAATTTGAATTACGGACTTCGCACCGGTTTGGCCATTGGCAATATGGCTGTGGATCCGGATCCTACCGAGAGTGAACCCGGATTGGAAAACAAGATGAAGATGGGCTTTTACTGCGGAATCTGGGCCCGTCATATGATGAATGAGAAGATAGGGATCACCGTAGAGCTTAACTATGTGGAGCAAGGAGATCGCTATACGGATGAGGGTTCGGGATTCACCGAACATGCGTATATGATCCAGAACACCCTGGAACTCCCCATTCTCTTCACCTATCTTCCTATGGAAAAGATGACTCTTTATGCCGGCCCCGTGCTGGGTTATGCCTTAAACGGCGGCATTAAAATGGTCCATGATTTTGATGATCCTGATGTGGCTGAGTACATGGGCTATGATTTCGGCGAATGGCTGAACCGTTTTCAATTCAGCGCGGCAGCCGGCATCAAATATGAGATTACGGAGACGTTCTTTGGAGAAGTGCGTTATACCTACGGGTTCTCCATTGTCATCAGTGAAGACCAGGAGTTGATGTCAGAATATGTGGAAGCGATTCCGCGCACCCTGACCATCGGTATGGGGATTAATCTGTAATTTTTAATCTGTCTTGCGGCTCCCGCTTCAACGCGGGAGCCGTTTCATTTTAATATTGATAACCCGCCGCTTCACTTTCGGATGTCTCAACGCCCAGGCCCATGGCGATTCTGTTGACAAAATTGAAATACGAGATGATAAGATTTATATTGAGGATCTCTTCGTCAGAAAAGCCGGTTTTTTTCATCTTAACTACTGAGTTTTCAGTCACCGAAGAAGGATTTTCGGTCAAAGATTTTGCATAAGCCAGCATGGCAGATTGTTTCTCATTCAAAGGGACAGATGAAAAGTCATCGATAAAACGTTCAAGTTTCTCTCTGTCTTTCCAGTAGTAGTTAAGGGCCTCTCCGTGATGGCGGATGCAATAAGGGCATTGATTAGAGGCCGAGACAGTGACTGCAATCATTTCACGTTCTTCTCTGGTGAGTCCTGAACGGCTGAACATGATCGTCATGTAAAGGTCCATGTGATTTTTCAACGATTCCGGGTTCAGGCTGTGAATCGTGTGGATATGCGCCAGTTTCCCGCGTGATTTTTTTATCTGGTCATAACAGGTTTTCAGGGCTCCTTCAGCTTTTTCCGGGGGGATGACTTTGATCCATGCCATATTATTTCTCCTTTTTTGTTAGTATAGATCATGTATTGGGAGACGCCAGTATTTTGCTTAAGAATTCTTTTGTTCGCTCTTCCGCCGGCTCTGTGAACATCCTTTCCGGAGTTCCCGATTCCAGGAAGACGCCCTCGTCCATGAAGATGACCCGGTCGGCTGCCTCGCGGGCGAACCACATCTCATGGGTCACCACGATCATGGTCATCCCCTCTCTGGCCAACTCTTCCATAACCAGGAGGACTTCCCCGACCAGTTCCGGGTCCAGAGCGGATGTGGGCTCGTCAAAAAGCATAATCTTCGGTTCCATGGCCAGAGCCCGGGCAATGGCGACACGTTGTTTTTGTCCGCCGGAAAGGCTGGCCGGATAGGCTGTGGCTTTATCGGAAAGTCCGACCTTCTCAAGGAGCTGATATGCAAAAGAGGCTGCTTTCTTTCGGGGCATCTTTTTGACTTGCGTGGGCCCCTCGATCACATTTTCAAGGACGGTCATATGAGGAAAGAGGTTAAAGTGTTGAAAAACCATACCGACTTCCCGGCGTACCATGTTGATATCGCGTTCTGTGTGATGGACATGGTTGCCTTCGACGAAAATTTCTCCGCTATCGCTTTCCTCCAGAAAGTTGATGCAGCGCAAAAGCGTTGATTTTCCCGAGCCGCTGGCACCGATAATGACAACGACCTCCCCTTCCTCCACATTCAGGCTGACTCCCCTTAGAACATGCAGTTGCCCGAAGCTTTTATGCAGGTCTTTGATTTGAATCATCATAGCTATCCCTTTCTATGCACGGCTGACAGACATTTTTGTTTCCCAGTGGTTGACTAAAAGAGTCAGCAGCCCTGTTAAAATAAGGTAAAAAACGGCTGCAATCGCCAGCATTTCCATCATCATATAATTGGAGGACGCCAGCTGTCGGGATGTGAGGACCAGTTCTCTGACAGTTACGGTGCTGGCCAGGGAGGAGTCTTTCAGAGCGATGATAAACTGGTTCCCCAGGGGAGGAAGCGCCCGCAGCATCGCCTGAGGGATGATGACCCTGCTCATGGCCTGCATATGGGTCATGCCAAGGGAGCGGGCTGCCTCCATCTGACCCCTATTGATGGACTGGATCGCCCCCCTGATGATCTCGGCGATATAAGCCCCGTTATGAACACCCAGCGCCAAAGCGGCAGAGGGAAGGGGGGCCAGGGCCACCAACCGAACCAGGCCGTAATAGACGACAAAGAGCTGAAGAAGCAGAGGAGTGCCCCGGATAAGGGCGATATATCCTTTAGAAGGGAGTGAAAGCCATTTCCGTGTTGAAAGACGTCCGAAGGCCATGGGAAAACCGATGAAAAGCCCGATAAGAATACCCAAAGTCGTGATTTTCAGCGTCATCCACGCAGCCGGCAGAAAATAAGGGACAAATTCAGATAGTTTAGTAAAATCCATGGATTTACCTCTCTTTTGGCAAAAATGATAAAAGACTTATTGCAGGCTTTCTGTCCCCGTTATCGGGGAATCTTTCCGGACGACAAGCTGGGCTCCGGAAATATAATAGGGGTCGCTAAAATCGACAATATTAAGCCGTCCTTCCGTAATAGCCATACTTCCCCAGACCCCGTCATAACGGCCTGCGCGCAAGCCTTCGATGATCCCGTCCCAGGCTGTGGTCACGGGTTTATAGCGGACGCCCAGTTTTTTGCAGACAGCTTTTGCAATTTCAACATCAAATCCGCTCAGTTCGTTTTTTTCATTATAATAATTAAAGGGAGGGTATCCTCCGCTCATGGCAAAGCTTAAAACGCCTTCTTTCAGAACCTTTTCCAGGGAGTCGTCCGATGCCGGCGCTTCATTGGGAAAGGTAACGGGCCTTGTCACATCAAGCATAATATCTGTACCGAAATATTTACGGCTGATTTCGGCATACGTACCGTCGGCGATGATCTGGTTCAAGGCTTTATTGATGGCCTGGCGAAGCGCATCATCCTCCTTTGACAAAGCGACGGCTATTGTTTCCCGATAAAGCAGATCCCCGGCTAATTTCAAATTGTCATAGCCCCCTTTTTCAATTCCGGTCAAAGCGACAAGCCGGTCGGTGATGACTGCATCCACTCTCCCGGTTGAAAGCTCCGTCAGGGTTTGATTGTCATCCTCGTAAAGTTTGACTTCGGCCACTCCGGGAAATTTTCGGGCCTCTTTTTCAAATGTTGTTCCTGTTACCACAGCCACCGTATAGCCTTCTTTTTTACTCGTGCCGAGCACCAGTAAAAGAAGAATGATTATCGCTACGGCGGCCACACCGGTCCATATTCCTTTTTTCGTCATCTTTCCTCCTTTCAAAAAACAATTGTCAGGTTTATACAATCCTGTGGATGTATCTTCACAAAGACGTTTTACAATGAGCCTCGTCTGCAACCTGTATAAATATGAGAAAAACATTTTTTGTAAGCGTCTGTCATTATATCAGAAAAAGGCAAAGCCGTCAAATTTGCACTTCTTTCGAAAAGAAACGGATTTCCTTTGATTCCGCTTTTCTTTTTCATTATGATAGGGGCGGAGGAAAAGCGATGATAAGGGAAATCACAGGTGACAGACAGGAAGAGATGATCCGTTTTCTGCAAAAAGACGGCCCCTTGGCGCTGTTTTTTATGGCAGACCTTGAGAATTTCGGGATAAAAAGC
>DSCS01000054.1 GCA_011048995.1 Bacillota bacterium
ATTGTGCCGCTTTTTTTCCTTCTTTCTCTTTCAGAGCCATATGTCCTTCATAATAGAGGACAAATTGGCGCATCCGGACTGCGAAGGCTTTCTCCGTCTCCCCCTCACGGAGATAAAGTGCCGCTCCCTGAGTCGTGTAGATCTCATGATCGCTCATTTGGGGCACAGTTTGCCCTAAAAAAGTGAAATCTTCTACAGCCACTTTAAAACGGCCCATGATACCAGGCAAATAAAGGCTGTTTTTGCCTCGGTCCATACGCAAAAAGATATTATCCGGAGCATGGGCCACAGCCGCGTCGAACTGCTTATTCCCTCTGTTGGCCCACTTCATCTTGTCCAAAGGGAACCCGGCATCCCTGGCTTCCAGATAATAGACAGACCCCAAGTAGACCTCTACAAAGGGCTCTTCCGGATGAAGCCTGTTCAAGTCTTCAAAATAGGCCCGGGCGATTTTTGTCTTTTCGGGGTTTTCAGCGGCTTCAATATAATAGCCTTTCCCTTTCAGGATCTGTTCTGTCAGTTTTGTTGCAGACAACGAAGCAATCATTGTCACAAATACCATAAAAAATAAGAGAATCCTTTTCATCTTATTCCTCCCGTTCCTTCAGGGGGTTAGACAGGAGCAGGAGAGCCGTATCTGATGAGAGATCATACTTTTCTTTCATCGCTTCATCTGTAGCCATGAAGAAAATATAATCATCGGTGACTCCGATAACGACTCCTGATGCCAATGAATCGATACCTTCGATTTTCACGATTTGGGTCTTCGCCCCTGTCTCCGTATCAAAGACGTAAAACTCCAGAGGGTGTTCGTTGGTAACGAATTCACCATCCTTGATGTCATATCCACCGACAGGCGAAGTAATGAACCACTTTTTGTACATGGCGCCGCCTCCGACCATGATATCACCTTTAGGGAAGGGATGGCCGAATTCCATGGTCCAGACACAGGGCTGGACTTTTCTCTCCAGTTTATACTCTTTGTCCATGAGTTTTTCTCCCTTTTCATCGTAAAAACGGAGACGATAAGGCGCATTATAGTACCCGACGACGATCTTTTTTGTCTCCGGATTATAGCGCACGCATCCGCCCGAAAAAGGGCTTCCGTCATCAGGCATCATCTGGACTTTGTCATATTTTATCAGTTTTTCGATTTCACCTGCATTATTCACAATAGCCAATTCTGTCTGAAGGCTGCCGTTAAAGAGGAGTTTATCCTCTGTGACATCAAAGGAGTGAGAGAATCCCACATCACCCTGAACTAACTGTTCATCCACAAAGGACCCGTCTAAGCTGTATTCCACGGTTTTTCTCATCATCATATCATAGATGATGATATTCCCGCCACGAACACGCATAGCCATGGGATAATTCACTTCTCCGGGTCCTTTCCCTTTCGCGATTTGAACGATTTCAGACTGGTTGCTGTCCAAGTCGGTTTTATAAACCGTTACTTGCTCAGCTTTGTTATGGAAATGAATGATCCCCTCGTCTGTGAGCCTGCATATCTCTCCGATATTATCGGAAGGAGAAATATTCTCTATAGCGACGATCTTCTCCACTCCGACGGCCACCATCTCTGTTTTCTGAGAACAGCCCATCACAAGAGCGGATAACAACACAATAACAACAAACCACTTTTTCATACAAGCCTCCTTTTTCTATGATTATACGTCCCCCATTGGAAAGAAACATCTTTATTCCGACAAACGCTCTTATCTCCTGACAAACGGGAAAATAGAAGCATAAACGTAATTTTTTTTAACAAAGAAACAGTTTTTGATTCACCCGTGAAGATTTTCGATAAACCCTTTTAAAGCAAATCATACGTGAATGTTCTTTTTTAAACATAACTCCGGCAAAAGAGAAATCATTGAGCCTCTCTTTCCCGAAAGCGATCAGTTCGCTAATATCTTAAAATGGCCCCGCATCCTTGGAATTCACTCAGCTCTCCCGGAGGCAAAAAGACCACATCCCCACCGAATCGCATATTGGCTTCGATCATCTCATCATAGATGTCATCAATAATCCCATTGCCGCCCATTTCATCATTTTCCTTAACGACAACGCGATTATTCTCAATTCGAGCTTGTTGATAAAGCCCTTCTTCCACAAAAAGCGTCTGAACACGGCCTTCGTGGATCCCCTGCCATATCTCATTGATATCGCTCAGGATCTTGCCCGCGCCGGCAGCTTGGAACAATTCCTCTTTTCGTTTCTTTTTTTGCTCTGCAACGCTCTCTCTCACTGTTTCCCATGCATCTTTAATTATAAGCGGGCTCTTTTCATTGATCCTGTTTTTATTTAAATACGTCCCATAAAAAATCCCTTTCTCATCGGCGATCTTCATGTACTCATAAAAATTAGACTCTTCGGAACAGATTAAAACCGGAAGGGGTTTATTTTTTCGTATTTTGTTGAGTTCTTTGTCACATCGATTAAAAAACTCCGCCATCAGGTTCGTCTGCCTTCTGGCATTAGCTTCTTCCGCCTTACTCATCGAATAAAGCTTTTTGTTTTCAAACGGAAATGGATCTCCATATTCTTGAACAGCTTTATCATTCAACGCTTCAATCAGCCTGATTTTTTGCTGGCTTAATACCAAAACAAAATATCCTGTCTCATAATTCAGAGAACGGACAAGATCCCTTGTCGCAAAAGTATCCCCGATAACGACTCTTTCCTTCACCCGCAGAGGAAGCCGGACAAACTCAGCGATATCCTGATTGACAAAAAGAATTAAACTTTCGAGGTTATGGCTGTGATCGATGGTCTCGGCTAGCTTTTCCAATTTTGTTGCCAGGTCCAGAAACTCTCTTTTATCCATTTCACCCGTCAATCTTTTTTTAACCTCATTGACTTTATTTTTCAACTGTATCTCATCTTTTTGATATTCCGGTTTCGTCCGATGAGTGTTCAAAATAATGGTTATGCAATTCTTCCCTGTTAAATTCTTCACCTTCTTCAGAATATCACGCATATTACCCCCTTCATCAATTCACACATAAAGCAAGACTTTCCTAAATCATATAAAAGCGCTTATTTTCAGCCGTCTTTTTACTCTACCCTTTTTGAGCGTCTTTTTCAAGATTTTATTAAAAGCATTACGAAAAAAGAAATATCCCCAAAACACCGCAGATCAAAATCACAATGATCGGGTGAAACTTTCCTTCGGAGAGAATAAGGGTCAGAAACGCTCCGGCAGCCAGCAGAAAATCAATGACACTTCCCACAGCCATGCACCCGTAAGACCAGGTCGCGTAAAACAACAGGCTAAGCACCCCGATTTGAAGCCCTTCCCGGAAAAAAGCCACATGCTTGTTGTTCTTAAAACGGTCAAGAAGAGGCCCGGCACAAAAAAGGATAGAAAGAGAGGGTAGGATGACACCTAAAGTCGCCACAGCCGCCCCGGCCAATCCCGAAACCCGAAATCCCACAAAAGTCGCTGCATTCACGGCTATGGGGCCAGGAGTCATCTGTGCAATAGCCAGAAGTGAAGCCATCTCATCAAAAAGAAGCCAGCCTCGCGTGCCTACGATCTCATGCTGGATCAGAGGAATCGTCACCAAGCCCCCCCCGTAGGCGCCGATTCCGATGAGCATAAAACTTTTAAAAAGACGAAATAAAAGACGCATCTTTTCTCAGCCTTCTTTTTTGAGCACTTCTTTTTTATCCCGCTGCCAACATAAGATATAACCCAGAAACCCTGCTGTTAGTACAGCCAAAGCAGGATGGGCTTTCAGGACAAGAATCATAATCAGCCCGGCAGCACAGATAAAAAAATTGCGTATGCTCCTGAGATGTTTGCGGCCGAAGATAAAACCGGCGAAAGCGATCTGCCCCGCTATGGCCAAAGAGCATCCTTTAAGAAAGGCCTTGACCCGCGGATGTTGAAAATAGGGAATGGCAAAGAGAGCGATCAACAGAATAATCAGAAAGGAAGGAAGGGTCACACCGGCAGAAGCCGTAAAAGCGCCGCTTTTCCCACGCATGCGCCGACCCTGTAAAAAGGCCATATTCACCGCCACCGCTCCGGGGATCAGTGTGGCAGTTGACATTTCCGACATGAACTCATAATCACTGATCCACTCCCGCTTCAGAACCAGTTCATGCCGAAGAATAGCCGCCATGGCAAAACCGCCTCCTAAAGTAAAGAGTCCGACTTTAAAATAAGCCCAAAAGATCTCCGGCAATGTGATTTTTTTCTCGTTCACCACTTGTGGCTTATCGCTCATCATCCTTATCCCGTCCTTTAAACTGTGATTTCAGTATAGAGGAAAAACGGACATCTGTGAACGAGGAGAGAAGAAAAGCCTTATTTTTCAATTCATAGCGATAAGAGACCGTGATACTCAGGCGATTAAACGCCGAAAGCATCCTCATCTCCCTGCTCTGTTTGGTTTATCAAAGGGTCATTGAATACTCTATTTTCAGATCCTCAATAACATCATGCACGGTTCTGATCTTCTGGAGCCGGTAGGCATTTTGCCCGCAAAAAGCAAATCCTTCATTCAGTTTACCGTTTTTGGCATTGGTCAGCGCCAAAGCGATGCAATAAGGCACTTTGTGATA
>DSCS01000066.1 GCA_011048995.1 Bacillota bacterium
AACCGTAACTCGGGAAATCCGACCGTGCGGGATTGCAGGGAGGCTTGCGGAAACGTGAGACATGGGAGTCGGACTGAGGCCCATTGGGAAACCAGTGAATAAGCCACCGATCCCTAAAGCTGCGCGCGCCGCATTTCTATCCCGACCCGCTCTTCCGAATTTGGAAGAAAGGATATAAAGGAGGTCTTGGCAATGCAAGAGCAAAAAATAAAAAATGAGATAGTAAAACAGCTTCAAGGTTTATCTGAGAGAGAATTGAGTGAATTACTGAGTCATGCTAAATTTCTGAAGCACGTGAAAAAAAGCGTTGTCCCCATGGCCGGCGATGTGACAAAAGATAGTTTTATCAGTCGATATATCGGCGGTGTTTCCCATGGCGCTCTGGCAAATGATATTGATGAGGCGCTGTATGGATAGTCTTTTTATTGACACATGGGGTTGGTTGACCCTGAGAGACAAGGATCAAAAGAGGCACAAGGAGACTTCTATGCTTTTTTACGAGCATGTTTCTCAAAAGAAATCTGTATACACGTCAGATTATGTTTTGGATGAAACTTTTACTTTGCTTTTCAAGCGTCTCCCGCTTGTGAATGCCTTAAGTTCCATGGATTTGTTGCTGAAGTCTCTTGAATCAAACGAGTTTCAACTGGAATGGATTTTTCCTGAACGATTTCATAAAGTCTGTGATCTTCGAAAAAGGTTTCAAGATAAGCCGGGTATTTCGTTCACGGATCTGACCTCTATAGTCGTCATGCAAGAACTTGGAATTAGGAATATCCTTACGGGTGACGCCCATTTCAGCCATATAGGTTTTGGATTTAATATTGTTCCGGGATAGTAATAGAAGGGGCATGGTCGTCAACGGTCTAAAAGAATAACTTTGCGGCTTTGTTTACCCCGCCCCGTAGCACCCCGCCCCGTAGCTCCGGGAGATGGTACTGGGGTAGGTCCGGAAGATCGTACTGGGGCCTGCCCTGTAGCTCCGGCAGATGGTACAGGGGCGCCCTCGCGGTTCAGTCGGTATTCATTGCTCATTTCTTTAAGGAAGCTTATTGAACCGGATGAAGTCAGTGTTACCCTGCAAACCAAGAGAGCATCTGCAGGATAGTGTGCGATTTCCGGCTCTTCCACGGTTAAGGGTGCGAGAAAAAACTTCAGGGCGCAGGTATATGAGTTATGCAACGTAGGAAAAACGTTATATATTAGGCGATCAATAGGTCACACCTCAAACGGTGACACAGAAAAAAATAATTATTCAGATACCAAAAAAATTGTCCTCCTGTCCCCTATTTCCCTATATGTGCGGGGGTGTTTGGTAACGAGCATTCCTACCGCGACCTATTCCGTCGTCTATTCCGTCCCGAAAATTATTGTAAAGCAACCGTAAGGTATGGTAAAAACCCTAATACAAGGAGGCGTGCACATGGGAGTTGCAGCCAAAAAATCAAAGAGACATCTGCATATTTCCAAACAAACCGGAATATGTGGTGGCAGAAGCGTAATACTGGGCACCAGAATGCCTGTATGGTCTATTATCAAATGGTATAAACTTGGTATGTCAGTAGAGGATATAATAAGAGAATTCCCCCAGCTAACCCCTTCTCAGGTTCATGCTGCGTTTTCATACTATTATGACCATCAGGAGGAAGTAGAAAAAGACATCACAGAAAATGAAAATGAAACCTATTTCCGAGAGATGGTTTGAGGATGCTAAAACTCTTTCTCGACGAAGATGTCCCAGAAGCAGTAGCTCTAGCGCTAAGATTAAGAGGATATGACGTAATAACCGTTAAAGAGTCAGACAGAAAAGGTCTTGCTGACGTAGAGCAACTAGAATATGCCACTTCTAAAAAGAGGGCTCTTCTTACCCATAACGATATTAACGCTTTCAAACCAAATAAAGCAAATAAACCAGACAGATTTATCCCGTGAAATCCCGCAGGGTCATTTCACCGGGGCCAGATAGACGAGATAGACCAAACAAACCAAAAACTAGATAAACCATAGAAACTAAAGAAATCAAAGAGAAATGCATAAAATCATGACCGTCCCGCTCTTCCAACGCAGGCTTGCAGCGGGGGTTAGCGAGCGAATACTATGTATTTTACCTTACATACGGAGATTCCCCGTCCGCCTGGGGCGGACTGCGGGGAGCTTCAATTTGTCAAGAATGAAGATCTGACGCCGGTGGGGTACGCCGGTGGGTTACTAGCTGGCCAAGAGCGTTTGTTTTCGTTGACCCCGTATTCACATTCATGTTAACTTGTATCAGAATCATATAAAAGGGGGGTATCTGAGATGCCTACTCGGCAGACTGTATCGTTTCAGAAGGCGTTAGAAATAATTGAGTCATTACCCGAATATCAGCAAGAAGATATTATCAATATTATTCGACATAGGCTAATAGAGCAAAGGCGGCAGCTACTTGCAGAAAACATCAGAGAAGCAAGAGAAGAATACGCCAGAGGAGAGATAAAAGAAGGTACTGTAGATGACCTTATAAGAGAGCTTTCTGAATGAGATCACTCCCCCTCTGTGCCATAGCCCTTGACCCGTGTCTGATTCAATTCCAGCGCAGCTCACTTCCAATCCGAAGGATTAAATCAAACAAAACCAGATAAACCATATCAACCCAAGAAACCGGAGAAACGCATAAAATCATGACCGTGCCCCAAAAACCACCTGTGATTTGTTGCATCATTTTGATAAAAAAGATAAAATGAAAAAAATATTATCAAAAGGAGGGGTAAAAATGCCGACCTCACTGAAATATAAAGAAAAAGTATTAAATGAGATCGAAGGTCTCTCAGATGAACAAATCATTAACCTTGTAAAAATAATCCGTATATTTAAAGAGTCGATTGTCTGCCAGCGAGAATCCGATTTCGATCTTAAAAGGGAATTTGAGGAATGGGACAGGCTCAGTGATGAGGCTATTCTGAACTTTGAGAGTACCTTATAATATAATGGAAGCAGGCGACATTTATCTGGTTGAAATCCCTCCATCTGGAGGGCATGAACAAGCAGGGTTAAGACCTGCTATCATCGTGCAAGTAGTTGATTCAGAAAAACTCCCCACTGTTCTAATCGTTCCCCTTACATCAAAGCTAAAAGCTACCGACTTTCCTTTCACTTTTTTAATTGAACCTGATCAGTTTAATAATCTCGATGTAGCTTCTGTAGCTTTAGTCTTTCAGCTAAGAGCAATAGATAAAAGACGCCTGAAAAGTAGAATCGGTAAAATAGAAAAAGCGAAAATGGAACTTTTAAAACAGTATTTGAAAGAAATTATGGGATTGTCCCTTCCCTAAGGTCCCAACAGGCTCACTTCCAATGCGAAGGATTAAATCAAACGAAGCCAAATGACCCAAAACCATCTCAACGTTCTAAACGATACTAACGCTCTAAACGGTATGAAAAGTGATAGTTTTCAACAACGTCCCCCTCAGGTTCACTCAGGTTCACTATGTCATGCAGTTTGCATTACTTCGGCTTTTATTTGCATGCCCATTTCTTTTTCAGCCATTGCCAGATCATATCGTGTTTGGAGATTCATCCAAAATTGAGCGCTGTTGCCAAAATACTGTGATAATCTTAGTGCAGTTTCTGCAGAAATGCCTCTTTTCTCGCCTAAGATTTGTAAAATTCGCCCAGATGGCACACGCAACGCCAGCGCAAGTTTATTTGCAGAAAGCTCACGTGTTTCCATCTCTCTTTTAAGAATACGTCCGGGATGTATTGGTTTCATGTTGTCACCCTTAGTGATAATCTGTGATTTCAACATCATAAGCGTCTCCGTCTTTAAATCGAAAGCAGATCCGCCATGGTCCGTTTATCGTCATTGCCCATTGCCCTGCTCGATCTCCACTGAGTTTGTGCAACCCCACACTCTTAAGCGGGCTGAGGTCTTTTAACGTAGTCGCAGCATCAAGGGCTGCCAACAAATCCTCTGCAGCTTCAATATCAAGACCACGAAACTTGGATGCTTTCCCTGTTCCATAAAATCGTTGGGTTCGGCCATCTGCAAAGGATTTAATCATATGAAAAACATACTACGCAACACGTACAACGTCAACCATAAAAATCAAAGCTCCCTGCTCCATGCTTTTGTCAGAGCAGACCAGATAAACTAAAGAAATCAAAGAAAAATGCATAAAATCATGACCGTCCCGCTCTTCCAACGCACAGACCCAAAAAGTTCCTCATAGTATCTTTAGCCGCATTTTCAGGTTTTATGATTGGTGTATTTGGCGCCTTTATACAGGAGTCATATGTCCGCCGTAAAAAGGAAGCTAATGAATGAAAATCGGAGGCAGTGGCGTGGATTTAAAAAGTCATTTGCAAAGGTGGGGCCTTCATGAACCAAAGAGGCCAGATAGACCAAAGGTCAATAGAACTGGGGCATAAATAAAATGATTGGGTGGC
>DSCS01000037.1 GCA_011048995.1 Bacillota bacterium
ACAACGGGAAGTGGATTTTTTACAAGGAAACATGTTTCGCATATTATGTTTGAAACCTTTAATATTTTTGAAGACAGAATATTCATGACAGAGGAGTTATATCTTAAAAAGATCAGAACCGATTCGTTACATCCGGAAAACACGGGGAAAATACTTATCACAGATTTAAAGGGGAATCTTGTTCATAAGGTCAAGTTCAATACGGATACAGTGGCACAAATGATAATCCCCGACAAAGAGACGGAAACTTTATTTTTGGGAGACAAGATTATCGATTTGAACGGAAACATTTTAAAAATATTTGATGATGAAATTAGTGTCAGAAAAAATGGAGATTGGCTGAAAACCAGTCAAAAAGTCCGAAACACACGTGATCGTGTCATTTATGCAGAAAAAGTGGGAGATGACGAGAAGATTGTCCTCCATCTATTTGAATATAAAATATGAATAAATGTTTTCTTTTTATCGGGTTGATTGCTATATTGGGCCTGCTCTTTTTCTGTGTGATAGTTCTTCAGCGTCATTATGATTTAAGAGAAAGGACGGCACATCTCTATTCATCTTTAAGGCAATCCTATGAGCTCAAATCTGTTTTTACTCATGGGCAGGCAACGGCAATAAAAAGCTTAAAAAAAGATTTAAAGACGGATGCAAATAATTGATATGTGATGATTTATTATTCAAAGGGGCTGATATGCCCCTCTTGTAGAGATGTTGTGATGAAAATGTTCGAACGGCTTGTCAGAGATTATAAATTAGATTTGCCCTTTTATGAATGGATAGGAGAAAAAACACAAAAGCACAACAACAATGATAGGGAGTTGCCAGAGGAGGCCAGTCCCGCACTCAACTCTTTGAGTTGAGTGCGGGACTGACCCCTATCAACACTTCTCTATCACATCATAGGACAACGTGATCTCGCGGAACTCGTTGAAAAACTCAATAGTGGCTGTTACTCGTTGGCGCCGTCTGTCGACTTTTATAATAGAAAACTCCATCTCTTTCAGCGGCCCGGCGATAACGCGGATGCGGTCATTCTCATCAAAAGCGGCTTCCGACACATCGACCGTATCTCCTCCGCAGGTCAAAGAAAACAAAAAGTCCATCTCCCCGGCGGGAACGACAGCATACTCTTGTTTGTCGTTGCGCAGTACTTTTTTAAAAAAAGATGTTTTGTGTAGCCTTGCTATTCCCTTGCTCTCAAGAATTCCTGTAAAAAAAAGATAGCCCGGGAAAAGGGATTTGACCGTTTTTGCGAGTTTGCCTCTTCTACGTTCCAGTATGATACGTTTGGGAAGGAAAAGGGTCAGCCCGGGGATATTTTGAGTCATATACTCTTTGACATATTCTTCCTGTCCGCTTTGGACTTGCAAAACATGCCAGGGGAGAGAAGAGTCACAACTATTATCCATATATGGATTTTAATGCTCACAAGAAAGAAAGCAAGAAAGAAAGAAAAGTAACGAACGGTATGTCATAAATTCAGCTTGAAGTCGACCCTTTTCATGTTAAAATAAAAGGTGTTATGACATAATGTTTTCCCATCCTGTGCGCAGGAGAGAGAGCCCCCTTCAGAGACCACACTTCAGCGATGGGAAAACTGTATATCGGGTATAACGGGGTCAGGTCTTGATTCATTTTAAATTTAGTGATTTGGGTTTACCCAAAACACTAAAATTCAAGACCTGACCCCTAAACGAAGGCGGATGTCGTCGCTTGATATAATGGAAAGATTTATCCAGCACTCAACTCAAAGAGTTGAGTGCGGGACCTGACCCCTCAACAAGAAAAATGAAAAAAAAAGATGCACACATATTCAAAAAGCTTCTGGCTCGGTTCGCTCCGGTGCTTTATGCGCGTTTAGCCTATAAAAAGGCCACCGGAAAGAAGCTGAACCTCAAGCACCCGGAGACTTTCAATGAAAAACTGATCTGGATGAAGCTTTTTTACAAAAACCCTCTGATGATAAAATGCACCGATAAAGTCGCTATGAGAGATTATGTGAGAGATAAAGGACTGGAGCACATTCTTCCCGCAGTCTACGGGATCTATGATACCCCCGCACAGATTCCCTGGGAAAAACTTCCCAACCGCTTCGCTCTGAAGTGCAATCACGGCTGTGAATATAATATTCTCTGTAAAAACAAAAAGGAGTTTGATATCGATTCGGCTGAGAAAAATTTGCAAAAATGGGTCAAAACAGATTTTAGCTTGTATGCCAACGAGCCCCATTATCGCCATATCGTACCGAAGATCCTTTGTGAAGAATATCTGGACGATGGCGGCGAAGTCCCTAATGACTATAAAGTCTATTGTTTCAATGGGGAGCCCAAAGTCATCGTGGCCTGTTCCGGCAGGCAGAGCGATCTTCTTTTTGAGTTCTATGACCTGGAATGGAATCCACTGGATATTCATGTCGATGAAAACAAAGAGACGATACGCCGTCCGGAGGGATTAGAAGAAATGATTCGCTATTCCCGTATCCTTTCAGAGCCTTTTCCGTTTGTGCGAATTGATTTTTACGATGTGGATTCCCGCCCTGTCCTGGGGGAGATGACGTTTACCCCGTCGGCGGGGATGTGGAGCTATTATAACGATTACGGGCAGCAGCTGTTAGGCGGCTTTCTCATTTTACCGGGAAAGACATCATGACGCAGAAGCCGTTGATTTCTGTCATTATCCCTGCCTGCGGCCCTCCCAAAAGGCTGGCGCGGGCAATAAAAAGTGCTTTGAATCAGGATTATGATAATATTGAACTCATTGTCGTCGATGATAACGGGAAAGGGACTAAAAACCAAATAGCAGCGGAAAAACTGGTGACGAATATGCCTCCTTCCCCGCGCTCCCTCCGCTACCATTGTCATGTGTACAATAAAAACGGCGCTGCAGCCCGGAATACGGGAGCAGATTTAGCTCGCGGGAGTTATTTTGCTCTGCTGGATGATGACGACTACTTTTATCCGCATAAGCTTTCGGCTCAAATGTCAGCTTTAGGCCGCATTCAGACGGCAGCTAAGTTTTCTTATACCTCTTTTCGTGTGCTCAGCGACGGAAAAGTACGCAACAAAATCTGTGTAAGAAAAACAAAAGACATTCCTGTGGCTATTCTCCTTAAAAAAACAAAAATACCCTCCAGCAGCTTGCTTATCTCCCGGGAATGCTGGGAGCAGGCCGGGGGCTTTGATGAGAGTTTTGACCGACATCAGGATTGGGAGTTTGTGATTCGCACGGCGCAGGTCTGCCCGTCAGCCGCAGTGGAAGACTTTTGCTTTGCCAAGTCCGTAACACGAAGGAACACTCCCGGGGATACGGAAGTATTCCGGAGACAGCGCAGACATTACCTTGATACGATGAAGGATGTCATCAGCCGTTATCCCGATAAAATACAAAAAAAGATTTACGCTGTCCATACAGGAGATATCGCTTTGGAATATTTACGAAAAAAAGAGTGGAAAGAAACGTGGGCTTTGATCAAACGAAGCCCAAACAGACTGTACAGTTTAAAGTATATAGCAGGCCGCATTGTCACTCATGGAAGGTACCGGATGAGATTGAGATTTACTCCGCGCTGATTTGAGAGGAATTGGACAATGAAACGTTAAAGGAGTATCATCAAAATGAAAGCATGAGGATTTTTAAAAAAATGGGGAGGAAATATGAAAAGATGGATTGTTGTTTTAGCGGTTATGGCCGCTTTCGGGTGTGCCAAAGATTCTTTAAACAAAGTCTATTACGGAACAGAAGAGCATCTCAATACCAAAGAAAAATACGCGGAGATCACCTTTGAGATTGAGCGCTCTGTTGAAGGAATAAAGGCTTTTGAGCAGGCGATGAGTCTTCATCTGGGCAAACCCTATAAGTATTATCAAATGACAGCCTCATTTACGGATGTCGATGAATTGGTTCCCCATGAAGAGTTAGAAGATGTCATCGAATATATCGAGGACTTGACTGTCGTCTATGTGATCAATGCCGAAGAAGGGACTTATTTTCTCAGACGGCGCGAAGGCGTCAGGGGAACAGACCCCGTCATCGATATCTATAATTATACGCTCTGCTTCAGGAAAAACGGCCGTTTAGATGATCCCGACGGAGATTTGAAAAAGCAGCGCAAGGACATTCAGAAAATGGTAAAAGAGCATGTTTTGGAATCCGATAATATCACAGGCGCAGCCAGAAGTCGGTAGCCTGTGCAAGGAGCAGGCTTGAAAGGGGTCAGGTCTTGATTCATCCAGCACTCAGCTCTTCTGAGTTGAGTGCTGGAACCTGACCCCT
>DSCS01000051.1 GCA_011048995.1 Bacillota bacterium
CGGCCTACCGAAGCGGAACTGGTGAGCATCGGGATCACCCGTGAGCAGGCGGCCTCTTTGAAATTTTTTCAAAAAAGAGGATGTCCTTCATGCAATAATTCGGGGTATAAGGGACGTATCGCTATCTATGAAGTCATGCCGATGTCTGAAAATCTGCGGCGTGTCGTTTTGGAACGGGGTTCGGTCCTGGATATTAAAGAAGTGGCTCGAAGAGAAGGCCTGAGGACTTTGAGGGAGAGCGCTATTCTGAAATTTAAACAGGGGACGACATCTTATGAGGAAATCATAAGAACGACCTTTGAGGATTAAGGAGGAGAGTCATGGGTTTGAGTGAAGATAAATCGGGATTCAGCGCGGGAAGTTCCATAAGGAACGAATCACAGACCTTTTCGACTCCCGCTACGAAAATCAATGTCACAGAACTTTTTAAATATATGCAGCTTCGAAATGCCTCCGACCTTCATATTACCGTGGGAAAGCCTCCGGTGGTGAGAGTGGACGGTGTTTTGCAGGAAGTCCCCAATATGCCTATTTTGAATCCCCAGCATACGCAAGCGCTGGTTTACAGCATCTTAACAGACGCTCAAAAAAAACAGTTTGAAGAGACCAATGAACTCGACTTTTCCTTTTCTGTCAAGGGAGTCTCCCGTTTCAGAGGCAATGTTTTCCGTCAACGGGGTGCCGTTGGAATGGCCGTGCGGACGATTCCCTTTGAAATCAAACCTTTCGAACAGCTGGGGCTGCCTCCGGTTTTGAAAGATCTCTGCAACAGGCCTAACGGGCTGGTTTTGGTGACAGGTCCCACAGGATCGGGTAAATCGACCACTTTGGCGGCGATGGTGGATTTTATCAATGAGCATACGAAAGCCCATATCATGACCATTGAAGATCCTATTGAATTTGTTCATCGCCATAATAACAGTGTGATCAATCAGCGTGAGGTGGGAACCGATACGGGAAGTTTTGAGGTTGCTTTGAAGCATGTCCTCCGCCAGGATCCTGATGTCATTCTCATCGGAGAGCTTCGTGATATTGAATCCATGCGGATTGCTTTAAAGATCGCTGAAACAGGCCATTTATGTCTTGCCAGCCTTCATACCAACTCTGCGGCTCAGACGATATCCCGTATTGTTGATGTTTTTCCCGGCCATGAAAAGCAGCAGGTCCGGACCCAGCTCTCTTTTGTCCTGGAAGGGGTCATCTCCCAGCAGCTTATTCCTTCAAACCGCGGTGGCCGCATCATTGCATTTGAGATCCTTGTGGCGACACCCGCAATTCGAAACCTGATCCGTGAAGATAAGATACAGCAGATCGTCTCTCATATGCAGACAGGACAGAAGTATGGAATGACGACTCTGAATGCCATGCTTTACAAACTATACTCGGAACGCCTTATCAGCTACGAAGATGCTGTCAAGCGTTCACCTGTTCCCGAAGAACTTATCAACAAGATCAATGCAGGTCATTAAGAGGGAGGTTCAATATGCCGGTTTTTAAATATGTCGGAATGGTCGGTTCGAAAAAAACCGAAGGCGAGATTCAGGCGGCTGACGCAACGGAAGCCAATCGCATTCTTACCGGACGCAATATCGCCGTGGAAAGTATTACAAAAAAGCCTAAAGACCTGAGTTTTTCTTTCGGAACAGGAATCAAGACCAAAGACCTTGTCGTATTTACCCGGCAGTTTTCTACGATGCTCAATGCCGGCATTAACCTTGTGGACTGTTTAAGTATTCTCAGCCAACAGATGGAAAACAAAGCTTTTCGTAATGTTGTTCAAGATGTCAAAAGTGAGGTGGAATCCGGAAAGCCTCTTAATGAAGCGTTAAGGAAATATCCAAAAGTATTCAATAACCTCTATTGTTCTCTGGTCGAAGCGGGCGAAGCCGGCGGTTTGCTGACGAATGTTTTGGACCGTCTCTCCATTTATATGGAAAAGAACATGGAGCTGATCGGGAAAGTCAAATCCGCCATGACCTATCCTTCAATCATCATGGTTGTGGCCCTTTCTTTGATCATCGGTATGATGTATTTTGTTATTCCGACTTTTGAGGAGATGTTTGAAGGCATGGGATCGACCCTTCCCGGATTGACTCAGGGTGTCGTCGATCTCAGCCGCTTCATCCAGAAGTATATTGTTCAGATCCTTTTTATCATCATTGCCACTGTTGTCATTTTTGTCGTTTGGAAAAGAAGCCCAAAGGGGCGTTATCTCTTTGACAGATTTGTGCTCGGGACACCTATTTTCGGTGATATCACAAAAAAGAATGCCGTGGCGCGTTTTTCACGGACATTCGGAACTCTGGTGGCCAGCGGCGTGGATATTTTGAAGTCCATGGAGATCACCGCCAGAACCGCGGGAAACTCATACATCGAAGCAGAGCTTTTAAAGGCCCGGACGAAGGTCTCCGGGGGATCGGAGATCTCTGTTCCTCTGCAGGAAGCCAGAGTCTTTCCCCCTATGGTCGTCTCTATGATATCCGCCGGAGAAAAGTCCGGCGCTTTAGAAGATATGCTTTCAAAAATCGCCGATTTTTATGAATTGGAAGTAGATCAGGCTGTCGGGACATTGACCACGGCCATGGAGCCGATGATTATGATCTTTCTTGGAGGGGGAATCGGAACAATCGTTATCGCCCTCTTTATGCCGATGTTTACTATGGTTTCTGAGATCGTATGATGCCAACGTCTTCATCGGAAAAGGATTTCTCTCTTCTCCGTGAGGTATTAGCAAAATTTGCCTGCATACCTTATGAAAACCTTTCCAAGATCATCAAGTTTGCAAAAGAAGGCGGACCGGACCCGGCAAACATTCTCCGCAAACCCTCTGAAGTCTTTGAAGACCATGAAAAATACGGATTGGGAGGGACATGTTTTTCTTTGACTTATGCTTTGAAAAGCCTTCTTGACCCTTTGCATATTCGCACAGATTATGTCCTGGCTGATATGAAATGGGGACGCCGTGTGCATTGCGCATTAGTCGCCCGGATAGGCGGGGGGGAGTATCTGATCGATCCCGGGTACCTTTTTTCGGAACCCTTGGCATTGCGCCATACAGAGAAGCGAGTCATTTCTCAAAAATTTGCCTTTGCATCGGTTCAGTATCGGGAAGGGCAATGGAATCTTTATACCTTCAGCCCGGCCTTGCAGCCGAAATGGAGATATCGCTTTTCTCCTGACCCGGTAACAGAAAATGAATTTTTCTTTCACTGGAGAGAATCCTTTTTTCAAAAAAGCATGAATCATCTTTGTATATCACGGGTATCCGGAGAGGCTCAGGCCTTTTTTGCCCGTGATTTTATGCGGGTCACGACTCCGTCTTCTAAAAAAAATATCAACGTTAAACGGGATCCCGAAAAAACAATAGAAGAGTATTTCGGGATACATCCTCAAATGTATCAGAATGCCAGGGAGGCATTGAATGCCCTGAAAGGGGAAAAACGTGAGCCCTCCGCTGGCTAAATTCTTTGCAGGCGTGATTGCGTCTCCGAAAGTCAGTCAA
>DSCS01000047.1 GCA_011048995.1 Bacillota bacterium
CCCATTAAGGCTCCTTTCTCATTCCACTCTAAACCATTTTGACCCTTCTGTTAATGGGGAGCAGTTTATGTGACTGTCGTATAAAACAAGCACGCGGGGTTTAATGCGTCACCATTTTGAAGGGTACTGACCCAAAAGCTTTCTCTTAACAGCATGGAGAAGTAGGGGTAGGATGAAGAAGGAAAATAAAGGAAGAAAGAACCGTTTTTGAATATTTTGAGCCTGAATGAAAGCGAAAATTGATGATGAGACAAAGACTGATTCTTATGATGATGAGCTCCCTTGCCGGTTTTCTTTTACTGTCCGGATGCGGGAGAAGTGATCATATTTCACATACGACGACTTCTGTAACTCTTATCAATGAACAAAACGGAGCAGCTGATATTGATGTCTTTGTCGTTGATGAGATTGATTTTGAAATTTTAATTCCGGATAATATTGACCGAAAGGTTACCCTGGAAGCATCCTCTGATGATGATTATGAATTCTTATGTTGGATCGATATGCAAAAGGATAAAGAGGTGAGTACAAGCACGGAGTTTGTTGTTGATGATAAAGAGGGGGTGACGCTTCGGGCTCATTTCAGGAAAAGGCCAAAAAAGGTTTGCGGTGATGATATCCTGGCGGTTGTCGGAAAAGAAACCATGTTGGGATTTTATGAGCCGGATGATTTAAAACTCATCGACCCGGAACAGAGAAAACACAAAGGTAAAAAACTCAGAGAAGAAGCCGCTCTCGCTTTGAATGAACTCCTTAAAGCAGCTCAGAAAGAGGGAGTGAATTTTGAGATAAAGTCAGCTTATCGAAGCTATGAAACACAGGAAAGGCTCTTTCACCGTTATAAAACGGTCCATGGGGTCTTGAAAAGTGAAAAGTTCAGCGCCCGTCCGGGACAGTCAGAACATCAATTGGGTACGGCGGTGGATTTCGGCGGGACTCGTTTTGATTTTTCTGTTGAGTTTGAAAATACACTACAGGGAAAATGGCTAATGGATCATGCTTTTCTGTATGGTTTTGCGCTGAGCTATCCTGAAGGTGGTGAGGAGCATACGGGATATATTTATGAACCATGGCATTATCGTTATATCGGGGTCAAACATGCAGAAAAATGGAAAATTTCCGGACTAGCTCTTATAGAGTACCTCAAAAGTATTGACTATTGACGAAAAGGACCCGACTCAGGCTCCGTTCCCTGCTATCCTGTTCTTGATTATTTCTTCTGATTTGCTAATATCAAGCGAATACCAATGACAGTAAGGAGATGTATGAAAAATATTCTTTTGTTTGCTGCTCTGTTTGTCATCCTTTGGGGGTGCAAGAGTCCTGAAGTGAAACTTCCGGTGGAGAATCCTGAAAAATACGTCATGGATGTGGCCCGGGAAGGGGATCCGGCCCTGATGAAGGCTATTTTAAAACAATATCCTGAATATAAAGACTTGAAAGAGGTGGATGGGACGGAGTTTCACGTTGACGGCTCTCTTCTGCATCATGCCGCCCGGTATCAGAACGACCCGGACATGATCAACATTCTCGTCAAGAGCGGTTTTGGTGTCAACCAAGAGAATGAAAACCTCTTTACGCCGCTCCATTTAGCGGCTCAATACAACGAGAATCCCGAAATCGTCAAAGCCCTGGTGAAAAAAGGCGCGCGTGTTGATTTTACCCCGCCCATTGGATGGACCCCGCTTCACCTGGCTGCGGGATGCAATAACAATGCGGATGTGACTGCGGCTCTCATCAAAGCCGGAAGTAATGTCTCCGCCGTGGACCGGATGGGGGACATGCCCCTTCATTGGGCTGCTTTGAATGAAAATCCTGAAGTCTGTGTTCGTCTGATCGAAGCGGGAGCCCCTTTTGACACACCGGGGGGAGACGGGATGACGCCGCTCCATAATGCAGTTCAATTCAATGAGAACATCGCGGTGATGAAGCTGCTCCTCAGTCTCGGTGCAGATCCTAACGCCCGGGATACGCAGGGCCTCACCGTTCTGCATTGGGCCGCTGACAGCTCAAACGATCCTGATGTGATCGCAGCCCTTGGTGAGGCAGGAGGTGATCTTCTCGCCCGTGACCTTGATGGTTCTACACCGCTCCACAGGGCGGCTTGTTTCAACAAAAACGTGTCTGTCATCAGGGCCCTGATCCTGGCCGGATCCGATGTGAACGGACAGGACAAGTGGGGGAACACTCCCTACGACATTGCCGTGAAAGAAGGAAATGACGTGGCGATGGAGGTGCTGAAGGAAGCCGGAGCAGAAAGAAGCAAGTCAAGCGATGATTGTTAGCAGGGAGAGATTGTGAAACGTATTGTGCCATTTTTTGTCTTTTTGTTGGCTGTGATTCATGTCGTTTCCTCTGAGGATCTGTTGCAAACCGCAAAAAACGGAACGGTAAACGATGTCAGAAAAGTTATTGAAGAGGGAGCCGATGTCAACACCTTGGGGAAAGAAGATCTGACCGCTCTCCATGTTGCTGCTCAATTTAACCCGGATCCTGAAGTCATTTCACTATTGATCGAGGCAGGAGCCACGGTCAATGCCACTGACTATTGGCTCCATACACCTTTAAAATATGCTGTTGCCCATAATGAAAACCCGGACATCATTCAAACGTTGCTGGATGCCGGAGCTCATTATGACCCCGGGCAAAACAAGGGATGGACGCTTTTACATCATGCGGCTTCTTTTAATCCTCATCCGGAGATCATCGATTTTCTCCTTCATAAAGGGATGGATGTCAATGCCCGCGAGGAAAATTTCGGTGATACACCGCTTCACACTGCGGCAAAAAATAATCCGTCGTTATCCGTGATCGAATCGTTGATTGCTGCAGGAGCTGAAGTGAATCCCAAAAATGATGATGATATGACACCTCTTTTCATGGCCGTGGTGAGCAATCCCAATCCGGAGATTATTGCTGCGTTATTGGACGCCGGAGCCGATAGCAGAGAAGATCGTCGTTTCAGGGAAGAAAAATCTCTGCTTTATTGGGCGATCCAACAGAATAAAAGCCCTGAAAAGACCGGATACGATATTAACCAAAAGATTAAAGATGGGAAAACCTTGCTGCATTTGGCTATTTTTAACAGCAATCCGGATGTCATTCTTTGTTTGCTTGAGCTCGGAGCTGACCCGAATATTGAAGACAATAACGGATTTAAGGTTTGGAACTATTATAAGGGGCAATCGTGGAACGAGGACTCTGAAGCTTACAAGACATTGGAGAAAATGTGTGAAAAGCCCGTCAGACAATGAAGATGGGTTCAAGTAAGCATGTTGACGATCTCTTGATAGGCCGGAAAAAAGAGTTATCTATGCTATACTTCAATAAACGATGTTTTCAGAAACGGAGGCAATATGAAAAAGGCTCTTTTACTTGGTGTTGTCCTGTGCGGTTTCGTAA
>DSCS01000019.1 GCA_011048995.1 Bacillota bacterium
CACATAGTCGGCATGGCCCGGACAGTCGACATGGGCGTAATGCCTCGTGTCTGACTGGTACTCGACGTGAGCGGTCGCGATGGTGATCCCGCGTTCCCTCTCTTCGGGCGCTTTGTCTATGGCATCGAAATCCATCGCTGCGGCAAGACTTTTTTTGGCAAGCACCTTGGTCATGGCACTTGTAAGGGTTGTCTTCCCGTGGTCAACGTGACCGATGGTACCAACATTAACGTGCGGTTTGTTCCTTACAAATTTTTCTTTGGCCATCTTTCCTACCTCCTGTTTTCTAATTTATAAGCCCGTGACCGGGATTGAACCGGTGAACCTCATCCTTACCAAGGATGCGCTCTACCAACTGAGCTACACGGGCCTGTCCACGTCCACCATAAAAAAAAAGAGCGGGAAACGGGACTCGAACCCGCAACCCTCAGCTTGGAAGGCTGATGCTCTAGCCAATTGAGCTATTCCCGCTGCTCGCTCAAAAAGAGATGGAGGGAGAAGGATTTGAACCTTCGTAGCCGTTTGGCAACAGATTTACAGTCTGCCCCCTTTAACCACTCGGGCACCCCTCCAAAGCTAGCAGAGGGACTTGAACCCACAACCTGCTGATTACAAATCAGCTGCTCTACCAATTGAGCTATGCCAGCGTTTGGTCAACGCAAGAATTTATACAGGAAAATAGAAAGACTGTCAAGTCATTTTCAAAAAATTTTCCTCTCTTTTTTAACCAAACGCATGATGCCGGGCGTTCAAGAATAATATCGCTCTTCGTTCGGCTTGTCAAGGGATTTAACCCCTATTATAATATGAGATTAGCTTCGCGGCGTTGCATGCTCTCCTGTTGAAGCACTTCCCCGATACATCTCCCCGGCTCTATAAGAGCTTCGGACAAGGGGGCCGCAAGCAGCATCACGAAAACCAAGGCTTAATGCTCTTTTTTTATACGTTTCAAACTGCTCGGGAGTCACATATTCAGCCACAGGATAATGTTCCGCCGTCGGAGCCAGGTATTGGCCCAAAGTCAACAGGTCACAGCCGACTTTGCGTAAATCTTTCAAAACTGCGATCAATTCTTCTTCACTCTCCCCCAATCCCACCATCAAGCCGGACTTTGTTAAAAGAGAAGGGTTGTATTTTTTCGCCCCGGCCAGGAGATTGATGGAACGATCATAGGCCGCCTTTGGCCTCACGGCTGTATATAGACGGGGAACTGTCTCCACATTATGGTTTAAAACATCCGGACGGGCTTTCAGGACAATCTCCAAAGCTTCAGCGTCTCCCTGGAAATCGGGGATAAGGACTTCGATCCCCACGCCGGGAACCCTTTCCCGGACGGCTTCGATGACAGCCGCAAAATGCCCTGCACCCCCGTCTTTCATGTCATCGCGTGTTACCGAGGTTATCACGACATATTTTAATCCCAGGGCTTCGACGGCATCAGCCAGATGCCCCGGCTCTTGAGGATCCACCCTCTGGGGCACACCCTTTTTGACATTACAGAACCTGCACCGCCGGGTGCATGTATCCCCCAGAATAAGAAAGGTTGCTGTTTTTCTGTTAAAACATTCGGTCCTGTTGGGACAGCGGGCTTCCTGACATACCGTATTCAAATGGAGATCTTTCATGAGCCTGCGGACGCTCCGTTCTTCTTTAGCAGGACGGTGTCTTGATTTCAGCCATTCAGGTTTTCTCTTTTCAACCATTCTCATCCCTTCTTTCATTGACATTCATGGAAAAGACTTCACAAAAAGCCTCCACGACATCATCAGCTACTTTCAAATAGGGCTGCTCCTGAGCCAGCTCTTTTTGAAGAGAGGTCACCTCTTTATCTGTAATCCCGCAGGGGACAATATAGGAGAAATGGCGGAGGTCCGTATTGACATTGAAGGCAAATCCATGCATCGATACAAAATGAGAAACATAGACTCCTATAGCCGTGATCTTCCTGTTACCGATCCATACACCGATCTGGTTTTCTCCGGCTTCTGCCGTTATGCCGTAACGCTTTTTGAGCAGACGGATAAAGACCTTTTCCAGCGATTGAATATATGGTTTGACTCCTAAACCCAATTCCTTAATGTGAAAAATGGGATACCCCACCAGCTGGCCCGGCCCATGATAAGTCACATCTCCGCCCCGGGTGGTCCTCACGACTTCAATACCCTGCCCTGCCAAAAAATTATCCGAAACAATGACATTTGACCCGGAACTGAAACGCCCCACGGTAATGACAGGCGGATGCTCCACCAGGAGCAATGTATCGGGAATCTCTCTGTTGCAACGCTTTTCATGATAATTCTTTTGAATGGTCAGGGCTTTGTCATAAGGGCATCGCCCTAACCATACGACATCCAACGGTTTCATATTGATCCTCCGGCCTTTATCATAAGAGAAAGTCCTTTTTTGTCAACGCAAGTTCCATCGCCGATGAGCCATAATGGTCACCAAAAGGCGCCCGACCTCTAAAAAACCGCATATCGCCACAGCCAAAAGAGGCTCCCCGGAAGCGCTTTTCTGAAAAAACAAGGAGAGGAAACCGAAGGAAAAGACCGCCAGGAGAAAACGTAATGGAAACTGAAAATAATAAATAAAGTAGAGCTTCCTTTTATGACGGATAAAAATAATCCCCGAAAAGAGAAAGGAGGCGTATAAAAGTAAAGTAATCAGCGTCAGCAGATCCCAGGAATAACGTCCCTGAAAGGCGGCAAGGGGAAACTGATACCCTCTGAACAGCGAAATAAAATCCAAAATACCGAACAACGTCATGAATAATGCCAATCCTTTTTTTATCATCATTTTCCCTTTCTTATCGTGCCCATACCCCAAAACCCGGCTTGTTTAAAACCGAGTGACTGATAGATATGCCCTGCCCGGGGATTATCAAAAAAGAGAGACGGCTGTTTTCCCTCATTTAACAATACCCGGCAAAGGGCCTTCATGCAGGCTGTCGCGTATCCTTTGCCCCGATAAAAAGGATGCGTCGCCACAGCCGTGATCATCGCGCCGCTCCCGTATTCTGCCACGGAAGAAGCTGAAGCGATGATCTTGCCCTCTTTTCTGATGAAAGCGATCCGTCCCGTTCCCGTCATCAAGGCATCGCAATAAGCCTCTTTATCCCCGCCGCCCAAACCAAACTCTTTGATCTCCTTTTGAAAGGCGAAAAGCTCTTCACAATCTTCCGGCTCAGCCATATTGACATGGATATCCGGGAAAACAGAATAATCACTACATAATTTCTTTAAATGAA
>DSCS01000059.1 GCA_011048995.1 Bacillota bacterium
TATGAAAAGATCTTTGTTCTGAACAGGCTGACAATCGGATTCGTGACAGAAAAGGGCCTGATGAAAAAAGGATTGTCTCAGACAAAAAAAATTACCGACAGCCTTCCTGCCCTCTACCGGGGATCACGGGCTCCGGCAAGAGCTCCGCAGGGTACGGACTTTATTTCGGGAGAGGGTTTTGCCGCTCCTTCCCGGGTGAATTTCGTCGTTCAGACAGCCGATTTCTCTAAAGAGGGACAAAAGTATAACGGTGCCTTGCTGGCGACAGCCACCATTGTCCGGAATACTTATCTATGGCAGTCTCTTCGTGTTCGGGGAGGAGCCTATGGAGGGGGGATGTCTGTCAATAATAACGGCACGGCGCATTTTTATTCTTATCGGGATCCTCACTTGGGAAGGACCTTGGAGATCTTTGCCGGCATATCAGATTATTTATCCTCTTTCCGGCCTTCTGAACGGGAAATGGAGCTTTATCTTATCGGGACAATTGCCAATCTGGATCTTCCCGATGCTCCTTTAGCCCGGGGATTGTATTTTTTCCGGAAAGTTTTATCTCAGGGAGACATGAATGAAATAAACCGCCTGAGAAAAGAAGTCTTGTCCACAACGCCGGAAGATTTAAGAAAATTTGCACCTCTATTCAGAAAAATGACAAATCAGGGGATTTACAGCATCTATGGCAATGCGCAACAGATGAAAGAAGCGCAGGGGACAGTGATAGAAAAAATTATTCCGGTGGAATAAATTGAGTTGAAAATGAATCCCGGCAGGAGTATGATTTAGCAAAAGGAGGCGTTTATGAAAAGAGTAGTCCTTTTATTCGTATGTGTTCTGTTGGGATTCACTTTCAGTTTTGCAAAGGGAAAAACATCAGATTTGGGTGAAGAGCAGGTTCTTCGCTCACAAGATAAAAACACAGAAGCCGCAGAGATCCAAGAAAAGAAAGAAGAAAAAACAGAAAACGGCGAAAAAGAAAAAGGGAAGGATAAAGCAGCCCAGTCGGACAAAAAGAAGGAGAGTCTTCTCAAGGATAAAGAAATGAATCAGGATAATAATCAGAATAAATCCGGCGGAGTCTCTGAAGCAGCTAAACAGCTCAAAGAACAGGAGCAGAAGAAGGGCGGAGTCTCTGAGGAAGCCCGTCAGCTCAATGAAAAGAAACAGACACAAAAACAATCCAAGGAGAAGAAGGAGAAACAAGAACAGCTGAAGGGAAAAAACGGCGAAAGTGACAGTGAGAAAGTTGTCGACGAAGACGACAGCGATGATGAAGAAGAAAAGGCCGAGAAAAATGCAAAAGACAAAAAAGAGACAAAGGATACATCAGCCGGCAAGAATACCGGAAAGGGCAAAAAATAATAAGAGCCGCTAAAGGCATCTTTCATATCAATAAAAAAAGGGGGCTGCAGTCCCCTGTTTTTATTCTTGAAATAATCTGTCATTTTGTTATAGTAAAGCTATCCTTATAGGGGGAAAAGATGAAGAATTTAAAACCGGTAGCTCGTTTTACTTTTGTGGCTTTTTTTTCTATGTTGATTTTGACTGCTTGTTCCGCCGGGAAAGCTAAAGAGGGATATCTCCATAACGGGGATGTTTCCTTGTTTTACAAAGAAATGGGGGCCGGTATCCCTATCATTATTCTTCACGGTGGCCCGGGTTTCGGATTCCGTTATTTAGAGTCTCATCTAAGATTTCTTTCAGAAAAGTTTAAAGTCATCTTTTTCGATCAAAGAGGATGCGGCCGCTCCGATGGTGACGGGTCAACACCGGTTTCCATGGAGCAGCTGGTGAATGATATTGAGTATTTGCGTAAAACGAAAGGGTATGAGCGTATCAATTTACTGGGGCATTCATTTGGAAGTATTCTTGCCTTAGAATATGCCCGAAAATACCCTGAAAAATGCGGGTCTCTTGCTTTAATCAGTTCGGAATATCTTTCTACCGTCTATTGGCCCCGTAATGCAGACATCAGCAGGCTGAGCAGTGATGAAAAGAGCGCTTTCAACCGTATTGTGAGAGAAGGCGCTTATAAGATCAAGGATCCGGATATCTTATCTTTTTACTTCCGATGCCTGTTTAAAACGGCCATGTATGACGGGTCTCAAGCGGAAAGAATCGATTTGGGATTAGATGAAAGCCGCATCGATAAAATGTTTCATGTCATGGAGGAGTTGCGTCCCTTTTTAAAAGAGTCTCTTTACTCCATTGTTTTTGAAAAGGAGCTTCAGGCACCGGTCTTGATCGTTCAGGGAGAAAAAGATATCTTTTCCCCCGATTCAGCGATGCATCTTCATGACCGGTTACCCAATTCGATTTTTATTATCTATAATGAAGCAGGACATTTTCCCTTTATTGAAAAAGAGTATGACTTTAAGCAGGATATTATCCGCTTTTTCACCATGTATGCAAAATAGAACTCTGTAAATCACCGGTGATGCCTGAAACATCTTCTGCTTTTCTTTTGTCCCATAAAAAAAGTATTATGCATGTTCATCAGTGATAAATCTGAAAAGGAGGCATATCTATGCAAAAAATGCGTCTGTTTATTCTTTTTTCTTTTTCATGTTTGCTTTTATGGGCATGCGGCATATCTGAAAAAGATGCCGTCATTCATAACAAAATAGACCCGGATAAAACGGAGCAATGGTCTCTTATAAAGAAAGTGAAAATCGAAGAAGGGAAAATTGACTTTTACCTTCATGATTCAGATCGCCGGGGTCGTCTGGCTGTTCTCATGCACGATGAAAAACGTCAAAGAAAAGCCGTGCTCTTTGACAAGGATTTGAACAGGATCACTTCTTTTTCTGTCCCTGATGGGAAAGGGCCGGGAGAGCTGGGCCCGTGGATCCCCGGGATGGGAATGGATGAAGAAAAAATATATTTTATTGACAGTCAAAAGAATTCCATTGAGTTTTTTGAACATGACGGCTCTTTTGACGACTCTGTCCTCATTCAGGACGGGACTTATCGGCTCTCTTTCGGAAATTGTGTCGTCACCCGGTTTAAAGACAATTATTATCTGGGGATGACTTATCCGGGATCTGTAGTGAAA
>DSCS01000009.1 GCA_011048995.1 Bacillota bacterium
TACAAAATGCATTACACCATCAAAGGAAAAGAACAGGACATCGATACTTTGGAGATGAAGCATACCGAAGCCCAACTTCATGCCTTGCAATCAAAATTGAATCCCCATTTTCTTTTTAACACCTTAAATATTATCACGGAATTGGTCTATAATTACCCGGAAAAAGTGGAGGAGATCGTCCTTAACCTGTCGGAGATCTATCGTTTTATTCTTTCCAAAAGCGATGAAAAACTTATTCCCATCAGGGAAGAGCTGGATATTATCCGCAAATACTGTGCCATTGAAAAGGCGCGTATGGGAGAGAGGCTTCAGTATGAGATCGAGTGTAAAAAAGAGGCCAAAGGAGCGTTGATCCCACCGCTGCTTTTGGAAGTGCTGGCTGAAAATGCCGTCATTCACGGCTTAAGCCCCAAAAAAGAGGGGGGGACGCTTCAGATTAGTGTGGGCCGGAAGGATGATAAGGTCTATTGCCTTGTCGAAGATGACGGGGTGGGGTTTTCTGCTGGCGGAAAGAAAGAGAGCTATGGTTTGAAAAGCGTCCGGTCGCGGTTACAATTACAATATGGAGACAAAGCAAACGTTTCAATTGCTTCCAATAAAGAAGAAGGGACATTGATTACCGTGGAGATACCCTATGAGAATGAAAGCGCTGATCGTTGAAGATGAAAAGCCGGCGTCTGACCGCCTGGCGAAAATGCTCAAAAAATATGATTCCATAGAAGTCGTTGATGTGGCCGTAGACGGGGAAGAAGCCGTTGAAAAGATCGATTCATTAGAGCCGGACGTTCTTTTCCTGGATATTCAGATCCCGGTTTTCGACGGGTTTGAAGTCCTGCGAAGAGTGGCCCACTATCCTTATGTGGTCTTTGTCACAGCCTATGACGATTATGCCATCAAGGCGTTTGAAGTGAACAGTGTGGATTATCTTTTGAAACCTATCCATTATGAGCGGCTGGACAAAAGTGTTCAGCGCCTTCTCTCTCTTGTGAAACCCGAACAGAAGAATATTGAAAAACTGTTGGCCATGATGAATGAAAAAGAGCCGGAAGTAATCGACCGGCTGCCTATCAAGGTCAACGATGTCATTCAGTTTGTCCCGATTGATGATATTATCTGGTGCAGCGCCGACAATAAATATGTCACTGTCGTGACCGATAAAAAAGAGTACCTTTATGATTATTCCCTGAAAAAACTGGAAACCATTCTTCCGGCTCACAAGTTCATCCGGATTCACCGCTCCACTTTGGTCAATATTTCAAGGATTGTGCGCCTGGAGCGTTTTTTTATGGGTGATTATACGGCTATTATGAATGATGCCAAGGGGACAGCGCTTTCTGTAAGCAAACGCTATTTTAAAGTGATCAAAGAAAAGCTTCAGATGTAAACGGCTGCAGAAAGTCTGCAGACAGAGGTTTTCAATGTCTTCCGTTTATGATAAAATAGAAGTCAGGGCTCCTTGGAGCGGGCCCTTTACTTTGCAAAACGGAGGAGCTCATGTCTGTCCGAAAGGATCTGGAAAACATCTTTCTTGCCGGAGTCGAAAGAGTTGCCCCCGAATCATTGATCAAAGAGTCCCTTTTCATCAAGGGTTCCTTGCTATCTATCCGCCATTTCGGCCGGGATCTTCAATATGATCTCTCTTCTTATAAGGCCGTTTATGTTTTGGGTTTCGGCAAAGCGGCCTGTCCTATGGCTGCGGCCCTGGAAGAGATTTTAAAAGAGAAATTGACCCGGGGCATCGTCGTTACCAAATACGGGTTTTCGTCGCCGCTAAAAAAAATAAAAGTCATTGAGGCGGGGCATCCTGTTCCTGATGAAGAAAGCTTACAGGCGGCTTCTGAAATCTCCGCTTTGGCTGAAGAGGCGGATGATGAGACTTTAGTCTTTGTCCTGGTTTCCGGGGGAGGGTCTTCTCTTTTGGCTTTACCGGCGGCTTTCGGCCCTGTGCCTCTCTCTTTGGATGACAAACAGAGAACAACACAGCTTCTTCTGGAAAGCGGAGCTGATATTCATGAAGTCAACTGTGTCCGTAAACATTGCTCAGGCATTAAAGGGGGGCGGTTGGCTCAAAAGATCTTTCCGGCTCCTTTTGTCAGTTTAATATTATCCGACGTCGTCGGAGATGATCTCCGGTCGATCGCTTCAGGTCCTGTCATCGGTGATGATTCCACTTATGCAGAGGCGTTGAGCATTGTGGAACGTTACGGGCTTAAGAAGCGTCTTCCCTCTTCTGTTTCGGTTTTGTTGAAAAGCGGCGCTGACGGGAGGGCTGAAGAGACCCCTAAAAGCGGGGACCCGATTTTTCGTCGGTCAAAGAATATTCTTTTGGGGAGTAATATCATCAGTCTTCAGGCTTGCTGTAAAAAGGCACTTGACTCGGGGTATCATGCCATGATCCTCTCCTCCCGGATCACCGGAGAGGCCCGTGAAGCGGCGCGTTTCTTTTACGGGCTGGGGCGGGATGCACAGGAGCACGGGCTTTTGGGGGAAAAGCCTTTTTGCCTGATCGCCGGAGGAGAGACGACAGTGACGGTAAAGGGAACCGGGCAAGGAGGGCGCAATCAGGAGATGGCCCTGGCCTTTTTGGAAGAGATGCGCAAAGAAGGGGTCAGCAACCCTTCTCTCTTTTTCCTGTCGGCTGCTACCGACGGCAATGACGGCCCCACAGATGCCGCCGGGGCATTCGCTGATGAAGAGATCTTAAAAGCGGCCTTGGGCAATA
>DSCS01000045.1 GCA_011048995.1 Bacillota bacterium
AAATCGTCTATTATTCTTCGCGGCTGAGCATAATGGACGCGATCTTATCCAATGAGTTCTCCACCGATTTCATACAGCATTTGATCCCATTATCTGAGGCCTGAAAATTATGAGCGTACCGCCTGTTCATCCCCATGGAACCGGCTGTGGCAATAGCGTCCTGATCGGCCCCGAGAAAAACAAATTCCCATCCCTTCCCTCTCTTCTCTTTGATCAAAAGACGGATATTTTCCAAGGAATACTCGCGGCTGGCATTTTCAAGCCCGTCGGTGAGGATACACAGGATAATGTTTTGAATCCCCTCTTTTTTCTGTTTCGACTCCATTTGGCAGATGGTCTGCCCCATGGCGTCCAGAAGAGCCGTGCAACCTCCAGGCTGATAGTTATGATCGTTGAGTTCCGGAATCTCCTCGACCAGGGCCCTGTCAAAGAGAAGCTCATACTCCTCATTAAAAAGTGCCATACTCCAGAAGATCTTCTTCTTTTCCGATTTCTGTTTTTCCAGATAGCTGTTGAATTGGCGGATCGTCTCCTTCTTGATAGAGCTCATCGATCCCGATCTGTCCAAAACAAACGCGATATCAACACTTTTTATCTTCATCATTGGCTCCTTTCTTCTTCACATTGATTGATTAGCCCATAACTTGTCAACTCTCCACCATCCCGGACATTTCCGTAATACTCTTCAAAGGCCTGCATGGCTTTTGTGGCCACGTCACAGATCTTTTGAACACCGTCTTCCACCTCCTTTTTGTGACAGAAGCCTAACCCCGAATGGACAAAATGAGGAAGATCTCTTCCATTCCACCGTGTGAGGGTCATGGCATAAAAGAGATAAGGCCCCTGTGACATCTCCTGAGCTGAAAAGATCGTGAGCCTATAGACCGGGGCCTCTCTGTGCCGATAGGCATAATCGGCTTGCCGGGATATCTCAAAAGCTTCAATCACCCGTTCTATCAGAGCACGGGCTTCCCGGCTTTCGTTACAGTTGACACCTCTGACCTCAATTCTTTTTTGCATGATGACTCCTTTTCCACACCGTCAAATATCCCTTGGACATCGCCCGGGTATTCTCTAATGTAGTATTCCTGTTAATATAACGACATATTGTCGATAAATCAATACAATATGTGTTATTTTGCCTTTTTTCTTCTCTTGACAATAAAACATATTGTTGTTACCTTGATAAGAGAGGAGCGTTATGAGCTCAAACCGTTCCATGGGTACCCGCATCCGGGAGATCCGCAAATCGCTGCACCTTTCCCAGGACGAGTTCGGCAAGCTTTTTGATCCTCCCCTGAGCCAGACATCCATCTATTTTTACGAGACAGGGCAGAGAGAGCCCAATATGTCCACTCTCATCCAGCTTTCCCGCCTGGGGAACCGCTCCATCGACTGGATCCTTAAGGGGGATGAAGAAGAAGAAATTCGCTTATTTCAGAATGCCAGGGAGAGACTCGAGCGTCCCTATAAAAATGTTTTGTTCAAAAATATGCCAACAGATCCCGAACCGGGAGTCGAGTATTCATTAGGGCCCTTTTTTCCGGAGGATAGGCTGCTGGCTGACCTTGCCGAAATCCCGGAGCTGAAAGCCGCCTTCCACAAACTGGCCAGGGGTGCCCGCATGATGAAAGAAGCCCATGACGAGATCATCGACTATATCAAACGGATGAACCTGAAAAATTCCTTCGACGATGAGTAAGGATCTGTCTCTCGATGCTCTCTCCGAAATCACAGGGTAAAACCCCGGATGAATAGTTTAAAGCCACACAACCCTTATCGTTTTATTGATACCCTTTTAGGAAAAAAAATGTGGTCTTATCCGTCAGTTCCAAGGAACAGAAGCCCTCTTGAAAAGCCTCCCGTTTTTTCAAGCCATGCTTATATTTATCTCGCTGTTATTCCCCTGAACTTTTCGGGAAAGGGATCGTCTCACAATCCGGCCCCAAAAACCTCTCGATTTGACTTACATCCATGCTGGAGAGAAAATCTACAAAAATATTATTATAATCTTTGGCATAAAACCCCGTGCTGTAGAGGTTTCCGTGCCTGTCCTTCAAATAGACGATATATGTGTCTTCCATGCCTTTCATTTTCACGAGGACCCGGTCTTCATCATTGATGATCCCCAGAATATCAGTGATATCGTTATCCATTTCAAAGAACTTATAGTATTCGCTCATTCTGCTCCTTTTCCTGTCTCCCTTGAAAGAATGGCAACCGTCCTTCTGTCATCTACTCAAGGATCTTTTTGATCGTTTCGACTTTTGCCTTCTGTTTCTTCGATTGGGCTCCGCTCCATTTCTCCGCTTGTTCATAGACCTTTTTCAGGCTTTCCGCAGCTTTCTTTTGGTGTTCTTCATTGAAAGAATCCAATTTTTTAAAAAGTTCTCCTGCCAGCCTCTCCTGCTCCTCAGCCTGTTTTTCGTTTTCCATCAGATAGAGCTCTTTTTCAAAATCAGTCATCTTCTTGAGCATTTCCTGTTCCTGCTGCCTTCTCAATTCCTCTTCTTTCTGTCTTTTTTCTTCCTCTCTTTCCTCGCGGTTCCGTTCTTCGTCTTGCTGTTGTCTCTCTTGGAATCTT
>DSCS01000050.1 GCA_011048995.1 Bacillota bacterium
GGGTGGCAGGATATGCATCCGGAAGGCAAAAAACGAAGCCGGCAGATGACCCTGAAATTTGGCCCATAAATACTGATTTGGAGAGTGCCTAAAAAACTGGGGAAACTCCAGCTTTCTAAAAATGTTAGCAATTTTTTAAAAGTGGACACTTGACGAATTAAAAGTGGACACCTGCAAGGTCGCTGTTTTTAACTTTCTGCTTGTCAATAAGTTTTCCTTGGCACCAGAACCGAACTTCTGAAAGAGAGTTATTTAATGGATAAATACGCAGCTCTACACTGTCGTGAGGAGTTCCATTGACTTTCATGACAAATCCACCAATAGAAACCTTCCGATAGGCATCGATAGTCCGTTGAATTCGTAAACAAAAAATATCTTTGCTTGAAAGAAATGGTGGTTTGACGTGGAAATCACGGAATAGGGATTTCTTCTCTTTGAGAGCCCGCTCGAATCTGAGATAAGGAATTTCGCCGGTTGTGCTATGAACTTGTTTGAAGTTGTATCTATGGACCTCTCTGCCGAGTATTTGCTTGGCTGTTTTGATATCTGTAACATTTTCCCTGGCACAAGTTCTGACCAATCTGTCCTGAAGCCAGCCGTATGGCCGTTCAATCTTGCCTTTAGCCTGTGGTGAGAGGGCATAGATGACTTTAACGCCACAATCGTCAAGGACTTGTTTCCATTGTGTATTGACATCGTCTGTAAGAAGATAGTGCTTCCGCCAGACAGAATCTCGGCCACGGACAAATCTAAAGATAGAGTGGGAATCTACATAATAAGAATGGGGCATGCCATATTGCAAAAATGTCGATTCTATCGCATGAATATGCGCTAATGAAGTTTCTGTTTTTTGAAGGCAGGCATAAGGCATAAACCTGCTGTAATCATCAATGGACGTGATTAATGACCATTTTTCCTCAACGTAAGGGCTCCATTTGTGAAGAGAGGAGTCGTGCTGAATTAATTCTCCGACATAATTGGTTAGAACTTCGCGGGCATGAATTCTTTCTTTTTTGCGTTTCTTAAGGTAAAAGCCATTCTTCTTGGCCCTGTCAATTATCGTGGATAGGGCAACTTTTTGATGGTGCTTGTCTGACAACAAGTCTCTGATGTAACTGTAGTTGTAGGTTTTGATGGGCATATCATCGTCAAGTAGCAGTTGTTTTTCTTTCGTTAGTTCCTTTAGTATGTTTCTCTCAATCTTTGGATCGATCTGCCTAGTTTTTGCGCTTCTTGCATATTGGATAGAAAATTTCTCGCGTTTGCCCCGGTATTCATTTACTAAAGCAAAGAACCTTGATTTGCCAATCCCCAGAATCTCCTGCAGATATTTTCTCTCAATTTCGCCGCATATGTACCTGTCTAAGAGCTCTTTCACTTGCCCGTCCGTGAACTTCTTGTGTAGCTGTGCCATGAGAACACCTCCTTTTTGCCTTAATTATATGCTAAAAGGGGGTGTCCAGTTTTAATTCATAAATCGTTTAAAAAGTGTCCACTTTTAATTCGTAGATGACACTTATGTTTTCCCTTATTGACAATGTAAGATAAAATGTTATAATCATTAAAGTTTATTGATTTATTCAAACAAAAAAGAAGAGCATTTTCCAAGGAGGAAAACATGAAAAGGCAGTCTCTGGTTATCCTTGTTTTGGCTATATTTTGCGCAGGTTTTTTTGTTGGATGCGGCGCCCAGGGCAAAAAAGTAAGCGGTGTCGCTGATGAAGAATCACAGGTGCTTGATGAGGCAAAATACAGGTCGTCTGAGGAACTTCCCACAACATATCTTGTTGAGGAAGGCGACAAACTTTGGGAAATAGCTGAAAAAGCTGAAATATACGGGAATCAGTGGCAGTGGCCGCTTGTATATGACGCTAACAGGGATATATTAACAGGTTATGATTCCCTTGAAGAAGGAATGAAACTTATAATACCCAGGAATGTCAGCGCTGTTGAAATTGAATCTGCTAAAGAGCGCGCAATGGAGCTTGGAATACCTCCCGGCTCAAAAGCCGTGGCAGAAGAAGAAAATATTGCGGGCTTGTCAGACGATTCCTATGCAGATGATTCCGGCAGCCAAGGTTATATTAATGCCGGTGAAAGCACGGAATCGGACGGCGCCGGTTCGTATGTGATGGATGAATATCCTGAGGAAGAGCCGACACCAATACCTGCGCCTGTTAAAGCCAAGAAAAAAGGCGGGTCAAATATACTGGGAATTATAATCGGGCTGCTTCTTGTGCTTGCCGCGCTGATAATTTTCATATTTTTCAGGCAGAAGAAAAAAGAAGAAGAAAGTGAAGAAGAAGAAAAGGAAAGCTCAAATATTCTTTCCTGAAATATCCTGCAAATAAAAAAAGCGCGGGTAAAACCGCGCTTTTTTTATTTTAGGCAAAGGAGGCCGCGGTTTTGGGGAAAAGAGCAGAATGGATTATTTTTAATATGGGCCTGCCTTTAATTACGGGTTTGTTAAAAGCTATAGGCTTAACCTGCAGGTTCCGCGAAATTGACGGCGCCGGACTTAGCCCTTACCAGGGAAAAACAGAACAGTATGTTTA
>DSCS01000011.1 GCA_011048995.1 Bacillota bacterium
CCAAAATAATCTTCTTCATACTTTAACCTCCGCTTGACTTCTTGTAAAGTCACTTCCTCCCGTGAACGCGCGCTTTTCACGGGAATCCCTTGCATGGCCATGCGCCAGACAACACAATAATGATGCATTTTACCCCCCCCTGATTTGTCAAGGATTATTTTAATTATTTTAAACTTTTCTTTGGATGATGCAGATTTGTTTTGAGAAACTTTTGAGGAACCCGATGCATCGGGAGGCTGACTGATTGGGGTTGACCTGTCCTCTTTTTTTGATTATTTTAAATGCAAACAACATTTGCAGGAGGGAATAAATGGAAAAAGCCATAGCCGTAGAAGGGCTTTACAAAGTCTATCATCCTAAACGGGCTGATAAAGTCATCGCAGTCGACCATATTACTTTTGACGGCCATTTCGGAGAAATTTTAGGCATTCTCGGACCCAACGGATCAGGGAAGACTTCAACAATCAAATCGATTGCTTCCATCATTGATTTTGAAGAGGGCCGGATCGAAGTCATGGGCCAGGACAACCGCAGAAGACGCAAGCAAATCGTCCAACATATCGGTGCTGTATTAGAGGGCTCCCGGAATGTCTACTGGACCATGAGTCCCTTAGAAAACATGATCTACTTTGCCGGCCTCAAGGGAATGTCAAAAAGGGATGTTCAAGAGCGCGTGGATAAATACATCGAACTATTGAACCTTGAAGAGGTGGCCCACAAGCAGGTCCGCTCCTTTTCTAAGGGTATGCAGCAAAAGGTCGCTATCGCCTGCGCTCTTATCGCTGACCCCCGAATCGTTCTGCTGGATGAGCCCACTTTAGGCCTGGATGTAGAGACATCACGAAAAATGCAGACTTTTATTAAAGAGATCGCTAAAGAACAACGCCATATTATGATCACATCCCATGATATGCGTTTTATAGAAAAAACCTGTTCCCGTGTCATTATTATGAAAAAAGGGAAACTCATCGCCGATGATTCTGTTAAAAACCTCAACCAGTTCTTTCGCAAACAAGCCTTCAAGCTGACCGTCCGCAACCATCTGAATACGCCCCTTCTGAAAGAGATGGAAGCCTGTTGTGAATTCCGCATAGAATCCCATGAAGGATTCACTGAGCTTTTTCTCATTTTTAATGATTCACAGGCCCTTTATTCTGTTTTTGATATCCTGCGAAAATACAATATCGAACTTCTGGGCGTAGATGTCATCAAAGATGACCTGGAGGATATTTTTTTAAAACTGATCAACGGATATCTCACAAACAATGGAGAGGAGAGGCAATGAGACGCTATCTGAACCTTTTTATAGCGGAAACATTGAAAAACATCGCCGAGATGCGGCGCTATCTTTTTGACACTGCATCAGCTGTTGTCATCTTCTACATCATTTTCCTGGCTATGTTTTTCGGGCTTAAAGGGCTGGCCGGAGGAAGTATCACAGGAAACACCCTGGATCAAATGATCATCGGATATATTCTGTGGACTTTCGCTATGACCAGTTTTCAATCCACATCCTATAAGATCTATGAAGAGAGTCAGCGGGGAACATTAGAACAGCTTTATCTCTGCTCCTTAGGCATGGAGTGGAGTTTGATCTTCAGACTCATTCTGGATTTCGTCTTTTCTTTCTTTTTTTCATCTGTGATCCTTGTCGTCACCATGCTGACTACGGGCCGATGGCTCTCTATCGATATTCCCTATGTCTTTGGCATCTTGCTGCTCAGCCTGCCGGCTCTCTGGGGTATCGGGCTGGCCTTTGGGAGCCTCTCCATGGTCTTTAAAAAAACAACGGCCTTTATGCAGATCATCACTTTCGGTCTTATCGGTGCTGTCGCCCTTAACGGATATCCTCTGAATCTCTGCTCCTTTATACCGTTTACCGCAGGGGCAACGACAATCCGGATGTCTATCACGGGCTCAGGTACGTTTCCTTTTTCCTGGTATGTTTTCATGGCAACGGTCAGTATCATTTATCTCCTGGCCGGGGTAAGTATTTTTAAAATCTTTGAAAAACAGGCCAGAAAACGAAATCTTTTGAATCAATATTAAAAGCGGACCCGGCCCTTATAGAATAAGGGCCGGGAAAGAATCACATCTATTTGATCTTCTCGAAAACAGCCTTGATAATGGACAGGCCTTCTGTCAATTCCTCTTTGGTAATAACAAGAGGAGGAGCGAAACGGATAATGTTCCCATGAGTCTGCTTAGCCAATAGCCCGGCTTCTTTCAAAGCGATACAGACATCCCAAGCTTCAAAACCTTCTTCAAAGACCACGGCATTCAGCAAACCCTTGCCGCGCACCTGAACCACTTTGTCGCAGGTGATCTTCTTTACTTCGCTGCGGAAGAATTCGCCCAGTTCCTGAGCTTTATCTGCCAGCTTTTCCTCTTCCAAAACTTCAATAGAGGCTTTGCCCACAGCCATTGCCAGGGGATACCCTCCAAAAGTGGACCCGTGGGAACCCGGGGTGAAGACTTCCATGATATGCTTATCAGCGACAACTGCCGATACGGGGATGACACCGCC
>DSCS01000055.1 GCA_011048995.1 Bacillota bacterium
GCATATCAGACCCTGAAAATTATCTGGTCATAAGCACATGGGAAACCATTGAAGACTGGAATGCATGGCTTGCGAGCAAGGATAAAAAAACTGTACAGGAGAAAATAGACAAGATCCTGGGAAAAGAAACTTCTTATGAGGCATTCAATTATCCTGAAAAAAGGCGCATAGACTGGCCTGAACTTTCTGAAGGGTTGCTGATGATGGAAGAATAGACGGAAACATTTTCGTGAATTAAAAAGAAGGTTTGAGGCCTGATTCTTCAAACCTTCTTTTTTTGGCCCTGCGTTATGAAAGAAAATACAAGATGTATCAGGGATCACGGCATCATCAGCAGAAGTGGCCTCCTAATCCTCTTTATAAGGTTTTACGTTTAGCGCTGTTATATTAGGAGAAACATATACCAAATAGGCGGTATTGCTCACCATTTCAATGTCTACTGAATACCATTTTTGAAATCCAGATGGAACAAGCCCCGTCCACGAAGTGAATTCTGTTCCCCATTCGAGATCTAAACTGTGTGTACGTGTCCAAGACGGATATATACCTGCTGTATCCCACTTTACATTTGACACTGGCTTGGTTGCTGAAAAACTAATCCCGCCATCAAATGATTCCGACTCGCTTATTGTATGTACAGAATTCGCCTGGTGCACCTTATTGTGTTCTTCATAAAGGTTATATTTTATTAATAACGTTCAAAAGTGTTTACATGGTTTAGATATTGAATTAATCACGATCTCTTTCTAAGGTTAGAGTTACACGACAAAAACCAGGAGAAAGAGACCGTGATGGAACAGGAAATACATATAACACTCCGATTCAATCTTGCAACTGGTAAAGTGAATCTGAACGAAATTGTCTATAAATTAAAAGAACTCAGAGATCCTTTAATGTTAAAGATTTTAGAGGGAGTTCTTATGAGCTACGATGATCTTATAACAGAACGGTTAAGCCGTACAGATATATATCCCAGCAAAGACAGGAAGGGCCTGGGACGACACCTCAGGAAAGGCGATCCTGAAGAGAGATTTTGTCGTGGCCGTAAGATTAAAAAACGTGGTTACCGCAGCAGGCCAAGACAATTTTCCACAGTGTTTGGAAAACTATATTTACGGTTAAGAATGGCGCAATGTCGCTCTTGCGGGGCGTTTTATTCTCCTCTTTTGAGTGCATTACAAATAGGCCAGTACGCCCGTAGAGAATCGAATTTTGAATATAACGTAATTGAAGCTGTCATTGATACCAATTACCGGCGGCTCATTGATGGAAGATCTATCGACATATCATTAGGCGGCATTCATAATATTGTCGCAGGCAGTGATATTGGCCACAGTTTTCAGGAGCCGGTTTCTCCGACAGATTTATCAGGCATCATGGCCGATGGCACAGGCCTTAAACAATACAAGGGTCGCAAAGGCGAACTCAGAGCCGTTATCGGACTTACCAAAACAGGGCGCGTGGAACCCCTTGGGTGTTTTACTAATACCGGGTGGCCGGAAATAGAGAAGACTGTCAAAGAGCGAATTACAGGGACCGGGCCTTTTAACATCCCCTTTATTTATGACGGAGAACCGGGGCTTGATAATTTTCTCTCTGATGTTGCTGAATCTCAACGCTGCACATGGCATGGACCCAGAGGGCTTTATCATGCCCTTTGGGAAGACGGATTAAAGAAAAAAGAAAGCCGGCCGGAGACAGATAAAATCAAACAGTTTATCGGCATAGAGCTTCCCGAAGGGGATTTTGAAATCCTCAAAGAGGAAGATAAAGAGCAAGTAAAAAGCCGATATGAAAGCAGCAAATCAGAAATCAAAGAGCTTGTCGAAACCTTCAGGGAAAAGGGTTATAAACATGGAACGGCTTATCTTGAAAATCTTTCCGAGCGATTATTTACCAACATTGAACTATGGCTTAAAACAGGGATCATTGCCCCTAAAACGACATCCTTACTGGAGAGAGTTTTTAGAGAAATCGGTCGCCGCCTTAAGAGAATTGCCTGGGGCTGGGCTGATAAAACAGTCACTAATCTTTCTAAGATGATCATGATCAGACAGTACTCCCGCAAGAAATGGGAACAATATTGGAAAGATAAATTAGGAATCAAAGGCTATTTCGATATCGAAATCTTGACTGTTAAAATATCACCATGTAAACACTTTTGAACGTTACCAATTTATTATGAAGCATGTCAAAACAAAGACGATGCCATAAGACGAGAAAAGTATTTAAAAACATATCATGGCAAGATGTTTTTGCATAAAAGGCTCAAATCTTATTTAATAGGGTAAAGAAGGGAAAAACCGGCGCACAGCGAAAGACTTCGTTAATTTTCTTAACATTGCCAGCGGTTCATTAGCAGAAACAGAGGCGATTCTAACGATTTGTTCAGAACTGGAACTTCTGCATGTACCTGAAGATTTATTTCTGCGCATAGAAGAACTGGCAAAAATGATCAACAGTCTAATTTCAAATATACGGAGCAAAATCAACCATGCCTAAA
>DSCS01000074.1 GCA_011048995.1 Bacillota bacterium
AAGAGTGACAAAATCGTCAATATGATGGTCAATTACCGGCATGAGTTCAGAGACGAACTTTTTGTGAACCGCAACAAGACTCTTTTTCAGCAGCTGAATACCTGGACGACTGTCTATTATGCCGTGCTTCATGATGAAAAGAAAAATATGCCGGTCTATTCAGGCGACTGCAAACTTGGCGGATTTGAGCTGGCCGAGCCTGACCCGGACGAATTCGACCGCACCCTTCAGGACGGCCTTCATCTTCTGAAAGCCGGCCGCATTATTCCCGGAACATATGACTGTATCTTTTCCCCTGAAATGTCAGGCATCTTCGCCCATGAGGCTTTCGGCCACGGGACGGAGACTGATATGTTCATCAAAGAGCGGGCCAAAGGCGCCCATTATATGAACAAAAAAGTGGCCGCTGACGCCGTTCAGATGTTTGATAACCCGGCCTTCGATAAAATATCCGGCTCCTACTTTTTCGACCATGAAGGGCAACTCGCTGAAAACACACAGATCATCAAAGACGGGATCCTTGTTTCAGGGCTTACGGATCTGAATTCTGCCATGCGTCTGAAGATGAGAAGGACCCCCAACGGACGCCGTGAATCCTACTCCCACAAAGCTTATGCCCGCATGACAAACACTTATTTTCACCCGGGCAATGACTCTTTTGAAGCCATGGTCAAAGATATCAAACACGGTTTTCTTGTCGATCATCCCACCAACGGCATGGAAGACCCCAAAGGCTGGGGAATACAGCTGGAAGCCATGTATGCCCGGGAGATCAAAGACGGAAAACTCACCGATAATTGCTTCACTCCCATCATCGTCACCGGTTATGTCCCCGATCTTCTGAATTCCATCACCATGATCGGCGACACAATGAAAATATCGGGTTTGGGGATGTGCGGAAAAGGCTGGAAAGAATGGGTCAAAGTCACTGACGGGGGCCCCTACCTTCGCCTAAAGGCCCGTTTAGCCTGAATACATAAAGGAGTATCATATGAAAAAAAAGATCATCAATCTTTTAGAGGCCCACAAAGAGATCAGCAGCTGGAGCCTCACTGTGCAACACGAAGAGCGCGATGAGCTGTATCTGATCTTTGACAGTGTGGAACAAAAACGTCGTGTCGAAGAGATTCTCTACCGTGTTGAGATTCTTGTCCATAAAGAAAAAAAAGGAAAACGCTTCACAGGAAGCGCAAGTTTTCAGGTTTTACCTGGCGAAACTGAAAATGAGATCAAAAAGAAGATTGACGATGCTGTCACGGCCGCCTCTCTGGCCCTGAACCCTTTTTACGATTATGACGCTTTTGTTCCCATTGAAAAAGGAGCAGAAACATGCGATCCCCTGATCCGCAAAGACAGAGAGAAAGCGATCAATGAAATCAAAAAGACCATTTTTAATCAGATGGAAGAAAACCCCGATGTCCGCCTGGCGTCTTCGGAGATCTTTCTTTCCCATAACCGCTTTGAACGGTTTAATTCCAAAGGCCTGGACCACAAAAGCGAAAACAGCAGAATCCTTCTGGAAGCTGTCTTCCTGACGGGAGAAGGCGAAAACGAGGTGGAATCCGTTCTCATGCGGATCGAACGCTTTATTGATATCCTTGATTTAAAAAATCTGCTTCAAAAGTATATAGGCTTTGCCCAAGACAACGTCAAAGCACAGCTTCCCAAAACCGGAAAATGTGACGTGATCTTCACGGAAGAAGCCTTAGACAACTTTTTCGATTTCTATACCACTCAGCTCAATGCCTCCATGAAATTCAACAAATCCTCCGTCTTTGAACCGGGGGATGCAATCGCTGAAGACTTCCACGGGGACAAACTCAGCCTTTCCTTCAATCCTCATATTCCCGGCGGGTATCTCTCCATGGATTATGACCAATACGGAACCGTCGCCCAAAGAGCCGATGTCATCCAAGACGGTATCGTCACAGGATTCGCCGCCGACAGGAAATATGCGACGTACTTGAATATGCCCTGCACCGGCTCTCCCGGAAATACGGAAGTGAAGTGCGGAACGCGCTCAATAAAGGAGCTGGAGACAGAAGGCACCTATGTCCTCTCCCGTTTTTCCACCTTTACCCCCAATGCCCTCACAGGAGCCTTTTCCGGAGAGATCCGCAACGGTTATGTGGTCAAAAACGGTAAACGCATCCCCGTCAAAGGAGGATCGGTCACCGGCATGATGAAAGAAGCCATGAGTCGCGTCTTCTTTTCTTCTGAAGAGATCATCCGCAGGAATTACAAGGGTCCGGAATATATCAAAGTCCTGAACGTGGACATCGCCGGCAATTAGGAGAGGGGTCGCGGGTAGAGGGGTCGCGTCTTGTATTTGGTATTATGCGATACCTGATAGAGGAAAAATAGTTCTTTATCACAGAGCTATTATTTTCTGAAAAGATGACATGACTTCATCATCTGTAAATCCTATGAATGACATTCCTTTATAATACTAAATACAAGACGCGACCCCTATTACAGCTTTTTCGCTCCGCTAAA
>DSCS01000041.1 GCA_011048995.1 Bacillota bacterium
AGAGGGATCTCCTCAGGGAGCCGAATAACGGCCTTTAATCCGCGTTCCTGCAGGATACTTTTCAAGAGAAGACAGGAGAGCCGTTCTCCCAAGAGAATCAAAAAAGCAGCTTCGGGGAGAGTCAGGGAGTTTGGGGCTAAATCAAGGTGCAGCAAGGCCTCGGCAATCAAATGTGCGATCTCCTTTTCCCCGTTGCGTGCTTCTTTTTCAGAGACAGTTTCTTTCAATAGAAGGATATGCTTTTCTTTGACAGCCAGAAGTATCTTTTTGAAGGTTTGATGATTCTGCTCTTTTTCGGAAAGGGCCTGCAACAGGGAGGCGGTGACATTTTTCAAGGCAGAACAGACGATAATGCGTTTGTCGGGGTAGGATTCTATGATCGATGCGGTCTTGAACAGGGACTCTGCATCAGAGAGGACCGAACCTCCGAATTTTATAATACGATACATTTTGATCTCCTTAATCAACATTCCCGGACAAGCCCGGGCAATACGGAACAGACAGTGCCGGGGAATGTTCGTGTTTGGGTTACGGTTTTAAATCAGGGTAAAAGTGCGGGATTCAGGCGAAGCTACACATCACCATGTTAAGAATAAACATTTTGAAGACAAGAAGGTAGTGGCGTGTTAATAGAATCGGATCTTTTAAACAGTTATCAGAACACAAACGCGTCAGATGAATCAAATTCATCACCTCCTTAAAGATGTGAAAGCTATTATAATCATCTCTATACATAAATCAAGTCCTTTTTTCCTATACGGCCGGTGCCAAAGCATCGGCCGTTATACAGGAAGGGTCAAAAAGGTCGCTTTCCATGTAACGGAAGCTGTTATCCGCCAGGATCAAAACGACTCTTTTCCCCCAAAGGGTGCGCTGATTTTGGAGAAAGGCCGCATAAAGCGCGCCGCTGCTGATTCCGGCAAATATCCCTTCTTCTCGGATCATCCTCCGGGCTGCGGCAATGGCTTCCCGGCGTGAAACGTCCCAAAGAGCATGGATTTGTGTCTCATCCCATAACGGTGGTCTCATACTGCTGTGAATATCCTTTATGCCGTCGATGATCTCCCCCTGCGCCGGTCCCACACCGATGATACGGACTTTTCTTTGTGTCGTTTTGAAGAACGAAGAAAGTCCCATCAGTGTCCCCGTGCTTCCTGTTCCGGCGATGACAGCGTCAATGTCTCCTTCCAGGTCATTCCATATCTCTTTTGCAGTGGTTCGGGCATGGATGTCGCGATGGGCACGGTTTGAGAACTGGTCAGGGCGGTAATAGGCCTCTGGAGACCGGGAATAGATCTTTTCTGCCAAGCGAATGGCTCCGTCTGTATGAAGCTCGGCGGGAGAAAAAAAGATACGGGCATTTAAGGCACGAAGAATCTTCACGCGTTCAGGGGATGCGCTTTCACTCATGACAATGTGAACGGGGATATGAAGCAGGGCCCCTGCCAAGGCCAGCCCGATTCCGGTATTGCCGGAAGTGGCTTCCAGAATCGTCATTCCGGGTTGTAAATCGCCGCTTTTCAAAGCTTGGCGAATCATATAAAGGGCCGGACGGTCTTTGATACTGCCGCCGGGGTTCAACCCTTCCAGTTTTGCAAAAAGAGCCCCCTTGAAGCCTGAATGATAAATGGGCACCAAAGGGGTATTCCCGATTAAATCCAAAACAGAATTGTAAAACATGATTTCCTCCTCAATTTTTGTCAAAATCAAATCAGCAGATCAAATCGATATTAAGGAGGGACGACATCGATATTTCCCGGTAGAAAAGAAAAGACGAATAAGAGTTGATAAGATTTGGGGGAAAATCAGGAAGGCAAGATGTTTCTTCATAAGGAAACATTAGTAGGGCTACTGCGGATGTCAAGGGTTTTTTTAAAAGTCTGGAAAAAAAAGATAAGTTAAATATATATACTGCTCCCCGTTAACAGAAGGGTCAAAATGGTTTAGAGTGGAATGAGAAAGGAGCCTTAATGGGGAAAGGGAAATGGGCGAGCAAAGACAAACTGAGGATCGTCCTTGAAGGGATGAAAGGCGAGGTGAATATCAGCCAGCTATGTAGCCATTACGGGATCTCACAGACGCTTTATTAC
>DSCS01000001.1 GCA_011048995.1 Bacillota bacterium
GGATACATCCTCAAATGTATCAGAATGCCAGGGAGGCATTGAATGCCCTGAAAGGGGAAAAACGTGAGCCCTCCGCTGGCTAAATTCTTTGCAGGCGTGATTGCGTCTCCGAAAGTCAGTCAACAGAAGATCGTCGAAGCTTTGGAAGGGGTTTTCGGGCCTGTTGATTATATCAGCCCTGTTTTTCCTTTTGAGATGACCGGATATTATGAAAAAGAGATGGGAGCGGGACTTTTTCGTTTTTTTCTCTCTTTCAGCCCGCTGAAGAGCCCGGAAGAGCTTGTTCTATGGAAAGAGAAGGCATCGCGTGAGGAAAATCAATGGTGCAAAGACGGGAAACGCCAAGTGAATATCGACCCCGGGTATATGGATACTTATAAAATCGTGCTAGCCTCCTACAAAGAGGGGGGGCAAAAACTTTATTTAGGAAGATCCGTCTGGGGGGATATGATATTGCAATATAGAAAAGGAGCCTGGGTTTCTTTCCCATGGACTTTTCCCGATTTTGCCGGAGGTTTTTATGCGCAGGCTCTAAATGAGATACGGAGCAGGCTGAAAGAAGAGAATAAACTTCAACATAAATGTTGACTTTGAACGCTCTTATGTTAGGATAATGGAGAAATAATACGGAGGTGGTGTATGAACAATAGAGGAAAAAGCATGATCCTTTTGGACCTCGTCATCGTTGTTCTATTAGGGGCCCTGATATATTCATTTGTACGGCCTACTCAGTTGAACCAGAAGGATTTGCACAGCCGTTCTGAAGCGGAAAAAACGTTATCCACACTTCAGGTGGCTATTGATATGTATAAGACAAAATATGACGGCGAGTTGCCCGGAACAACCGGAGAGGGAATCGAAGCCGTCAAAAAGGTCGTGGCTGATATCGATCGGTCCGGCGTTTTTCAGTTCGATCAGGTCGATCTCAAAACGATGGTCGCTGTTTTTGATCCTGAAACTAAAGGAACTGCCTATAAGGAGCAATCTGCCGGGAATTATGAGCTGACTGTCTTTTCCCGGGACCGGTACCCGTTCAAGTATGTGTTGACCCAGGAAAAACTTTCTGTAGTCGATCCGGAAAAAGTTCTTGTGGATATTTTGGGTCAGCTTGACGGAATCAAAAAAGATGTACAGGCAGAGGTTGAAAAGTTTTCTCTTGTCAAAGCGAATATTCCCAAAATTAATGAAAATTTTGCGGAATTGGCTCAACGTGAAGAAGAGTTTAAAATGATCGATGATGTGTATGCGTCATTTCAAAAAGCGGAAAGTGCTGCTGAAATCAATCAAAAAGAGTATGACACAGCGCGTGAGCTCCTCCAGGTCCTTTCCCGTCGTGTTGAAGAGATCAAGGGTGTAAAGAGTGTCTCAGCAGATGTTATTCGAAAAATCGGGACAGCGTATTTTGATGTTGAAGATTATACAACGCGGTTAAGTCAAATGCAGGATTATCTTAAAGCAGGCAAACTGAAAAACATGGCCAAAGGGCTGATCAATGACGCTAAAGGGATTATGAGGAACATCGATTCTCATCTTGATAAGTTTAATCCTCAGCAGGCGGAGATGGCGCAGGCTGTGGACAGCCGTCAGGAAGAGCTTGAAAAATGGGACGGTCTTTTGCTGGAGTATAAAAATAAAATGCAGTATGTCGTTCAAAAGTTTGTTGACTTAAAAAGAGCGTCATAATTGTAAAAGGATATATTTAAAGGCAAGGGGGCTCAATGAATGAGCCCCCTTTTTTTATTTCAGAAGCGGGAATCCAAAAGAAAAGCAGGAGCCTTGGCCCTCAAGGGAACGGACGTCGACAGAAGCGCCGTGAAGCAGGGCGATATGTTTGACAATAGAAAGCCCCAACCCGGTGCCGCCTGTTTGGCGGGACCTGGATTTGTCCACAACATAGAAACGTTCGAAAATCCTTTCCAGTTTATCGTGGGGGATTCCGATACCTGTATCCTTGACAGTAAGCC
>DSCS01000014.1 GCA_011048995.1 Bacillota bacterium
CAGAATAATATGAGCATATTAAGAGAAAAAACAGCTCTGGTTGAGCAAGAGCCCTTTTTGTTCAATGATACAATTTATAAGAACGTTGCTTTCGGCAACCGATATGCCGGCCGGGAAGAGGTTGTTGATGCCTTAAAAAAAGCCCATGTCTGGGAGTTTGTCAGTGGATTGAAAGAAAAAGAGAACACCATGATCGAAGAACGGGGGAATAATTTATCTGTCGGGCAAAAACAACGTATTGCCATAGCCAGAGCCCTGATCAGGAAGCCGACAATCCTTGTTCTGGATGAAGCGACTTCTAACATCGACAATATCTCTGAAAAGTATATTTCCGATACGATCAATCAAATCTCATCGAATCTTATTGTTTTTATTGTCGCCCACAAGCTTAATACGATCGCTGATTGTGACCGGATCATTGTCATAAATGACGGTATTATCATTGAGGAAGGGGTCCATGAAGAGTTGTTAGGCAAAGAAGGAGGGGTTTATGCTCAGCAGTACAATCAACGCTCTTAAAAGATTTTATCCGATTGTTCTTTTGATAGGATTGATGATGACACAGTCCTGCTCTCAAAAGGCGGATGTTTTAGGACATTTTGACAAAAAGATGGTTAAAGGAAAATGTGTTCAACAACAGATTATCACTTTAAGTGAGCCCGGTTTTCTGACGAACATCTTTCTGTATGATCAATATATCATCGCGCAGAACCGTACATCCCGTTCTATTGTTTCTTATTCCATGGAAGGAGATGTTGTCTCAGAGTACCATAAACCGGGTACTGGACCGGGGGAAATGAGTGAATACAGTAATTTGTGGGTCGTCAAACAAGGAAAAGCTTATATTACAGATTCGCGAAGTAACAAAGTCATTCTCCTCACCATTGATCCACAAAAGGGAGAACTTGTTTTTGAAGATGAATTCTACATCGACAGCGGGCAAATTGTAAGCTTGGACGTCTGTGCGCCAGATCGGCTTTTTGTGACTTCCGCGATGTCAGATTATAAGATATCGGAATACGATCAAAAAGGGAAATTTGTCATCGGGTATGAGAAGGTAAAAAAAACGAAAATGACCCCGGCGAAGGTCATGGAATCTGCTTATCGTGTCACGATCTCTCCAAAAGGCGCCCTGAATTCCGGGATTTTCAACGGTGAATTGGAATTCTATACTTTCGAAAATAATATCCCTGAACTGATATCAACGAAAAGGGCTGCCTACTATGTCAAAAAGGGAGGGATGCCTCCTCGCCCGAGTGTGCTGATGACAACAAGCTATAATGAAGGATATCTGATTTCGAATTCGCTTCCTGATGAGGAAAATGCCTCTTTGTTGGAGGCCTATACTCAGCACGGGGAATTTGAGGGTTTTGTTGTCGTAGAAGATCAAAAAGATGTTGATGTTGTCCTTGTCTACCCGTTCGGAAATGATGGCTTAATAGCCTATCAGCAATATATATGGGATGAAAAACAAGAAAAATTTAATCTCATTAACAATGAATTAGTTATCAGCGAAATTCAGTAGTATTTTACCCGCACTTGGTTCTATCTTTATCAGGTGCGGGTATTCCGTTTCAGAAATCAGTTTCATAATTATTCAACGATGAAAAAGCAAATTGGTCATTTTGGTTGCTTTGCTTTGATTTCAGAGGAAACAAAAAATTAACCATTATTTAACTTGACGAAATGGATTGTTCAGAATAAATTGATTTCGGAGGTGAGCGAAATGGATTGTTCATTCATTGAGATGATGAAAGTGCTGGGGGAGTGCAAGAGGCTTCGGATCATCAAGCTTCTTCAGGAGCGCAAGTGCTGTGTCTGCGAGCTTGTGGGGATTTTAGAATTGAGTTATGCCACCGTCTCGGGGCATCTTAAAAAAATGAAAGCAATCGACCTGATCGTTGAGGAGAAATCCTCTTATTGGACCTATTATGAATTGAATCCTGAAATTTCG
>DSCS01000042.1 GCA_011048995.1 Bacillota bacterium
AGCTTCAGTCCCTTCATCATCCACATAGACCGGAACAGGGCATTGCTGTCCTCTTGCTGTATGGGCAAAATCGACAAGGTTGATCAGGGGGCTGGCAACTTGTTTGTTGAGATACTCGCCGGCTATGGAGCCGCCCAGGACAATATCCGCTTCTGTGGTATGGCCGATGGCCTCATGGGCTAAAATACCGGCCAAGTCTGCGTCCAGGATGACATCATGCTCCCCGGCATCGGGATAAATCCCCGCAGATTTTTCTCTCAAACGTTCGTAAAAAAGGTCCAGAGATTCATAAAAGTCCTCAGCAATTCCAAATTGATCTTCATATTGTCCGAATCCCCCGAAGACATCGTAGAGATCGACCGGGCCTCCTCCCTTATCCAAAGTCAACGATATGATGAGAAGAGAACGGGGAATCAGAGAATAAGCCCGTGAGCCTTCTGATGTCAGAAGAGCTTTCTCCATATCAAGGTTCGACATCGTTACAGAGCGTGCTGTCAAGTCAGGGTATTTCTTAAGCAAATAGGCGTCGATCTCTTTGAGAAATCCGATGATCTCTTTGGGAGAGGCTTTTTTACGTTTAGATGAAAAATCATGATACCCTTCGGCGCTCCCGTAAATAAGAGGCATGGCATGACGGTTTTCTCTGCTGTCCAGAAATCGGGCATTCTCCGTAGCAGCCCTGATAACATTGCTGACATTTGTTTCCCCGGTCTCCGGGTCTGATGAAAACCCCCAGACACCCCCGGCATAGACACGGGCAGAAATCCCCGATGAACTGTTTCTGATATTGGAGATGACATCTCCGTTCAATAAAGAGAGACGCACATTATTGTTTTTTTGATAACGCAGTTCCGTATATTCGCTGAACTCATTTTTAAATTTGTCCAAATACTCCAGATTCAAAACAGACCTCCTTTTTTACGCTTCCATTATAAGGCCTCTCTGATCCTCTGCATAGAATAATCAATAGGAGTCTTCAAGGCCTGCCGTATAGATGTAATTACCCGTCTCTTTTCCTTTTCCCGTCTCTTTATCGACTTCATAGACAGCCACGAAAACAAAACGGTCTTTTAAGGGATAAAGGCGATAGTCCTGATGAGGCTTCAAAAAATCGGCTTCCACACGTTTGATATGCTTCAAGGTTTCAGCATCAAAAATATCGACAAATCCATGCTCCAGGCCGGGAATGGGCAGGCCGTAATATTTTTTTTCTCCCTTTTCCCATTTCACTTCGTTAATGCCGGCAACACCTCTTAAGACATAAAGAAGCCCGTCCTTTACACATAAAGATATCGCAGCCACTCCGCCGTTTGCCTCAAAAGAGCCGTCGGGAAACCGGCAGATTTCAAGAGTCAGCATGTTATTCAACCCGTCGTCGTTTAGAGCCGTTCGTATTAATGTCATCTCACGATTGTATTTTCTTATTTCATACTTCCCTTTCAGGCCCAGCATCACCATAAAGACGGCACCCTTTTCGTCGACAGTGTATCTGGCCAGGTTTTCAAATATTTTTTCTATTTCAAATACAGACTCCCGGGTTGCCCGCCCTATGGCATTGAAACGACTGTCCGTTTTCACTACAGATCCCGGATATGTCATCCCCAGATAATAATTGTCTTCAAAATGTGTGACGACACAATTTCCGAAAGAGAGCCAATAAGTCCCGTCCTGAATAAGGACAGAGTCGTCAAAAGAGCCGTCATGTTCAAAAAACTCAATGGAATTCTTTTGACTGTCAATAAAATATATTTTTTCTTCATCCATTCCCATC
>DSCS01000033.1 GCA_011048995.1 Bacillota bacterium
CCCTTCACCTTTCCGTTTTCGATCAGGAAGCTGTTTTTGGCTACTCCTGAAAAATCTCCGTTTTCTCCGGGATTGCCTCCTGAAAATCTGTTCAGGATCAACCCTTTATCAACGTTCCTGATCATCGACTCCAGGGACTCTGACCCGGGCTCTATGACATAGAAAGATCCGTCGTTTACGGCTTTCTCAAGACCGCATTTATTGGCCCCGTATTGACTGAGAAGATAACTTTTCAAAACGCCTTTATCAATAATGGTCAGGTTTTCTGCCGGAAAACCATCCCGTGTGATTGCATATCCTCCGGCCATTGTTGTATCCCGAGGGGCAGATTTGAGAGTCAGAAAAGGCGGCGCTACGGTCCTATTCAGCGAATCTTTAAGAAAAGAAGTTCCGGTGATCAAGGCTCTGTCGCTTAAATGAATAGCTAAATATTCAATAAAGTCGTCTAAACATTCCGGTGTAATAATAATATCCCCGACACTTTTCCCGGGGAAAGGCCGGGCTTCGATCTGGCGCGGTGCCTCGCTGATCAATCGTTCCAATCCTCCATATTTAAGAAGGGGACGGGACAAATCATTCATAGCCAAAAAACATCCGTTGAAAGAGGAGCTTTTCGCCCCTTTTTTCGCTGTGAACATCATCATCAATTCATAATATCCCTGTTCTTCATAAAGATCAGCTGATCTGCTGTTTTGATAATGTCTGACGTTATCTTTATGGCGTAAAATGGCCTGTTCTACAATCACCTCAGGCCATCGCTCTTTTACCAAAGCCGTCATCTCTTTCAGCCTCTCGTACATGAGTTCGCTCTCAGGCTCCGAAATATTCCCCTTTACCTTTAGCGTATGGCCTTCAGCAATATCATAGGCAGCATCCTGCTGCGATGACAACGCCATTTCATAGGCTTCTTCAACAGCGTTTTGAAGAGAGCGCTCATCTGTCCGGTTCGTTGTCACTGTTCCTTTTTTTAACTCGTGAATGACGGCCAAAGTCAAGCGGGTGTCAAAAATCGTCCTGAAAAGGCTGATCTCCCCGCCATCGACATTTAATTCATGAGTCTTTGAATAAGTCAGAAAACAAGAACTTTTCTCCGCACCTGAGCCTTGAAGGGCTTTGCAGCTCTTTTCAAGAAGAGAACGGCTTTTATCATATGACATTTCCATATTATTTACCCCCGATATTGATTTTACATTTCACGGCCGGCCCTCCCATTCCAACAGGAATAGCTTGTTTTTTCCCGCACATTCCGGTGCAACTCCATGACATTTGATCTGAAACCATTGTAACCGTCTTCATCATTTCAAAAGCGACTCCGGATATCGTCGTGTTTTTCAACGCCCGTCCGATTTTCCCCTTATTGATCTCGTAGCCCATAACGACTCCGAACATAAACTCACTTGTGCTGTCGGCCTGTCCGTTACTCGATTTGACCAGATAATATCCTTTATCTATGGATGCCAACATCTCTTCAAACTTATCATCTCCCGGAAGAATCGCTGTATTTCTCATACGGATCAAGGGTTCATCGGTATATTCAGAAGCCCGGGCATTGCCGGCGGGGTTCATTCCAAAATGGCGGGCTGCTTCCTTATTCAACAGATAGTTTTTTAATATCCCGTTTTCAATGATCACACTATCGATAGCTTCAGTCCCTTCATCATCCACATAGACCGGAACAGGGCATTGCTGTCCTCTTGCTGTATGGGCAAAATCGACAAGGTTGATCAGGGGGCTGGCAACTTGTTTGTTGAGATACTCGCCGGC
>DSCS01000024.1 GCA_011048995.1 Bacillota bacterium
CCTTAACCCCTATGTGGTGAAAGTGATGGCGGAGAAGGGAATCAATATCTCCGAAAATGTCCCTAAAAGCGTCATAGATGTCTATAACGAAGGACGATCCTTTGATATCGTCATCACCGTCTGTGATCCGGAAGCGGGACAGAAATGCCCGATTTTCCCCGGTGAAGCGCAGCGCCTCCATTGGAGCTTTGCGGATCCTTCGGCGTTCACCGGCGAAGAATCCGTTATCTTAACAGAAACGCGGAAAATACGCGATGCCATCGAAGAAAAAGTGAGACAATGGGTCAGGGAGATGTTATGAGTAAAGAAAAAAAACTCGCATTTTTAGCGGGCCTTTTTGTGGCTCTCTACGTTATCCCCTTTCATCATGCACGCGTAACCGGAGCTCTTCTGGAAGCTTTTTATATGCTGGCCGATTACGCCCGCGAGCATGTGCTCCTCTGTTTGATTCCGGCTCTTTTCATCGCCGGGGCGATCTCCGTTTTTTTAAACCAACAGGCCGTCATCAAATATTTGGGCCCTAAAGCGAAACCGGTGACCGCCTACAGCGTGGCTTCTGTTTCCGGGGCGATCCTGGCCGTCTGTTCCTGCACCATTCTGCCCCTTTTTAAGGGAATTTATAAAAAGGGGGCAGGGCTGGGACCAGCCATCGCCTTTCTTTATTCAGGCCCGGCTATCAATGTGTTGGCTATCGTCCTCACGGCAAAAGTTTTAGGTTGGAAGATCGGCCTGGCTCGGGCTGTGGGGGCGGTTATTTTCGCTGCTGTCATCGGACTGATCATGCATTTTATCTTCAAAAAAAGCGATGAAGCCCGCCTGACCGATGAGCGCATGTTTACATTGCAGGGAGGCAAAGAGCCCCGTACTCTTCTTCAGAACGGGTTGTATATGGGATCCATGATCGGGATTCTGATCTTTTTGAACTGGGCCGGTTCCCGCGGTTCTTCGGCTCTCTGGGACACTATTTTCAGTATAAAGTACTACATCGCCGGAGCTTTTGCCTTAGCTTTGGCGTTTATGCTTTACAAATGGTTCAAGCGGGACGAGTTGAAAGAATGGGGGAGCGCCACGCGCGATTTCTCCCTGCAGATCATCCCCCTTTTGTTTGCCGGTGTTTTCGTGGCAGGATTTTTCCTCGGCCGTCCGGGCCATGAGGGGATCATCCCCGGTGAATGGGTTGCCTCTCTTGTGGGGGGGAACTCTCTTGCGGCAAATTTTTTCGCTTCTATCTCAGGAGCTCTCATGTACTTTGCCACTTTGACGGAAGTCCCTATTCTCCAAGGATTGATCGGTGCGGGCATGGGGCAGGGGCCGGCGTTGGCCTTGCTGTTGGCAGGGCCGTCCCTCTCGCTTCCCTCGATCCTTGTCATTGCAAGTGAGATCGGCTGGAAGAAAACCCTTGTCTATGTGGGACTTGTCTCGATCCTTTCTACTTTTGTGGGATATCTCTACGGCCTTTATCTGGCCTGATTGTCAAAGGGGGCGTTTCAAGCGCTCCCTTTTTTCATTTGTAAAGCACTACAAGTTGCAGAAAAACTTTTGACTTATTAAAGCCGATCA